>CAZXSK010000035.1:0-43733 GCA_964642855.1 uncultured Planctomycetaceae bacterium | reverse complement strand
TCGACGACGGCGGATTCTGCGTAGGTGTCTGGCTGCCAACACGCCCAGTACAGCCAGGCAGGCTGCCTTCCATGCCAGCAACCACGGGGGGTCCCACCACGCTCCGGTTCGGGCTTCGACAAAATCCGATACCCCGAAGGCTGCCAGCACCCCGGCCGCGGTGAGTTTGTCGGCGCGGTTGGTTTTCCGCCGGGCGATGGTGAGCAGGACGGCTGCAAGTCCCAGCCAGAACAGCCCCTCGATGATATTCACCGTGCGTGTCAGGTCATCGGCTGCGGGCATGGGCCTGTGGTACGCTTCGGAGGGCGGCCCGTCGACCCTGACGCTGCTTGGGGCGAAGTGTCGCAGGCGGGCGGTTGTCAGGCCGTCGCCCTGCCCGTACAATGCCGCCCACGTTGAAGCCGCAGGAGCCGTAAGGAGCGATCATGTTCGAACATTTCACGGATCACGCGAAGCGCGCGTTGCAGTTGGAGGGCCTGGAGGCCCAGCGGATGCACCATACCTACCTGGGTACCGAGCACCTGTTGCTGGGGCTGGTTCGCGAGCGCGAAGGCCACGGGCACCGCGTGCTGGAGAAGCTGGGCCTGAAGCTGCGCGATGTCCGCCGGACGGTGCAGGACGTGGTGCAGGAGGGCCCGGACGTTCCGCTGGCTGAGAGTCTTGCCCAGACCGAGCACTTCCGGCACGTGATCCGCAACGCGATCGAGGAGGCGAGGCAGTTGAATTCGGGCGAGGTGGGCACCGAGCATCTGCTGCTTGCCCTGCTGGCGGAGGAAGACGGCGTGGCTTTGCGGGTTCTGGGGAGCCTGGGCGTGAAGCCCGAGGCCGCCCGGGACGAACTGCTGGCGATGCTGGAAGCGGAGAAGGCCGGCTCGGGGCAGGCGTAAACCCGCCGGTCACAAACGTAACCGGCCGACCCGCCAGGGCTCCCCCTGCTGACGAATCGGCCGGTGGTTCTGCGCCGTCTGCCGGAGCGGACGGCTTGCCTATTTCCTTCTGCGCCGGCCTGCCATCGCCGCGCCCCCCGCGCCGAGAAGGATCAGCGACGCAGGTTCGGGGACGGTGGAGAAGTCGATCCAGTTGACCTCCACGATGCCATCGGAGGCGTCGAGGAACACATCCACGAATTCGCCGGTCTCGGCGTTGTAGCGAAGGACCTGATTGCCCGGGCCATCGGTGACGTAGAACAGCCCGTCGGGCCCGACGGCGATGGAACCGGGCTCGACCAGCCCGCCGGACTCGTCGACCGCGGCGGTTGCGGGATCGTCGCCGATGAACACATCGACGAACTCGCCCGTTGCGATGTCGAACCGCAGGACCTGTCCGCTATAGCGGCTGGCTACGTAGAGCAGGCCATCCTCAGCGAGCAGTCCGCGGGGGTTGTCCAGGCCGGCGGATTCATCGATGGCGGTATTCGGATCGTCGTGAATCAGGGGCGTGGCCAGCGGTGCGTTCTTCACCCAGTTGTCACGCAAGCCCAGTTCATCGCCCGGCTGACCTTCCAGGCGGATCTCGAGGGTTGCGTTCGGGAGGTCCCAGAGCGAAGAATCCGTGATCTCCGCCGTCAACGTCTTCCTTCCGACTCCCCTCCTCGGTGTCTTCGCGAGCAACTGGCCATCCAGGTAGACACTGGCGATTGCGTCGTCGGAGTTGTTGGTGGAACCGATGGAAACGCTCAACTCGCTGAGGCCGTCGAAGGTGGAGATGGTTCTCTGAAGGCGGATGGTGCCCGCGTCGGCGAGGAACACGGTGTTGTCTTCCTCCGTGTAGGACCAGCTGCCTTCGAGGAGGTCCCAGCCGTCGAGGGTGTCGGTGGGGTAGTATTCCGGGAAGATGTCGGAATCGATGAAGGTGACGGCATCGGTGTCTCGATGGGACACGTACGTTCGGCCGCCCGAGGTCAAGACGCCGTCGAGCTGATGTGGAGCGTAGTCGACCTTGCCGAGATACTTCCCGGTTTGGGGTCCGTAAGCCCAGAAGCGTCCCCACCGGCAGCCAAGGATGGTCCCGTCGGGCTGATCGGTGAAGCCGTATAGGGGGGAGGTTGTCGAGCCCATCCAGAGCGTGCTTCCGGAGGCCAGGTCCCAGGCGTGCAGGCCGGACTCTTTCTGGGCCTGGTCCCAATAGGAAGCGACGAGGGTGTCGTTCTCGTGGATGGTAAAGGCTCGCACCGTGGCGCCGGACCGAGCTGGATCGGTGTACGGTGAGAACTCGCGGGCGAACTGGCCGGTATCGACGTCATAGGCTTTGACCGCGCCGTAGGCCCAGGAGCCGACGAAGGCGAAGTCGGCGTGGGCGACGGCCAGGGGAGCAGCGACGGTGAGCACAAGGGCGAGAGCGGCGAAGGGACGACGAGAGAGCATGTTCCATCCTCCTTACACGGACAGCAGATCACGGATAGCGGTCATCGGACGCAGGGACCGACCGGTCTCAAACGCATTCTGGCGGGCCCCCGACGGACCCCCTTTCAGCAGGTGATTTGCCGGCTGGCGTGGGATCCTGCGCGGAAACCCGGAGATTTTGGCTGGAATTGTGCGCAGGGCGGGCAGTCGGGCGGCGCGGGCATCGGCGGGGAGGGGCATCGGGCGTTGGTGGCGTGGATAACCTGTTGACAAAATGTCGCCAGCCCGTGGAAATTCCTGATTTTCGGGCAGTTATCCTCTTGAGTTGATCCGATTCTCGTGGTAAGTTCATCGTTCCTTTGCACCCCGACCCGATACTGCAGCGGTCGCGGTGAAGGCGTTTCGATGGCGAAACGCCGGGACGAGGGACCCACCTTCGTGGGGGCCAAGCTTGGACTGTTCGCCGGCAATGGCGGGACTCACGGCCCCGACCCCAGAGGCTTACCTGACCAGGAACGTTGTACCTATATACGCGAGACAGCTGTCATGAAACGGTTGAGCAAGATCAGGAACATCGGCATCAGTGCCCACATCGACTCGGGCAAGACGACCCTCAGCGAGCGGATCCTCTTCTACGCGGGGCGCATTCACCGCATGCAGGAGGTCCGCGGCGGCGACGGCGGGGCGACCATGGACTTCATGGACCTCGAACGCGAACGGGGCATCACCATTGCCTCGGCCGCTACGAGCGTGGCGTGGGGCAAGAACAACATCAACCTGATCGACACGCCCGGGCACGTCGATTTCACCGTGGAGGTCGAGCGGTCCCTGCGCGTGCTGGACGGGGCCGTCATGATCCTCTGCGCCGTCGGCGGCGTGCAGAGCCAGTCGGTGACGGTCGATCGCCAGATGAAGCGCTACGGCGTGCCGCGCATCGCATTCATCAACAAGATGGATCGCACGGGGGCGGATCCCGAGCGCGTGGCTACCGACCTTCGCGAGAAGCTGGGGCTCAACGTCGTGCCGATTCAATTGAGCATGGGGGCCGGGGAAGACTTCGAGGGCGTGATCGACCTGGTGACGCTCGAGGCGATCACCTTCGAGGGCGCAAGCGGCGAGAAGGTCGTGCGATCGGAGGTACCCGCCCAGTACAGCAAGCGTGCCGCCCAGGCCCGTCACGACATGCTCGAAGCGATCAGCATGTACAACGACGAGCTGATGGAACTGCTGCTGGAGGACCAGGACGTTCCCCTCGAGATGATCCGCGAGACCATCGAGGAAGCGACGATCAACCTGGACATCGTGCCGCTGATGATGGGCTCGGCCTTCAAGAACAAGGGCGTTCAGCCGCTGATGGACGCCGTCTGCAGCTACCTGCCCAGCCCGCTGGACCGCACCGCCTTCGCACGCGACCATGACAACGAAGGCGCCGAACTGCCCCTGAACTGCGATCCCACCGCCCCGGCCGTGGCGATGGTCTTCAAGATCGTCGACGAAACGTTCGGCCAGCTCAGCTACGCGCGGATCTACCAGGGCACGATCTGCAAAGGCCAGACGTACCGCAACTCGCGAACGAACCAGATGCTCCGCGTGGGGCGGATCGTGCGGATGCACGCCGACGACCGCGAGGAGATCGACGAGGCCCGCCCGGGCGACATCGTGGCGCTGGTGGGCGTGGACTGCGCCTCGGGCGACACGCTGTGCGGCGAGGGCGTGAACCTCTCGCTGGAGAGCATTTTCGTGGCCGATCCGGTAATCAGCCTGTCGGTGATTCCGGAGAGCTCCGCCGACCAGGACCGCATGGCCAAGGCGTTGAACCGGTTCATGAAGGAAGACCCCACGTTCCGCGTGTCCACGTGTCCGGAGACCGGCGAGACGGTCATCGCGGGCATGGGCGAGTTGCACCTCGACGTGTACGTCGAGCGGATGCGTCGGGAGTACAAGGCCAACGTCACGGTCGGCGCGCCGAACGTGAGCTATCGCGAAGCCCCGACGGTGGAGGCTGAGTACAACTACCGCCACAAGAAGCAGACCGGCGGCTCGGGCCAGTTCGCCCACGTGGTGGGCAAGATGATCCCCCTGCCCGACGACGCCGAGGACCCCTACGAGTTCGAGGACAACATCACCGGCGGGCGGATTCCGAGGGAGTACATCCCGTCGGTGTCCAAGGGCTTCCAGCAGGCGATGGAAAAGGGCCCGCTGGCCGGCTACGAGATCGTCGGCTGCAAGATGACCCTCGACGACGGCTCGTTCCACGACGTGGACTCCAGCGAAATGGCGTTCCGGATCGCAGCGGTCGACGCGTTCAAGCAGGCGTTCCACAAATCCAAGCCCTGCCTGCAGGAACCGGTCATGCTCGTGGAGGTCGAGACGCCCAACGAGTACCAGGGATCGATCGTCGGCGACCTCAACAGCCGGCGCGGAATCATCCTGGGAACCGAAATGCGCGAGAACTTCACCATCGTCCGCGCCGAGGTGCCCCTGGCGAACATGTTCGGCTACGCGACGGTGATCCGCAGCCTCTCGAAGGGCATGGCGACGTTCACCATGGAGATGGCCCGCTACGCCCGGGTTCCCGAGAGCATCGCCAAGGAAATCATCGAGCGCAAGCGCGACCAGGACAAGCAGGCCGCCCGGTAACGCAGGCCCCACCCCCGGCGGACACCGCCCCAGGCGACCCCGGGACAAAAGAACTACCTCTGGCAGCATGAAGACATGCAGCCGTAAGCGGCTGGCGCCTTTCCCACGGGTGTCAGCCGCCCTTTGTTGCGCCCTTGCCGGAGGACGTACCGCCCTTCCTGCCAAGCACGATCCGCCCGCCCTGGTAGCGGATCGTCCGCTTGCCGATGGTGATGACCACCTCGTTGCCTTCCCCGGCTGCAGAGATGGCGGGATGCTCGCCCTTGCGCATGACCGTCAGCAGGTTGATCTTGAGCGGCCCGGAGGTGACCTCTGCCAGGCGGGCGGTTCCCTGGCGACCCTTGTCCAGCTCGAACTGCCGGATCACGGGCTTGCCCTCGTCGCGCGGCTTGGCCTTGGCCTTGTTGAGCAGCTTCTGCAACGCCTTCCGCTGGAAATCATCGTCGACGTTCCGGCCGTTGGGGTCGTCGACGGGCTTCTCGGCCTGCAGCGTCACCAGCAGCACGTCGGCGCCGCTGAGGCCGGAATGATCCGCCGCGAGGCAACTGGTGCCCTCGATGCCCCAGTGCGAGTATCGCATGGACGCCACGGCCGTGCCGTCGCCCCACCGGGCGTGGGTGACCTCGCCCGCCCGCGGGGTCGGGAGCTTGGGCGACATCCCGAGACAGTAGATCTTCCCGGCCGTGTAGCGACAACTGATGACCACGTCGGCTTCGTTCTTCCAGCGGCTTCGGAAGTTGTACTGGCTTGCCTTGCTGTCGTAGATGATCGGCGGGAGGATCTCGGCTGGGTTCTTCTCCTTCACCTCCACCGGCCAATTGACGAACGCATAGACCGCCCGGTGCGGGTAGTTGATCGCGTCGTAGGTCGATCCGTCTCCGGGCTCGACCACGTGGTTGAAGAACCACTTGACGGCCGGTTTGTGCTCGGGGGTGACGATGCCGAACCCCTGGGAGAAATCGCCGCCCGTGGACATTCCCCCGCGGGCGAACCCTCCCGAGGCGTACATGCCCCGCTGGTTGTTCACCAGCCGGCCGTTCTGGCGGTGCAGTTCATACAGCCACTTGGTCAGCAGCCACTCGGCGGGTTGGTAGTTCTCCACGTAGTCGAGCCCCAGCGCAACCTTCAGCGCCTGGAGATAGCTGACCAGTCCGGTGTTGGACGACAGCCTTCCGCAGTGATGCCCTTCGAAGAAATACGCCCGGTCGCCGTAGCCCACCTGCAGCGCCCGCTTGGCGCGACGCAGGAACACGCGGTGGGCCCGCAGCGTGACCTCGTCGTCGGTACCCGGATCGCCGAGGATCGCAAGGATGGCGGTTCCCCCTCCGCCGTTCCACGCGCCGTAATGGTTCGAATACACATGATGCTGGCCGCCCAGGGTATTGAACACCAGCCCGGCGGCGACCGGTTCAGCCAGCGCTTTGCTGCCCCTGCGTGCCCGCGTGTTGAACACCTTGTTCTGGATTTCCCGGGCGAGCTGCTTGCGGTAGTCGGCGTCCCAGGCGTCGTAGCAGAGATCGTAGGCCATGGCGATGGCGGCATAGCTCGACCCCGCGCGCAACTTGCCCCCCGGACGAACGTAGCTGTAGCGCTGATCGCGATCCCGCTGGCCTTTTCGGGCTTTCTCCACGCACCGGCGGGCAAGATCAGCGTATTTCGGCTCGCCGGTGAGCTGGTAGAGCATGCCGAAACCCATGCCGTGCCACAGCGTGTACCCGCCCCGCGGGACCTTGCTCCCCCCGCCATAGGCGCGCTTCGCCCGGTTGTAGCGGGTGGGCATGTCCTCCCCCCCGCCCAGCACCAGCCGGAGACGCTTGAGAATCGCCCTGCCTTCCTCGGTTTCCGCCCGTTTGCGGAGCGCCTTGAGATCGTGCTTGCGGAAGATCAGCCGGGGATGCTCGCCCCGCTTGAGCGGCTTGTGGCCGTCCACCTTGCCCGGCCAGGGGTTGGCGTCGATCCGGCCGGTCACCCTGCCCTCGACCTGGATGTCGTCCTTGGGGCCCATGTGCTTGCCGCCCTTGCGATGGAACACCCCGCGGTAGCTGCCCGTCAGTTGGTTTCCCTCACGGCGGAGGTCGAGAGTGTACTCAGCCGTGCCGCCGGTAACCCAGGGATCATCGTTGAGAACCATCGCCACCTCCAGCCGGGTGGCGTTGCCATCGACCCGGACGGCCTCCAGCGTGCCCTCGGCATCCATGATCAAGCCGCGGTGGGTCGGCTTTCCGGCTTCGTAGAAAGTGCAGAAGCCCATGGCGTAGGGCCGCCATTTTTCCCCACGTGTCGCCAGGAAAATGCGTAAATCGTCACCGATCCCTTCGTCTTTGCTCGGAACCGCGCCGACCAGGCGAAGCGTCACATCCTGCCAGGCAGGCGGATCCAGTGCGCTTCGCATGGCGTCGCCCTCTTCTGCCGGCAGCGAAGTAACGCATGTACATAGAATGAGTAATGTAACATGAGCAGCAGCGGTGCGTGTCATCGCCAAGCTCCTTCGTCGAAGGTGGGTATGTCCCTATGCTCAACACGCCCGGGCGAGCTTTGTGGCGGGAAAGACGGGGCGAGGTCCCACGAGCGCCTTCCTGTTGTCCAGACCACCGCCCACAAGTACAATATCCTTTGGGTTTTGCTTGTTTCTGCGCGCCTTGCAGCGGCGGAACGTGGGGGCGTTTCCGGCAGGGCGACGTAGCAGAGAGACTGACAGGAACAGCAGGTCACCCGGCGCGGGAGTTCCAGACGGGAAGAGAGATGGCCAGTCAGGCTACAGCTCTGGGGGTGGAAGGCTTTCGTTTCGGAAGCCACGCATGTTTCTTCTATCGTGATCTGGGCGAGCGAGATACCTGCCTTCGCTCATTCGTCAACGACGGGCTGCTTCTCGGGGAGAAGGCTATCCTCATTCTGGACGAGTCCAGCGACCGGGATCTCGCGGACCGTCTCGGGCTGGAGCAGGCAACGCAAGCCGGCCAGGTCCGGTTCCTCGACCCATCACTCGGCTACCTTCGCGATGGCAGGTTCGATCCGGACGAGGTTCTTCGGGGCTTTGTGCAGGCGGTTCACGCTGCTTTGGCGGAGGGCTACGCCGGGCTGCGCCTGGCAGGAGAGCTTGGTTGCCTGCTGCAGGCGGGAGTCGATCCGCACACCATTCTGGCCTACGAACGCCAGGCGGAGAAGATTCTCTCGGGCCTGCCGTGCAGCGCGCTTTGTCTCTACGACCGCAGGATATTCCCGCCGGAGTCTCTGCTGGAGGCCCTTGTTGCCCATCCCCACGCCGTCATCGACGGGCAGACAATCGCGAACCATCACTTTCGACACACCGGTGACGTCGGGAAAGATGCCGATCGGGCAGCCCGCCTGGAACGAGCGATGCAGGAACTTCGCGAGGTGCGCACGCGGTCCCTCGAGCTGCGACAGCGCGGAGATGAACTGGAGGAACTCGTCAGCCGGCGGACGCGCGAACTGCGCCGAATCAACAGGAACCTGCGACAGGAGATCGCCCGCCGGAAACGCACGGAAGAGTCCCTCACCCAGGCGGTGGAAGAACGCGACGTGCTGCTGCGGGAGTTGCATCACCGGGTGAAGAACAACCTGCAGACGATCACCAGCCTGCTGTCCCTGCAGGTCAGCAGAGCGGGGGATGATTCCCAGAAATCGGCCCTGCGCGACCTCGAAGACCGCGTGCGTGCGATCGCCATGGTCCACTCGCTGCTGCATCGGTCCTCGGTCGGCCAGGTTGCTTTCGGGGACTACGCCGAGTCGGTCTGCCATGGACTGGCGCAAACCTACGGCCTGTCGGAGCGAATAGCGATCCACGTTTCACCCAGCGAAATCACTCTCGGCCCTGACCGGGCGATCCCCTTGGGCTTGATCCTCACAGAACTGGCGAGCAATGCACTCAAGCACGCATTCCCGGACGATCGGCCGGGCACGATCCGGGTCTCGATGGAAACCCGCGACGGGACCGCGACCCTCCACGTCAGCGACGACGGAATCGGTATGCCGGAAAACCCCGCCGAGGAGTCGGGCACCTCCTCGATGGGCCTGGAACTGGTGGGAATCCTGGCCGAACAGTTAGACGGCCGCATGGGGCAAGAAGGGGAAGACGGGACCTCCTGCTTTGTGGAATTTCCCCTCGATACCAGCCCGGGAGAAGCTCAATGAACAGTGCCCCCAGCGGGAAAGCGAAGGTGCTCGTCGTCGAAGACGATGCCATCGTAGGCCGGTACATCCAGACGCAGCTCCAGGGCTTGGGGTACGACGTCCCGGCCGTGGTGTCTCGCGGCGAGGAGGTCCTGGGGGAAACGTCGACTCACCAGCCCGACCTGGTGCTGATGGACGTGATGCTCCGGGGCAAGGTCGACGGGGTCCAGGCCGCCCGGCAGATCTACGATCGGTTCGGCACCCCGGTGGTTTATCTGACTGCCTACGCCGACACCCAAACCCTCAGCCGGGCAAAGGAAACCGAACCCTTCGGGTACGTCGTCAAGCCCTTCACGGGCGAAAGCCTGGAGACCGCCATCGAGGTGGCGCTGCTGAAATTCCGCATGCAGCGCAAGCTTCAGGAGGGCTATGACTGGTACGACACGACGCTGCAGAGCATCGGCGACGCGGTGATCGCCACCGACCGCAAGGGGAACGTGCGGTTCATGAACAAGGCCGCAGAGAGAGTCACCGGCCATCGCCATCGGGATGCGATGGGCAAGCCCTCCGGGGAGGTCCTGCAGGTGATTTCGGACACCGGCCAGGCGGGGGTGCTGGATCCGATCGGCGACGTGCTGCGCAACAAGAAGGCGATCAAGCTGGACCGCATGGTGCTCATCGACCGCCACGGGAACCGCCGCCGCGTGGGCGACAGTGCGTCGCCGATCATCAACGATCGCGGCGACGTCGACGGAGCGGTGCTGGTCTTCCAGGACCTGTCGTCCGAAGCGGATGCCGACGCCAACCCGCGCAAGGAACTGATCCTCGATACGCTCCAGGAGATGATCTTCTACCTGGACCCGCAGCTTCGGATCCTCTGGTGCAACCGGGCGACGGTCCAGCACCTGGACATGGCCCGCAAGGAGATCCTCGGCCAGACGTGCTACCGGGCGCTGTACGACCTGGACGAGCCCTGCCCCGAGTGCCCCGCCCGGGAGGCGTTGGAGACCCACAGGCCCTGCCAGCGGGAGTTGACCACCCCGCACCAGCAGGTGTGGCGGATCGGTTCGACTCCGATTCTTACCGAGGATGATACGGTGATCGGCCTGGTGACCTCGGGCATCGACATCACGGAGAAGAAACGATCGGAAGACGAGCGTTGCCGGCGGGAGGAGCATGTCCGTCGCATGCTCGACGCGGTCCATGCAGCGATCATGGTTCAAGTCGAGGGAAAGGGCGTGCGGTTCGTCAACGACCGGGCGTGCGAACTGCTTGGCGTAGAGCGAGACAAGCTGATCGGGTTGAATATTGAAGAATACGACTGGCGGGCGGTCCGCGAGGACGGCACCCCGCTGCCCCCCGAAGACTATCCCATCCACACCACGTTCCGGACGGAAATGCCGGTCGAGAATCTCGTCGTCGGAGTTCCGGCCGGGGGGGACGACGTTCGCTGGTTGCTGATCAGCACCGAGTTGATCCCGGGAGAGCAGCCCGATGGCAGGGAGGTGGTCGTCTCCTTCGACGACATCACCGAGTTGCGGAACGTGCAGGAGCATCGCAGGAAGCTGGAGGACCGTGTCCGACAAAGCGAGCACCTGGAGGGCCTGGGCCTGCTGGCGGGGGGAGTCGCCCACGACTTCAACAACCTGCTGATGGCGATGGTAGGCAACGCCGATCTGGGGCTGATGGATACGCCCGCTGAATCTTCTGCACACGAGAGCTTCCTGGAGATCAAGCAGGCAGCCATGCGGGCGGCCGAACTGACCGAGCAGATGCTCGCCTACTCCGGCCAGGCCAACGTCAAGCCGTCGGAGTTCGGGATCAATGATCTGGTTTCGGAATTCTGCGAATCGATGGAGCGGTCACTTCCCGAGCACATTCGCATCGAAACGTACCTCGGCGAAGCCGTTCCGACGATCTTCGCCGACCGAAGCCGTCTTCGACAGATGCTGATGAACCTGGTCATGAACGCAGCCGAGGCACTGGACAACGCGCGGGGCACGATCACCATTCGCACCGACCAAGCGGAGCTCAACCGGAATCAACTCAGCCACGCTCAAGTGTTTGAGACGTTCCGTGAGGGGCCTGGCGTACTTCTGGAGGTCCGGGACACGGGCAGTGGCATGGACGAAGAGACCGCGCGGCGGGCGTTGGACCCTTTTTTCACGACGAAGTTCACGGGGCGCGGTCTTGGCCTGGCAGCTGTGCAGGGCATTGTCCGGGCGCATCACGGGGCGATCTGCCTGGAGAGCAAGCTCCAGCAGGGGACCACCGTCCGGGTGTTTCTGCCAGCCAGCACGCGGACGGCTTCGCGTCGTGTTCGGGTCGGCAGGCCAACGCAGTCGTGGGTGGGCGAGGGTGTCGCGCTGGTGGTAGATGATGAAACCGGCGTTCAGCGGGTGGCGAGGCTTATGCTCGAGAGGGCCGGTTTCGAGGTCCTGGCTGCCGGGACGATCTCCGCAGGCCTCGACCGGCTTCGCAAGCGCGCCGACGAGGTCGACGTGGCATTTCTGGACATGACGATACCCGGCTGTGACTGTGCGGATTCGATCCGTTGGCTGCGGGAGATCCGGCCCGACCTGCGCATTGTTCTCATGAGCGGTTATGCGCCGGAAATGGTCGCCCGCCGGATGTCGGGCGAGCATCGACCCGACGCGTTCCTCCAGAAGCCTTTCGGCCTGGATTCGCTGGCCGAGTGTGCCCGTCGGGCCATCAGCGACGATCGCTGAGTTCAGCCAGGCGGCACGCGCTGCGGGCCCGTTCGGTCCGGACGTTCGAAACAACAGGTCGGACGGCGCCCGACAACACTCCCTTGCCGAGGGCTAGGCGCCGGGGTCTTCCCCGAACATCTTGTCCAGGCGTTCCATCTCCTGGACGGAAACATGAGCCTGGTGTCCCGAGAGAATGCCCGTGACATTCCGGAAGGGCTTGCCCACGTGCATGCCGCTGGAGTCGATCATGAACTCAAAAATGCTCTTGTCGTGCTCCGAACCGCGCATCTTCAGCACCGTCAGGCCTCGACGCATCTCGCCGAAGATTTCCACGTACCGCAGGAGGATGATCGAATCGGTAATCGTCGAGATGTGCGTCTCGGTCACGCTCGAGCCGCCCAGGAGCGTCGGCGTGGTTGAGGTGAACAACCCCGCGACCTCCTGGTGCTTGATGTAACTGGTCAGCGCGATGACGAACTCCCGGAAGCCCTTGGGCGTGGAAACGCGCTCCAGCGCCGAAAGGCTGTCCACCGCCACACGGTTGGGTTTGAACTCCGAGATCATGTCCTTCATCATGATCAGGTGGTCTTCCAAGGCGGCTGTCTCGGGATAGGTGCAGACCACCTTCAGCAACCCGTCCTCCTGCATCTTCTCGAAATCGATGCCCCACCCGCTGGCATTGCGGAACAGTTGCTCGTGGCTTTCCTCAAAAGCGAACATCAGGCAGCGCTCGCCGTTGGCGGCTCCGCCATTGACAAAGTGCGTTGCGGTGAGCGTCTTTCCCGTACCCGTAGCCCCCGAGACGAGAATGATCGAATCGCGGAAGAACCCCCCCCCGCCGCACATGCTGTCGAGATCCTCGATCCCCGAGGTGATCCGTACGTTGCTGGAACGCTGCTCCAGACGAATCGCCGAGAGGGGAATGACAATTGTCCCCTCGCCGCGGAGAATCGTGAAAGGCCACTCGCCTTTCTGGTGACTCGCTCCGCGGAACTTGAGAATCTCGACGGTCCGACGACGCTTCTCGTTCTCCAGGATATTCCGCACGATGATGACGTTGTCGGCTACGAACTCCTCCACGCCGTAGCGCGCAATCGGGCCATATTCGTCCGTGCGCTCGGCCGTCAGCAGCGACGTAACGCCGAACTTCTTGAGGGCGTTGCCCACGCGCAACAGCTCGCGCCGCACCGCGCCGGGATCAGAGAAGTGAGAGAACACCGCCCCGAAGGAATCCAGCGACACGCGCTTGGCGTCGACCTTCTTGATCGCGTGCTCCAGGCGGGCGATGAAGGCGCCGAAATCGTACGAGCCAGCCTCCACGGCATCGCTGGCCGGATCGACACTGGCGTCCACGAACGCCCACTTGCCTTCCTTCTCCCACGCTTCGATATCCCAGCCAAAGCTTCGCGTGTTGCGACGGATGTCCTCGGGGCTTTCCTCGAAGGTCACGAATACCGCGTTCTCGTCGGCCTTGAGGATCCCCATCGCCAGGAACTGGACGGCGAAAATCGTCTTGCCGCTGCCCGACGTGCCCGATAGCAGCGTCGCCCTGCCTTTGGGAAGTCCGCCGGCTGTGATCAGATCGAACCCGGGCATGTGGGTGGTGAGCTTCTCGAATTCTTCCATCGTCACGCCGTGGCGTTTCTCACTCATGATGTGGCTCTCCTGTAGGGTCCGCGGCTCAGTCGTTGTCCATGGCCTGGAGGTCCAGACCCAGCAGGACCCGCTCCTTGTCGGACAGGTCGCCGATGATCCGTCGAAGCGGCGGCGGGAGTTGCTTGACCAGCGTTGGAGTGGCCATGATCTTGTCGTCTTCGGCCAGTTGAGGCTGTTCCAACACGTCGATGATGGCCAGCTCGTACTGGCCTTCGAGCTCGCTGCCGCAGATACGCCGAAGGTTGGCCACCGCCTGTTCGGACTTCTCCGTTCGCCCCGTGATGTACAGTTTCAACACGAACTTGCCCATGTGTCACTCCTTGTCCGCTTCTGAGTCTTCCGGGCGATCGGACGCCGCGGGGCTACTCCGGGACGCTCCCATCGCATACCTGCGATAGAAGGAAGCCAGATCGCCCATTAACTCCAACAGGAGAAACCGGCCTTCCTGAAAATAGGCTTTGACCTTCTGTGTCGGGGAGATCTCCCGCTTCCGCTTCAACGCTGCCGTGTGGATCAGCACCACGTCGCGAGGGCCTCCCTTGAGAAACCCGATCGCCTCGGCGAGCTTCCGCAGCTTCCCCGAGACCTCTTCCTGGGTCTGATGCACCTGTTGGCCCAGCGCGTTGTCCAGAAGCTTCTCGTAGCGTCCGACCAACTCGTTGAACGTCCCCGGCGCCGACTCACTCAACGACTGCATGCCCAGCATCCGCGCCGCAACGCTTGGCTCGTCGGCCGTCAGCATCCTCGAAAGACTCCCCAACTCCCGCTGCCGGGATCGCTCCAGGTCGCGAAGCGTGCGGGTCCGAGCCCGGGCGAACCGGATCGACCGAACCAGCTGGTCGGCATCGGCCTGGCCCTTCACCAGGTAATCCTGCGCCCCGTATTCCACTCCCCGAACGGCGGTGTCTTCGTCAAGCTGGCCGGTGTAGATCACGATGGGCACATCCGGCGCACGCTCGAAAATCGATCGGACTGTCTCCATGCCCTGGCTGTCGGGCAGACCCGGATCCAGCAGCACCACTTCGTAGGCGCGGTCGCTCAGCCGGGCAAGGGCATGGGCCAGATCCAGCTGGGGATCGAGCGCAAAGACAGCCCCGCCGAAAGAACCATCAGGAGAATTCCCCCTGCTTTCCGACTCGTCCTGGCCGATACGAACGACCGTTCCACGACGACGCAGCATCTCCTCGAGGAGCATCACGTCATCGGGGTCGTCCTCGACCACCAAGATGTCCACCCTGCCGGGATTCATACCCGATCAAACCCTAGGCCTGCTCTTATTCCATCTCAACACAGATCAGAAAACTAGCAGAATCCAACAGTAGCGGCAAGCACCCAGTCGGCGATTTCAGCCACCGGCCCCCCCGGCCCCGGGAAGACAAACCGTGAACGTCGCGCCCTTTCCCGGACGCCCCAAAGCCTCGATCCCTCCCCCGTGCCACGCGACAATCCGCTGGCAGATCGCCAGACCGATTCCCGTGCCCTCCACCTGCGGAGCCTGCTTCAACCGATGGAAAGGCCGGAAGATCAAACGGGCCTCATCCGCCGAGAACCCCACCCCGTTGTCCTGCACTCTCAGCTCTGCCCGGCCTCCACGGACTTCCCCGGCAATCTCCACTTCCAGCCCACGTTCCGGACTGCGGAACTTCAGGGCGTTGCTCACAAGGTTCAGCAGCAGCCGATACAGCAGGTCCCTATCGCCCTCGACTTCGGGCAGCTCGCCAATGGTGACCCGCGCATCGGCATCGCGAATGGCAATGCTCAGATCGGCTACGACCTGCTCGGCCAGTCGGCGCATGTCCACCGGTTCCAGCAGCCGATCGCTGCTCCCCGCACGCGCATATTCCAGCAGTGCCGAGGTCATGCGATCCATCCGCCCCGCTGCGTCCTGGATGCGTTCCAGAAAGTCTCTGCCCCGGCTGGGAAGCGAATCGCCCAGCTCCCGGGACAGCAACGTTCCGAACGAGGAGATCTTCCGCAACGGCTCGCGAAGATCGTGCGAGGCGATGTGCGCGAACTGCTCGAGCGCCTCGTTCGACCGGCGCAGCTCCTGCATCGTGCGACTCAGCTTCTCGTGGGCGCGATGGTGCTCGGTCACGTCCCGACTGGTGATGGCGACGCCGTCGGCGAGCGGAACCACCTGGTGTCGCAGCCAGCGTGCCTTCACATACGGCTCGGAGATGGGGAATTCCTCCTCCAGCGACTCTCCCGTCTCGAACACGCGCTTGTACTTCTCGAAGAACCCGCCGGTCCGGTTGACGGGCAACGCCTCGCAAAGCCGCTCGCCAACCAGCTCGTCGGCGCCCTTGTGCAGCGAGTCCAGCCCCCTGCGATTGACGTAGGTGATCCGGAAGTCGATCACGTCGCCACCTTCGTCGCGCTCCGCCTGAAGAAGGTAGAAGGCATCGAGGCTTCCCTCCGCTGCTGCCCGAAAACGCTCCTCGGTCTCCCGGCTGACCTTCACCGCCTGGCGAAGCTGGCTGGCGATCGACTCGATGTTCCCCGCCCGGGACCGGACACGGCCAAGAATCGACCTCTGCCACACCGCCAGCCCCGTCGCCGACGCTGCGAGAACCCCAAGCACAATCCCCCCCAAGGCTACGTTCTTCGGAGAAGCGAGGAACCGATCTCCGCCCGATACCGGCCAGGTGACCACCCGAAACGATACGCCCGCCAGGTCGGCGGACCCTTCCACGGCCCCGCCGGCGGACGTGGCGGAACCATCGTCCAGGCCGGCCCGATCGCCGGACGAAACCAGAAGCAGGCTCCCGGCGGCAGACTCCATCAGCAGCGCGGTCCGCCAAGACACTGCCTGCTCGCCGGCGAGGACCTCATCGAGAATGCCAGCCGGAGAAATCTCCACCCCCAGGGCGACAGGATCGCCGGAATCGACAGGGCAGGACAATACCACGATTCTCCCGCGCTGCGGGCCAGCCAACGGCGCAACCCCCACAGGCCTGCCGCAATGCTCACCCGCCTGCCGGAAGGCAGGACCCCACGCGCTTGCTCCCCCGGCCTGGACCCACCGACCGGGACCCGCCTCGGCGGCGATATTCCGGATCTCCAGGCCTCCCCCGTCGACCAGGCGGATTTGCAGTATCCCCACCACGGCCGGGTGGTCTTCCTGCACACGGCGGATCGCTACCGCGGCGTTCTCGACCTGCCGGCCCTGAAGCTCGCGATGAAGTACTTGCGCAGCAAGAACATATCGGGCGAACGCCTGGCGAAGCGATTCCCTCCGCTGCCGGGCAATGGAGACGGTGTGGCGATCGCGTCCTGAGGCGAGCCGATCGGCCAGCCACCATGTACCGGCAAGGCAGGCCGCCAACACGACGAGCGCGGCGAGCGCCGCCCGGAGGACCCGGATCCGCCTGCCTGCTCCCGCAGACATTGCCTCGGTCCGGCCGATCGCTGAATCGGTGTTGGGGTCCATGTCTGTTCGCCTTGCCTGGGGAGGAACTTCCGGCTGTATGGATCTTAGCTTCACCGGCTGGCTGGTGTCCAGTTTGCAGTAAATTGGGGAGACTCTTCCCGTTTTTCTGGGTTACCTCGTCTGGCCGGATAATGCTAGAATGCACGGAAGTGGTATTTGTACTGTTCGCCAGACTCGGGCCTGCTTCCGGGCCCGATGAAATGGGAGTTCTCCTTGATCGATCCAACCAATCCACGCAATGGCCTCCGTGGCGGTGTGCGCACCGCAGTGGGGCTGAGCGCAGTTGCACTGGGCCTGCTGATTCCCACCTCGGCTTTGCTTGCCGATTCTGCAAGCCCAAACGTGCTGATCCTCAACTCCTACCACCTCGGCTTCGACTGGACCGACGACGAGGTCGAAGGAACGATGGAGGTCTTCGCCGAGCGGATGCCGGCTGCTACAGTCTACGTCGAATATCTCGACACGAAGCGACACCTACCCGAAGAGGTCTTCTCCTCGATGTACCGTCTGCTGGGCGACAAGTATGAACCCAACGCCTTCGACCTGCTCCTGGCTACCGACGACAACGCCCTGAAGTTCCTCGAGCAGTACGGAAGAAAACTGTTCGGGCAAATCCCGATCGTTTTCTGCGGGATCAATGATCCCGCTCTCGCTCGGAGCCCCTCGCTTGCACCGGCCACGGGCATCGTCGAGAAGCTCGACGTGGTCAAGACACTCACCCTCGCGCGGGACCTCCAGCCCCAACTGCAGCGCGTGTTCGTGGTCTCCGATGACACCCCCACCGGAAGGGCCCAGGAGCAGGTCGTCCGCGAGGCCAGCTCGCAACTGCCCGACCTGACGTTCGAGTACCTCGACGGCAACAGTCTGACGACCGACCAACTCAGCCGGCGTATCCGAGGCCTCGAAGACGGCGACGTGGTTCTGCTGACGGTCTGGCTTCGCGACGCAACCGGCCGATATGTCGATTACCCCAGACGCTTCCCTGAACTGTTCGGCGGGGCACCCGTGCCGGTCTACGGACTGGTCGACCTCTGGCTGGGGTACGGCATCATGGGGGGGAAGCTCAACAGCGGCAGGTGGCATGGCCGGCGGGCGGCGGAGATGGCCGTGACCATCCTGCAGGGCACGACATCTCCGGAAGAAATCCCCATCGAAGGCGCATCGGTCAATCCGTACATGTTCGACTATCGGCAGCTCGAGCGGTTCGGCATCGACCCCGGCGACCTGCCTCCCGACAGCCAGGTTGTTCACCAACCCGTCTCGCTGATGGAGGTCTACTGGGACACGATCCTCGCTGCAGCGGGTGTGATCCTGCTGCTTGTTGTAGCCATCCTGATCCTCGCTGGCAGCATCGTCAAACGCAGGCAGGCCCAGCAGGCCATGCAGCGAAGCGAGCGGAACTACCGTATCCTCGTGGACAGCGCAACCGATCTGGTCTGCAGGTGCGATGCAGACGCCAGACTGGAGTTTGCCAGCCCGTCGATGATCAGGCTCGCCGCCTCGGGCCGGTCGGATCTGCCGGCCCGACTGACCTCCATGGTTCATCCGGACGACCGGCAGGAGTTTCTCCAAGCCACCCGGGAAGCCGCCCGTCCGCCCTATTCTGCCAGGGTGGAGTGCAGGATCGCCGACGATGGCGACTGGCGGACCATCCAATGGGCGTTGACGGGCCTGACCGGACCCCGCAGCGAGGTGGAAGGCTTCACCGCCGTGGGCAGAGACGTCACCGAAGCGCGGCGATCGGAGCGCGAGCTGCGCCTCGCCCACGAAAGACTCTCGTTCCACCTGCTCAACACACCGCTGGGATTCATCGAGTGGGACAGCGAGTTTCGCGTGACCCACTGGTCGCCACGGGCGGAGAAGATCTTCGGCTGGTCCAAGCAGGAGGTCCGTGGCAGGAAGCTGGGGGACTGGCGGTTCGTCCACGAGGACGATGCAAAAGAAGTCACCGAGAGAGCCGGGGAGTTGATGCGCGGCGGACGTGTGCATATGCAGAATCGCAACTACACGCGCAGCGGCGATGTCGTGCACTGCGAGTGGTTCAACTCCGCCCTGCTCGACGACGACGGGAATCTGGTGTCGATTCTCTCGCTCGTGCTGGACGTCACCGAGCGCGTCGAGGCCCAGCGGGATCGCGAGCAGCTCGAGTCCCAGATCCAGCACGCCCAGAAGCTCGAGAGCCTCGGCGTACTGGCCGGCGGGATCGCCCACGATTTCAACAACCTGCTTGTGGGCATCCTCGGAAACGCCGACCTCGCTTTGGAAGACCTCTCCGAAGTCGCCCCGGCGCGGACCACCGTCAGCGAGATCCGCCGCGCCGCCCTGCGGGCGTCGGAACTGACCAACCAGATGCTCGCCTATTCCGGCAAGGGACGGTTCGTCATCCAGCCGGTGGATCTCAACGAGGTGATGTCCGAGATGTCGCACCTGTTGAGGGCATCGATCTCCAAGAACGCGACACTCCGGCTTGCCCCCGCCAAGGACTTGCCCCCCGTGGAGGTGGACATCGCCCAGATCCAGCAGGTGGTGATGAATCTGCTGACCAACGCCTCCGACGCCCTCCAGGATGAAAGCGGCGTGATCACTCTCGCATCCGGCGTGATCGATGCCGACGACGACTACCTGGCCACTACGTATCTCGACGAGGACCTCACGCCGGGCAGGTACGTCTACCTGGAAGTCTGCGACACGGGCTGCGGCATGGACGAGGAAACCCGCACGCGGGTCTTCGACCCCTTCTTTACCACCAAGTTCGCCGGCCGGGGGCTCGGACTGGCCGCGGTGCTCGGCATCGTTCGGGGCCACCGGGGAGCCATCAAGGTCTACAGCGAGCCCGGCAGCGGGACGACCATCCGCGTGCTGCTTCCCGCGTCGGAGGAATCCGAGCCCGTGGCGGTGGGTGAGGACCCGGCTGATGACCAGCACGAGCCCGTCGACGGGGGAACCGTGCTGGTCGCCGACGACGAGAGAACCGTCCGCGATGTCGCCGCAGCCATGCTCGAGCGGAGCGGCTTTGAGGTCATCAAGGCCGGCGACGGCGCCGAAGCCGTCGACCTCTACCGCCAGTCGCCCGACCGGATCGACGCGGTCCTGCTGGACATGACCATGCCCAACATGAACGGCGAGCGAGCCTTCACCGAACTGCGACGGCTCGACCCGGACGTTCGCGTGGTCCTCGCCAGCGGCTACAACGAGCAGGACGCCACCAACCGATTTGCCGGCAAAGGGCTTGCAGGTTTCATACAGAAACCGTTCCAATACAAGGAACTCGTTCGACGCATCCGGACGGCCATCCGAAACTGATTCCATCTCCCGTTGCACAGGCCGTCCCTTCGGCTGCGTTGACGCGCAAGAAAGGAGAAGACCGTCATGGCCGGTATGGGCGGTATGGCGCTGCGCGGTATCCTGGGGGGCCTTGTCAAGACCGTGATCCTGTTCGTCCTGGCGGCAGCGGCGTGGCTGGTCTCCCCGGTGCTCGGGTCGCTGGTCCTGCTGGCCGGATCGATGCTCTGGGTCATGGTCTCCATGGGCGCCGACCAGCCGGTGGGCATCCTGGCGTGCCTCTTTCCCCCGATCGCGTACGGCCTGGGGTTCCTCGCCCAGGCAGGTTCGCTCGAATTCGCCATCGTTCCCGAGTACCTGATTCCCGCGCTGGCAGCCGGGGCGGTCCTCGGCCTGCTGCGCGGGGCAACCTACCGCCTGCACCAGCGCGACGGAAGATGGTACGCCCGGGGCAGCTTCCTGATCGTCGCCCTCTGGGGGCTGTGCTACCTGGCCACGCAACTGCTCGCCCTGGCGGGGGCGCCCCTGGCGACCCAGATCTCCCTGGCAGCCAGCGGATTGACCACCTGCATGCTCGTGACCGCAACGGCCATCCTGCTGCTGCGCTACGCCACCAAGCCCTCCGCCTCGCGCAGTTTCGTGACCTCGGGCCCGCCCATGTCCTGCCTCGCCCTGCTGTGCGCCCTGGTGGTTACCTCCACCACGGGCCCGGCCTTCGGACAAAGCCAGCAACGCGCCGCGAACATCCTCCGCCAGATCGTCAGCCGCAGCGACTTCGATGACGAAATCGAAAGCGACACGCTGCGGACCGAGTCCGGCGAGCCGATGGGGCCCCATGCAGCCAGGCATTTCGCCATCGACGACATGCAGATTGTTGGCGTGAGCGTGTTCCTGCTGGAACGTTCGTCGGCCTCGCAAGCCCGGGCGGTCAGCCGGGGCATGTACCAGCAGCTCGCACCTGCGGTCGGCCAACGCATCGGCGACAGCGAGCCGTTCACGCTGGAGAGGCTCGATCTCGGCGACTACGCGTGGGTCATGTCCTCCCCCGACGGGGCCACGATGGTCCAGGTAACCCATGGCCGCTTCCTCTTGGTCGTCGGTATCGAGGTCAAGGACGCCGGACACCCCAAGCTTCGCGAATTTGTCCGCCAGTACAAGGCCCAGTCGGTGGATCTGATGAAACGGATCTACCCCCGCCTCTGTCGTGCCATCGGCGAGCGGCCCAAGGGCGTGGGCGCAACATCCGGCGGCAGCAGCGGGCCAACCGCCGGGCCCGCCCTGCCCGCCGACCTCCTGCCGCGCGACGTCAAGGAAAAGGTCGACCGCCTCGTGCGAAGGCTGACCTCCGACCCCCGACGGATGGACCCCACCAGCCGGGCCGTAGCCGAAACGTCAGCCGGGTCGGCCGGCGTGCTGCTGCTGGCCAACCTGCTGCGGGGGCTCGGCATCGCCCTGGGTCGGGCAGCTTCGGGCGGTCCGGGACTGGCCGCAGCCTGCGCCGCCAGCGCGATGGGGCCCGCAATGTCGCCGGGTGTGGCTATCCCCCCGGCCGCGCCGGGCGGGCTCACGACGTCGCCGCCGCCCTCGCCACCTCCGGGAACGCGGATCATCGATGGCCGCGAGGCCGTCGAGTACATGCAGAAGCACGGGCTGCTGAAAGACGGCCGGCTTACCGACAAGTTCCAACGGTGGTACGACCAGCCTCACAGCGCGCCCGATGCCGCTCCGCCCGGGCTCAGAGGCTTCGCCGGGGACATCGCCGAAGACGGCGTCACGCCGGAAGGAAACGTTGCGCTGATCGTGGAAGGGTCCTCACCCCCTGCCTCGCCGACGGACACCCCGCCGCCCTCGCCGCCACAGGACAACGCCCCCCCACAACCCGCGCAGGACAGCCCGCCGACCCAGCCTGCCCAGCAGGACGGCGGACAAACCCAGCCGCCGCCACCGGACCAGGGCACCCAGCCGCCGGACGCGCCGCAAGAAACACCTCCACCTCCGGAGCGGACCACCCAGCCACCGGAGGCGCAGGCCGAGCCCACGCCCGCGTCCTCTCAGCCCGGCAGCGACCTGCCCGGTATTCCACCGGCCGACCCAGCGGTGGTGCAGGACCTGCAGAACCGATTCGCCGAGAAGGTCAGGGAAGTCGTCGACAAGGGCTACTGGGTCAAGAACGACGGGGCGATCAAGGCGTTCTTCACCGGCCTGCTCGACCTGCCCATGAACACCATGTCGAGCCTGCGCAATGTTCCCGCCCGCATCGCCGACTGGCGCGGAGGTCGATGCGGCGACTTCGCCCACATCGGCCGGAAGTGGGCCGAGGACATCGTCGACCAGCTCAACGTCGACGGCGCGGTCGTCGATACGATCATCGTCGAAGAAGCATCGACCGCCAACCCGAGCGGGGTGTACGACTGGATCGACAGCTGGTACGAGTCGAACCACATCGCCAACCGCGTGATCCTGCCCAGCGGCGAGCGGTACGTGCTGGACTTCTGGGAATCAGCCAGCACCGGCAAGCCCGCCATGGTGCCCGAAGACCAGTGGATCGCCCGGTGGAAAGACCGCGTCACCACCGTCGCGCCGGAGGACTTCACCGTCAGCCGGACGTTCGAGGAAGCCGACATCACCGAGTACATCCGCAAAGCCCACGGGCGGGGAGGCGACATCGACGCCGGCCTGCAGGACTACCTCGACTACCACCGGAAGATCGCCGACAAGATGACCGCCCGCGGCGACGACATCGGCGCGCAGATGTACATGGAGAAGAAGCAGACAATGGTCAACAGCTGGAGGCGCCACCCATGGTAGAGACCCAACCCCCGCCGGCAGAGCCCGCGCAACTGGAGCTCGAACGCAGGCTCGACCGGGCGCTGGAGGGCGTCGCGCAGGGCCAGGCGACTCCCGCCGAGGCGTTCGGCCGCCCTGAGGACTGGCAGTTGACCCTCGGCCGCCAGCGACTGATGCTGTTCCCCGCATCGAAGCGCTGGCTGTGGTGGGACCCCCTCCACGAAGACTGGGCCGACACCGGCCTGTCGTCGGGAGAGGCGCACTTTCACGAGGTGCAGGGCAGGCTCGTCGCCCGCCGGCTGGTCGACGCGCCCCAGCCGTCCGGCCGGCAGGACGCGCCACCGGTCGATGAGGAGTCCCTCAGGCCGGCGTGGATACCCCCAATACCCAAAGCTTCAGCCGAACCGCAACCCCGGGGCGGAGATTCCCAAACCGCCCCGTCCACACCCAAGCCTGCCTCCGGGGACGCAGCGACACCGCGATTCTGTATGTACTGCGGCGGGCCCCTGACGCCCGATGCCCGCTTCTGCCCCAGCTGCGGGAAAGAGATCCGGCGGGAATAGGCAGGTCCCCGGCAAGACCCACGCCACTCGGGGTGCGTTCGGGCGGGCCGCGTTGTCGCTGCGATCATCGACGGCGAAGGTGGGATACGGCTCCCGCAACCACTACCAGCAGCGACGAGACGATCACGATCATCGCGCCGACGGGCAGGTCCAGCCACGCAGCCACGAGGAACCCCCCCAAACCACTCAACGCGCCCAGGCACGTGGACGTCGCCAAGGCGCGCCCGTGACCCCGCGTGAGTTGGAACGCCGCCGCAGCCGGGTTGGCAAGCAGGCTGTAGATCATCAGCCCGCCGACCGTCTGGAAATTCACCGTCAGTACCACGGCGGTGAGCACCAGCAGCCCGGTCCACACGAGCGTCACGTGAATGCCCGCGCTCCGCGCGTGAAGCCGCGAGAACAGAATCGCACGCAGCTCCTTGGCAAAGAGTCCGACGAACGCCAGTTCCGCTGCCGCTACGCCCAGCATCAGCCAGACCGTTTCCCAGCGGGCGAACAGCAGGCTGCCCCACAGCAGGTTTCGCACGTCGTGATCGGGGATGTCGAACCGCGAGAACAGGCCGATGCCCAGAAACGCCAGCCCCATTGTCAGCGAGAAGAGCAGCCCGAGCATGACGTTGTTGTCCAGCTTCGTCCGCTGGGGGTCCAGCAGCCCCAACAGCAGCGCCGTAGCCACCGCCCCGCCCAGCGCGGGCACCAGCAGCCATGGACCGGTGAACCCCGCCAGCGCTCCGAACACCGCCCCCGCCAGGGCAGCGTGTGCCACGCATACTCCCAGGAACGGAATCCGCATGCCCACGATGTACACACCCAGCATGCCCGTGGACCCGCCGGCTACGATTCCCGCAGCCATCACCGGCGCGAAATACGCCAGGTCGATCATCGTTGCGTCCCCCTGGGAACGGCTGTCACCCGATCGCCGCGACGCTCGACCGCGATGTCGGGTCCGTAGAGCTCGGACACCATCGTGGGGGTGAGCACCTCGTCAACCGTCCCGTGATGTCGCACCCGTCCCGCTTCGATCACGGCGACTGTGTCGGTCCCGGGCGGGATGACCTCGAGTTCGTGACAGACCAGCACGAGCGTCAGCGAAAGCTCGCCGCGAAGCTCCGACAGCGTGCGTACGATCTGCTCGCGCCAGTACAGGTCGAGATTCGCCGTCGGCTCGTCCAGCAGCAGCACTTCCGGCTGCTGGGTCATCGCCTTGGCGATCAGCACCTTCCGCTGCTCCCCGCCGGAAAGCTGACTGTAGGCTTCGTCGGCCAGGTCGCCCAGCCCCAGCCGCTCGATCCATTGCTCCGCGAGCTGGCGGTCGCTCTTGCCCAGCCGCCGAAATAGCCCCGCCCAGCCGGTCCTGCCGATCTGCACGACTTCCCGCACGGTCAGGGGCAGTTCGCTCCGGCCGGCAAGAACCTGCCCCACCAGCGCAACCCGCCGTCGAAGCCGGGTGATCGACAGGCTTCCGGCCGAACCAACGTCCTTGCCCAGAACCGTCACCGATCCGCGCCGCGGGCGGATCAATCCCGTGCAGCAGTGAAGCAGCGTGGTCTTGCCCGCGCCGTTGGGCCCGAGGATTACCACACAGCGGCCGTGGGGAATGCTCAGGGCATCGATGTCGAGAATGCGCCGTCCCCGGCGGGCAACGGTCAGCCCGCGGATGTCGATGGCAGCCGGGGCGCTCACGGAGTGGCTGCCTCGATGAGGGATCCGACGTTCGTCCGAACCATCTCGTCGAAGGGCGGGGACTGGTCGGGATCGGGGAAGTTGCAGAGCACCGCAACGGGAACGTCGCCCAGCCTGCCGGCGAGGGCGTCGGCGAGCTTGCGTCCCTGCGGGCGATTGGCGATGACCAGCATGGGCGGGTCCTGATCTGCCGCTGCGATCACCCGGCCGATCTCGCCGGTGGAGGTCGTGTCGCTGCCGGTGTAGACGGCGATCACGCGCAGGCCGGCTGCCCTGCAGAACTGTACCTGGTGGGCGGGCGCAACGACGGGCGCTCCCTCCAGCCCGGCTGCGGCCAGCTCCTGGCGCATCCACTGGCGAAGGGAGGCCATGCGGGCCTCGATTCGTTCCAGCCGTCCGGCTGCGTGATCCTCGGTGACAAGCCCGTTGTGGGCGAGCAGCTTCGATACGCGCCGGCAGACGCCGAGGTAGGTGTTGGGGTCGCCCAGCCCGCCGGGCGGGGGGACGACCGCGGAGACCGTATCCGGCCCGGCTGCCCGGGCGAGGTCGTCCTGGCCGGGCAGGCTCAACAGCAAGGGCACGCGCCCCAGCCTGCGCGCGTCGCTGGGCTTGAGGTCGAAATGTCCGGGACATGCACCGGGTCCGGCCAGTGACATCACCGGCACGTCGCGGCCGATGAGGTCCCACACGGCGGCCTGCAGGTAGGTATTGGACGTCGCGACCACCGGTGGCGGCCCGGCTTGGTCATCGGAGCAGCCGGCTGCGATGCAGACAAGCACCGTTGCGGCAAGCAGTGAGCAGAGCATTCGATGGCGGCAGTTGCGCATGGTATGGCCAGGCCGTTGGATTACGTACATCCGCGCCGGCCTGCAGAGAGCCCTTGCACCCCGCGCCGGGCGACGGTATTACTGAAGCGTAACTTCGTATTACCCAACCCGTCAAGCCTCCTTGCCGGGACAGCCTGGAGACCCCCACGTGACCGACAGAGCAGAGACCCCCCCGACGCCCGACGACCCGCGCGTGAAGTTCTTCGACCACATCGCCGCCGGCTGGGATGAGAAAGAGCAGTCCCCCGGGGAAACGATCCGCCGGGTGGAGGAGCATCTCGACCTGCTCGGACTCCGCGAAGGAATGGACGTGCTCGAAGTAGGCTGCGGGACCGGCCAGTTGACCGCCTGGCTGGTGGAGAAGGTTGCTCCCGGTCGCGTCCTGGCGATCGACTTCTCCAGGGCCATGCTCGAACTGGCCGGCGGGAAGCAATCCGGCGCCGAGCTTCGACACGCCGACGTATGTTCGGCCGACCTGGGGGCTGAGGCTTTCGACCTGGCGCTGTGCTTCCACAGCTTCCCACACTTCCGGGACCAGCGGCAGGCGGTGGCGAATCTTGCCCGCGCGCTGAGGCCCGGCGGGAGGCTGGTGGTGATGCATCTCAACAGTTCAGCCGGTGTCAACGCGTTCCACGACAGCGTGGGCAAGGAGGTCCACGGCGACCACCTGCCCGACCCGGCAGGCTGGGACGAGTTGCTCGACGAAGCTCATCTCCGGAAGACACAACAGATCGACCGCGAGGGGCTGTTCTTCCTGGAAGCGAAGAAATCCTGACGCCGCTTCCGGCCTTAACCTTCGAGGCGATTGAGCACCTTGTCCGCCTGGTTGCGGATGCTGTTGCGCTCGCTCTTGTCGAGCCGGTCGAGGTTCCGTAGCTGCATGCCCATCCTGCCGACCGTCCGGAGTGTTCGCCGGTTACGCATCAGGAAGTCCCAGTAAAGGGTGGTGAAGGGGCAGGCCTGTTCACCGGTCCGAACGGCCGGGTCGTACGGGCAGCGGCCGCAGTAGTTGCTCATCCTGTCGATGTACTTTCCGCTGGCGGCATACGGCTTGGAGGCCATGATCCCTCCATCGCCGAACTGCGACATTCCCAGCGTGTTGGGCAGCTCGACCCACTCGACGGCGTCGACGTACACCGCGAGATACCATTCGTGGACGCGTCGCGGATGCACCCCGGCCAGCAGAGCGAACAAGCCCGTGATCATCAGCCGCTGGATGTGGTGGGCGTAGCCGAACTCCAGCGTCTGACCGATCGCTTCGGCGAGGCAGACGGAGGGGACCTCGCCCGTCCAGTAAAACGCGGGGAGTTCGCGCCGGGCGTCCAGGAAGTTGCTGTCGATGTACTCCGGCATGTGCAGCCAGTACACCCCTTGCACGTACTCCCGCCAGCCGAGGACTTGCCGGATGAACCCCTCGACCGACTGCAGCGGCGCGTCTCCTGTGTGGTATGCATCCTCGGCCGCCTTCAGGGCGTCGCGCGGGTCCAGCAGCTTGAGGTTCATCGCCGACGACAGCCGGGAGTGATACAGGAAGGGCGCACCGGTCCACATGGTGTCCTGGTACGGCCCAAACCGCCCGAGGCGATGGGTGACGAAGTCTCTCAGCGCCTGGTCCGCCTGCGAAGGGGTAACAGGCCAGTCGAAGTGGTCCAGGCGCCCGGGATGATCGGCAAAACGGTCGGCTACGAGTTCCAGCACCTCGCGGGTGATCTCGTCGGGCTCGAAGGCTACCGGCGGGGGTGCGTTCTCCATGGCCTCGGATTCGGGCCGCTCGCGATTGTCCCTGTCGAAGTTCCAGCGGCCTCCAACTGGCTCGCCGTCGTTCAGGAGAACGTCATGCTCTCTGCGCATCTGCCGATAGAAGTACTCCATCCGCAGTTGCTTCCTGCCTTCGGCGTGGCTGCGGAAGTCGTCGAGACTGCACAGGAAGTGGCGGTCGGGCAGTACTGAGACCTCGGCCCCGGCATTACCGGCTGCGCGCGTCAGGGATTCTGCGAGGTGGTGTTCTCCCGGACGGACCATTACCACTTCGCGAGGCGTGAGCGCACGGATGTCCTGTTCCAGCAGCCTGGTCAGCGACGCAGGTTCGGGCGTGTCGTCCAGCCTGCGATAGCAGGTCCGCAGGCCGTCGCGTTCGAGTTGCTCATGGAAGTGACGCATCGCGGAGAGGAACACGGCGATCCGCGGCTTGGACGACCAGACGTAGTTGGCCTGGTCGTCTGCCTCGGCCATCCAGACCACGTCCCGCGCGGGGTCGATCCCCGTCAGGGCTGCGCTGTCGGTCGAGAGCTGGTCGCCCAGGATCACCACGAGCCTGCGGATTCCTTCACGTGTCTCGTTTCTCGATGTCAGCGGATGCCCCTTTCGCGGAAGCCTGCCGGTCTATTGTAGGCCCTTGACGTAGAGGCGACGTCAGGGGAAGCTGGCTGAATCGGCGGCGGCACTGCAGGCTGGCCGGCGTGGGCAGTTCGTCCGGGGCCAGTCACGAAGGAGAGGATCTCATGGCCATCAAGGTGGCGTTTATCGGTGCGGGCAGCGTGGGCTTTACGCGCGGGCTGTTTCGCGACATTCTCGCGGTTGCGGAACTCCAGGACACGCAGTTTGCACTGCACGATATCAGCGAGCGGAATCTGGGGATGGTCGCCCAGCTCTGCCAGAAGGACATTGACGAGAACGACCTTCCCGCGACCATCGTTTCGACCCTAGACCGGCGCGAAGCACTCGACGAAGCCGATTACGTGATCAACTGCACGCGCATCGGCGGGTTGGACGCGTTCAAGCTGGACATCGAGATTCCGCTGAAGTACGGCCTGGACCAGTGCGTGGGCGACACGCTCTGCGCGGGGGGCATCTTCTACGGCCAGCGGAACATTCCGTGCATCCTGGATTTCTGCAGGGATATCCGTGAGGTGGCGTCGGAGGACTGCCTGCTGCTGAACTACGCGAATCCCAACGCGATGAACACCTGGGCGGCGAACCTGTACGGCGACGTGCCGACGATCGGGCTGTGTCACGGCGTGATGGCCGGCCACCGCCAGCTTGCCGAGGTCATCGAGCTGCTGATCAACGGCAGGAAGAAGCCCGGCTCGAAGGGCTATCGCAAGGTGACCACCGGCGAGGTGGAGATCATCTGCGCGGGGATCAACCATCAGACATGGTACATCCAGGTGATCTACGACGGGCAGGACTGGACCGGCCGGCTGCTGGAGGGGTTCCGCAGGCACCCGGTGTACAGCCAGACCGAGAAGGTCCGCATCGACATGCTCGAGCGGTTCGGCTTCTACAGCACCGAAAGCAACGGGCACCTCAGCGAGTACGTGCCCTGGTACCGCAAGCGGCCCGAGGAGATCGAGCAATGGATTGACCTGTCGGACTGGATCCATGGGGAGACCGGCGGGTACCTGCGCGTGTGCACGGAGGGGCAGAACTGGTTCAAGACCGACTTTCCGAACTGGCTGAAGGCTGACGACCAGCCGATCGGCCCGGAAAGCCGGGGCGTTGAGCACGGCAGCTACATCATCGAGGGCCTGGAGACCGGGCGCGTGTATCGCGGCCATTTCAATGTGCCCAACAACGGCTGCATCACGAACCTGCCCGACGACGCGATCGTGGAAGTGCCCGGCTACGTGGACACCAACGGCGTGGGCATTCCGCAGGTCGGCGACCTGCCGCTGGGTTGTGCGGCGGTCTGCAACTCGTCGATCCAGGTCCAGCGGCTGGCGGTCGAAGCCGCGGTGGCTGGCGACGTCGAGTTGCTCAAGCAGGCGCTGATGATGGACCCCCTGACCGGGGCGGTGCTCGATCCGGTCGAGATCGACCAGATGGCCGACGAGATGCTCGTGGCCCAGCAGCGCTGGCTGCCGCAGTATGCCGAGGAGGTCCCGGCCGCTCGGAAGCGTCTGGCGGCAGCCCGTCGAAAGAAGACCTATCGGGGCACGCGCAAGTGGAAGGGCGCAGCCCGGCTGAAGACCAAGACGATCCGCGAGATGAAGAAGGACAAGCAGACGTTCCGCAACCGTGCGGCTGCCAGCGACAAGGCGGGCATGACCGGCGGCGAGGGCGAGAAGTAGCAGCCGGTCGCGTGGCTGGGCTTCACCCGCGATAGGCCGCAACTTCGCCCCGTCTCGCGGGTTGGAGAGAGGGCAGACACGTCACAGCGGGAGATGTGCAGCCATGCGCGCGACAGGTAGGTCAAAGATGCTGGCTGCCGGGGTCGGGATTTTCTGCGCGATCGCTCTGTCCGCCCGTCCGCTGCGGGCTGCCGATGACGACGCCGGCCAGCGTTTTCAGCAGCAGCACGGGGATGAGCTTCGAAACGTGCGGGGCACGTTCACCCCCGACGACGACCTGGCCTTGGCGCGTGAGATGCTCGCCAAGGCTGGCAAGTGCCCAGCCGGACAGGCCGAGCTGATCGCGCTGCTCTGCCAGACCGCCTACGATCTTTCCTGTCGGACTCCGGAAGGCAGGGAGATCGCCCGCGCCGCGATGCAGCGCATGGCGGAGGCGTGTCCGCACCGGAGGGCGACGGCCTGGGCGAACCTTTCGACCTTGTGGATGGACAAGAGCAGGGCGGGCACGACGATGCAGCGTCTGATCGCTGCGGAGGTGGCGATCGAATACCGCGGAATGCAGGCCCGTGCCGAGGCGGATACAGGAGACTTCCAGGCTGCGTCGGTGGCTTCGTCGCAGGCGCTGAAGCTGGCCGTCAAGATCCGCTCTCCCCTCGCCGGCCGACTCAAAGGCTGGCAGCTTGTCCACGCCGAGGCCGTCCGCACCGAGAAGCTGCGCGCCAAGCTCCGTCGCGCCCTGCAGAACGACCCGAATGACCACGCGGCGCGAAACCAGTTGACGAGGATCGCCCTGGCCCACGGCAACGACCCCAATGCCGCACGCTCGATGCTGACCCCCGCGTCGCTCGATACTTTCCGGACCTATCTTCCGCTGCTGGACGACGAGCCCAACAGCCTGCCCCCCGCCTCGCAGAAAGAGCTGGCCGACTGGCTGGTCACCTGCACCGAAGACGCCTCCCTGCTGGGCGAGTTGAATCTGCTGAAACGGGCGAGACGACGATACGCCGCCCTGTTCGAACAGGACCTCGGTCCCGCTGCGAAGAACGAGATCCAGTCGGCGCTGCTGGCTGTCGACGAGCGCCTGGCCAGGGCGGACAGGCTGGGCGAGCTTCTCGACGTTCGCGAAATTCCGATCGTGACGCGAGCGTTTGCGCGGGTGAGGTCTCACGGTAGCGACAGGGAGAAGGTCAAGCTCACGCTGAACCGCATGAAGGCCGTCAACCGCGTCGTAGATGTCCACGCCGATGTCAAGTACGACGAAGACGGCCGGCTTGTCGGCATGCGACTGGAGGACAATATCGGGCTCACCACGCTCGATCCGCTGTTCGGCCTGGAGATGCAGTGGCTGGAACTGGTCAACAACCCGAATGTCCGTGGCGATCTGGCCGCGCTGTCGCAGGCCGGCCTGCGAAGGCTGGTCATCAGTGGTTGCCACAGTATCGAATCGCTCTCGGGCGTTGAGCGACTCCCGTTGGAGAATATCACCATCGCCAACTGCAACGAGCTGCGCGGCGGGGTCTGGCCGCTGAGGCTCTCGCCCGTGAAGGTCCTTCGGCTGGGCGATCTGCGCAGGCTGACCGGCCTGGATGGCCTGTCCTGGCTGGCCCCGGAGAGACTCTCGATCGAGCGATGCGGTGTGGCGAAGGGCTCGTTGACGGCGATCGATCCCAACTCGCTGACCCACCTGTGGGTCACGGCCTGCCCGAAGTTTTCGCTGGAAGGAATCGCAAGCCAGCAAAGCCTGCAGGGCCTGTGGCTGGCTGACCGCAAGGAGGCAGACAGCCTCGCCCGGCTGAAAGGCCTGAAGCTGCGAGTCGTGCACCTCACGGACGTCAAAGGCGTAACGGACATCGCGGTTCTGGAGAAGATGCCCGTGGTGAATCTCCGGCTGGTGCGCTGCCCGGACCTGTCCGACGCCGACGCCATCGGCAAGCTGCCCCTCAAGCATCTGAACGTGCAGGACTGCTCCAAGGCTGCGATCAAGCCCGAGTTGCTGAAGGGCAAGGAGCTGGTCAGCCTCGCGCTGGCTGGCTGCGCGAGCATCAAGGACCTGCGGTTCCTGGAGGGCATGCCGCTGGAGAAGCTCTGGCTGATCCGGCTTGGCGGGCTCAAGGGCGACCTGACGGCCTTGAGAGGCCTCAAGCTCCGCGAGCTGCACATCCAGGGCTGCCGGGGCTTGACCAGCCTCAAGGGCGTCGAGGCCCTTCGGCTGAAGCGATTCTCCTGCATCGGGTGCATCCAGATCGCCAAGGAAGAGTGGACGCGCCTGCTGAAGGTTCGGTCGCTGGAAGAGGTCTATACGGGCAACCGGCAACTGGATCGCCGCATTCTCCACGAGATCCGCCACTGAGCGCTGGCCAAGGAGGTCAGCGCGTCAGTAGTTCTGGCCGATCCAGTCCTGGATCCCCGGGCCGAAGTAGGCAAGCAGCCCGGCAGAGATCGCCCACAGTGCAACCGCCACCTGGATCGGCCGATCCCGCATTGCCAGTTCGACCGGCCCGGCGTATCGGGCGGTCATCGAGAGCATCGCGAACCGCGCGATGCCATAGATGACCGGCGGAACGGTGTACATCAGGTACGTGGTGCCAAAGTGGCTGACTGTCCGCGGGCTGACCGTGTAGAGCAGATAGGAGACGATCGCCAGCCCGGCGGAGAGCGTGATCAGGTGGGTCAGCAATTCCGGTGTGTAGGCCGCAAGGGTGGAACGGTGCTTCGCGCCGCGCTGCTCGTCGGTGAGCGTGGCCGCTTCGTTGCGTCTCTTGCAGAAGCCCATGAACAGGCAGATCGTGAACGCGCAGACCACCAGCCAGGGGCTTACCTCCGCCCGGATCGCCACCGCCCCTGCCACCGCCCGGAGCACGAACCCGGTGGCGATGACCATGACGTCCACGATCGGGCGATGCTTCAACAGCAGCGTGTAGAACACCTGCAGCAGGAAGTAGCCCGCGACGAAGCCAACCGTCAGCAGGCCGTCGAAGATCGCAACGGCGAACGCCGCCGAGCCCAGCAGCAGCATCCAGGCCATCGCAGCGGCAGGAGAGACTTCCCCCGACGCGATCGGCCGCCTGGACTTGACGGGGTGCAGGCGGTCCTGGGGGGCATCTCTCAGATCGTTCATCACGTAGACCGTCGAGGAGATCAGGCAGAAGGCGACCGTGGCGATACCCGCCCGAAGCCAGGCTACCGGGTCGCCCACGCGCAGGGCAAAGACCACCGGCAGAAGCACGATGAGGTTCTTGACCCAATGGGTGGGCCGGGCCAGCCGTATCAACGCACCGATGCGAGGCATGGAACTCCTTGTCTGAATTCGTTCACCCGCAAGCTCACAATACGCTAGAATGATCGGCCAAACCAGCCCCGCGAATGAAGCGCCACCCCGAGCGAACAGACAATCCCCCAGGCCGGCCGGGGCCCGAACCTGGCCGGACGAAACCAATCCCATGCATTCCAGACAAGCCGTTCTCGACTACATCGACCAGCGCAAGACCACGCCCGGGCCTTTCGTGCCCCTGGTGGACTCCCTCTACGCAGCCAGCTTTGCCGGCAAGCCATGGGTCTCCCAGGCCACCCTCGACGACGTCTTCGCTGCCGCCGAGGCAGGGGAATATGCCCCCGCCTGCCTGCAGGGATCCACGCCGGATCTGACCGCCAATCCCGCCTTGGAAACCGATACCGAATGCGTCGAGCAGGACGAAACGGGCCGCCGGTATGTCCAGACCATCCGAACGGGGAAAGGCCAGCTGCAGCGGGTCCTGGTCGAGCGCCCAAGGGAGGGCATCACCGTGATCGATGACTGGATCGCCGACGCCGGCCAACTCGATGCAGCCGACTGGATCTCCGAGCAGATCCTGCAGGGACGCAGCGACGGACGGATCCGCGAAAGCTATGGCCCCTGGGCCCGTCAGATCGCCCGCCGCGGAGGGATCAGTCAAATCCAGCTGGAACTGCCCTACTTCCTGTATTCGCTCCCCGGTTTCGCCGACAAGCCCCTGATGATGCTCCTGACCGAGCGCGAGCGATACGACCGCTCGATGGAACGGGCGGAGGGAGCCCTCTGCCGCATTGCGTCGCTGCTGATCGAGGTGGGCGTGGATTTCATCTGGATCGGCGCACCGGGTACCGAACTGCTCTCACCGGAGATCTGGGAAGACGTCATCATCCCCCAGTCGAGCCGGATGGTCCGACATGTCAGGCAGCAGGGAGGCCGAAGCCATTTCCACTGTTGCGGCCAGTCGCAACTGTGGGTCGACAAGGGCTACTACGACCCGATCGGCATGGACGTGGTGGAAACGCTTTCGCCCCCGCCGGCTGGGACGGTAACGGACCTTGCTGCAGCCCGACGGGCGATCGATTCGCAGATCGTCACGCGGGGTAACATCGATCTGGAACTGCTCCGCACGGCCGGGCCCGAGCAATGCAGCCAGGCAGCGCGGGACGTGCTGGATGCGGTTTCGGGCTTTCCTCACCTGGTGGGTGCCGCCGACGCGATCCTCTACGGCACGCCGATCGAAAACCTTCGGAGTGTCTCGCAGGCGTGCGGGGCAGTTGCGGGAGGCTGATGGACCTTCGTCGGGGCGATCTGCGCGAATCGCGGGGAACCTTCCCGGCTGGAGGGCGTCTGAGCAGGTACGGCGCACAGAAGCGGCGTCCCTGGTCTGGAGCGGTTCCAGAATCGTTGGGTCATCGATGAACCCGGGGACGCCGCTTCTCTATTGTCTCAAACCCGCCGGTCTGTTCCAAGGTTCTTCAGCGCGCGCCGAAATCCCGGAGAACCGGAATTTCGGGTGGAAGATCTGCCATGGACGGACTGTTCAGCTCGTTCGCCTGCGAACGAGGCCCAGTCCCGCCAAGGCCAACAACATCAGCGAAGAAGGCTCAGGGACGCTTCCGGGAATCTCAAGGGCCGAGGGCGGCTGGACTGGCTCCTGATCCCAGATGCTCTTGCCCCAGTTGGCAGCCAGCATGCCCAGGTCGCCGGAGGATACCCGCCCGTCGCCGTTGAGATCGCCTTCATACCAGGTTGCGCCTTCCTGTGTGCCCCAGTTGGCGGCAAAGATGCCAAGATCGCCGGCTGAGACCCGGCCGTCGAGGTTGATGTCGCCGGGCAGGATGTCGACCATTTGCATGAGAGGGTCGCCCACGACGGTGTTGACGTAGGACAGTTGGAGGGTAGAAGCCCAGGCAGCCTCCGCCCAGGTGTAGCCGTCCAGGAGCATCTGGAAGGCCTGGGACTCATCGGTGATGTTGCTGGGGGTTGCACCGGGCTCCTCGACGTGCCCGAGCCCCACGGTTCCGCCCCGCTGGATCCACTCGGCGATGAGGCCCTGTCCGTACTGGTTCCCGCCTTCCTCAAAACTGTAGGCGTTGAAGCTCTCCAGGGAATGGAACATCGCACCGGGGGCGAGTTCGAACTCGATGCCGGCTTCCTCGTCGAGATACCCCGGGCCGCATCCGTAGCTGCCATGGCTGACGTACGCGAGCGCCTCACCGCAGCAAGCCCGGACGAATTCGCACGTTCCGTCGTACGTGTTGTCGAATCCCCGCAGGTCGAGTCCCTCGGCCAGTTGGATCATCCGATCGGCCGATCCCCCCGGGGCGTCCGGGTCGTCGTCGAGCACAGCCATCAGCTGGGGCCTACCCAGGAACGCTTTGCGGGCCCGGTCGATCGAAGCGGTGACATCCTCGACGGTGAATCCGTCCAGCCGCGAGGTCAGACGGATGCCATACTGCTGATAGCTGAACGCGTCGGTCTGCTGATGGTAGGGATTCCTGGCAAGCTGGTTGCCCCCCCAATAGTCGGGCAGGAACCAGTTCTGGTTGCCCATCTGGTCGGTCGAGGCGATGCTGTCAATGCGGGTCAGTTCGCTTTCCAGGCTGGAATACACGCTGGAAGCGCCCGGATTCTTGACACGCAGGGGCATGCCCTTGGTGGTTACGATGCAATCGATCGAATCATCGAGGGCGGAGAGAACCTGGGGACGGATCACGTCGAGATAATCTCCAGCCATGATCTCCTCGCCGACCGACGATGATCCGAGGTCGATGCCGACCGTGCGAACGCCAGGGTGAGCCTGCCGATAGTAATCCGCGATGGAGGCTCCATCCTGACTGGCCTGGTTGTAGATCACCAGGACGTTTTCGGGCTCCATTGCAAAAGCCCGCCCCGCTGCCATGCCTGACACAAGTGCTGCGATCACGCTCAGACACAGTACAGAGCGGTTACCTTGGATCATTCTGGATCTCCGTCTTCTACGGCCCGGCTGGTCGCGTTCCCGCAACGCGACTCCCGACAACGGGCCTGGTTGAGTACGAGATGATGCTCAACCCATCGACAGATTGCCCCTTAAACTAGGGCAAGTTTCCTGCTTTTCCGGCTTTTTAGACTTGAACGACGTCTCAGCAAGGGACGTCCAACATGGACTCTTCAGCAATCGGCCCATACGGGAAGGGGAATAGACCTTCCCCCCCGTCCCGTGGCCGGTTCAAAGACTTCGTATTGCTTCGCTTCGCGGGGCATGGCCCCGTCCTGTGCAACGCGTCAGTTCGCCTTGCGGGCGGCTCTCCGCGCAACCAACGCAGCCGTTCCGCCAACCAGCACAAGCATGGTCGCCGGTTCAGGAATGGGATTGGGCAGTGTCTGATTGTCCCCGAACCCGTAGGAGCCCGTGACCGCTGCATTGCCCATCTCGGGAGCATCGCTCGACGCGTAGAAGACGATCTCGCCGGTCAGGCCGGAGTCGATCTCGTTGGGCGACGCGAAGGACCACCCGGCCGTGTCATACGGGCCGCCGACCGGAGCGAAAGCGATGCTGCTGGGCGCGATGCTTCCGCTTCCGCTGATCGCATCGATCGTTCCCAGCAGTTCGTCCTCATCCAGAAGCACCGTGAACCGGCTGACGAACCCGGTGCCCGAACCCATCACGCCGTCGGCTACATCGACCACCTGGTAGGCGTAGACATACTCGTCGGGCTGTACCGACACGCCGGGGAAGCTCAGCTCAAACTGCCCCGGTTCGTACACTGCGTAGTCCACGGTAGCCGTGAAATACGTTGTTCCGTAGGTAGCCGCGGTATCGAACAACGCCGAGCCCTTCCAACCGGACATGGCATTGGTATCGGTAACGAGGGTTCCTGCGCCGGCGAAGCCGACTGCTCCGAGCAGTGCCAGCGCTAACGCTGCTACTGTTGCTCGCTTCATTGGGCTCTCCCTCACTTCTATCTGGGCGGACAGGCCCTGTCATGCCTGACAAGGCCTTCCGCGTAATCAACGGACCTCCTGCGCCCGACGGAGCGCCAAGCTCGCGGGGGCAGTGCGACCCAGCCTACCGCCGACGGCGGAACAGGCCTGCTACGGCACCGATCGCCAGAAGGCTCAGCGTAGCCGGCTCGGGGATGACGTCCGAAGGCGAAGGCACCAACCCTCCAGCCGTCACGCCGTCCTGGATCGAGCCGCCAAACATGATCGGCTCGTTGACGCTGTAGTAGAACAGCTCATAACTGATCTCGCCGTCTTCCATGCCCGCGAATTCCCAGTCGGCATTCTGCAGGTCTGGATAGGTACCGGCAAAGGCTGCGTTAGTAGGAGCGATGTCGGTAGGGTCGATCTGGACGTAGCCGATCCCCTGGGCTTCATTGCTTGCAAGCATGCCCACGGAGAATTTGCTCAGAGAAACCGTGCCGGTGCAGGTGACCTGGTACTTGTACTTGAACAGCCCGTCGCCGCCAGGGGCATCCACGCACCACTCGATGTCAGCAGAGAAGTCCACATCGCTGCTGCTCATGGTGGTTTGACCGGCCCATGTGACGCTGTCGCCGTCCACGTAGGCATTGGAAGTGTCCAGCGCTGCCGACGCGCTGCCGGCCAGACCCAAACAGAGTACCAAGACAAGCATGAAATGACGCTTCATTGTCCACTCCTTCCTGCAGATCGCTCGGATGTGTTGCAGGTTTTCGGTTCGCAGCCCCCCTACCGGTCTCTCGCGTGCCCAGGCTCAGGGCGTCCGCGCCGGACAGGTAGCTGCGCCTCACTTGCTTATGGATCAGCCCGGACAGATCAATCTCTTCCGAACTGCACAGTGCTCGAAAAAACGATCATGCGAACCCAGAACAGATACAGAATGTGTGTCGGGGAACTTGGCCGGGGCGGCCTGAGGCAGGTTGAGTGAGCGAGTGCTCGCCCTGCCCCGTAGGGGTTGGAACTCCCGCTCTCGAAGGAGTCCAGAGCAATTCGACTGTCATCTTCACACGGCTTCGGAGATTTGTCAACTGTTTTCCAACCAATACGCACGGAAAACAGCCGCAATGCGCAGAACTGATCCCGTCTGAACGAACCCGGAACAATTCCTCAGCCTGACCCTGCAGCCTGGGACCTCCACCTGTCACAGGCCCGTCACTGCCGGTGGTGCCTCCACAACGTCCCGCCGCCGTCAGTCGCCCTTCACCAGCGGCTGGTACCTCTTGATGTGGCTCCACTTACCCTCGGTAAGCTCCAACCCGAAGGCCTTGACCTGCTCGGACGCTCCCGGATTCTCTTCCACGAGTGACTTCCACGCCTTCTCTGCCCCGTCGACGCCCAGCTTCGCCAGAACCAACTGGGCCTCCGGAGACGCCGGGTTCTCCATCGCAAGCTTGCCCGCTGCCTCGCGGTCTTCCTTGAGATACGCCAGCACCAGCCGAGGCCGATACACCTCGGGCCGCTTGGCGATGAGCTTCTCCAGCCAGTCGATGGCCTGGCCTTCCTTGCCGTCCTGGATCGCCAGCAACGCGCGATGATAATACGAATCCGGACCGGCCTGGCCGAAATCAACCTTCTCGCCGCGCTCCCAGGCAATCAGGCCGCGCAGATGGTCCGCCCCGGGCGTGCTGCCGATTCGCTCGAGCAGGCGCTCGGCCAGATCAAACCGGCCATAGCGATAGCAGCAATTGGCGTAGCTCAGCAGCAGCTCCTTGTCGAGGTCTGCGTCCTGCTTGAGCAGTTTCTCCGCCTCGCGGATCCCGTGCCACGACCTGGCCTGGCCGCGGTGGTTGCTGATCTCCTCCAGCTCGATGCGGTACTTCCCACCCAGGGCCTTGACGTCCCCGTGGCGACGCTGCGTGTCCTTGTAGGTCAGCGGGAATGTCACGTCGGCGACCTGCCTGCCATCGACGGTGACGACCAACCGCTTGTCGTAACTGCCCTTCAGCGGGGTGTGCGGACCCACCTTGCCCTCAGCCAGCGTTTTGCCCGCCCCGTCGGTGACCTTCGCACTTCCGCTCCGCGGGCAGACTATCGCGAACGATCCGTCTTCCTCGGCGATGGCGACGTCGCGGTTGGCGAAATCCACCCGCCCGATACCCTGGACGTTGTAGAAGTCCAACCGATATTCCACCGGCTCGTAGGGGTCCACGAACCGGCCGGGATACTCAAACAGCGTCGTGCTGCCGGTCCAGAACTCCAGGAACCCGCCCGGCGCCTTGGTCGTGTAAAGCTTCATCCCCGGAGCCGTGTCGCTGGGCGTGATGATCAGGCAGTTGTTGTCCCGCCTGGGCGAATACACGCCGCAGAATTCGTACTCGCTGTACAGCCCGAAGTGCGACACGCCACGCCACGACCGCTGGCCGCCCTCCGCGTAAAACGGCTTGGCCCAGCCACCCATGTGCGGCATGATGTACCCCACCGGGTAAATTACGTGCTCGCCGTCGTACTTCTCCGCCTCCATCAGGATGTTCGTCCACATCCTCTCGCTGCGCCGCAGCGGGTTGGGGTTGTCCAGGCGGTAAGTCGCCGAGTACCGGCTCTCGCCCGGCCGGAGAGTCACCCAGATCGACACGCTGCGCTGCGAGTACCTGCCATACCGCGCCATGTGCCGCGGATGCTGGTGCTCGGTGAACCGCATGTTCATCGCCACCGTCACGCTGCCGTCGTCGTGCTCGATGGTGCGGAACCCGGCCGACTGGCGAACGCCGACGCCGTGCTCGAAGTACGGGAACGACAGCTCCTGGTAGCCGGCCGTCCAACCGATGACGTCCTGGAAGGGCTGCTTCTCGTAGTACCTCGGGGCCGATGAGCCGGAGAACGACAGGCCCGTCTTGAGGTCCACCGCGTTGACCACGCGCATGCCCAGCGTGGGGGCAACCTTCACCTCGATCAACGCGTTGGAGAGCGTGACCATCGGGATCTTCGCGTCGATCACCTTCCAGTTGCTCCGTCGGGCCTGGCGATACTTCTCCCGCAGCGATTCGAGCTTCTCGTCGGCGTCTTTGGCCTCCCGCAGCTTCGAGGCGAACGCGTCATGCCCGGGCTGGAGCTTCCTCGCCTCGGCTGTGTTACGCTGCCGCCGGCCGATCTTGCGGTACGCGTCGTACGCCTTGGCCAGGTCCGGATGCTGCTCCGCCAGCTCCTGCTGGAGCTGGTTCTCGCGGTCGCGAATCGCCTGCCGCGCCGGGCCCAGGGCGCTCTTGTCCACCGGTTTGGGATACAGGCGCTTCTCTTCAAGCTCAGCCGTCCACATCTTGTGCGTGATCGTCTCGACGGTGATCTTCGCCCGGGACTTCTCACCCCCAGCTGCCTGTCCCGAAGCGCCGGCCATTATCAGCCAGGCCGCTACGAAACCCGCCATCGATCGATGAATGCATGATGTCATGTTCTTCGCCTTTCCGTCTGCCAGGCCGGCCGGGCCCGATCGCCCGCCGCCAGCCGTTCCAGTCCGATCTCAGCTTTCAGCCCAAGCCACGCTCAGCGGCCCAGCTTGAGCTCCAGCCGCTGCGGGTGCACGAACACTCCCGCAGCCGCCTGCGTGAATTCCTTCATCCTTCGCTCGGCGCCGGGCTCTTTCATCAGCGACGCGAGGGACCCTTTGCGGATCTTCTCGGCCTGGTCGTCCAGGCCGGCCGATTCAAGCGCCCGCGCGAGCACCCACTGCGCCCGCGGATCGCCGGGGTCCGTCGCGGTCAACGCCCGCGCCGTGTCCACCGCGGGGTCATCTCCCTCAGCCAACCAGGCAGCGCGCAGCAGCCTGGCCTCCCAATGGCCGGGGCGGGCGTCCAGCAGCGCCTCAAGTTGCTTCAGCGCCTTGTCGGTGTCCCCGGCTCGGCGGGCCCGCAACGCCAGATAGTACCGCGCCGCGGGGTAGCTGTCCTTCACATCCACGGCACGCCGTAGCGCCCGGCCTGCCTGCTCGTCCTCGTCGCTCTCCAGCAACGCCACGCCCAACAGATGCCACCCCTCGCCGTCGTCGGGCTGGGCGGCTAGTGCAGCCCGGAGCGTCTTGACCGCCGCGGCAAGCTGACCCTTGCGATACGCCACCCGACCCCTCGCGACGGTGTTCGGGTCGTAGTTGGCGCCCACGTGCAGACCCTTGCCCCACGCGAACGCCTCGCCGGTCTTCTCGTGGTTGGCGGGAACGTCGCCCCGCAGCGATCGGCGAATCTTCTCGTGCAACGTCTTGCCCGACGGAATCTCCACGGGCAGCTGCCGGTCCAGCAGCACCTTTCCGCCTCGCCGAACCGTAAGCACCGCGCGATCCTTCGATTCGTCCAGCTTCACGCGCAGCGGCTCATGCGGGCCGGCCGAGGCGTCCCTGCGGATCACCTCGCCGTCGACCAGCACCTCCAGCCCCTCCAGCGGCCGGAATGCCGCGATCTCGATGCGAGGCTCGTCGCTGTCGAACTCCGCATGGACCGCCAGTGTGCGATCCGCCCAGTCGGCCTTGCCGATGCCGTACACCATGCCGAAATGGTGTGTCATCTCGAATGTCTCCCCGGGAGCGACCCAGTCTTCCACGCCCTCGAAGACATGGTGCGTTCCGCCCCAGAGCTCCACGAAGTTGTACATGTGCGTCGTGGGGCTCCCCCCGTGATACCGGCCCTCGCCCTGGAGATAGACCTTCGCGCCGGGCGACTCGTTGGGGTCGAAAATCCGCAACCGGTTCACTTTCACCGACGGGTAATAGAGGCCCGCGAACCCCAGGCGGGTGCCCCAGGCGAACATCGACGTGTGGCGTCTGGTGTGCGACCGCACGAGCCGCTCGCGGTCTTTTAACTCTCGGAAATCCTTGCCGTGGTGGTCGCTGGCGTACCGGAAGGGGTAGATCAGCTCCGCTGGGCTCTTGCCGCGCGGCGGCTTGTTCGCGCCGGTCACCACGCCGTCAGGAGTGTGGTTCCTCGGGAACAGCGCATCGTTCCACAACTGCCTGCCCTGGCGATAGGGCGTCGGGTTCACCACGCGGTACCTCACGGTGAACACCGCCTCGCCAGGTCGAAGCGTGACAAGCTGTGACAGCGTCATCGTGCTGAACCGGCCGAACTGCCAGCGGTTCTCGTAGCGGTTGAAGCGGCTGAATTCCATCCACATCGCCACGGTCACGCTGCCGTCGTCTCCGCGAACCACATGATACCCAGCCGGCTGGTCGTCCACGCGCACGCCGTGCTCGCGAAACGGGAAGCTGACCTTCACGCCCGACTCCCAGTACGGGATCCAGTCCTTGACCTTCCCCTCGCGATGAAACAGGTCGTCGCCGGTCTTGCGGTCCACAACCCGAACCACCGGCCCGCCGAGCTCGGGACAGACCGACACCGTCAGGTACCGATTCTCCAGGACCACCAGCTTGAGGGTGCGCCTGCCGCGCGGCTTCCGCGAGCCGCGGATCGGATGAAACGCGCTGTTGGTGTTGCGGTTCTTCGTGTACCTCGGGCGAGAGGTAAACCGGGGCAGTTCCAACTTGCCCTCGCGGACGGTCACGCCGTTGGGCTCGCCAGCCGGGCAGGGATACGTCACCCCCGCCAGCACCCAGACTGCAACGATCGCTGCTGGAAATGCACGTCTTGTCACGGGCTTCCTTTCTTGCCGGAGTCGCCTCCTCCGCAAGCCGGAACCCACCCGAGATCGACGAGTTCCGCGAAGATCGTGCGCGCGAAAACCATCTCCCCCCGAGGCCGCAGGTGCACCCCGTCAACCGGGTCGGCCAGGTCGCTGCGCGGGAACTCCTTCGCAGCGGCCTTCATCGCCAGGCCCATGTCCAGCAGCTCCACGCGGGCAGCTTTCGCTGCCCGGACGATCAGCGGGTTCTTGGCCGGGATCTGTTTCCACGCCTTCGACGGGTCGTTCGGGTCGGGCAGCACGGGCGGATACTGCAGCGCCAGCACGCGGATGTCCGCCTTCCGAAGTCGCTCGTAGATGGCCGTCAGGTTCTCCAGCGTACGCTTCCGGTCGGCCTGGCTTTCGATGCGGTCGTTGCCCCCGATCAGCACCACCGCAATGTCGGGATCGTGATCGAGAGCGTCCTTCTTCAGACGATCGACCGCGCCGGGCATGGACTGACCCTTCTGGGGACAGGTCATGTCTCCCGCCCAACCGCTGTTGATCACCTCCGCCTTGCCGACGCCAAGCCGACCCTCCAGCATCAGCCCGAGCAGATCGGAGTACTTCAGGTACGTACCCTGGTACGACTCCCCCGGACGATGACCGGTGATGCTGTCGCCGAAGCACACGACCTTCAGGGGCTTCTGGCGGGAAGGCTTGCCCTTGTCCTTCACCGTCTCCGGAAGCGCTGGCCGGAACGTGTGCCCGCACATGGGGCACGTCGTCTTCGTCGAACCGTCGGAGGACCCGTCGCTGCCGGCGATCGAAACGAT
>CAZXSK010000034.1:19192-44063 GCA_964642855.1 uncultured Planctomycetaceae bacterium | reverse complement strand
GAACGGTGACGCCTCCGCGCCCGGGGGCAGGGGCAAGCGGGATGCGAGGCGCGATTCCCCTCGTTCGCGCGACGAATGCCGCGCTTCGGGGTTGCGTCAGCGTTCCCAAGAAGAGCCTGATTGCTTGACAAGTGTCCTCTCGGGGATATACTGCAAGCGGTCCGGGGCCGGCCTGCACGAGGATCGCCGTGCGCCCGGAGAGACCCGTCTACAGTACGTTCCAGTCAGGCTGGGGAGGCCGGGATCATGTCTCGACGGTTTGCGGTGAGTGTCTCAGCGGTGGTGGTCCTTTGGGTCGCGGGGAATATGGCGCTGGGTCGCGACGACGACTCCAGCCAGTCCCGCGTTCGGGCGCTGTGGGGTGAGTTGAGCGATCGCGGCAAGTCCGGCGACGCAGCCCAGGAGCAGTTGACGGAAATGGGGGAAGGGGCGTTTCCCGTCCTGGAATCGCTGGTTCGCGAAGATCACAAGGTCGATACCGGCCGGATCGTCGAACAGGTGCGCGGTCTCGACAGCGACGAATGGACCCAGCGGCGCGAGTCGACCGAGCAATTGCTCGACATGGGCCCCTTGGCGCTGCCACATCTGCGGCGCCAGTTGCAGGCCGCCCAACGGAAGGAGCAATCCGTCGAGGTCCGCAACCGGTTGCGGTACCTGGTGCGCCAGCTGGGCAAGGCCGAGGTGCCCGGTCCCTACGGTACGCGTTACACGCGTCTGGCAGGTGTGGCCGGGGGCTCGACGCATTTCGATTCGCTGCGCATGGCCAACGAGGTCTACGAGCTGACCCCCTACGAGCCGATCCGGCAGATGTACTTCCGCAAGCTGGTGCAGCCCATGGCGATCGCGCTGTACAACCGTCACCTGCAGGCGATGTCGTCGGCCCTGGAGGCGGGAAAGCTCGCCGAGGCAAGTCGGTTGGGCAGCAAGGCGCTGCGTGTGGCCGACCTGACTGTCGCGGTATCGGGAGACATGGCCCGCAAGCGCCTGGCGTACGCCAAGCACCTGCAGGACGTTCGCACGCGGGCGGCGAAGCTTCGGCAGGCAGCCGAAGGCGGAGACGCCACATCCCGGCGCTCGCTGGGAGAACTCCTGCTGGTCGAGTTGGGCGACATCGAGGGCGCTCGGCGGCAGGTTGGCGATGATGCCGACGAAGCAAACGAAGCCGTTGCCGTGCTTCTCGAGAAGGTCGACGACGAGCCGTCGGCGGAGCAACTGCAGCGGCGGGCCCGGGCAGCTGAGACGCTTCTCCAGCGGAAGGAGTGGAGCGAGTTCGGGCAGGTTCGCCTGGCCCGATGGGCCCGCGATGCCTGGCAGGCCAGCGCGAAGCAACTGGACGCCAGGCAGGCCAAGGCCCGTGCCGATGCGCTCCAACGCTACCGGGCGATGGACGGGCGGATCATGCAGCTCAGTGCGCCGGCTGCGGTCATGGGGGTCGCCAGCACCGTCCAGGAGTTCACCGAGAAGCAGCTCGCCTCGAACCTCAAGCCCGTTTCCGGGCTGGCGGATCCCGAGAACAAGACCGCACGCTACCTCACGCCGACCCTCTGGCGCCACCTGTCGCCCATTCCCAACACCGGCGACCCGTGGGGCCGGCGGGCCGCTCCGGAGGAGCAGTTCGCCCGCGGGGCGATCGACTTTTCCATGACCTGCGAAGTCGGGAAGAAGACCTGCAAGTGGGAGACGATCACCCGAAAGCAGCCGCCGTTTACGTTTGTCCAGCCGGCCAGGCGAAGCTACTTCTACTTCTACACGGAGATCCGCGTGGATGCCGAGCAGCTGCGCCCGTGTCTGGTGGGCATGGACGATGCGGTGGTCGTCTGGGTCAATGGCCAGAAGGTCTGCCAGACCGAACGCAGGCCCCGCAGCTGGAAAGTCGCTGCCTGGCGGGGGAAGGTTCCACTTCGCAAGGGCCTCAACCGGATACTGATCCGGCTGGAGAACCTCGGCGGCGGAGCGGGAATGTCTTTCCTGATCGGCGCGGGTTCGGCGTCGTCCGGCGCGCGGTGAGACCGGCGACGCCATCGACGCGATTGTACCGACGAGGGCCCGGCCGGGGGGATACGGAGGGCAAGCGGGCCGGCGATCGGTAACCGTCCTCGCGTGCGCCCCGATCCTTGCAGCCTGGGTTGGGGGATGTATGCTGAGAGTTGCGCGGACGGCGCGTCGGGCTTCGGCTGTCAGGCAGGGGCGGACGCGGCGCGGACCCATCGCGCATTCAGCCAAGGGAGCATTGCATGGTCGGCAGAGAGCAGCACCGCGGGGGGAGAGACAGCACGGGGGCAGGCAGGGCGTTGGGCGCGGTGATTCTCGTGGGGTTCGTTGTCGCTTGCACGGCAGGACGCGGGATCTCCGCCGACCATCCCGCAGACCCAACCGACGGCGATCGGCCGGCCAGGAAGCCTGACGCCAACAAGGCCGTGCTGACCTTCTTCTCGGAGCTGCCGCTGGAGGTCTGGTCGTTGGACGCCCGGGGTGGGCGTCAGCGCGTGGGTCTCACGCCGATGGACGGGAAGCTGACGATTCCCGACGGGGCGGTGTGGGGTGTCACGCCGCTGGGGCGGACGACCGTTGCCGAGCTGGTCCGCGAGGTGTCCAGGCGGTCGATCCCGGGCGTAAGTCTGCCCTCAGCCTGCGATGCCGACCTGAAGAAGCTGGGCTCCCTGAAGAATCTGCGGGTCTTGCATCTGTACGACACGGCGATTACCGATGAGGGCCTGTCTCACCTGGCGGGGATGAAGAAGCTTCAGCGACTGAGTCTCCAGAGGACCGGCATCGGCGACGAGGGAATCGGGCACCTTTGTGGCCTGCCGGCGCTTCGAGCCTTGGACCTGGGTGCCACGTTAGTCACGGACGAAGGCGTTGCTGACCTTGCGCGCCTGGAGAAGCTGGAGATCCTGGACCTCAGTCTGACCGCGGTGACCGACCGAGCGACGAAGACCCTCTGCCGCATGGCGTCGCTGAAGGAACTGGCTCTCTGGGCCGTACCGATCAGCGATGACGGTCTGAAGAGGCTGGCCGGGATCCAGGGGCTCGAAAGCCTGGGTGTCGGCTCTTCCCTGCTTACGGACAAAGGCCTGGCGCACCTGAAGGGCTCGGAACATCTGGAACGTCTGGGTCTCGCAGGGGGCGGGTTAACCGTCAAGGGCGTATGCGGGCTGTCTGACCTGCCGATTCAGGAACTGTCCATGTGGGCACTGGGGATGGGCAAAGATGGGCTTGCGGGGATCGGGAAGTTCCGAAAGTTACGTTCCCTGAGCACTGGATCGATGCCGGTGACCGATGCGGATATCTCCTGCCTGCAGGATCTCAAGGAACTGCGGGAACTGCGGCTTTGGGGGTCTACGGTGGGGCGCGCAGGTGTCGCGAAGCTTCCGAACCTGCCGAAATTGGAGAGGCTGAAGATCCATGGGCTCTTGACCTCTGGCGATGGCCTCAAGCCTCTGGCCAGGTGCGGGGAGTTGAAATCTCTTGATCTGAGCTATTCGACCATCGACGACGAAGGGCTCGAGCACCTTCGCGAGTTGAGTGGTCTGCAGGAGCTGAGCCTGTTCTGGACGGCTGTCGGTGACCAGGGGATTGGCGCTCTTTCCGGTCTTCGGGAGTTGCGGAGTCTCGACCTGACCTGCACGCGCGTTACGGATGGTGGGCTTGCAGCCCTGGCCGACCTGCGCCGGCTGGAGGAACTGCATCTGGCTTTCACCGAGGTGGGTTCCGAGGGGCTGAAGCACCTCCGCAAGCTCAAGCGGCTGGAGAACCTGAGCTTGCCCCGCGGGAAGCTTGCGTCCGGGAACGTCCACCACCTTCAGGATCTGCAGCGTCTGCGGAGAATCAACATTTCTTTCGGCTCGACCAGCGATGGCGACCTGGCCATTCTTTCCGAGCTTCCCCTTCTGGAGAGTCTGCGCATAAACGGCCAGGGTATTGCAGACCAGGGGCTCAGTCATCTGGCAGGCTGTACCGGCCTGGTGAGACTTCATCTGGAAGAGACAAACGTGACCGACACCGGCCTGGCGGAGCTTGCGAACCTGCGGCGGCTGGAATCGCTGGGTCTCCGCCGCACCAAGGTGACCGACGCGGGCCTGGAGCACCTGTCCGAACTGACCTGCCTGCGGGAGCTCAACCTGGGGGATACCAAGGTCGGGGGAAAGGGCTTGGCGAAGCTGCAAAGGCTCAAAGGTCTCCGCTGGCTGAATTTCAGCGGAGGGCACATCTCGGCAGAAACGGCCCGCCACCTGTCGAGTTTCAGCGGACTGCGGTCTCTGGATCTGTCGTACGGCAAGGTGGACGCCGGGGCGTGGGAGCATCTGGCCAGGCTGGAGGGCCTGAAGCGGCTGGATCTTCCGGGGGCTGAGTTGGAGCGCAAAGGCATGGGTGCGTTGAAGACGCTGACGAGGCTTGAGGATCTGGACCTCTCGGGCACCGGCGTGACCGACGCCGATGTCCAATTTCTGCGCAACTGTCGTGTTCTAGCCTGGGTCCGTCTCGACCGAGCCGCGGTTTCGGACGCAACGGTGGCGATCCTGGCGGGTTGCCCCGAGATCTCCTGGATCTCCCTTGCCGACACGGACGTCAGCGATGACGGGCTGAAGGCCCTGGCTCGCGCGGTCTCCCTGAGAAGTCTCGAACTGGAGGGGACATCCGTCTCGGACGCGGGAATCGAGCACGTCGCCAGGATTCACGGGCTGACTTCGCTGGGCCTCAGCCGCACCCAGATCACCGACAAAGGGCTTGGCTCGCTCGGGCGACTGAGGCGGTTGACACGGCTCGATTTGGACTCTACCGCGATAACAGACGTGGGATTGTCCCACTTGGCGCGTCTCCGGATGCTCAAATCACTGAGCCTCGCGGAAACCGGGGTCTCGGGCGGGGGGCTGGACCACCTGAAGGGCAACAGGGGGCTGACCTGGCTGGACCTGAAAGGTACGAAGATCACCGACGATGGTCTGGCCCAGCTGCGCCATTTCACGGAGCTGGAGTATCTGAACCTTGACGATACACAGATCAGCGGCCAGGGGCTCAAGCATCTCCATGGGCTGGGGAATCTTGAGACGTTAGGGGTGGGTGGAACGCGCGTCACCCGCTCGGAAGTTGAAACGTTCAAGAAGCGCAGGCCAGGCGTGACGGTCTACAGCAATCTCGACGACCATCCCTTGGCGCGATAGCGGCGGGACTGGTTGAGAGGTCTCGGGAGCTCCAGGCCGGGGCTGTCCGGACGGCGGGGGAGTGTACTCCCGGGCTTGGCGATCCGCCGTGCCGTGCGCCCCGATCCTTGCAGCCTGGGTTGGGGGCTGTATGCTGGGAGGCGTTGTGTGAGTCTGCGCCTGGGCGTGCCGCAAGGCCCGGCCGCCGGTGGCGCTTCCCCCATTGCTGGAGCTATGCATGCCTTCATCTCGTCCGAACGTTCTGTTTCTCGTGGTGGATGATCTTCGTCCGCAGTTGGGTTGTTACGGCCGTGAGCAGATGCACACGCCGCACATCGACGGCCTGGCCGATCGGGGGGTGCTGTTCGAGCGAGCCTACTGCCAGGTGCCGGTCTGCGGGGCGACCCGCGCGAGCCTGCTGACCGGAACGCGCCCTCGGCGGGACCGGTTCGTGGATTTCAAGACCTGGGCCGACCACGACCTGCCCGGCGCCCTGACCCTGCCCCAGCACTTCCGCCAGCAGGGCTACATCACCCACGCCTGCGGGAAGGTGTTCCATCACACGCCCGACACGGCCGAGCGGAGTTGGAGCGAAGGTCCGTGGCAGCCTCACGTGAAGGGCTCGTGGCGGAACTACGTGCTGCCCGAGAACCTGCAGCGCGAGGCGTCGGGCCCTCGGCGGGGCATGCCCTACGAGCAGGCGGACGTCGACGACGAGGCCTACTACGACGGGCAGATCGCTGCCCACGCCGTCGGGCAGCTTGAACGACTGGCCGCCCAGGACCAGCCGTTCTTTCTGGCGGTGGGGTTCGTCAAGCCGCACCTGCCCTTCAATGCGCCCACGCGCTACTGGGATCGTTACCGCCCGGACGACGTGCCGCTGGCGGACAACCCCTTTGCGCCCGAGGGCGCCCCGCCCGAGTCGCTGCACAACTGGGGGGAGCTGCGCCAGTACTTCGACATCCCTGCGGAGGGGCCGCTCTCGGACGAGATGGCCCACAAGCTGGTGCACGGCTACTACGCTGCAACCAGCTACACCGACGCCCAGGTCGGTCGCGTGCTGGCTGAGCTCGACCGCCAGGGCCTGCGGGAGAGCACCATCGTGATTCTCTGGGGCGACCACGGCTGGCAGCTGGGGGAGCACAGCCTGTGGTGCAAGCACTGCAATTTCAATACGTCGCTCAACGCGCCGCTGATCGTCTCTGCCCCGGGGATCGCGGGAGGCAGCAGCACGCGCGGGCTGGTGGAGTTCGTGGACGTCTATCCCACGCTGTGCGAGCTGGCCGGGCTGGATCTGCCCGAGCACCTGGAGGGAAGCAGCTTTGTCGAGCTGATGGCTGCGGCGGGCCGCCCCTGGAAGCCGGCTGTCTTCAGCCGGTACCTTTCCGGGGATTCGGTTCGCACCGACCGGTACCTGTATACCGAGTGGTCGGACGACGAGGGCAGGAGGACGGCGCGGATGCTGTACGATCACCAGGGCGACCCGGACGAGAATGTGAACCTCTCGGAGCGTGAAGACCACGCCGAGGTGGTCGAGGAGCTTTCGCGGACACTCCACGCGGGCTGGCGGGACGTTGAGGTGCCCTAACGCCCGGCCTGGGGGGAGTTGGGGTCCTGCGGGCGGGTCATCGTGAACGTGCCCTGGTCGAAGGACGAGTCGTAGGTGGCCTGGAACTGTTGGTCCTCGACAAAGCCGACGTACGTGTACGTCCCGCCGTTGAGCACGCCGAGATCCTTCTCGCCGGTGAACATCACGCGGCCGTCTTTTTGGCCGGTGATACGGAGCGGGACGTCCCTGGAGACGTTGGTGAACATCCCCCCGCCCCATCTGGCGACGAACGTGGCGAGATAGGTCCCGTCGTCAATACGGGTGATGCCTGCCCGCAGTGGCCCGTCGCCGGCTGCGCCGTCGGATTCCCACTTGCCTTCCCACTGACCGGCGAGCGGGTCGATCGCGGAGGCGGGGTCCGCGTGGCCAGTGGCTGGGGTGTTGGCGTCGCCGGTGGCAGCGGCCGGTTGGGTGCGGGGGACGTTTTTCAGCGGATCGCCGCCGGAGCAGCCTCGTTGGAGCAGCACCATCCCAGCCAGCGTCAGTGCGCTGAGCAGGACGGCGAGCTTGAGTCGCCTGCGTCCTGCATGAGCGGGCCGGTTGCGGGCCTCGGAACACGTTGGATTGCCATCCTGGGGTGCGGGCATATCTTGTCCTCGTTCTGTAATGGAACGTTTCAGGAGGGGGTGAGGTTCCGGGGAAGGTTGCGGTCTCGGCGAGAGCGAGGGCGTGGCAGACAATCCGGTTGCAAATGATCGGAGGCAGGCGTACACTTCGGGCCTTGGCGCGGGCCTGTGCGCGCCCGAGGACCAGTGATATCGAGCCGGTGAGTGCCGCTGTGGCTGACCGAAAGCAATCTCTCCCGGACCCGGCGGGCGATGTGGAGCACGTGGTAGCAACGCTGAGTCTTCCCGAGCGGATGCTGGTGGTGCTCAAGCGGGAGTTGTACGACGGCGACTGGGACGAGCTGGTGGCGGATCTTCGGGCCCGGCTGTCGGGAGGCCCGTACATTGTCAAGCTGGCGACGCGGATCGAGGACGATCTCGAGCGGGTGGCCCGCCTGCGACAGATGGAACAGCGCCTGGGCGTCGACCTGGGCGATTACGTAACGATGTAACGCCGTCGAGGCGTCTGTCGACCTTCGGCGGCGAAGCACGAGGAGTATGACATGCCGAAGACGACCGGTTTGCTTGCCGTGGTGGCTGTTCTGGCCGGAGTTCTCTGTGGGTGCAGCCCGATGGGGGGTACCGGCGGACATCACCCCACCGTGGTCGACCCCAACGTGCTCGCCGAAGCCGGCCTGAGGTACTACTGGGATCTCGATCTCAAGCTCGAAAGCGGCCAGGAGATCGAGCGGATCTACCTTCGCGGGGAAACCCTCTACTGCGTGACCAGCGACAGCCTGCTGCTGGCCATCGAGGCCGAGACGGGCGTCGTCCGCTGGTCGCATCAATTGCGGACGGCTACCGATACAGTCTTCGCGCCGGTGCACTGGGACGAGATGCTCCTGACCGACAAGCCCCTGACGATTGCACAGATCCAGGACCCGGAAACGATTCCGCCGCTCAAGCCCTTCAACGCGATGCTGGTCAATACCTCCGAGAGGCTGTACGTGTTCGATCGCGCCACCGGCCAACTGTACCGCGACATCGAGCTGGGTTTCACAGCGACCACGGGCGGAGCGACCGACGGCGAGTCGTATTTCGTCAATTCCATCAAGGGTCTCTGCCACGCGATTCTGCTGGGTTCGGCGTTGGAGCGTTGGGACATGCCCACCGACGATACGCTGAAGACCGCCCCGGTGCACTACAACCGCCGGGTCTTCGTGGGCGGGGTCGACGCGATGGTCTACTGCATCCGTCCGGGCGAGACGTACCAGAAGGTCTGGACGCAGACGCTGGACGGCCCGGTGGTCGGCGGGATGCATGTGGACTACCGAGGCTGCTTTGTGCCGTCGACGGACCACGCGCTGTACGCGTTCGACACCGTCACGGGCGACCCCCTGTGGGGTTCGGACAAGTTCATGTGCCAGGGCCCGCTCCGCACGCCGGTGCAGGTCTCCGAGCGGACGGTCTACGTCTATGCCCTCGGCGACACGTTCTACGCGATCAACGTACTGACCGGCCAGCAGCGGTGGACCATGAAAGACGCCCGCGTGGTGCTGGGCGTGCTGCCCAAGGGACGCGTCTGCCTGCTGGACAAGGACCGCAATCTACGGATCGTCGACGAGGTACTGGGAGAAGTGAGTACTTCGCTGCCTTTGACCGGCCTGGGCCGCTTCGCAGCCAACACGGGAACCGAAGCAATCTACGCCGCGACGCGGACCGGTATGGTCTACTGCATCAATCCGCAGCAGTCCGAGACTGTCGGCGGGCGGTAGAACAGCAGGCCCCGGGGCGTTCAGCGGGTTGCCCCGGTCGGCTGGTTCCCCGCGCGACGCACGAAAGGACGATCATGGACGGAACCCCCATACGCCGCGCGCTGATCAGCGTGTACGACAAGGACGGCATTGCCGAATTTGCCCGCGCACTGTCGAAGATGGGCGTGGAGATCATTTCCTCCGGCGGCACGGCCAGGGCGTTGGAACAAGCCGGTGTCCCCGTGCGCTACGTGCAGGAATGGACAGGCTTTCCGGAAATGCTGGGCCATCGGGTGGTGACGTTGCACCCGAAGGTTCATGGCGGGATCCTGGCATTGCGTGATGACCCAGGCCACCAGGCCGACATGGAAGAATACGGCATCGAGCCGGTGGACCTGGTGTGCGTGGGCATGTACCCGTTCACCGAGGCGGTCGCCGCGGAGGGCTGCACGCGCGACCAGGCCGTCGAGATGATCGACATCGGCGGGCCGACGATGATCCGGGCAGCCGCCAAGAACCATCGTTTCGTGACGGTGGTCACCGATTCGTCGCAATACGGGCCCGTGCTGGACGAGATGCGTGCCAACGACGGGCGCGTCAGCGACACGCTCCGTGGGAAGCTTGCCCGGCGCGCATTCGCCCTGACCAGCCGGTATGACGCGGCGATCGTTTCCTACCTGACCGGCCAGGACGGCAGCTCGCCGCTGCCCGAGCAGTTGACCCTCAGCTACCGCAAAGACTCCGACCTGCGCTACGGTGAGAACCCGCACCAGCATGGGGCGTTCTACGTATCCCAGGTCGACGGCGAGGCCTGCATCGGCCGGTCCCGCCTGCTGGGGGGCAGGGAGATTTCCTTCAACAATTACTACGACGCCAACGGGGCGCTGGAACTGGTCAAGGAGTTCGACGAGCCTTGCGCAGCGATCATCAAGCACGCCAACCCCGCCGGCTGTGCGGTCGACGACGACCTCGTCGAGGCGTATCGCAAGGCGTATTTCGGGGACGTCAACGCGGCGATGGGCGGGATCCTGGCGTTCAACAGGCCGGTAACGGAGGCCCTGGCCACGGCGATCGTCGAAACCTACGCTCGCTGGGGCAAGGATCGCGGTGCGGGCGGGTTCTACGCCGAGATCGTCCTTGCGCCCGCCTTCGAGGAAGGCGCGGTGGAGGTCATCCGAGCCCGCAAGGGCTGGGGGCCGAGAGTTCGCCTGCTGGAGACCGGAGACCTGGACGGCAAGCGCAACAGCGAGTATCAGCTCAAATACGTCGTTGGCGGATTGCTGGTGCAGGAGCGGGACCTGCTGGGGCTCAATGAGGAGTCGTGGGAGGTGGTAACCCAGGCCAGCCCGACCGACCGGCAGATGCGAGATCTTCGGTTCGCGTGGCTGGTCTGCAAACACGTGAAGTCCAACGCCATCGCCCTGGCCAAGGATCAGGCCCTGCTGGGCGCGGGGGCGGGGCAGATGAGTCGGGTCAATTCGGCCGAGCTCGCTGCCAAGCTGGCGCGAGGCTATGGCGGCGGAGACGAGGTGGACCCGGCCGGTTGCGTGTTGGCCTCGGACGCGTTTTTCCCCTTCCCGGACAGTCTGGACTATGCCACGCAGATCGGTGCGGGCGCGGTGATCCAGCCGGGCGGATCGAAAAAGGATGCCGACGTGATCGCGCGGGCCGATGAATTGGGCCTGGCGATGGTGCTCACCCACACGCGTCATTTCAATCATTGACGGGTTGGCGGGGACGGTCAGGAACTCCCGGCGCCGTGCGGATGTTTTGCTTGACCGATTCGCCTTTCACGTGGACAATACGCACCTTTCTCAAAACAGGCACCGTGGTGGCCGATATGGGACTTGCGCCCTGCGGGAACGAGTTGTGCGCGTCGGCCGGGCCCCGGACGTTCCGAACCGACCCTAATTGGATCAGAGTACCGAGACTGACATGAACGCCAAGAATCTTCCGTTGAAGTTTGCCTTCGTCTTCGTCCTCGTGGCGATCTGCGCCGCTTCGCTGGCTCTCAAGGGCATGCGGCTGGGTATCGACCTGCGGGGCGGGCACAGCCTGACCTTCCAGTACGAGGTCCGCGAAGGCGAAGACGCCAAGTACCTTGGCCAGGAAATCATCAATATCGTCAAGAAGCGGATCGATCCGACGGGCATGCTCAATCTCGATTGGAGGCTGCATGGCAAGAACCGCATCGAGGTCCGCATGCCGGCCGGCACCGACGAAGCCCGGCAGGCGAAAGCGGCCTACAGTGTCGCTCTGCAGCGCATGAAGGAACGGAACATTCAGCCGAGTCAGCTTGCGCGGATTGCCCGTGCGACCGATCGGCAGGCGGAGATCGACCGGCTGGTCGCGACCGTCGGAGGTGGCCAGGAGCTGCGTGAAGAGCTCCAGGAGCTGACCTCCCTGTACGATGCCATGACTGCCGCACGCAGGGCAATGAACGAGGCGACGGGTGACAGCCGCACGCTTCGACAGACGGAATACTACGGCGCCCGCCGCGAATACAATACCCAGCTCGACAAGATCACCGAGAGAAACGTTCGCCCCGGGCGGCTGGAGGATGTGCTGGACAGCTACGTTCCCCGTCAGGTGGCCCACGAGCTCAAGCAGACCAATCGCGAGGAGCTCGAGCGACGACAGGAGTCGTTCTCGGATTCGGTCGAGCGTCTCAAGAAGGACCGTCCTGCCCGGGCCGAGGAGATCCAGGAGCTTGTGGATCTCTACACTTCCTGGGCGGACAAGCGAACCGGCCTGGACGATCCGTCCGACCTCAAGCGTCTGATCGCCAAGGCGGGCGTGCTGGAGTTTCGCATTGCTCCGACAGACCCGGCCATCAACCAGAGCTTTCCGCTGGAGCGGGAGCGGATCGAGGCGTACCGCGACCTGTTGCTGGAGGAAGGGGAGACGGTCACCAGGAAGATGCTCGACCGCGGCGACGAGTACGTCTGGTTCCCAATCAAGGGCTCGCCCAGCCAGTTCAACGGGATGGTGCTGGGCAAGGATCGGGACGCCAAGACTTACATTCTGCTGTACAACCACGGCGAGAACAACACGATGACCCGTGGCGGATGGAAGCTGAAGTCGACGCGGCAGACGATCGATCAGCAGGGCCTGCCGGCTGTGGGGTTCGAGTTCGACGCCGCCGGGGCGGAGCAGTTCGGTACCCTCACCGCTGCCCACAAGCCCACAGACGGTCGTCCGGGGCACCACCTGGCGATTCTGCTGGACGATGTGGCGGTGTCGGCCCCGGCGATCCAGAGCGTGATCACCAGCCAGGGCACGATTACCGGGTCGTTCAGCCAGGAAGAGGTCCGGGATCTGGTGCGGGTGCTGCAGTCGGGCTCGCTGCCGGGCCGGCTTGATCCGAATCCGGTTGCGGAGAACAGTTTCGGCCCGCAGCTTGGCGAGCAGAATCGCAACCGGGGCATTCGTGCGGCGGTCATCGGCCTGGTGGCTGTGGCGCTGTTCATGCTGGGCTACTACCTGTTCCCGGGCATGCTTGCCGACCTGGCGCTGGTGCTGAACCTGGTGCTGGTGCTGGGGGCGATGAGCATGCTCAACGCGGTGTTCACCCTGCCCGGTATCGCAGGTGTGATCCTGACGATCGGTATCGCGGTGGACGCCAACGTGCTGATCTTCGAGCGGTTAAGGGAAGAGCAGGCGAAGGGGCAATCGATTCGAATGGCCCTGAAGAACGCCTATGAGAAGGCGTTCAGCGCGATTTTCGACGCCAACCTCACCACGATGCTGACGTGCGTGATTCTCGCCTGGGTCTCCACCGAAGAGGTCAAGGGCTTTGCGATTACCCTCGGACTGGGCATTGTCTTCAGCCTGTTTACCGCACTGGTCGTGACACGCTGGCTGTTCCAGCTGCTGCTGGACGCCAAGATGATCACCAAGCCCCTGGGCATGATGCGGATCGTCGGCGTTCCGAAGATCAACTGGATGGGCAAGCGGAAGATCTTCTGGGTGATCTCGGCTGCGATGATCGTAGCCGGCGTATCGGCCTTGGTGGGTCAGGGCAGCGACGTGCTGGGAATCGAGTTCTCGTCGGGCACGCAGGCGACGATCGAGCTCAAGGCCGACGCGCTGCTGACCGACCCGGCCAGCGGGGAGGAGGTCCTGCCCGAGGACGACCTGGTCCGCAGGAAGTTCCAGACGACGGCCGAGGAGATGAAGCAGCAGGGCGACACGCGTCTGGACAAGCTGATCGCCACGGCCAACGTGTATCGGCAGGTGGACACCACGCGGGTACAGACGTTCCTGCAGAACTACGATCGCAGTGGCGACAACGTGGTGACAGAAGAAGAGTGGAAGCAGGCGGGGCAGGATCCCGCGTATTTCCAGGAGCTCCGGGAGCAGTTGGACACTGACGGCGACGGTCAGCTCGCGGCTCCGGAACTCGACGATCTGCCCTCACGCACGTACCAGGTGGTGACCACCGAGAACAAGGTGGAGGTCATCCGCGACGTGATGCGCAAGGCGTTCGGTGAGGCGTTGGACCTTCGGCCCGAGGTGAGCTTCGACATCCTTACCGCCAGCGATGCCAGTGCCGAAGCCCTGGAGCTAAGGAAACAGCTAGGCTTCCCGCTGTCGGCGGCCGAGGTCCAGAGGATCACCGGCCAGTTGGGCGAACAGGCGGGCGCGGCAGGGTTCAGCGAGGTCGTCGATTTCCAGGGCGGGGTGATGCTGGTCGTCCGCGACCTTGAGCCCGGCTTGTCGAGGTCGGACCTGCTGGGGCGGATCCGCGACATCCGTTTCCAGCCGGACTTCTCGAACCTGCAGTTCAACAGCCTTGGCGTGCTTCCTATCCCGGCAGCGCGGGTCAGCGACGACCCGAACTCGATGGATTACGACCGTTTCACGGCGTTTGTGGTTCTCGATCAGCCTGCCGCCCCGATCGACGAGACCCGCGAGAATGCCTTCCAGAAGTTCTCCGAGAGAAGCAGGAACTCGATCGTAGCGGCCTTGGAGCGTGAGGAGTCGCTGCCGATTCTCAACTACGACCCCGCGCTGGCGGGGGAGGCGGTGCAGAAGGCGGTGATCGCGATCATCCTGAGCTGTCTGGCGATTGTGGGCTACCTGTGGCTGCGGTTCGGATCGATCCGCTGGGGCCTGGCTGCGGTGATCTGCCTGGTTCACGACGTGGTGATCGTGGTCGGGCTGGTCGCCGTTTCGGACTGGATCTTCAACGCATTCGGCGAGGTGCTGGGGATTCGATCGTTCAAGATCGACCTGGCGATGGTAGCTGCGATCCTGACGGTGATCGGCTACTCGGTCAACGACACGATCGTGGTGTTCGACCGGATCCGCGAGAATCGCGGCAAGCTGACGGTCATCAGCCCGCAGATTCTCAACGAGTCGATCAACCAGACGTTGTCCCGTACGTTGCTGACCTCGACGACGACGTTGATCGTCGTGCTGATCATGTACGTCGCTGGCGGCGAGGGCATCCGGGCGTTCAGCTTCGCATTGCTGATGGGTATCCTGTTCGGTACGTACTCGTCGGTTGCCATCGCCAGCCCGTTGCTGATGGGCTTCCGCAAGGCGTTGGTCGCGAAGACCGCTCCCGCGCCCCCCCGACGAGCTGACCCGCGTTCCGCCCGTGACCGGGCAGAGCGACAATCGGAATGGATTTGATTCGGGGCGTTCAGGTCTGCGGGCCTGGACGCCCTTTGACCATGGGCGTGCGACCGTGAAGAGAGGCATCCGGATACCACTTGCGATAGCCGCTCTGATGCTCGCCTGCGGATGCGAGCCCAGCGGCGTACAGATTCCGGCCCCTCGGAATCCATCGATCCACCGGGAACAGCAGCGGACGTATCCCGAGGCCGGGTCGGGTGCCTTCGTGTCGCTGGCGGATTTCGAGCCCAGCGGCCAGACGCCGGGAGCCCAGCAGGTCCGGCGGTTCCGGGTGGTCGGTCAGCGGCTGGGCGAGGCCACGCAGCCGGCGTTTGTGGTGAATATCACCCGCACGGGAACCGGGGCACTTCGCGCGGACCTCTCTCCAGGGTCGGTTCTGCAGTTCGACGTTCCCTCGCGAGCGAATTTCCCGCTGTACACGCTGCTTTCGGTGGCGATCCACTCATCTCAGCTTCGCGACGATCTCCGGATCTCGTTCGTGACCGATGCCGGTACCTACGCGGCGCCCGGGCAGCTGGTGGAGCCCGGCTGGAACGTCGCAGAGGTGGATCTCCGTCAGCTGGCGGAGCGAACCGGTGTGGATCTCAGCGAAGTCCGACAGGTCGAGATCGATTTCCCTCACGCTGCTGGGCTCATTCCTGTCTACGTCGACGACATGCTGCTGATCGACAACAGCCGACAGATCGCGGGAACGCCCAGGGGGCTGACCGTGAGGAAGGTGGGCTTGTGGCACCGTGTGTACCTGCCCGGGTGGAAGGAGCCGGTCGAGTTCGTGCGATCTCCGGACGGCCTGTGGCGCGGCGGCGAGAACCAGCCTCGGCTGACGCTGACGGGTTCCGATGCCAACTCGCCCGATCCGCTGGCACCGATGGGCCCGCATCGCGTGGGAGACCTGGAGGTGGTGGAGATCAACGCCCAGCGGGTGCAGCTTCGCAGCACGTGGTATTTTCCGCCCCGAAGCGGGGAGTGGGCTTCGAAGAATGTGGCCCGGGTTCGCTGGCTTCACACGTTCTACGCCGACGGTCGGTGGGTCATCCACACGTCGCTCTCCGCTGGACGCTGGGCGCCGCTATCCGGTGCGAGGATCGAATTGCCCCGCCGGGCTGCGTGGACCGACGGCGTGCGGTCAAGGCGTCGCACGTGGGAAGGTTTTGGGGGCATTGTGGGACGCTGGAGTTGCCTGATTCCTCCGCGCCGAACGGATGCGAATGCCATGGAGCAGAATTTTTCGTCGCCTGGAGGCGTGAAGCTGGATGTCGGCCAGGCAGATGCCTACGCGCCGGGAGACGTCGATCGCGACCGGTTCGACGAGACCCAGGGCTGCTATTTCCTGCGGGCCCGCGACGGGCAATGTCGGTTCACGCTCGTGCCGTTCGGGAAGGGACTGGTCAACCCGGCGGTGGTGGTCTCGGGCGGATGGACGGGGGAGGTATCGGTCAGTTCGGAGGGGCTGGCGATTCGCGATCATGTGCGTCTTGCCGACGGGTCGGTGCTGTTGAGGGTGCCCGGTACGCTGGAGAAGCCCACGTCGGTGGAGGTAACGGGGCCCGTGCCGCTGGTGGGCGACTGACGGGAAGATTTCGCCGGCTGGGCTGAAAAAGCGCGATCCACAGGTGCGGCGGGGGCGTAGAAGTTGCGGCGGTGAGGTCCGGTGGAGGAAAGGTGTCCGCAAGTCCTTACAAAAGGTGAATGTAGGAACGCCGCTCGCCGATGATTCTACAGAGCTTTCGGGCGTGGGATCTCCATGCGCGCGAGGGGTTAAGTGAGCTTGACCCCGCCGGCGAGATGAGTGACAATGCCCAGCCCAGGGAAGGGAACGAGGCTCTCCTGCGGGAGAGACCCCTCCGGGCTCGCTTTTCGAAATGGAATGATCGACTTGACCTGGCTGCGGTGCGGGGCTTGTGGCTTGCGCGAGTCTCTTCGAGATTGGTCAGCAGGATCGGGAGCATACGAGTGAAGGGAACAACTGGGATGCAGCGAACGTGGCGGGTGGCGTTGCTGGCGGGTCTGATGATGGCGACCGCCGGCTGCAGTCAGGTATCGGACTTCTTCAAGACGGATCTGGATCGCTGGGGCGACCCGACGCAGGTGGTGCGGCGTCGAGACACGTCTTCGGTGGGGCCGATCCTGGACGGGCTCGGGCCGACCGACGAGACCCAGGAACTGCCCCTCAATGCCAGGCCTCCCCGTGAAGAAGATCTGACCTATTCGGACACCGATTACATTCTCGGTCCGACGGACGTGGTGGATATTTCCATCATGGACCTGTTCCAGTACGGCGTGGAAACGATTTTGCGTCGGGAGATTTCCGACAGTGGCAGGATCGACCTGCCCTTGCTGGAAGACCGCATCGTGGCGGAGGGGCTGACCAAGCTGGAACTGGTGCAGGAGATCAAGGACGCCTACAGTCCGGACATTCTGCGCGATGCGACGGTGTCGGTGACGATCGTTGCCCGTCGGGCGCAGGTGTATACGATCCTCGGAGCCATCGGCGAGCCGGGCACGTACCCGATCCGCCGGAAGGACATGCGTCTGCTGGAGGCGATCGGCATGGGCGGGGGGATTGTGCAGGCGAACATCCGCTACGTGCTGGTGATTCGCCAGGAACCCCCGAAACGGACCAGCGGCGAGGATAGCCAGAGACGACGGCGCGATCGGAAAGACAGCGATCTGCCGGATCTTCCCGACCTGCCTGATTTGCCCGACCTGCCCAAGGAGAACGGTCAGGCCGAGCCCAACGACACAGAATCAGGAACGGACGTGTTGCCCGATACGGGCGACATCGACGAGAAGATCGATGAGTTGGAGAAGGCCTTGCAGGGCCTGGACGGCGACGAACCGACGCCCGCTCAGCTGGCGCTGTCTGCCCAGTCGGACGGCGGGGCAGGCGGAGACGTGCAGGACTCGATGAAGCCGGTCAAGAAGCCCCGCTGGATCCGCTCCGGCGACCGGTACATCCGGGTGATGCAGGAATCGTCGGTTGCGGATGACCCCTCCGGCGAGGGAGCCGATGAGGTCAGACCGTTCGGAAAGGAAGCGACGTCGAAGGAGTCTTCCACGAGCGAAGCCCGGCAGGACCCGTATGGCTGGAGCAAGGTCGACAAGCTCAACCAGGGCAGGGTGATCGCGATCGACCTCCGGCGCCTGGAGCGGGGTGATCCGCGGATGAACATCGTCATCCGGGAGAACGACGTGATTCAGATTCCGACGCTGGAGGTCGGAGAGTTCTACATGACCGGCGAGATTGCCCGGCCTGGCGTGTATTCGCTGACGGGTCGCCGCCTGACGCTCAAGATGGCCGTTGCTGCAGCAGGAGGATTTGCCCCGCTGGCCTGGCCGGAGAACGCGCTGCTCATCCGGCGAGTCGGGGACAGCGAAGAGCAGATCTTCCCGGTGAATCTCGAAGCGATCTTCCACGGCGACGAGCCGGACGTGTTCCTCAAGAAGAACGACGTCATCGCCGTCGGTTCGGACATCCGCGCTCCGTTCCTGGCCGTGGCACGCAACGCGTTCCGCCTGACCTACGGGTTCGGGTTCATCTACGACCGAAACTTCGCCTTCCCACTTCGGGAAACCACCAGCCGGCGGTTCACCCGCTGGTAAGCATTCACGGGGCGTTCCCATGACGTCAACGTCATCACAGTCCGGCACGTCGGCTGCGAAGGGCCGCAGCCTGACCGAGATGGTAGCCTCCACGGAGGCGCCGGCCCCTTCGACGTCTGTCCCCGCTTCGACCTGGTTGAAAACGGGTGTGCTGGGCGTGCTGTTCGTAGCGGCGTTCTGGTCCTGGATCCGCGTGATGGTCAGCACGTGGGGGCACGACAGCAACTGGTCGCACGGCTACCTGATCCCGCTGTTCAGCGTGTATCTTATCTACGTCCGATGGGATGAGCTGATGGCCGTCCGCTATCGGCGCGCGTGGACGGGGCTCGTGCTTCTCCTGTTTGCCCTGGCGCTGAACATACTGTGCGTGTATCCGCTGCAGACCACCTATGGCGGGTTTCTCAGCGTGGTGATGGGGCTGTTCGGGTTGGTGCTGTTCATGTGCGGCTGGCGTGCGATGCTGCTGCTCTGGCTGCCCGTGCTTTACCTGCTGCTTGCCGTTCCCATTCCCGACCGGATCTACAGCCTGATGTCGGTTCCTCTTCAGGAGATGGCTGCCAAGGCGTCGACGACGGTCCTGGGCCTTCTTGGAGCGGACATTATTTCGACGGCCAGTCAGTTGACCGTTCGCGGCGAGTCGGGGCGATGGTACCCGCTGCTGGTGGCGGAGGCGTGCAGCGGGGTGCGGTCGCTGATGGCATTCGTGGCGTTGGGTGTGGCGATGGCGTACATCACCGACCGTCCGATCTGGCAGCGGCTGGTCCTCCTGGCGTGCATCATTCCGGTCACCATCTTCACGAACATGATCCGGGTGTCCATCACCTGCTACATGTACGTGATCGACCGCCCCGAGCTGGGTCAGAAGTTCATGCACACGTTCCTGGGCATCGCGATGTTGATCCCCGCTGCGGGGATCCTCTGGCTGATCGGATACGTCATGGACGGGCTGTTCGTTGAGGACGATGAGGATTCGCAGCCGGATTCTGCCGAACCGTCGGAGGAAGCGCAATGAGTGAATCCGAACGGGACAAAGCGAGCAGCCGACAGGGCTCAACGTTCACGCGCATCGTGGGCGATCGGCACTTCCTCATCGCAGCCGTGGTCATGCTGGTGGTCGCAATCGGCTGGCCTGCCGTGGTGCGAGCGTTGAAGTGGTCTCTGATCAAGCGTCCGGTGCCCTGGCCTGACGAGGTGCGTGTCAACGAGCACTTCCAGAATGTGGGTTTTGCGAAATCGTTGGGCGGCCGATATCGGCTGATCGAAGAGGACGGGGTGTTCGGCGGCAAGAAAGACGGCGAGCCCGACGGCGAAATTCGGCACGAAGACGCCACACTGGAAGCGCTGAACGTGGGAACATCTCTCGACGAGGAACGTATAGACGAGCGAAAGAGCAACTGGTACGTGTCTCGCATCTACCGGGAGTTCACGCCGGACGGCAAGCCGACTCCGAAGCTCTGGCAGTTGAGTCTGACGTATTACACCGGTGGGCTGGACCGGGTGCCGCACGTTCCGGAGGTCTGTCTCCAGGCCGGGGGTGCGACCTTGGTGGAGGCGGGCGATCTGACAGTTCACTATCCAGAGGCCCAGGCGCCTTGGAACGAGCCGTTCAGCGTTCGCAGGACCGTCTACGAGATGAAGGACGCCCAGACCGGGAAGACGGTGCGCTACGCGACGTTCTACGTGTTCAGCATCAACGGCAAGCCGTCCTCGGACTGGAAACGAGTACGTCTGGAGTTGACCTATCCCTGGGTGGAGTACTGTTACTTCGCCAAGATGCAGTTCGGCCCGCGCTGGCCGCTGGAGGACTCTGACGACGTGGACCTCCTGGCGAAGGAGTTCCTCAAGGAGGCCCTGCCGGCCTCGCTGAAGGCATTGCCCTCGGTTGAGGAGATCAATCGACTGGAAGCCCAGGATTCGTAGACGGCATCACCATCACCAAGGAACTGATTCCGATGGCACGACGCAGAAAAAAGAAGCTCAACAAGAAGGTCCTGATCCTCCTGATCGCCCTGGGCGTACTCATGGCTGGGGGAGGTACTGTGGTTCTCCTGAGGTTCATGCCCAAGGACCCCGTGAAGCTTGCTGCCAGGGCGGAGCAGGCGTACGCGGATGGCGAATTGCGGCAGTCTCTCAATCAGTACCGCGGGGCGATCGGAGCAGCTGAGAAGAAAGGCCGGATGGACCTCTATGTGAAGTACTCCATGCGGTACTCTGAGATCGCGCGGGAAGGGCTGAACGACAAGTCGAAGACGGAGACCCAGCGAGCGAAATTCTTTCAGGACATGGTGGGCGGCTACAGCACTGCAGTCCGTGGGGACCCGACCTACCTGGAAGCCCATCAGGAACTTGCGGAGGCGTTCTGGGATGCGCTGCAGGGCAAGTGGGACGATATCCGTGTTGGAACCAGAAGCTACGTCGATGCCGCCACGGAACTTCTGGAGCAGGATCCGAACGATCACAGGACGTACTTTCGGCGTGCTCTGGCTGAGAAGTCACGTGCCCTCGGCGGCGCCAGTGAGCATTTCGACCAGGTGGTCAGCGACTTTGAGAAGGCGTTGGAACTGGCGCCGGAAACGGAGGAATACTGGCTGCAGTACGCTGTTTTCCTTCGTCAGGCGCGGCGCATCGAGCAAGTGGCCGATGTTTACGCGCGTGCACTGGACGCGCTGCCAGACAGCGTAAGCATCACGACTTCATATGCCTGGTTCTTGAGGGCGAAGAATGACATCGCCGAGGCCCGTGAGTACTTCGAGGCGGCCATTGAGAAGAATCCGGACAATCCTGCCGGCTTCGTTGCCTATGGGCATTTCCTTCTGGGACAGAAAGAGAATGCCAAGGCTCTGGAAGCGGCGAACCGTGCCATCGAGTTGGATCCCAACGAGATCGGCGGCTATCAGTTGGCCGGCCAGGTGTATCGCCAGCGTCGCGATTACAGCAAGATGATCGAATGCTATCGGCACGCCGTACGCGTGGCAGATGCTACTGAACTGGACACCGAGGACCTCTCTGCCAGCTTTGTCACGCGCCTGCAGGAGCGTGCGGGGATGGTCAGGGGCGAGCTCCGCGTTCAGCTGGCCTCAACGCTTCTTGCCGCAGTTCAGCTTGGCGAGGGAGATCCCAATGAACTGATGCAGGAGGCCAAGTCGCTGTCGAAAGACATCGGTGATCGCTACGGGACCGACAGCTATCAGTACGCCCAGATCGCTGGCAGGATCGCGACGCTGGAAAGGCGCTACGCCGACGCGATCGAGATCATGCAGGCAGGCTATGAGGACTTCAAGCGGCGACACGAAGGCCGCGTCGCCGGCCAGCTTGGATTCGCTCTTGCGCAGGCGTACCTTCGAACCAACAAGCCGGGCAAGGCGGAGAAGATCGCCGACGAACTCCGCACGGACGCGGCGTGGAAGTCCAATCCGATGCTCCACACGTTGCGGGCGGAGATCATGATCAGCTACCGCAACTACGCTGGAGCGCAGCGGGCGCTCCGGGATGCGCTGCAGACAGCTCCGGACTATCAGCCGGCTCAGCGACTTCTGCTGATGATCAGGCCACTGCTCGATCCGATGGCCGGGATGCCGTCTCAAATCGTTCTCGATGCCTATACGACTCGTCTGTACCTCAATGAAGGTCAGCGGATGTGGGCGGAAGGCAAAGAAGCCGAAGCCATGCATCTGCTCGAGGAGATGCAATCGCGAGATCCGGGCGACTCCCTTGTCGCCGAAGTGTTGCGTCGGTTCTATGAGCAGTCGGGCCAGGAAGAGAAGGCCGCGGAGTTGATCAAGCGGGTGAGTCAGGCGAATCCCGAAAGTGACATGTTGCGCCGGGAGGCCGAGATTTCCAGGGAGCCTGATCCAGCGAAGCGTTTCCAAATGCGGATGGAGCTTGCTGATGAGATCAAGGACCCGATCAGTCGGAACCTGCGAAAGGCGATGCTCTGTCGGAACGAAGGCAAGGAGCTCGATGCCTATCGGTATTTCGAGAAGGCCGCTGAACTGTCACTGGAGAATCCCGAGCAGTCGGACGCCCGGGCCATGGTGGCCATCGAGTCCATGGTCAGCTATGCCCTCCGGGAAGACAATTCGGATCTCGCATTGAAGTGGCTCAGACGAGCGGGCAAGGCGAATATGGACGGTGCCGACGGGAAGCTGTACGAAGCCCGCGCGGAGATGGTCAAGGGGGACTATGACAAAGCCATTGCCATTCTTCGAACGTTGCTCAAGAACTATCCGGATGCAAAATCCGTCTACAGGCTTCTCGGACGGTGTTATCTTGCCAAGGGAGACTATGACCAGGCCAAGCAGGAATTCCAGGCGATCCTGGAGAACGACCCATCGTTTGCTCCTGCATTGATCGGGATGGTCCGGGCTACGCGTCTCTCCGGCGGAGAGGAGTACGTTTCCTGGGTCCTGAGGGCTCACAAGGTTGCTCCGGGCAACCCGCTGGTTCGATCGGCTTACCTGCAGATCCAGGAAAGGCAATCGGGCGACATCGAGAGCATGATCAAGCGCCGCGAGGCCATCCTTGAGAAAGACGAAGAGAAGAAGGACCTGACGAACATGATCGCCCTGGGAAGGCTGTATGAACGGGCAGGGAGAGATCGCGAGGCGGAGCGGCTGTACCGGTTCGTCTACAGCAAAAGCGGCGACGGAATTCCTCCGATCGAGGCGGCACGGCTTTTGGGCGGGTACTATGCCAGGAAAGGTCAGCAGGCGCTGGTCAACCAGGTGATCTTCCAGGATCTTGCCAAGCAGGACGTACCCAAGAGTGAGTTGTTCCTTCTGTACGGTCAGCTGATGGCCCCGGTGAACTACGACGACGCCATCCGAGCCATCAATCGAGCGATCGAAGAGGATGCCGACAATCCCAAGAGCTACCGGATATTGGCTGCGATCCACAGCGAGCGCAATGAGCCGAAGAAGGCCGCAGATGCTTTGGAGAAGTTCATCCGGCTGGGCGATCCCAACCCCGGTCACTACCAGATGTATGTGCGGCTGCTGATCTCGTCGAATCAGTTGGCCAAAGCCTCCGAAGAGGTGGAGCGGATGCTCGCCCAGGACTCGCGAGACTTCCGGGCGCTGGTACTCAAGGGCCTGATCGAACTGAGTGCTCCCGATCCCGATCTCGACGAAGCGAGAAAGCACTTCAGTGAGGCCATCGACATCAACCCCCGATATACCCGGGCGTACCTGAGCCGGGCCAACACGTACCTCTCGGAGGGGAAGATCGTCGAGGCCAGCCGCGACCTGGAGGCTGCTTTGCGGGTTTCGAAATCGCGGAGGGTTTCCCTGCTGCTGGCTTCGCTGGAACGCCGTATGGGCAACCACCGCGAGGCGGAAGATATCTACCAGGGACTGCTTCAGGATCTTCCCGGAGATCCCCAGGTTGTGACGCTTCTGGCTAACCTGTACCTTTCCCAGAAACAGTGGGATGATCTGGAGGGGTTGCTCTCCAAGTTGAAAGAGCAATATCCCAGCAGCTCGCTTCCGCACATTCTGGAAGCGAACATGTGGGCCCGGCGGGATCGAACCGACAGGAGAATCGCCTCCCTGCAGGAGGCGATGCGCATCCGCCCGGAATCAAATGATGTCTGGTTCGGGTATCTTCGTGCATTGATGACAGCGGGAAGATACGGCCAGGTTCTCTCGTCAATCGAATCCCGCGATCTCTCAGGCAACGAACTGGCGAGTGAGCAGGCGAAAGTGTTCCGTGCCGCTGCACTGGCGGGGTCCGGCAAGCAGGACGAGGCCGACAAACTGTTCTCCGAACTTCTCCCCGGGATGAACGGCCAGTCGATCGGCCTGGCTGTGAGTCTGGCGAGAGAGGCCTATCCGGAGGATGCGTTTGAGGATCGACTTGCCTCGTGGATCAAGGCCCGACCCGACGATGCCTCGCTGCGGTTCATTGCCGCCCAGCAGCTTCTGAACGCTGCTGAAACGGAACGGCGCGAGCAGGCTTTGGAGTATCTGCAGGAATCCAGCCGGTTGGCGAAGAAGCAGTCGGCCAGCGATGCATTCCGGGCCAGCGTGGAGGCAGCGACCGGGACCGTTCTCTACAGGATGGATCGTCCCTCCGATGCCGTCGCCGCCTACAAGCGATCGCTCGACATTCAGCCCAGGAATCTGGAGGCCTTGAACAACCTTGCCTACCTTCTCGCCGAGGAGGGCAAGGATATCGAGGGCGCGCTGGCGTATGCATCGCAGGCGATGCGGGAGGCCCCGAGTAATCCAAACATACTGGATACCTATGGTTGGTGTCTGGCGATGGCGGGCAGAGATGCTGAAGCTCGCCGACACCTCGAGCAGGCAGCCCGGATCGGTGACAGCAGCCCGGCGATTCAGTACCACCTGGGTCGGGTTTACGAGAAGCTTCAGAACTATCGCGATGCCCGACGTGCCTACCGGTTGGGCATTGAGCTGGCAGACGATCAGACCGGTGGCACATACCATTCCAAGCTGAAGACAGCCTTGGATCGCGTGGAGAAAGCCATCAGCGAAACCGCAAGGAGCAACCCATGACGGTCATACCTACTCGGCAGGACCAACCTCAGATCGTACGTGTCGGGGCTGCCCCGCCCCA
>CAZXSK010000034.1:0-19092 GCA_964642855.1 uncultured Planctomycetaceae bacterium | reverse complement strand
GTCAAAAGCGAGAAAGTCACCCAAACCAACTGGTTCAAGCAGACTCCCAAGACGCAGGTGACTCAGGTGCTGGAGGAAGAAGTCTCCGTCGGGCCCGTTCCCAACAGTAACCTGCTTCGGATCTCGATGACGGGCTTCGACAAGAAGGAGCTGCCCGAGATCGTCACCGCCGTTGCAGAGGCAGCTGTTCAGTGGAGCCGGACCCAACTGGCCGGTACGCACACCCGGGAGCTCAGCGAGATGCGCACAGAGCGGACCTCGCTGGTAACCCGGCTGGATACGTTGCGAGGCACCATCCGTGAACAACGGGCCCGGGCGCAGGCGGGAAACCTCGATGAACGACGAGATTCACTGCTTCTGGAGCTTCGGAATGTGATTCCGATGCGGGCCGACCTGACCATGCAACGCGATGCTGCCCAGGCAGCGTTGGATCGCGTTCGCGAGGATCTCGACCGCGGTACGTTGGAGCAGTCTCCGGAGGTCATGTCCCGGGTGGAGATGGATCCCCGGATCCAGAGTTTGCGTCAGGCGCTGATGGACATGGAGACCCGAAGAGATACGCTCCTGAGGCAATTTGGGCGGGATCACCGCCAGGTGCAGGAAATGGAATCCTCGATCGAGGGGATCAAGCAGCGTATCGAGCGTGTCAAAGCAGAGATCATCGAGCAGGAAGCGGGCATCATCGTCAGCATGAGGGAGCGAGAGTTGGAGCTGATCACCAAGCAGCTGCTTCAGGTCAGCAAGAAGTTCACCGAAATCAACTCCGCGATGAGGGACCTCCAGCGCAATCTCGACGAGATCGCCGCCCTCGAGCAGGAAGCCGAAGGCCTCGAGGAGAATATCAAGAGAATCGACGCCAGAATGCTGGAGCTTCGCCTCCTCGAACAGGGCGCTGCCCCGATGTTCCTCGTTCAGTCTGCAGTCGAGCCGGATCGTCCTTCCACGCCCAAGTGGACCATTATGGTTCCTCTGGGAGTGGTTCTCGGGCTGATGTTCGGCGTTGGCCTGGCTGTGCTTCTGGAGTTCATCGACACCTCCATTCGCACCCCGTCCGATGTCGGCAGGCGGGTGGACCTGCCCCTGCTGGGTATGGTGCCCCATGCCGACGATATCGAGGAAGACCTCAGCGACGTACGAATGGCCTTGCTGTCTTCGCCCAACTCGTTGATGACCGAAGCCTTCCGCCAGATTCGGACGAATCTGCTGTTCTCCGGCCCTGAGGAGCAGAGGCGCAGCCTGCTGATTACCAGCGCGTCGCCCAGCGATGGCAGGACGACGGTGGCGATGAACCTCGCGGCTTCGATTGCCCACGGCGGCAGACGCGTGCTGCTGATCGATGCCAACTTCCGCAAGCCCACGCTGCGGTCCATGTTCCCGCAGTTGCCCGAAGGTGGACTGAGCAGCGCATTGGTCGGCCAGAAGGGCTGGCGGGAGATGGTCGCGGAGATCGAGCCGAATCTCAACGTAATGGCTGCCGGCCCGTTGCCCCCCAACCCGTCGGAGCTCCTGGGATCGGACCAGATGAAGTCCGTGCTCGAAGAGATGACCCAGGAGTACGATCAGGTGATCTTCGACGGCGCTCCGTGTCTGGTCGTCACCGACGCGGTGGTGCTGTCCTCGCTGGTCGACAGCGTCATACTCGTCGTTCGGGCGGGAGCCAACAGCTATGGCATCGTTCAGCGGGCGCGGGACACCCTGCGTCGCGTCGGCTGCCATATCCTCGGCGCGGTGCTCCAGGGCGTCCGCACTACCGCGGGCGGCTATCTCCGCAAGAATTACGATACGTACTACGATTACCAGGAGCACGCGCAACTGCCGCCGAAGTAGTCTGGCGTCTCCAGCAAACACCAAGCCCCCGCGGACGCAACCGTGGGGGCTTGTTTCTGCGCTTTCGTGCGGAATGAATCAGCGATTGCGGCCTCGGGCGATCAGGGCCCAGCTTCCGCACAGGATGGCCAGCAGCGTTGTCGGCTCGGGGACGGGCATCACGGCGGGAACCGTGCCGTCGGCGCTGGTCGTCACGGATACCTGATCGATCATCGGAGCCAGCCCCGAGATCGCCAGCTCCAATCGCACCTGCCCCGAGTCCGGCGCAACCTGGTAGACCTTCGTCGTACGAAACCAGCTGTTGCCCGTCCCGCTGGTCGCGAGCAGGTAGTCCTCGTAGCTGCCCGGCGTGATGTCGGACGCGCCCGGGATCGCGAGAGAGAGTTCGCCTGCAGCATACCAATCCACCTGCAGCCAGAGCTTGCAGGGCTGATCTGCCGGTACGGTCAACGTCATCGCGAACGGCCCGTCGGGCGCCATGCCCGTCATTCCTCCGTAGACGCCGATTGCCCATTCCGGCTGACCTGCGCCCATACCGATCGGCAGCCAGCCTACCATGCCGTTGGAGGCGGTGTCCCAGGTTGCCGTGGCATCGCCGAGGGGATTTTCCATCGTTCCGTCAGCGACAACGGGTAGCTGCGGGGGCTGTTGTCCGCCCGGGCCTGTCCCGTGCAGCACCCAGGACTGATGGGAATACCCCACGGTGTTCTCCCAGTCCGGGACCCATGGCTGTGCGTACTCGGCTGCGCATACGCCGCTCAATCCGGCTACCAGCGCGCAGATGGCTCCTCGCTTGATCATGTATGTCTCCTCTCTCTGAACCAAAGCAGCCCGTTGCTGAGCATGCAACGGATAACGGTGAGCAGCATCTTGCACGATGGGCCGACCTGAATCAAGCTGCGCGCGGCCGGTCAGTCCGTGCGGTCATACGGAGGCCCCCAGAACTGCGGCTGATCGCCCGCTGAAGGCAACTCCAGCGACGGATACGCCGTCATGCCCGGGTCCAGATCCACCCCGGCCGGGCGACCGTTCCCGGAGCTTGGGCCTTCGGCCGATCCTTCGAGGGACTCCCCGTGGCCGTCGACGTACAGGACGTTGATCCTCCCGGCGTGGTAGAAGCCAGCCGTCACCTCATGATGCCATCGACTCCGGGCGGCGGGGAGCTCGGCCATCGCCCCAGCCCTTCTGAACTGCTCGACGGCTGCTGGATGGTCCAGATCGCCTATCCGCTCGAAGCTGCAGGTCTCCGTCAGCAACATGCACGCTGAGGCAATCGCAGGATCGCTCAGTTTCCCTTGGCCTCCGAACAGACCCAGTGCGATGGTGGCTCCGCCGCCCGCGCCACGGGTGGTGTCTGCCCCGTTCACGCAGTAGCTGGTGCACTCGAGGCTCCCAAGGGCGTTCATGTACGGCTGGGGGAACGGGTCCGGGTCGCACGGGCAGAACAGCATCTGGGGCATGGTTCTGCGGGTCTGGTCGCGGATGTCTGCAGGCAGTGCGGACACGTCCAGAAAGGGCGCAAGCTTCTGCCAGTAATTCCCCGCCCCGGGCAGACCGCCGCGATATCGCCCGGCGTACATCTGGATCCCCGTGCCCAGCGCTTTCTGGTTGGTCAGGCAGACGACGCGGCGGGAGTAATCCTTCGCTGCGACCAGCGATGGAAGGAGAATGCTCACCAGCAGCGCAAGAATCGCGATGACGATCAGCAGCTCGATAAGAGTGAACGCTAAGCGACGGGCACTCCGCAGGGGACGTCTCGGCCAGGATGTTCCGGCGGCAACCCGCATGTCCGCCATACTACCGGCCTTGGTCGCAGCAGACAAACTTCGCGGGGCGACGTCATGGCATCAGAGGCAGTGGCGAACCGAGGCGGCGGGTTCTCTAGAACTCGAACAGGGAGGTCGGCTCGACGGGCTGGCCGAAGTCAGGTCTCAGTTCCGCCCGGATCGCCGGATCTTCCGGATCGCTCGAACTACGTCTGCAGGTTCTGCGCGTCTGCGGTAGTCTGCATCGACGAAAGCGTACCGGATGACGCCGTCGGTGTCGATGACGTACGTCACAGCCAGCGGAAGCTGGTTGGACGTGTCGCCATTGTACTTCTCCAGGTCCAGCCCCAGGTCGGCGTAGTCTCCCGCTACCTCCCCGGGTAGGGCGTACACGATATCGTACTTGCCTGCTACCCGGTTGCCGGGGTCGCTGAGGACGACGTAATCGAGGTCCAGTTTGGATCGCGTCTGGCCGGCGAAGGAAGACTGCTCCGGACTGATCGCCACGAGCTGGCCGCCGGCTTGGCGTATCTGCGGCAGAACCTTCTGCATCGCCTGCAGCTGGGTGTTGCAGTACGGGCACCACCCGCCCCGGTACCACAGCAGCACGATCGGACCATCCTGCAGTGCGCCAGCCAGGTGGAAGGTTCCGCCCGCTGCACGGGTCAGGGTGAAATCAGGCGCCCGGTCGCCAACATTCTTCGCCCGGTCCTCGATTCCCGTCTGCCGGACCGTTTCGATTCCCTGTTCGAATCGCTTCACACGTTGCGGAGGAGCGGTGGTCCGGAACTCGTCGCGTCGGGCATCGAGCTTGGCCTGCAGCGGTCGGTCCGACTGGCAGCCACTCGTGGCCAGCAGGGCTCCGGCAAGCAGCATCGCCCCCACGATGGCAGCGACGAGGAGATACTTGTGTTTCCTGTGTAGTTCCATGTGCGGCTCCCGGTCTTCGTTCCTTCACATCATCCTAGGATCTCAGTGGCGGGTACCCTGACGGCATCGCTGGATGCAGCGTCTTCCCCGCACGGGAAGAGCATGAGAGTGCTTTGGTTACGTAACCGAAGACAAGACGACCCGGGCTGGATTTGCCGTCGGGGGTGGGGAGATATCAAGCCTCGCGTTACGTGGAATGCTGTATAATGTAAAAATGCCGGTTGTTTCATTCCGGCACGTGTCGAGCTAAGTGAGGGCTATGCTGAAACACATCGGTAAGACATCTCCTGGCGCGGGCGGTGTGCACCCACGGCGACTGGCCTGCGCGCTGCACGGACTCGAGCAGCTTGAGGCGAGACTGCTACTTTCAGGGGCGCCTTCTGTCTGGCCTGCGGCGCAGGCGACGGTCCTGCTGCCCGACACCGGTGACGATACCGTGGCGTACGAACCGTCCGGAGATGAAATCAGCCCGGCCTCTCTGCCGACTTCGTGGAATGGTGTCCTGGACGTCTATGTCGAGGACGGCCTGCTTGCCGGAATCCAGTCTTCGATCGACACCTACGTCGCCGACTTGACCGGCGAGGGATATACCGTTTCTGTCCAGGAGTTCACGGGATCGGCTCTCGACCTTCGAACGCAGTTGCAGAGCAGGCACACATCGGCCGGGTTGGAGGGCGCGCTGCTGATCGGCGACCTGCCGACGCTGATGTTCACCAACGACAATGATTTCAGCAGCAGCGAGACGTTCATTCACGATCTGTACTTCATGGACCTCGACGGACAGTATGTTCTCAGCGATACCGAACCGGACGAGCACTTTCACGGTAGCGGAGACGTCGACCCGGAAATCTACGTCTCGCGGATCACGCCCTCGGGAATCACCGGCCTGACGGGACGCAGCGAGACGCAACTGATCAACGACTACTTCGACCGCGTGCATCGATACCGAACCGGCGATCTATACTACGCCGACCGGGCTGTGATCTGGTCCGATGACGACTGGAGCTGGGGGGTATCCAATCTCGGCTCGCTGTATTCCGATCGTACCGCGATCAACGACGACGCGGAGACCACGGTCGACAGCTACATATCCACCGTGACGGACAACTACGAGACCATGCTCGAAATGGTCCACGCGAACGTTACGTTCCAGCAGGTGCATGGGACGGGCGGTGGCATGGTTGAATACCACGACATCTACCAGCACAATCCGCGCGTGGGCTTCCTGAACATGTGGAACTGCTCAAGCGCAACGTTCACGGCTACGAACAACCTCATCGCGACGTACATGTACTCGGGCGACTACCTGCTCAACGCCGTCGGATCCACCAAGACGGGCAGCATGCTCTCGACGAGCAGTTTCTACAACGATCAGGCGGCGGGGTACACGCTGGGTCAGGCCTTCGCCCGTGAGATGCAGCGCAACGCCGCTGAGACCTCCACCGATGGCTCGAGCGTCTCCGACGTGAACTGGTATTACGGCATGACCATGCAGGGCGACCCGACGCTGCGGCCCGATCTGTGGGGGGGATACTCCGGAGACCCGGTTCCCGTCGGCGTGGACGACGTGTTCACGACGGCCATCGACACGTCGATCGCGATGGACCTGGTGGCCAATGATACCGACCCAGGCGGCGATCCGCTGAAGGTGATCCGTTACAGCGACCCCAGCAGCGGAAGCCTCTCGCGGAACCTGGACGGTACGCTGCAGTACACTCCCCCAAGCGGGTTCGTCGGTGAGGATACGTTCACCTACACCGTTGGCGACGGCAGGGGAGGAGAGGACAACGCGGCCGTGACCGTTATGGTGGACAACGGCGGGCCGGCCGTGACGGACCATTCGCCTTCCGGCAACATCAGCGGTATGCAGTCCTATGTTCTGTTCACGTTCGACGAGGCGATGGACACCACCAGTTTCGACCTCGCGACCGATGTGATTTCCTTCGCCGGCCCGGGAGGCAGCGATCTCTCCGGCCAGATCACCGGCTACGAATGGAACGGCAGTCAGACGCTGCGTGTGAGCTTCGCCGCCCAGTCCGAGTTGGGTGCCTACTCACTGACGATCGGCCCGGATATTTTCGATCTCGGCGGCGAGGCTATGGATCAGGACGACGACGGCCAGTCTGGCGAGGCGGTCGCGGACCGGTACACAGCGACCTTCACGATCGTCAACGCTGCGCCGACCGTAACCATCGACAGTCCGGTCGGTGCGTCTGTGAACATGCCGACTCTCGGCACGATGCTTCTTCTGGAAGCGACCGTAACCGATGACGGTCTGGGCAGCGGGGAGTTGTCGCAGAGCTGGTCGGTGCTGAACAAGCCTTCAGGCAGCACGGTGACCTTCGAGGACGCGGCTGCTGCTGATACGGCCGTGAGCTTCAGCCAAACGGGAGATTACACGCTCGTGCTGACCGCGACCGACGGCGAGGCATCTGCCTCCGCGCAGGTATCGGTCAGCTTTGACGTCGCGTCCGGAAACACGGCCGCTGAGGTGACGGCGTCTTACTCCGGTGGCTTGGCGGGCAACCCGGTGTCGCTGGACGGGCACGTGGTCGATGACGGGCTGGTGCAGCAGGTCGCCACGACATGGCAGTTGCTCGACGGGCCCGGCAGTGTGTCCTTCGGCGACGCGACGGCCGAGGACACCACCGCCACCGTCGATCAACTCGACGGCGTGTACACGTTCCGACTGATCGCCGACGACGGTCAGGCGAAGACAGCCGCCGACGTGGTCGTCCAGGTCGCCAGGGCAGGCGACCTGAACCTCGATGGGCACGTGAGTTTCCTGGAGATAGCGCGGGTCATCTCCAATCTTGGCAGGACCTCCGCCGACTGGTCGACGGGAGATGCCTTCGGAGACGGAACTGTAGACCTTGCCGACGCGGATGCAGCAGCAGCTGCTTACGCCAGCCAGCAGACCCCAGTCGCCCCGATTTCCACGATGCCAGATCCAAGGCCGCCGGACGCTGACCGAATCGCTCGACGAGGACAGTCTGCGGCCGGGCACTTGGACTTGGGGTCGGATCGTGCGGCCTTGCAGGCACGCCGGATAGTGCGTGATGCGGGTCCACAGCAGGGAGGCCCCGTGGTGATTCGGCCAGGTATCGAAGCCGCGACGCCGGCAGCAGCCCAGCCCGACAGCCCAGTCCCGTTTTACCAGGCGTGGATGCCGGCGGATGTAGCGGCCGGTCGGGGGCGCCTGCCGATCGAGATCAACGATACGACCGTGGACGTGTTGGACATGTTGGCGGCTGATCTGATCCCGCTGACGTAGTCTTCGCTTCCCGCATCCAGCTGCGTTGGATCACTCCTTCACGGCCCCCAGGATGATTCCCTTCACGAAGTATCTCTGCACGAACGGATAGAGCAGCAGGATTGGCAGGATGGTCACGACCACGGTAGCGGATTTGATCGTCTCGGGCGTGAAAGTTCGCACGTCCGGATTGACCAGGCCCTTTTCGATCAGGTCGGTGTTGTTCTCGATGACAATCCGCTGGAGGAAGGTCTGCATGACCTGCTTGGAGTTGTCATCCACGTAGAGCATCGCGTCAAACCACATGTTCCAGTGAATCACCGCCGTCCACAGCCCGATCGTCGCGAGAACGGGTTTGGACAGCGGAATGAATACCTGGAAAAGAATCCGCCACTCGCTGGCACCGTCGATGGTAGCTGCCTCGTGCAGGCTGTCAGGGATCGACTGGAAGAAGTTCTTCACGATGATGATGTTGAAGGCGGTGAGCAACAGCGGAAGGATGTAGACCAGTCTGGTGTTGTACAGGCCGATGCTTCGGATCAGCAGGAAGACCGGTACGAGCCCGCCGGTGAAGATCATCGTAAAGAGGATGAAGAACGTGATCATCCCGCGGTGGGGCATCTGCCTGCGAGAGAGCGGATAGGCAGCCAGGCACGTGAACAGCAGCGTCATAACCGTCCCCAGGATCGTGCGGAACACGGTATTGGCGTAGCCCACCCAGATATTCGGGTTCTCGAAGACCATCTCGTACGACGTCCACGTCACCTCCCGGGGGAACAGATGAAGACCTTCCCGGGCAGCTTCGGACTGGGTGCTCAGCGACATCGACAGGGTGTATAGGAACGGATAGAGCGTCAGGAAGCCAAGGACCCCCAGCAGCAGGAGATTGACCACGTTGAAGATGCGTTCGCCGCGCGTGCGTTGGATCATGTCCGGCGCTCCCTCACCAGATTCCGTATTCGCCGCCACTGGCCCGGCGGGCGAACGAGTTGACGAGTACCACCATCATCAGACCGACTACTGACTTGAACAGCCCGGCGGCCGTCGCCAGCGAGAAGTCCATCGTCGTAAGCCGTCGGAGGACATACGTGTCGATGATGTCCGACCACTGATACACCAGCGGGTTATACATGTTGTAGATCTGATAGAATCCCGCGTTGAGAATGTGCCCCACGTTCAGGATGAACAGCGTGATGATTGTGGGCACCAGGCAGGGCAGGGTGATGTGCAGCGTCTGCTTCCATCTGCCGGCGCCGTCGATCATTGCGGCTTCGTAGAGTTGCGGGTCGATGCCCGCCAGCGCAGCCAGGTAGATCACCGCCCCGTAGCCAACACTCTGCCAGATGCCCGTGGCGATCAGCACGAAGATGAACCACCCGTTGGAGGAGAGGAAGTCTACCGGGTCGCCTCCGAGGGAGGTGATGATCCCGTTGAGGGGCCCCGAGTTGCTGAAAAGCATTTTGAAGATCCCGCCGAGAATGACCCACGACAGAAAGTAAGGTAGATAGGTCAACGTCTGGACGGTTCGCTTATACCAGGCGATGCGGACCTCGTTGAGCAGAAGCGCCAGTATGATCGGCGCGAAAAAGCCGAACGTCAGGCGCAGCAGGCTGATGATCACCGTGTTGCGCAGCGCGCGGGGGAAGTCATCGCTGCTGAAGAGCTTGGCGAAGTTGTCCCAGCCGGTCCAGTTACTCCCGAAGATGCCCTGGGTGATCCGGAAGTCCTTGAATGCGATGATCGCGCCGTACATCGGCACGTAGTGGAACACGACAAAGAACGCCAGCGCCGGGACCATCATCAACAGCAGCTGGCGGTTTCGGACGTACCTCCTCCAGAGGGAAGGTCGCTTCGCTTCGGTCTCAACGGCCATCGGAGCCTCGCAGTTTCGCCGGGTCGAGGGGCTTGCGGATATCCAGCTGCCTGTAAATCTCTCGCTGGGCACGGACCATCTCGCGAGCTTCGGCAAGCAGCTGGCTGCCGCCGCGGGCTTTCCATTCCTCCACGAAGGCATTGAAGGCGTCGAGGTCCACGTCGCCCCGGATGATCCGTGTGTAGACGGTCAGCTGAAGGTTCCTTAGATCTTCGAGGTAAAGCCCTGACGAGGGCAGCACGTCGGGCTTGCCGAAGGCATCCATGATCGCCCACTGGGGCTTCTGGTACTTCTTCCGGAAGGCTACGGCAGCGGCTTCCTTTACCCGGTCCAATGCCTCAGGCCCGGGCGAGAAGAGATGAAAGAACCCCTGGTTCATGTCCAGCGCGTCTGGGATGGTGGCATGTCTCAGGTCATAGGGCGGGATCCATTCCCTGCCCGAGGAGGGCCCGACGTTGGGGTCTTTCCAGTCCCAGTGGGTTCCCCGTCTGCCCGCCTTGGCCTCGAAGCCGCGGATCGGGGCGTCCGCCGGCCGATGGGGGTCCCCAGCGCGGGCAGTCAGCAATTGTTCCGAATGCTCGCGCAGGAGCGTTTCAAGCATCTGCAAGGCCCGGACAGCCCGTTCGGGGTGGTCCGCAACCTGTCTGCCGAAACAGAGGATATTCCCTCCTGAACTCCAGACTCTTCCGCCGCGATGCCCGTCCGGGCCGGCGGGGAACCAGCCCGGGGCGAGACTCGCGTTGGGATCGATCTTCTCAAACGTCCGGACCAGCGAATTGGGCTGGCTTCTGTCAAAGTGTTTGAACTCGGCGAGATAGTTGATGTATCCGATGCGGCCGTTCTTGAACTTCTTGACCAACTGCTCGTCCTTCATCGAGTCGCTGTAGAACTCCGGATCGATCAGTTCCTGCTCGTACCATTGTCTGAGCAGGGCGAGGGCTTGCTTCGCCTCCGGCGTGATGCCTCCCCAGACCACGTTGCCTTCGGAGTCGTACTGGAAGTCGAACGGGGCAACGCCGAATGCTCCGAAGATGTCCGAGAACGTCGACCACCACCATTCGCTGACATCCCCGCTCATTCCGTAGGTGTCCTGCAGGCCGTTGCGATCGGGGTCGTCGTAGCGGAACCTCCGAAGGGCCTCTTCCATTTCCTCGAGCGTGTGGGGGACCTCGGAGATCCCCACGTTCTCCAGCCAGTCCATCCGCCACACGCCGGGCCTGGGATACATGCCATTGATGTACAGCGTGGGCAGGCCGAAGTTCCTGCCCTTCCAGCGGGCATACAGCCAGGCGTGGGGAGCGAACTCATTGACCATCGCCACGGCCGTGGGGGCATGTCTGCGGAGCAGTTCGTAAGGCACTTCAGCGAGGAAGCCGTGGTAGACGTCCCGCTGGAGCGTGTCGGGGTCGTTGATCCAGCAGACGTCGGGAACGTTCCCCCCGGCGAAAATGAGAGGCTTCTTCTTGTCGTACTGGGTGCTATCCAGGAACAGCGGGTCCAGCTGAACATTGAAACGCTTCTCCAGGCGAGACTCGATCCATCCGCCCTCTTGGGCGCTTGCGAAGCTGGGCGGGCCCATCCATCGGAGTCGGATGATCCTGTTGGGGTCGCTGTCGGCGTCGGCGGGTATCACGGGCACGGAGAATTCCGGCTGGGCGCGTCGGTAGGCTTCTCCCAGCAAGGTCACGCAGGCGACGACTCCTGCAGCGATCAGGACCAGCGCGAAGGCTTCTCTGCGACTCATGGAGACTCCTCGACCTATGCTCGTGCAGCCTTGCGAAGTGCAGGTCCCGATGATTGCGAAGTGTACGCCATGTGTCAAGGACGCCCTTGCGACCCGAAAGGGGACGGGCACGGAATTGACCTCGGTGGGGGCATGGACTACAATCTCAAAGTCGAAGTCAGGTCGGCGCGCCTGGCTTGCGATTCGCCAGCGTAGCTCAACGGCAGAGCACAGCTTTTGTAAAGCTGCGGTTGTGGGTTCGATTCCCTCCGCTGGCTTGAAGACGGCCTGGCCCTTGACGGCAGGCCGTGCTGGTTCCCACGCCACCCCGATGGATCGGTCCGGAGTGGCCGACCACCGAACTGACGAGGACCACGGTGACGCAGGCAAAGACACCCAGCCGCCTGGAAGGGCGGACGCTTTGGATTCCCCGGATGACGCACATCGGCGCCCGGATGATGGCAGCTGTCTTCCGCTCGGCGGGGGTGCAGGCTTCGGTAACCCCGCCATCTGATGAACGCACCTTGGAACTCGGCGGGCTGTACACCTCCGGGGAGGAGTGCTACCCCGAGAAGGTGACGATGGGCGATTTTCTGCGGATCGTCCATGACGACGATTTCGACCCCAAAGCCCACGCGTTCTTCATGCCCACCGCCGAGGGACCTTGCAGGTTCGGCCAGTATGCCCCGTATCTCAGGCAGGTGCTCGACGAAATGGGACATCACTCGGTGCCCATCATCTCTCCGACCAGCAAGAACAGCTACGATGGCATGGCCGATCACGCATCCGACATGATGCGCTGGCTGTGGCGGGGGCTGGTGGCCTCGGACATTCTGCGCAAGATGCTTCTGAAAACCAGGCCGTACGAGACCACTCCGGGTTCGACCGACAAGGTGTACCGAGACTCGATGGCACGAATTGAATCTGTCTTGGAAGATGGCGAGACCCCCAGCAGGCAGCGGTTTGCGGCTTTGATCGACGCGATGATCGAAAGCAGAGACCAGTTCCGTAACGTTCCCGCAGACTACGTGAAGGGAAAGCCCCTGATCGGCGTGGTAGGCGAGATTTTCTGCAGGCTGAACACGTTCAGCAATTACGACGCGATTCGCAAGATCGAGGCTCACGGGGGCGAAGTCTGGCTGTCTGACGTCAGCGAGTGGGTCTGGTACACGAACTGGTCGCAGAAGTCGCTGCTGAAACGTGACGGCAAGACGATCTCGCTGGAAATGCTTGGCGCGATCATCAAGAACAAGATCCAGCAATCCGATGAGCACAAGTTGTTGGACCCGTTCGAAGATGACTTCGTGGGCTATGAAGAGCCTCACGACATATACGAAGAGGTGCTCAAGCCGGGCTGGCCTTATCTGCCCGCTGACGGGGCGCTGGGGGAGATGGTCCTGTCGATCGGCAAGAGCATCTACATGTATCGCAAGGGCATTGACGGCATCATCGATATCAGCCCGTTCTCGTGCATGAACGGAATCGTGACCGAGGCGGTGTACCATGCTGTGGCAGAAGACCATGAAGATTTCCCGGTCCGCAACTTCTACTTCGATGCGTCCAGTTCCAATATGGAGCGGGACCTCGACATCTTCATGGAACTCGCCGAAGGCTACAAGAGACGCAAGAAGCAGCAACGACGCTACCCCGCCTGCTTCGAGGAGTGATCTCTGCTGCGGGCCAGGCAGGTGGCACGGACACAGACTGGGAGAGCACGGATGACCGACCGTCTTGTGTGCAACGATGTCCACCTGTCCCCAGGCCCCCCCCGCGGGGTCGGCGATTCAAGGGTCCATCCACCCAGTCAGTTGGCACTGCGCAGACAGGCGGTCCGCCGGTTCGTGGGCTCCTACGCAGAGCTTCCCGTGCAATGCCTCGCCACCTGTCCCACCTGCTGTGATGTGGTGAACGCAATGTTCAGCCGCAGGAACGGGCAAGTGGTTCTGCGCTTCGACTGTCCCCGCTGCGGCGGACGGGATGAGGTGCATCACGACTCGATCTGGTGCGATCGCAAGAGCGATTTCGATGGCAGTGCCACCGAGACCTATCATGGTTCACAGATCAAGCCGGTTCACCGCAGGCTGCCCAGAACCGTCGAAACGCTCTGCCCGGAATGCAGCGCGGTCATCCTCGGTCGATACTTCGTCGAGAATGGCGGGGTGTACATCGAGAAGACATGCCCCGAGCACGGACACTTCCGGGACTGCATCAACAGCGACGTGCTGCTGTACTCCAAGGCTGCATGGTGGAGCTTCGAGGAGCACCCCGGCCAGCAGTATCCGCAAGTGGTTGGCGGCGAGACGTGTCCGTCCGATTGCGGGTTGTGCAACCAGCATTTGTCCAGCCCCTGTCTGGCCCAGATCGACCTGACCAACCGCTGCAACATGCGATGCCCGATCTGCTTCGCCAACGCAGGGGTGACGGGCAAGGTGTGCGAGCCCGATTACGATCAGATCGTAAGGCAACTGCAGGTGCTGCGGGACCTCAAGCCCATCCCCTGCACAGCGATCCAGTTCACCGGTGGCGAGCCGACGGTCCACCCCGATTTCCTGCGGATCGTTTCCACGGCGGCGGAGATGGGCTTTTCGCACATCCAGATTGCGACCAACGGCATTCGTCTGGCGGATCCGGAATTTGCCCGGCAGGCTCACGACGCCGGTCTGCACACACTCTATCTGCAGTTCGACGGGATTGGCGAAGAGGCATACGAGCACACCCGGAACTACCCCGGCATCTGGGAAAAGAAGCTGGCGACAATCGAGAATTGTCGCACTACCGGTATGAAGATCTGTCTCGTGCCCACCGTGATCAAAGGCATCAACGATCAGCACGTCGGGCCGATTTTCCGCTTCGCAGCCGAGAACGCAGACGTCATCAGCGCCATCAGCTACCAACCGGTTTCTTTCACAGGCCGGATGACAACAGGAGAGCTCCGGGCACGCAGGTACACGCTCGGAGACCTCGGGCACGACATCGCCGAGGCATCCGGCGCGTCGGCCTTGCGGGACATGTACCCCCTGAGCATCGTGGTGCCATTGGCCCAGATTCTCGAAGCACTCACCGCAAAGCCGAAGATCCGACCCAGCTGTCACCCCGACTGCGCGTTCGGGTCGTATTTCCTGATTGCCCCTGACGGAACGCCCTATGCCTTCCCGCAGGTGATTGACGTGGAGGGAATGTTCTGCGAGATGAACCAGATCGCCCGGCGGATCCGGCACCGCGGGCGGGCTACCTGGCTGGATCGGCTGCGAACGTACCGGATGTTCAAGCGTCACTTTCGGCCTGAGGGGGCTCCGCCCGGCCTGACGGTCAAGCTGTTCATCCGCTCGCTGATGGGCCTGGTGGACAAGAATGTCGGTCGGGGCGACAGCGGGGCACGCAACTATCGCACGTTGCTTTGCGCGGGAATGCACTTCCAGGACCGGTACAATTACGACGTGGAACGGGTGAAGCGATGCGTGATTCTCTATTCCACGCCAGCCGGGGTCTTCCCCTTCTGTAGCTACAACTGCGGGCCCGAGTACCGGCCTGTCGTCGAGGAAGACTACGTCGATACCGAGGGTTTCAAGCGGTCGAAAAGGAAGGACCGACAGGAGTAACCATGAATACAAAGCTGAAGGTTTTCGCGTGTCTGCTTCTCGCTTTCGCTGTTGTGGGCTGCCAGATGGACACCAATGGTCAGGGCGATGCGACCGACGAGGGGCGAACCGTAGCCCGGAATGACCAGGGGCTCGAACTCGAAGCTCGCATTCCGAACACGGTTCTCGTCAAGGGCACGACTGCAAAGGTCACCGCTCTGGTGCGCAACACGACCGACCAGCCAATCACAATCCAGGCGACGAATTCGGCGAAGGTTCTGGTGAAGATCTACGAACCTTCCGGAATGGCAGAGGGTTCCTGGAGGTTGGTGAAAACCTACCCCGAAGCAGCTGCCATGGTCATTACCAACTGGACGCTCTCTCCGGAGCAGTCACGGGAGTTCGTGCTCCCGCTGAAGGTCGAACCGGACTGGCCGAGCGAGAAGGAACTCCGGATGGAGGTCATTGTGAACGGGGCCGACCTGTCGGCGTCGGTGTCCGTCGAGGTGGTTTCCGGAATTCCCGAGGTCCGATGAGCACGTCCCAGCCAGGTGTTGCCGGGCGGTCGGGGAGGTCGTACACAGCTACCGACCAGCATACAACTGCTGCGCGCATCGGGCAGACGTATCGGCACGAGTTCCCGCCTTCGGACAATCCGGACAAGTCTTCGGCTCGCCTGAATGACGGGGACCTCAGCAGCGCTGCCTACGCCCGGGCCAGCGAGTCGCTCGTCGATGAGCTGACCCCCGAGGCATTGCAGATCAACTACACCCATCCGCTGGAGCGCTGGCTGAAGCGCAGACCCATGCGATGGCTCCTGGGCAGACTGTCACGGTCCGGTGGCCCGGAGGCGACCGGGCGTGGCAAGCTGACGCCGCTCGAACGGATCATCACCAGCTATCGCAACTCCGAAGCGCCTCGTGCGGAGCGGCTGAAATACTGGCTGGTCCACAGGTTCATCGACCGCATGCGGGGCAAGACCGAAGTGGAGACGTTCCGCAAGCGATTGGCTGAACACGAGCCCACTGTCCGGGGGCTGGTCGTCACGGCTCGCAGTGTGGCTGAGTTCGGCCTGACCGTGCCGCAGCGCTTCGTCGCGCCGCTTTTTGCCGTGTGGAACTTCACGAATGCCTGCAACCTCGCATGCAGGCACTGCTACCAGGACAGCGAGAAGTCACGCCTGGCCGACGAGCTGACGCTGGAGGAGAAACTCGACCTTGTCGACCAGATGGGCCAGGCCTACATGCCCATGCTTGCCTTTTCCGGCGGTGAGCCCACGCTCTCGAAGGACCTCCTGCCGTGTCTCGAGCGGGCCCGAAGCTACGGCATGCATACGACGTTGGCGACCAACGGCACGACGATGACGCCCGAATACGCCGCCCGGCTGGCAGATGCAGGCCTTCGCTACGTTGAGATTTCCCTCGATTCGGTTGACCCCGACCGTCACGACGCCTTTCGGGGCCAGCCCGGACTGTGGGAGCGAAGCGTCGCTGGGGCCAAAAACGTCATCGCTACCGAAGGCCTTCGTCTGGGCATCGCGATGTGCGTGCACCAAGGCAACGTCCAGGAAGCGGAGCGAATGATCGAGTTCGCGGAGGACCTCGGGGCCTCTTGCTTCGCGCATTTCAACTTCATCCCAGTCGGCCGGGGGTTGGAGATGGTCTCGGGCGATATCTCGCCGCAACAGCGGGAAGAACTTCTTGCGATGCTGAGCCGAAAGATGCAGGAGGATGGGATCGGCGTGATCTCAACAGCTCCGCAACTGGGTCGGGTCTGCCTGGCCGGTTCGCCACTGGACACGGGACGGACCGCCTGCTCTCACGCCGGGTCGGGCAGCGGGTCCAAGGCGCGGGTTGTCGCGAAATACCTCGGCGGGTGTGGCGCGGGCAGGACGTACGTCTGCATCGAGCCCGGCGGAAACGTTACACCTTGTGTGTACCTGCCCCACCGCGTGATGGGCAATGTGCGCGAGGCACGTCTCACCGACATCTTCCGCCAGAGCGTGTTCTGGGACATTCTCAACGACCGTTCGCATCGGCTGCATCACTGCGAAGTGTGCGCTTTCCAGCAGTACTGCGGAGGCTGCCGGGCCCGCGCAGATGCTTACTTTGGCCACCTCCATGCCGGCGATCCGGGATGCCTGCTCAATGACAAGCACTGGCAGAAGCTCGTGCGCGATGGCGTGGCAGTTGATGTGTCTTCACAAAGCCCAGGGGAAGAGGAACTTACGCCGACTCGTCACGGGCCCGGCTGATTAACTTTCCGTAGGAACTTTATGCACCCCCACCCGACTAAGTACAATGGACATGCTATCCGTATGCGCACCTGGGAGACCAAGCCATGGCAAAGCAGACGAACGACCAGAATTCCGAACTGTTCCTGGAATATGCGCTGCGGATGACCAGGGGCAGGATTCGCTTCGTGGGCCTGGTCAGCTCGCTATTCCTGCTCGTAGCTGTGGCCGCGGCGTTCCTGCTTGTGATGGTCCTGGCCGATCATGTCCTTCCCAGCGGTGTTCCTGCCGGAGTTGGCGCGATTCTCCGTGTACTGTTCGTGCTTGCCGAACTGAGCCTCCTGGCCGGGCTTGTTATCTGGCCCTTGGCCCAGCGGATCAACAATCTGTACCTCGCCCGGCTGATTGAGAAATCTCACCCCGAGTTCCGTAATGATCTCACCGCAGCACTTCAACTCAATGGCGACGCCCGCATCGGAAGAGCAACACTCGCTGCGATCAAACGGCGAGCGGCCAAGGACGTCACCGAAGCCGACATCGATGGATCCGTAAACACACGCTCTCTTCGCCTTGCGGGCATTGTGTGCGGCGTAGCGGTCGTGGTGTTCCTGGCCTACTGCCTGGTCACTCCCAAAGATGTCTGGCCATCGTTGGCACGCGTTGCCTTGGGCGATACGTCCATCGCAGCCCCGACCACAACCCAGATCCTGGAGGTCCAGCCAGCTTCGGGCTCCGACGTTATGACCGGAAAACCCGTGAAGTTCTCGGCTGTTATTGAGCAGGGCACGGGCGAAGCCCAACTGCAGATCTCCCGAGATGGAGGCAACACGTGGCTGGACGATGACAAGTTCGTGATGAAGCCCGTCGGAGAGACTTCCTCCGGGGCCGAACGATACGTGACCAAGTGGCCTGCTGCCGGGGCGACCACGGATCGCAACGCCGTCTATCGCCTGACGTGTGGTGATGCAGCCGTGATCGGTCGGCTGAATGTGCTGGCCTCCCCGGCGATCCGCCAGTTGGACATCACGCTGGAGTGGCCGGAGTATACGGGGAAGGGGCGAGAGCCTGTCAGCACCGGACATATCGAAGCGTTGCCCGGGACGAAGGTCTTTTTGCGAGCCCAGAGCAACCACGAAGTTGCCCGGGGCAGGATGATCTTCGAGAAGGCCGGTGCCAAGCTTATGTCTTCAGCCGGGCGGTGGCTGGAAGCGGATTTCGTGGTCGACCGACCCGACCGCTATCGCCTTGTTTACAAGGGCACGCATCAGTTGGTCAGCTACGATGAGGAATCCTGGTACGACATTCGCGTTGTGCGGGACGATCCGCCGATGGTTCGGGTCATCGATCCAACGGGGCAGGTGGAACTCCCGAGCAACACGTCTTTCCGCATCGAAGGCGAGGCCAGCGACGACTACGGCTTGGCATCGGTGATCCTGGTTGTTGAGACTGGCAAAGACGACCGGAGAACCGTCAGTCTTGGCCAATATGCGATCCCCGGCCCGACGGGCAAGCCGGTTCGCCATCGGATGCCCGTGGATGCACTGGGCAAGCCCGGGACGACTGTGACGTGCTTCCTGGAAGCCAGGGATCACCACCAGCCCAATCCGCACGTGACGCGAAGCGAAGCGTTCCGGATTACCATTGCGCCGCCGGATGAGCAGATCGAAGCCCAGCGGGAGGCGGAGAAAGAGTCCGAGCGCAAGATGAAGGGTGATGACGGCGAAGGAGACCAGGCGGATAACAACGGGCGGGAGCAGGACCCCAACCAGCCAGGGCGAGATGGACAGGTTGGAGAAGCAGGCGGTTTGAAGACCTCCCTTACCGACAGCGACAAGGAAGCGGAAGCGTTAGAGAAACTCCGTGAGATGCTTGGTCAGTCCGACGATGACGGCCAGCAGGGTCAGGACGG
>CAZXSK010000033.1:38482-44100 GCA_964642855.1 uncultured Planctomycetaceae bacterium | reverse complement strand
CGCACGGTCCTGGGCGACGCCACGCGTCTGCGCCAGGTGCTGACGAACCTGGTGAGCAACGCCCTGAAGTTCACCGAGCGCGGTGACGTGTCGGTGCGCCTGGACCTGCTGTCGATCATCGACGACGACGTCTATGTCCTGGTGCAGGTACGGGACACGGGCATCGGCATTCCGCCGGAGAAGCAGGCAGCCGTCTTCGAGGCCTTCGAACAGGCGGACAACTCCATCGCCAGACGCTTCGGGGGCACGGGGTTGGGGCTGTCCATTGCAGCCGAGCTCGTGCAGTTGATGGAAGGCCAGATCTCGCTGACCAGCGAAGAGGGCAGCGGGTCGCTGTTCCAGTTCAGTGCCCATTTCAGCCTGCCGGCTGAGTGCGTCATTCCGGCGAATCGAGAGCCTGCCTCGCCGGGCCCGGCGCTTCCGGCCCTGCGGGTGCTGCTGGTTGAGGATCGCCCGATCAACCAGAAGCTCGCCATCCGCATGCTGGAGGACGCCGGCTGCTCCGTCCGGCTGGCCGAGGACGGCCTGCAGGCGGTCGACGCGGCTTGCGAACAGACGTTCGACGTGGTCCTGATGGACCTGCACATGCCCGGCATGGACGGCTTTGAGGCCACCGCGGAGATCCGCAGGCAGGAGAAGCCTTTCGGGAAGCACACGCCGATCCTGGCGGTCACCGCCCACGCCGTCAAAGGCGACGACGACCGCTGCCTTCGGGCGGGGATGGACGGCTACCTGCCCAAGCCGATCTCGCGGGCCTCGCTGATCGGCGAAATCCGCAACGTGCTCGGCCTGGCGCCAGATGCGGAGCAACAGAACGAGACCCAGACGCGGCAGGCGGACCAGGCGGAACCCACCTCGCCGGCCGAACCCAAGCCGCAAAGACGCGCCGCTCCGCCGGTCCAGGCCCACCACGCCCCGCCCGAGGAGACTCCCGACCGAACGCCGACCGAGGCGCAGGAAACCCCCGCCGATCCGCCGGCAGACCGCGACAAGGCCCTGACCCGCGTGGAGGGCGACCTGCAGGCGTGGGGCGAGATCGTTGCGTGCTTCCTGGAACACTCCACGGCCCTGCCAGAGGAGCTGGCAGGCGCCCTCGACGCCGGCGACGCCGAACACGCCATCCGCACCGCCCACTCGTTGAAAGGCGCCGCGCTGGCGATCGAAGCCGGGCCGGTGGCGGGAACAGCCCGGGATATCGAATTCGCCACCCGCGGCGGCGACCTGTCCCGCGCCCGGGAGTTGCTGGACATCCTCTCTCCCCAGATGGCCGAACTGGCCGGCTGGCTGCAGCAGGAAAGGAGCGACGCACTCGATGCGAGTCCTGCTTGCCGATGACGACCCGGTCTCCCGCCGGCAGTGCCAGGCCCTCATGGAGCAGTGGGGCTACTCGGTGCAGCCAGCCCGCAGCGGCGACGAGGCCTGGGAGGTGCTCGACTCCGGCCAGAGGCCTTCGCTGGCGGTGCTGGACTGGTCGATGCCCGGCCTGACGGGCGTGGAGCTCTGCCGGCGATTGCGGGCCCAGCTCGCCAGGCCCTACGTCTACGTGCTGCTGGTCACCGGGCGCGAGGGCGTGGGCGACATGGTCGAGGGATTCCGCGCCGGGGCGGACGATTACGTCACCAAACCCCTCGAGCCGCGCGAACTCCGCGCCCGGCTGCACGCCGCGGTGCGCATCCTCGAGATGCAGCGAGAACTCAGCCAGATCTACAATACCGCCCCGACGGGCATGATCCTGCTGGACCCCGAGCGGAAGATCCGCAAGGCAAACCCCGCCGGCTGCTCGATGGCACGCCTCGACGAGGAACAGCTCGTGGGCCGGCGGATCGGCGAGGCCCTCGGCTGCGCGTTCGTCGACGAAGATGATTGCCGCGACGATATCCACGAGGAATGCCTCTCCTGCCAGGTCCGCAGGTTGATTGAAGAGGCCTTCACCGCCGGCAGAGAGTGCCACCGCCAGGAGGTCTCCCTGACCCTGGACACGCCGCAAGGTCGATGCGAAGTCTCCTACCTGGCGAGCCTGCGACACCTCAGCCGCGACGGTCAGCCCCGCGCTCTGCTTTGCCTCGAGGACATCACCCCCCAGAAGCGCACGGAGAACAAGCTCAAGGGAACCGTCCGCGAGCTGGCCGGCTTCAACCAGATCGCCATCGATCGTGAGCTGCGCATGATTGAACTCAAGCGCCAGGTCAACGAGCTCTGCCGCCGGCTGGGGCAGCCGGAACCCCACGACGTGTCGTTCGTGGAAGGCCCGCTGCCGGTGCTGTCCGACGCGCCCGACCCCGCCCGCCAGCCGACGTGGACGATCTCGCCATGAACCCGCTCCGAAATACCACCGCCTCGCGTCCGGTTCCGCCCGAACTGAACATCGCCTCCGACGCGCTGGACGATCGGCCGGCGACGAAAGTCGACCGCGCGCTGGAGCTGCGCGCGTCACGACTGGCGCTGATGAACATCGTCAAGGACCTCGACGGCAAACAGTGCGACCTGCGCCAGGCCCGCGACGAACTGGCCGGGCTCAACGCCACGCTGGAATCGCAGGTCGAGAAACGAACCGGGCAGGTCCGCGACCTGCTCGCCCAGAAGGACGGGTTCATCAACCAGCTCGGGCACGACCTGAAAACGCCCCTCACGCCCGTGCTGGCGCTGCTGCCGCTGATCGAGGAACTCCAGGCCGACGAGAAGGCACGCGAGATGCTCGCCGTGGTCGCCAACAACGTGGCCTACATGAACGAACTGGTCGACCGCACGCTGCAGCTGGCGAGACTCAACAGCGAAAGCCGCGCCCTGCACACCGAGCGGGTGGACCTGGCCGGGGAACTCGGGCGGATTGCCGAGGGACTCGCAAGCCACCTCGCCAGCCGGCAGATCACCCTCGCCTGGCAGGCAGAGGACGACCTGGCCGTGGATGTCGACCGCGTCCAGCTGCGGGAGTTGGTGAGCAACCTGCTGTCCAATGCCAGCCGGTACATGGGCGGGCCGGGACTGATCGAGATTACCGCCGCGCGCAGCGGATGCGAGGCGATGGTCTCGGTTCGTGACACGGGCATCGGCATGACGCCGGAGCAGACCGCAGCGATCTTCGACGAGTTCTACAAGGCCGACCGGTCGCGCCATGACCGCACTTCGCTTGGCCTGGGCTTGAGCATCTGCCGGCGAATCGCGGAAGTCCACGGCGGCAGGATCTGGGCCGAAAGCCCCGGACCCGGATCGGGCTCGACGCTGACGTTCGCCCTGCCCCTGTCCGGACCTTGCTGACCGGGCGCAGCTTTGCTGTCTCGGTCTTTGGGGCATTCCATGGCGGGTCAGGTGCCCCGCTGCTTCGGAGCCGGGCCAATTTGCTTGCATTGTTCACCCCTATGCAGTAAGTTCACTTCAGTGAATTTTCGGGTCCGTCCGCCCACTGACCCCCCCGGGGGCAGCCCGCGACGAGGCCCTCAGCCGGGCCGATGCACGAGCGCCGGCCTGGTGAGACCGAACCCCCCGACCCCGTGTACCGGGATGATGGAACCCGGACCGTTTGGCCGATGCCCAGAGAAGAGGACCGCAACAAGGCCCGCGCCGGCCTCGCGACGTGCTGGCCGGCAGGAACGACCCGAACGCACGATTGCCCGGAGCCCGGCCAGATGAGCCCCGACCCCCAGCCCGAAACCATCCCCCTCTCCCGCGTCAGCGAAGGCGACCGCGTGCGAATCGAACGCCTGGCCGGCGGGCGGGGCATGCGCTCGCGCCTCCAGAGCATGGGCCTGCGGGTGGGCATGGTCGTCGACGTCGTTCGGCGGGGACGTGGCGGAAGCGCCCCGGCGATCGTATCGGCCGGACCGGTCCGGCTGATGATCGGACGCGGCATGATCGATCGCGTGCTCGTGACGCCCGTGGCTGACGGTTCCGATGGCGACGAACCTTCCCAGGAGCCCGCAACATGACTCCCGATTCGCCCGCACAAAGCCCCCTCGGCCACGCCCTGCCCGCGTCCGCCGATAACCTGCAAGTCGCCCTGGCGGGCAACCCCAACTCCGGGAAGACCACCATCTTCAACGGCCTGACCGGAAGCCGGCAGAAGGTCGCCAACTACCCCGGCGTGACCGTGGAAACCAAGACAGGCCGCGCCCGCATCGACGGCCGGGAGGTCGACGTGATCGACCTTCCGGGCACCTACAGCCTGACCGCCCACTCGACCGAAGAGGTCATCGCGCGGGACTTCGTGCTCTCCGGCCAGGTCGACGCAGTGATCGACGTGGTCGATGCCTCGAACCTGCAGCGGAACCTGTACCTCACCGCGCAGCTGCTGGAGCTGGGTGTGCCCGTGGTGGTGGCGTTGAACATGTACGACGTCGCCGAGGCCCACCAGGTGAAGGTCGACGTGGAGATGCTCTCGGGGCTGCTGGGCGTGCCCGTGGTGCCCACGGTAGGCCATCGCGGGAAGGGACTCGCCGAGGCCATGCGACAGGCCGTCACGCTTGCCGAAGATCCCGAGCGCGCCGTTGCCGACCAGCACCCGCCCGACTACGGCAGCGAGATCGAGCCCCACGTCCGCCAGCTTGCCGCGCGGATCGCGGAGCAACTCGGCGACCGCCGCCACGCCCGCTGGTACGCCCTCAAGCTCCTGGAAGAAGACGTCCACACCCGAAGACGGATCCGTCGGATCGCGCCCGGCCTGGAGCAGGACCTCGCCGACGACCTGCAAACCGTCCGGAAGCACCTGCGCGGCATCTACGGCGACGACCCCGAGACGCTCCTGTCGCAGCGGAGGACCGGGTTTGTAGCCGGGGCGTGCGAGGAAGCCGTCCGCCAGCCGGCCGGCCATCGCTATCGGGCCAGCGACCGCATCGACCGGATCCTCCTGCACCCGCAACTGGGCCTGCCGATCTTCGCGGGCATGATGTACCTGGTATTCCACCTGACCTTCACCGTCGGCGAACCGCCCATGCACGCTTTGGAATGGCTGTTCGGGCAGCTCGGGGGCGCGGTGGGCTCGCTCTGGCCGGCGGGGTCCGAGAGCCTGCTCCGCTCGCTGCTGGTTGACGGCATCATCGGCGGGGTCGGCGGGGTGCTCGTGTTCCTGCCCAACATCCTGCTGCTGTTCCTGGCCATCGCCATTCTCGAAGACACCGGATACATGGCCCGGGCGGCGTTCCTGCTGGATCATCACATGCATCGCCTGGGGCTCCACGGCAAGAGCTTCATCCCCATGATCATCGGCTTTGGCTGCTCGGTGCCTGCGATCATGGCCACGCGCATGCTCGACACGCGCCGCGACCGGCTGACGACCATGCTCGTGGTGCCCCTGATGAGTTGCGGCGCGAGGCTGCCCATCTACGCGCTGATCATCCCGGCATTCTTCCCGCCGGCCTGGCGGGCGCCGATGCTCTGGATCATCTACGTCGTCGGCGTGGTGCTGGCGATCGCCTCGGCGAGGCTGCTTCGCCACACGCTGCTGAAAGGCCAGACCGCACCGTTTGTCATGGAGCTGCCCCCCTATCGCATGCCCACCGCCCGCGGACTGGGCATCCACACCTGGGAACGCGGCAGGGAGTACGTCAAGAAGGCGGGCACGATCATCCTGCTGGCCTCGATCGTGCTGTGGGGCATGACCACCTTCCCACGGAAAACCGACTACG
>CAZXSK010000033.1:27429-38382 GCA_964642855.1 uncultured Planctomycetaceae bacterium | reverse complement strand
GGAGATCAAGCAGGAGAATCTCCTGGCCGCAGCAAGGGCCAAACACCCCCGCCTGCTGTCCGCCGCGGAGACCTACGTCGACCGGATCCGCCCGGCCTACACTCACCGGCAGGGCGAGCTGGCTGCGCGGAAACGGGCGGAGGAGGCGGCGCATTCCATCGCGGGGCGTCTGGGCAGGGGCATGGAGCCGGTGCTCGAACCGATGGGGTTCGACTGGCGGATCGGCACGGCGATGGTCGGAGCCCTGGCTGCCAAGGAGGTCTTCGTGGCGCAGCTGGGTATCGTGTTCTCCGTCGGCGAGGAAGGCACCTCAGCCGACGATCTTCGCACACGCCTGAACGCGAACTACTCGCCCCTGACGGGGCTGTGCATCATGCTGTTCACGCTGATCGCCGCGCCGTGCGTAGCCACCGTGGCGGTCATGCGTCGCGAGGCGGGCGGATGGCGATGGGCGGCGCTGCAGTTCTTCGGGCTCACCGCGATGGGCTGGGTCGTCACCACGATCGTTTACCAGATTGGCCGGCTAATCGCCTGATCCCGCCTCGAGTTCTTCGTCTCGAACCCTCCGCTCAAGGGACGTTGGGGCAGGATCGCTTCTGGCGAATCACCTTTCGGCGCTCGTCGAACACCGGGGCCGACTCGACCGGATACGCCCGGTCGGTGATATCACACGAAGTGGGGCAATGCACCCGGGCAGCCTCGAAAGCGACGTCCCCGACGTGGGCACGCCGCTCCCGGCCGGCGGCTCCGGGCGCAGCAAACGAGGCGCCCGGGATATCCCGAACGCCTCGACAGACCTGCGACGGCGGATGCTTGCCCCGCGATGGGGCGGCTGTCAGAACTCGGACAGCTCGCCGGTTTCCGCGGGCGTCTGCTCTTCCTGCCGCCACGATGCCTGGGCGGCCTGGGGAGGTGACCCCTTCGTCCTCTCCGGGCCGCTGGAGCGGCGAGGTCCTCCCGCCGGGGTATCGACGGTCTCCCCGCGCTGCTCGCTGCGCCCCTTGATGAGCGTCTCGAGCTGGGAGACCATGTTGTTGAGCTGCTCGGCCTGGGCGCCGAGTTCCTGAGCAGCCGCTGCGGTTTCCTCGGAATTCGCCGCGTTGCCCTGCGTGACCTCTTCCATCTGTACCACGGCGTGGCTGATCTGTTCGATCCGCTGGGTCTGCTCGCCGCTGGCATCGGCGATGCCCGCCACCAGGTCGTTGACGCGACGGTTCGCCTGGGCGATCTCTTCCAGCGAGCCGGCGACCTCCTGGCTGATCGACACGCCGTTGTCGGCGTTGCGGACGGCCGCCTCGATCAGGTCGGTGGTGTTGCGCGCCGCTTCGGCCGATCGCTGGGCGAGGTTGCGGACTTCCTCGGCCACCACGGCGAAGCCCTTGCCCGCCTCGCCGGCCCGTGCGGCTTCGACGGCAGCATTCAGCGCGAGCAGGTTCGTCTGGAACGCGATGTCGTCGATCGTCTTGACGATCTTGGCCGTCTCGTCCGACGAGTTCTTGATGTCGTCGATGGCCTTGCTCATCCGGCCCATGGCTTCCGAGCCGCGGTCGGCGGCCTGGCGCGCCCGGCCTGACACTTCCTTGGCCTCGTCGCAGTTGCTGGAGTTCTCCCGCGTGATGTCCGTCATCTCGCTGACGCTGCCGGACGTGCTGTCCAGCGCAGCGGCGTTTTCGCTCGTACCACTCGCCAGGGACTGGCTGGCCGTCGACACCTGCTGGGCAGCGGCGGCCGTCTGCTCGGCCCCATGGGAGAGGTCTTCAGCGATCCGACCGACCGGCGTGGCGATCGAACGTGCCACCAGCCAGGCGACCGTAAGAATCGAACCCACACCCACCACCGCGATGAGTACCATCATCCACTCCATCGCCCGCACGGCGGCGAAGGCCTCGGCCTCGTCGATCTCCGAGAGCAGCGCCCAGGTCGTTTCGCCCACGCGAACCGGGGCGTACGCGCTGAGCACCGGATTGCCGTTGTAGTCGGTGATGATCTCCGCGCCGGTCTGGCCCTGCAGCGCCTTGGCCGAAGCCTCGGTGTCGACGCCGTTTTCCTCGATTGTTCCCGCGAACGAGGCGATCACGCTGTGGCCTTCGGGGTCCAGGAACGAGTCGCTCCGCATCCGCTTGTCGGGCCCGACGAGATACGTCTCGCCCGTTTCGCCCATGCCGGCCCGTTGGGTCATGATGCCATTGATCACGTCCAGCGGAATCTGCAGCGCCACGATCACGTCCACCCGGCCGTCGCTGATGACCGGCTGGGCCATGAACGCCGCCGGGTCGCCGTTGCTCGGGGCGTACGGCTCGAAGTCGGTAATCCCGAACTGGCGGGTCTCGAGGACTTGCCTGACAAGCCGGCCGAGGTTGCTGGAGGAGTACTCGCCCGTCAGCAGGTTGGTCTGGTAGTCGGCTTCGTGGCAGACGGTGTAGAAGCAGAACCCGTCGGGGTTGAACAGGAACAGGTCGTAGTAGCCGTACTTCTCGTTGTATTGCGTGAAGAAGTCTTTCTCCTTGCCGCGGATGCGCGGGCAGAAGGCCTCGGCGACGTCGATTTCGGCCATGAGGGCCCAGCGATGTCCGCCGACCTCGACGGGGCAGAACGCGCTGAGCACGGGGTTGCCGTTGTAGTCGATCACGACCTTCGCGCCGGCCTGGCCGTCCAGGGCCTGGCGGGTGGCTTCGGTGTCTACCTTGCCCGTCTCCGGCCTGCGGAACGACGCCCCCACACTGTGATTGTCCGGGTCGAGATACGAGTCGCTGCGCATCAGGTTGTCCGCGCCGACGAGGTAGGTCTCGCCGGTCTTCCCGAGCCCAGCCCTCTCGCTCATGATGGCGTTGAGCCGGTCGATGGGCATCTGGAAGATCGCCACGCCGATCTTCTTGTCGCCGTCGTAGATCGGGCTGGCGATGAAACTCGCCGGGGCTTCGTACGAGGGCGTGTACTTCTTGTAGTCCACCAGCACGATCGCGTCCTTGTCGGTGGCGTCGCGGGCTTTGCGGAACGCCCGGCCGAAGTTGGTCTCGGCGTACGGGCCGTCCGAAAGCGAGGTCGAGAAGTCCAACTCCTTAAAGACCGAGTAGACGATGTCGCCGGTCTCGATGTCGCACAGGAAGATGTCGTAGTAGCCGAACTTCTCCAGGTACGAGCGGATGATCGGGTGGACCTTCTCGTGGAGCTTGCTGTAGCTGCTCCGGTCGCCGGGGTGGTCCAGCAGGTGCTTGGAGCCCAGCGGGTGCTTGCTCGCGCGGATGAAGTGGTACTGCAGCGCAGACGAGTCGTCGTCGAGCGGGTTGAACTGGCTGGCGATGGGCGGCTCGGCGCCGTCGTTGATCTGCCGGTACTCCGCTGCGAACTCGTTGGTGTAGTACGTTTTGAGCTTGCGTCGCATCTCGGCGACGTCGGCGTCGGAGAGCTGGTTCTCCTCTCGGAAGCGGCTGAAGGTGTCCGGGAACTCGCGCATGGCATCGACGACCATCTGGTCTTCCGAGAAGGTCTTCATCTGGTCGATGATCGTCTGGAAGTATCGCTCGACGGCCTGTCGCTTGACCTGCCGGACGGCGACGAGCTTCTCGAAGGCTTCGCTTCGCATCGTGCCGACCGTTTCGGCGAGGACTTCCATGTCGCCCTGACAGTTCTCGAAGTAGCTTTCGACCTGGGCCTTCTTGATATCCCGGACAGCTACGAGCTTGTCGTAGGCTCCGCGCTCGAGCGAGCTGCTGGATTCCCACAGCGCCACCGCTCCGGTGACAGCAAACGGAACGACGCCCACCAGAAGAAACAGAACGATCAACTTGGTTCGCAAGGCCATGTGTCTCATCATTCACCCCTACCGACCCGCCCGGACGGGCCATCTCCTTTGCTGACGTATTGAATACCCATCAGGCGTGGACGCACCGATAACGGATGCGGCCCACGTACCTGGCCTACGCATTGGTCGGTTCGCCCCGCGAGGGTCGAGGTGTGCGTGAAGGCCCCGGAACTGCCCCCAACCACCCCGCCTGCAGATGCCCCACCTGCCACTGCGGCCCTTTTCCCCCTGCTGTATCGGCACCGCGGTGGTCACTGTCCATCTAGGTTGTACGTTTTCCTGGCAAACTTCACATTTCGCGGGTGGAATGTCGGCCGGCCTGCTCAAATCGCCACGGGCCCAGCGGTCGGAAATGCGTATGCCACCTACGCACCGATGCAGCAAGGCCGGGCGATTTGCTCAAGTTGCGTCCACCCACAGGCCGATGAGACCAGCGCACAAGCGATTGTGGTTCTGCGCGCCGGGATGGGCAACCGGTAGGGCCTCCCCGGGCCCGTTGGCACGCCGGCCGATTGCCCCCCGCCCGAACAGAATCCAGAAAAACTTCCGATTGTCGCTTGACGTTCGGAGAGTGTTAGCCTAGACTATGTTTCGAACATACACCAAACAGGCGCCGTGGATACCAACGCTGGGTTGGAGTGCACCGCGCCGCAAAGCGTGGAAATGTCGCAATCGTCTGCAGCATCCGGGGCTAGTCCGGCAGCACGCAGACGGGCATTTCCGGACGCGTGGCGCGGGTCGCGCAGAGAAAGGCGGTACTGCGATGACCAACCCACCTTTGGTGCAGACGGGCCCAGGCGGCGAGTACGTGCGGACCTGGCCGGGCGATTCCGAGCGCCTGCCCGAACCGGATGTCCAGCCTTCGCCCCACAGGGCGGCCGGCGTTCGGGGGCTGCAGGCCCCGATCGTCCAGAGAGGCTGCGGGCCGATTGCCTGGAGCGCGGATTCTTCCTCCAGGCCGGGCCTGCTGACGCGAATGATCCGCCGGCTGATCGATCGGTTTGGAAAGGCACGCGCCCCGGGCGAGTCCCCGACCAGCCGAGTGATCGCCCAGCGAAAGGCAGCCGTGATCGCCCTGGCCGGGCGACGGGCAGCCACAGGACGCATTACCGCGTTCCGGGTGTCCGGGCCGTGCGAAATGGCGGGGATGACCCCCGTAGAGGTCCCCTGCCGGGCAACCAGCGAACAGGCGAAGGAAACCCAATATGGAACCGGTCACACCCAGACAACTCGAGATCCTCAGGTTCATCCGGGACGAACGGAATCGATGCGGCTATTCCCCGACGATGCAGGAGATCGGGGACCATCTCGGCCTGACGAAGGTCACCGTGTTCGAGCACGTCGGAGCCCTCGTCGAAAAAGGCCTGCTCATACGGGGGGGCAAACACAAGGCTCGCTCTTTGCGCACATCGGATGACGTGGTGTTCGAGGACGAATCCGACGGCCGGCTGCCCCTGGCCGGACGAATCGCAGCCGGCTCGCCCATCGAGGCGATCGAAGACCGGCAGGTGCTGGACTTTCAGGAACTCTTCCCCTCCCGTGAAGATACCTTCGTGCTGGAGGTCTCCGGCGACAGCATGATCGACGAAGGCATCCTGTCGGGCGACTACGTCGTCTGCCAGCGACGAAACACCGCCCGCAACGGCGAGATCGTGGTGGCACTGCTGCCCGACGGAGAAGCTACCCTCAAAACCCTCTATCGCGAGAAGGGCCGCATCCGCCTCCAACCGGCCAACGAGAACTACGAGCCCATCTACACCGACCACGTCGACATCCAGGGCGTGGCCATCGGATTGGTCCGCAAGATGTAACCAGGGGCCCGGCCGAAAGCAATCGGACCGACGCGCCGATCCGAGGCCCCCTCACAACCCGATCCGCTCGCGCAGCCGGCCGCCCAGCAGCGACAACGGCATCCGGGGCACGCCCAGCCGCACGTCCGGCTTGGCCTGGCCGTGGAAGTCCGACCCGCCGGTGACCTCCATCCCCAACTCCTTCGCCAGCGACAGGAACATCCGCGTCTCAGCCGGCGAATGCTCCGAGTGCACCGCCTCGACGAAGTCCATCCCCGCCGACTTGAGATCCTGCAGGATACGCCCGGCTTGAAGGCGATTGCCGTGCGGAATCAACCCCGGATGGGCAACCCCCGCAAGCCCCCCTGCCCGGTGGATCGCCTCGACGACCTCCCGCGGCGACAGCCGATCCTTCTCCACGTACGCCTGCCCCTGCGACCCGACGTATCGCTCGAATGCCTCCGCCTGGCTGCTCGCCAGGCCCTTGCGCACCAGCGCCCGGGCCATGTGCAGCCGCGATACAATGGGACCGTCATCCCCACCCTCACCAACCTCGGCAAGCAGATCGTCCATTTCGATGTCCAGCCCCAACTCCCGCAATCGGGCGAGCATCTTCGGGTTGCGTTCCCCGCGTGCCCGCCGAAGCCGGGCTGTCAGGCCGGCCAGCTCGTCGCTCGCCGGGTCCACGCCAAGTCCCAGGATGTGTATCGATCCGCCCGCGTAGCTGGCGGAGACCTCGATGCCGCACACGAAGACCAGGTCGCCGCAGTCCTCCGCTGCATCGGCTGCCTCGGCCAGTCCCGCCAGCGTGTCGTGATCGGTCAGCGCCAAGGCTGCCAGCTTGCGCGCGTCGGCAGCAGCAACGAGATCGGCCGGGGCATACTGCCCGTCGGATCGGCTGGAGTGCGTGTGCAGGTCCACCAGTCGCCGGGGCACGTCAACCCTCCAGGAACTCGAACCTGCGGTCGGTGCAGCAGGGGCAGTGAAGTCCGGCTGTGATGCTTCCGGCGTGCACGCGCTGGATCGCTGCGTCCCAGAGGTCAAGTTTCAGCAGGTAGGGGCTTGCTGCCTCAGGTCGCCCGGCCAGCAGCTTGATCGCTTCCATGGAAGCGATTGATGCCATCGCCGACACCACCGGCCCGAGAATGCCAATCGTCTGGGCGTTGAGTTCCAACTCAGCCGGTGGCGGGCCTTCGTAGATGCATCGAAGGCACGGCGTGGCGGGTGTATGGATGGTCAGGACTTGTCCCTGTCCCCCCGCTGCTCCCGCGAAGACCCACGGCTTGGACTCGCGAACGGCGTAATCGTTCAGTACGAAGCGCGTAGCGAAATTGTCGGTCCCGTCGAGAATCACGTCCACGTCGCCGGCGAGGCGGTCGATGTTTCCAGGCGTCAAACGCTCGATCACCGGCTCGACCGTGACGGCGTCGTTGATCTCCCCCAGCCGCGCCGTGGCAGCGGCTGCCTTCGGGGTCGAGGCCTGCGCGTGGGCGCGCGTGTACATCGCCTGGCGATGGAGGTTGCTCCAGTCCACGACGTCGTCGTCGACCAGTCGCAATCGGGCGACTCCGGCCCGGGCGAGCAGTTCGGCCATCCACGAGCCCAACCCGCCTACCCCGACGATCAAGGCCGATGAGTTGCGCAGGGTCTCCTGGCCGTCAGCGCCCAGGGGCGCGAAGGCTTCCTGGCGATCGTATCGGTTCGATGGGGCGTCGATCATCTCGCCTGCAGTGTACACCCCGGCCGGCAGGATTCCCAGCGGCCGAAGGCGGGTTAGTCGGGCGTTCCGACCGGCACGAGGTGGGCTTGAATCGCCTGCCCCTGATTTAGTAGGATCTCTCCTCGTCATGTTGCCTCCCCCCGGGGTGAGCAGCTTAACCCGTTTCCGCTTGATGAGTGAGGATAGTGAGATGGCTTACAAGATTACCGACGCCTGCGTGGCGTGCGGCGCATGCACGGGCACCTGCCCCGTCGAGGCGATCAAGGAAGGCGAAGTGTACTCCATCGATGCTGACGGTTGCATCGATTGCGGCAGTTGCGTCGACTCCTGCCCCTCGGGCGCGATCATGGAGGGGTAAGGCCCCCTTGAGACACCAGCCGCGGCCTTCGGGGTTGCGGCTGTTTTTTTGCGCTCAGCGGAACCTGAGTTCCCGCGATGTGTCTGATATAATCGAGTGAGACAACACTGCGCCAGAGCGTCGGCGGAGACTATCTGACCGCACGTCCTGCAGCGCGAACCCGCCTGTTCAGCGAGGTCGACCATGCACCGCAACTCGATGCGTTCCCGAATGTTCCAGCCCGGATTCCTGGCCGCTTTGGTCCTCGGTGCGATGTTCCTTCTGGCCTCGCCGGCCCGGTCGGACGAGCCCCTCGATCCCGACAAGAAAGCCGTTGTCGAGAAGGTCATCCGCGAGATGGTCCAGAAGAACGCGCGCAAACTCAAGGCCGACGCGAACGACTTTGATGAAGAATCGGCCGAGGATGTCGACCCCAACGAGGTCATCGGCAAGGATCAGAAGGAAGAGGATCCGAAGGACCAGGCCAAGGCAGTCGAGGAGGCCAAGACGCTCGAAGACTGCCACAAGCTCTACATGTCCGGGCGCTATTCCTCGGCGGCCAAGGCGTATCGCAAGCTCATGGACGAGAAGTCGCTGCAGGTCTCGGCTGCGATCGGCGTGGCAGACGCGTTGAGCATGCAGGGCAAGTACACCGATGCGATCAAGACGCTGGAGTCCGTGAAGGACGCGGGCATTGCCCGTGCAAAGTGGAATGTCGCCATGGCCGACGCGCTGACCCACGTCGGGCGATACGAAGACGCTCTGAAGCACGCCAGCCGGGCGCATGAGCTCAAGCCCACCTGGGCGCCGACGGTTCTGGCTCACGGCAGGCTTCTGGAGACCCTGGGCCGGGAGCAGGAGGCCATCAAGGTCTACAAATCCATGAGCGAGGTCATCGACGAGGGCAAGTATGGCGACGATCCGCGAAGCCTGGTGGCGATGGGCAAGATCCTGGATCGCGAGGCCATTCTTCTCGGACGGCGGGCCAGTGAGCAGGCAATGAACATCCTGCACAATTACTTCCAGGAGGCCTACCAGAAGGTAGACAAGAAGTACTGGCCGGCGAATATCGCCTCGGGCATGCTGCTGCTCTCGAAGCATCGCCCCAAGACCGCAATGAAGGAGTTTGCTCTCGCCGCGAAGCTCAACAAGCGCATTCCGGACGCCTACGTGGGCGCAGGGCTGGTCCAGCTTTCCAGCTGGCAGTTCGAGAAGTGCCTCGCCGCTGCCGACAAGGCACTGAAGATCAACCCGAACCACGCAGACGCCCTGCTGATTCGGGGCATCTGCTACATGCAGTGGCGGAAGTTCGAGAAGGTCCCGCCGATCACCGACAAGATTCTGAAGGTCAACCCCAACCACCTCGACGCGCTGAGTCTGGCTGCGGCGGCCCATTTGCGCATGGGTGACGAGAAGAAGGCCCAGGAATACATCGACCGCGTGCACGAGATCAACGAGACCTACGCGGGGCTTCCGACGACCATCGGCCAGTGGATGGCGGCGGGAAGGCAGTTCGACCAGGCGGAGAAGTACTACAAGCAGGCGATCGCCCTGAATCCCAAGCTGGCCGAGCCGCTGGCCGGTCTGGGGCTGACCTACATGCAGACCGGGGATGAGCGCAAGGCCCGCGAGGCGCTGATCAAGGCACACGAGCTCGACGATTTCCGCATCGACGTAGTCAACTACCTGCGCATTCTGGACGTGATGGACGATTTCCTCGTGAAGGAGACGGAGCACTTCATCGTCAAGGTCGCCCCGCGTGACGCGGTCCTGCTCGAGCAGGTGGCCGAGTTCATGGAAGAGATTCACGAGGACATCTGCGGTGACTTCGGCTACGAACCCCAGCGCAAGACCGTCATCGAGATCATGCCCACCCACAAGCAGTTCTCGCTGCGCATCAGCGGCAAGGGCTGGATCGGCACGGTCGGGGCCTGTACCGGGCGGGTCATCGCCCTGGCCGCCCCGAACCCCAAGGAGAGCTTTGGCACCCACAACTGGGCGACGGTGCTGCGGCACGAGTACACCCACACGGTCACCCTGGCTGCGACCAACAACCGCATTCCCCACTGGTTCACCGAAGCCTGCGCCGTCTGGGAACAGCCCGACCGGCGGAACTACCGCGCCGTGGGGTTGCTGGTGTCCGCCGTGCGGAACAACCACCTGTTCCCCATGGACGAGCTGGACTGGGGGTTCATTCGCCCGAAGAAGCGGACCGACCGCTCCCAGGCCTACGCCCAGAGCGAATGGGCGATGGAGTACATCATCGAGAAGCGAGGCTTCGGGACCATCGCCAAGATGCTCGAAGGTTTCCGCGACGGCATGACCCAGGAAGAAGTCTTCGAGAAGATCGTGGGCATTCCGGAGAAACAGTTCGACAAGAAATTCAAGGAGTGGGCCCACCAGGAGGTCCGCGAGTGGGGCTTCGATCCCGATCCCCCGCCGAACATGACCAAGGCGGCCCAGGTCGCCAAGAAGGACCCCAACAGCGCCGAAGCCCAGGCCAACTACGCCGTGAGTCTCTATCAGCACCGCCAGCTTCCGCGGGCGGTCAAGGCGGCCAACAAGGCGCTGGAGCTCGACCCCAACAACGCCAAGGCCCTTGCGGTGCTCGCGAGCGTGTCGCTGGCCAAGAAGGAATACGACAAGGCGATCGAGCACGCCGAGAAGCTCGACGAGATCAACGACGAGAGCGTGACCGCCGCCAAGGTGCTCTCCAAGAGCTACCTGGCCAAGCGCGAATGGATGCGCGCGATCGTCGCCCTGGAGAAACTCCAGACCCGCCAGCCTCTCGACCCGTGGAGCTACGAGCAACTCGCCAAGCTCTACAACCAGTTTGGCCGGCCCGACGACGCGGTCCGCAACCTCAGCGAACTGCACCGTCGGACGATGAAGGATCCCAAGTACGCCCGACAGATCGCCGAGATCTACCGGTCGATGGACAAGTCGGAGATGGCGCTGGAATACTTCCGTCAGATCGCCCACATCAACCCCTACGAGTTGAGTTCGTACCAGGCCCAGGCGGAGATTCACTACTGGGCTGGCGAGTACGACAAGGCCATCGACGCCGTGCAGAAAATGGTGCTGCTCCAGCCCAAGAACCCCCAAGGCTGGATGTACATGGCGAAGGTTCGGTTCTCCTATGGCCGGGAGACCAAGGACCGCGAGCAGCTCGCCGCGGCCAGGGAGGCAGCCGAGCGGGCGGTCGATCTCGACCCGTCGAGCCCGGCCAAGGCGCTGCTGGAAGCCATCGAGCAGGCGATGAAATCCCTTGACGCCAGCCAGGCCAGCAAGGAAGCTGCCTGAG
>CAZXSK010000033.1:12248-27329 GCA_964642855.1 uncultured Planctomycetaceae bacterium | reverse complement strand
TGGATGTGCACGCTGGCGAACATCAACGACGTCGATCTCGAAAAGGCCATCGAGAAGTACACCGTCAAGGGCGTCGACGGGTTCAAGTAGCCCCGCCGCTTCCACCACCCCGGCCGGTCGATTGACACCCGCTATCACGCGGGCGATACTACCCCGTCATGCGATTTCTTCTCGACGTCGTCTATGCCCTGGCCCTGATCGCCGCCAGCCCGGTCTGGCTGTATCGCATGCTGCGCCACGGGCGATACCGCTCCGATATCGCCCAGTACTTCGGAGGCGTTCCCATGCGCTACGGGCTGCAGCCGGTTGTCTGGATCCACGGCGTCAGCGTGGGCGAGGTCAACGCCGCGCGGACCCTCGTGCAGGAAATCAACGCCCAGTTGCCCGATCTCCGCGTGGTAATCAGCTCAACAACCGATACCGGCACGGCCGCTGCACGGAAACGCTACGGAAGGGACCACCTGGTCTTCCGCTTCCCCAAAGACTTCTCCTTCGCGGTCCGTCGGGCCATCCGCCGCATCCGCCCGTCCCTGATCGTGCTCATCGAGGGCGACATGTGGCCGAATTTCCTCGCGGCCTGCAACCGCGAAGACATTCCCGTGGTCGTTGTCAACGGCAGGATGAGCCCCGACAAGGGATACCCCGGCTACCGGCGCCTGGGCGGGCTGGCGCCCAGGCTGCTCTTTAACCGCCTGGCGGCCATCGGCGTGCAGACGGAAACCTACGCCGACTGCTTCCGCAGGCTCGGGACCGACCCCGACCGGGTTCACGTCACCGGCATGCTGAAGTTCGACACCGTCGACACGACCGACCGGCTGCCCGGCAAGGACGAACTCGCCGCCGCGCTGAATGTCACCGACGAGCAGACACTGATCGTCGCCGGCGGGACCGGACCCGGCGAGGAAGCCCAGCTCCTGGGAATCTGGCCGGGTCTGAAGGAACGTCACCCCTCCGCTCGCCTGGCGATCGTACCCCGCAAGCCCGAACGCTTCGACGAGGTAGCCGCCGAGATCGAAAAGGCAGGCCTGCCGCTGGCGAGGCGAACGCAATACCCCGACGGCGCGGCCGAGTCTCCGTCGTCGGATTCGGTGATCCTCGGCGACACCATGGGTGAGCTGCGAACGTTCTACGCCATCGCCAGGCTTGTGTTCGTCGGCCGGTCGCTGGTGGAAATGGGCGGCTCGGACATGATCGAAGCGGCCGCCATGGGCAAGCCCACCGCCTTCGGGCCGCACACGTACAACTTCCCCCAGGCCGACGCGCTGGCCGAGCATGGCTGCGTGCGCGTGGCGGACATCGACGAGCTGCGCGAGCAACTGGACGCCTGGCTGAGCGATCCGCACTCAGCGGCTGCCAGCGGCGCCCAGGCCGGAGCGTATGTCGCTTCACGTCAGGGTGCGACGAAACGCAACGTCGAGATGATCTGCGGGGTACTGGGGCGCGAGCCTGCCGTCGCCGACGGCGCCATCGCCACCGATCGCATCGAGGCCAACGCATAGGATCTTCGAGGAACCACGCCATGCCAGGCAGGGCCGTACGGGAAAAGATCGTTGCCACCGTCGGGCGAGTCGTCGTGAAGGTCGGCACCAACTCCATCTGCGGCAAGACAGGCCGGCCCGACCGCCGGGCGATCGCGCGCCTCGCCTCGCAGATCGCCCACATCCGCGAGATGGGCAAGTCCGTTTCATTGGTCGCCAGCGGCGCCATCGGCGCGGGGGTGGGCGAACTGTCCCTGCCGGCGCGCCCGAAGACACTGCCGGATCTCCAAGCCGTCGCCGCCGTGGGGCAGGGCCAGCTTATGCGGACCTTCCACGACGTGTTCGCCGAGCACGACATACCCGTCGCGCAGGTGCTGGTCACCCGGGCAGACTTCGAGGATCGCACGCGGTACCTGAACATCCGCAACACGCTCTCATCACTGGAGGCTTACGGGGCCCTGCCCATCATCAACGAGAACGACACGGTCGCCGTCGACGAGATCCGCTTCGGCGAGAACGACGTGCTCGCTGCCCTCGTCGCCAACCTTCAGGGCGCGGATCTGCTGGTGATGCTCACGACCGTCGACGGCGTAATGCGCAGCGGCGAGGTGCTCGACGTCATCGAGCAGGTCGACGCCGAAACCATGGGCCTGGCCCGCGACGAACGCAGTTCGATGGGTTCGGGCGGCATGGCAAGCAAGCTGCAGGCTGCCCGACTGGTCGTGCAGGCGGGCGAGGTCGCAGTGATCGCTTCTGCCAGGGCGACCCGCGTGCTGGAACGCATCCTCGACGGCAAACGGGTGGGCACGGTCTTCGTGCCCGCGACGCGGCGCATGTCCAGCCGCGAGCGATGGATCGGGCAGGTCTCCCGACCCACCGGTCGTGTGACGATCGACGCGGGCGCGGTGCGCGCGATCCGAGAGAAAGGCAAGAGCCTGCTGCCGTCGGGGGTCACGCGCGTCTCGGGCAGCTTCCCCGTAGGCGCGACGGTGATCGTCGAGGATCCCGCGGGGCAGGAAGTCGCTCGCGGGCTGGTGAACTACGACGCGATGCAGATCGAGAAGATCCGCGGACTCAAGACCTCGGAAATCGCGAGGGTCCTGGGTGACAAGCCCTACGACGAGGTCATCCACCGCGACAACATGACGGTGGCGTAACGGCCCGTCGAAGGCCGGGGGCCTGGGGCCTCAGCTTCCCTGGCCGGGCAGCGGACGCTCGGGATCGGCCGCGCCGGTGTCGGGCATCTGGACGAACGTTGGCTCGGAGTAGATCTCCACCCCGCCCGGAGAGGTATACCGCGCCCGCAACGTGATCCGCCGCTGGGGGCCGCCGCTGGGAGGCGTGTCGCCCCAGGTCAGCGTGAACGTGTACCCCCACAGCGAATACAGCCGGAAGATGTACCGCCGCAACTCATCTCCGGACATCGTCCACACGTGCCACGGCTCGACCTTGCCAAGCTCCGACGCGCTGTAGCTGCCGTTGTAGACGATCATGTCCAACGTGCCGGAGACCGTGTTGGGCTGGGTCTTGTCCACGCGGAACATCAGCACCTGCACGCGCACGCCGTCCGGGCCCGGCTGGCTGTCGAGATACGCCGGCGCCTGCTCGGAGATCATGGTAATCTCGTGGACCTCCGCCACCGGCGGCGGGGGCTTGGGCCTGTCGGGCGGCTGCACGCACCCGCACAGGTGCAGACTCGCACACACAGCCACAACAGCCAGTCCGCCGCGGAATGTCGGCTGCAACCGTCTCACCGGATCAGCACTCCGCTCTCTTCAGGCCTGGTCGCGTCGGTGTTCTGGCGGGAGGCAGATTCTTCCGGCTCCTGATCGCCTTGCTCACCTTCCTGGCCTTCCGTTTCGGCCTGCTGCTCCTGCTCCTGCATCTCCTTGTGTCTGCGGTAGAGCTCGGGCAGCAGTTCCAGCGGCACGCCGTCTTCGCTGAGCTCGCCGCTGTTGGGGTCCACGTTGATGCTGTTGGGGTCGGTGAGCATCTCGCCCTGCTCGCCCATAATGCCCTCGCCCTCGCCGCTGAGCAGCTTGAAGGCGGCATCCTTCAGCTCGCCGCTGCTCATCTTGCGGAGCGTGTTCATCCGGCGGAGTTCGCGTTCGGTGACCTCGTCGGCATCCTGCACGGTTCGCAGGACGCGAGGCGTAAGCACGATCAGCAGCTCGGTACGCTGCTTGGTCTTCTTGGTCGACTTGAACAGGTTGCCCACGAACGGCAGGTCACCCAGCACGGGCACCTTCTCTTCGCGATCGTCCTCGCGCGTGGTAATCAGCCCGCCGATGAGAATCGTGTGACCGTCCTGCACGCTGACGGTCGTCGTCGCCGACCGGCTGTTGACGATCACCGCGTTGACACCTTCCTGGATCGTGATGCTCGACGAACTCAGCGACTCGATCTTCTGGTCGACGTCCATCTTCACGAACCCGTCCGGGTTGATCCGCGGCGTGACGTTCAGCACGATCGACACGTCCTGGTACTGCACGACGTTGATGATGTCGCCGTTGTCGGTGATCCGCGTGTTCTCGATGAACGGCACGCGCTGGCCTACCTTGATCTCGGCCGGCTGATTGTCCACCGCCACAATCTGGGGCCGCTGGAGCACGTTCAGTCTGCCCTGGCTCTTGAGGGCACGGAAGAACAGCCCGAGATCGCTGCCGGTGACCGACAGGCTCACGCTGCCCGACGCGTTGAGATTCGCCTCGACGCCGAAGTTCGTGTTCGCCGTGTACGTGCGGTTGTCCTTGACGTTCTGGTACGCCCAGTCAAAACCGAACTCCGTGGTGTCGTCCAGCGTGATCTCCGCCAGCAGCACCTGGATGAGCACCTGCGGCGGCGGCGCGTCGAGCTCGTGGATCAGGTCGGAGATCACCTTGAAGTACTGCGGGCTCGCCGACAGCAGCAACGCGTTGGAGCTGTCCTCGGCCACAACGGTGACCTCGCGCTCCAGCAGCCGCTGCGCCGCAGCCATGCCCTCGGTTCCGAGGGTCTGCTCCAGCCGCTGACGCTCGCGGTCGAGGAACGTCTGGAGCGTTTCCTCCAGATCGGTCGCCGTGGCGTTACGCAGCCGGTAGACCTTGGTAGGCCGCTCCTGGGCGGGCGAAGCGTCGAGCTCCTGAATGACCTTGTCCGCCAGGTCGACGTACTGCTTGGTTCCGCTGACCAGCAGGCTGTTGGTCCGCACATCGACCGTCACGCTCAGGGCGTACTGCTCGGCCGTTCCGAGCGTCGCGGTCGTGCCGTCCTTGCCCGTGGTCTCCTTGGAAACCAGCGTGTACTTCACGCTCTTGTTGCCGTTGCCGTTGGTTCCCTGCAGCCGGAACAGCTGGGTCAACACGTCGGCCATCGAGGTCGCCTTGGCGTTCTCGAGCTTGAACACGCGGATTTCCGCAGCCGGAGGGGTTGTCGAATCCAGCGAGGTAATCAGCGTCTCCAGGAGCTTCATGCTGTCAGCCGGGGCGGAGACGACCATCGAATTCGTCCGCGGATCCGGGGTGATCAACACGCCTTCCTGCAGCGCGCTGGCCAGCAGTTCCTTGCCTCCCTTCGTCTTGCCGACGAACTGCAGAAGCGTCTGGCGATTCGGGCTGGTAGCCGTCATCGCCTTGGGCTTGTTGGTCAGGGTATCGGTCAGGATCGACGCCAGCTCTTCGGCGTCGGCGTTCTTCAGGGTGAACACGCGGATCTCCGTGACCTTCGTCACCGACTTGCGGTCGAGCTTCTCCACCAGTTCGGTCACGCGTTTCATATCGGCTGCACCGGCGGTAACGATGACCGCGTTGATCCGTTCGTCCACGCTCACACCGACGGTTTCCACACCGTCCTGGGCGGGGAACAGCTCCTTGAGCGTTTCGGCGACCTCCGACGCATCGGCCTTGACCAGCGGGAAGACCTGCATGTTGCCCGCGCCGTCGGCCTCGGGCTTGCGATCGAGCTTCTTGATCAGCTCCCGAGCCAGCTTCAGGTCGTCGCCGGTCGCACCGACCACCAGCGCGTTGACCTTCGGGTCGGCGATGATGGTCACGGCTGTCTTGGTATCGCCCCGCTCAACCCGACCGTCGAACAGCTTCTGCAGCGTCGCCTGCAGCCCGGCCGCAGTGGCGTATTCCAAGTCGAACACCTGGAACGTCGTCGCCTTGGCCGACTCTTCCGAGTCGAGCTGGCGGATCATCTTGTCGATGGCTGCGAACGCCTCCCTGCTGCCGGCGGCGAGAATCGTATTGGTCCGGGCGTCGGCGATGATGGTCGTCGGCAGCGTCTGGTCGGACCCGCCGGCCGAGATCTCCGCCTGCCGCTTGGACCGGAAGAACTCCTGCAGCGTCGGGGCGAGCTTCGTCGCGTCGGCGTGCTTCAGGCCAAAGGTCTGGATATCGCCCGCCGTGGCGTAGTCGTCGCTGGAGTCGATCTTCTCGATGATCTCCTCGATGACCGCGAAGTTCTCCTTGCTGGCTGAAACAATCAGCACATTCGTGCGCGTGTCGAACTCGATGGCCACTTTCTCCATCGCCTGCCTGGCAGCATTCTGGCCGGCAGCGATCAGCCCGGGCTTGTACAGCCCCTGGCTGACGAGGCTCTTGAGCATGCCCGCGACTCGCGCCGCCGAAGCCGTCTCCAAGGGGAAGATCCGCACGATGCCCGTCTTGCTCGCCGGCTCGACGTCGATCTTCTTCAGCAGGTCCTCGATCAGGCCGAGGTTCTCCTTGCTCGCCGAGACAATCAGCGCGTTGGAGAGGCTGTCCGCCTCGACGTCGACCCGGTCCTGCGGGGAGGGCTCCTCGCCCTTGGCGGTCATGGCCTCCAGGCGGGCGCTGAAGATGCCCTCGATCGTCGGGCCCACCGCGCCGGCGTCGTTGTGGACCAGCGGGATCACCGTAAGCCGAACGGCCGGGTCCTTCTGCTCGACGTCGAGCTTCTCCAGCAGGCCGGTGAGGACCTTCGAATCGTCGGCATTGGCAGCTACCAGCAGCGCGTTGGTCCGCAGGTCGGGCAGGATGATGGGCTTCTGCCGGCGGACGTCGTCGGTCCGGGCGGCCTGGTACCGCTGCTCGAAGAGGTTCGTCAGCGTCGAGGCCAGCGAACCGGCATTGGCCTCCTGGAGCTCGAAGATCTGGATCTGGCCGCCCAGGGCAGGGCTGGCGCCGTCGAGCTGTTTCACCAGATCGGCTACGATCTCGTAGCTCTCCTTCGATCCACCCACGATCAGGCTGTTGCTCCGCGGGTCGGATTCGATGATCACACGCAGCGATTCGGCGTCCTTGACGCCCAGCGACGACTGGCGCTCGACGCGGGCGTCCATCATCTTCTGCAGCGTGCTCGCCAGCGACGAGGCTTCGGCGTTCGCCAGTGGCAGCATGCGGATGCCGCGAACGTCGACTTCCTGCTTGGCGTCGAGCTTTCGCAGCAGCTGATCCATCACCGCGAACGTCCGCTCCGAGGCCGTCACCACCAGCGAGTTCGTGCGCGTGTCGACGGCAATGGTCGGCCGGTCTTCCCGGCGGGTGTATTGGGCGTTGGCGCCCTGGTAGAGCGTCTGGACGACCTGCGAGATGCGCGTTGCGTCGGCGTGGGTCAGCGGGAAGATCCGCACCGCTTCCACAGCTCCGTCGGCGGGCACATCGAGGGTCTTGATCGTTTCGGCGATCAGCGGCATCACGTCGCTGCGGGCGGCTACGATCAACAGGTTCGATGCCTCGTCCGCCTGAATCGTCAGCGCGTTGCGGGCCTTGGGAATCCGGGTGGATCGCATCTCCTGCTCGTTGAGCACCATCCGAAGCCGGGTCACGTACGTCCGTACGCCGGCGGCATCGGGCTCTTCCTGCGAGGTGAACACCGGCAGCAACAGGTTGGCTACGTTCGCAGCCGATGCGTTGGCCAGCGGGAAGACCTTCACTTCCGTGACGATCTTGCCCTGGACCTTGTCGAGATCCTTGAGCACCGCCTCAGCCAGGGCGATCGATTCCTCCAGCCCGGAGAGGACAAGCGTGTTGGTCCGCAAATCGGCCGAGACGTTCAGCGGGTTGACCAGGCCCTTGCCGGAGGTGCTTCGGGGCTGGGCGCGCCCCTGCACGCTCGTGCCCTGCTTGCCGCCAAGACGCTGGCCCTGGGTGAAGATATCCTTGAGGATCGTCGACGCCGTCTGCGCGTCGGCATTCTTGAGGTGGATGATCCGTACCTTGGTTCCCTCGGTGACGGGAACAGTGTCCAGGATCTCCACGATCGCGCGGAGGGCGGCAAGGTTCTCCTCCGTCGAAGAGACGATCAGCGCGTTGGAGCCCTGAGGCCGGGCGGGGTCGGCCGTGATCTTGATGGGCTTGGAAAGGTCCAGCTCGGGGATGTCTTCCTTGATCGTGGAACGAACCTTCAGACGCTTGATCTGCTCCTGCAGGGCGCGGATCTCGGGAGTCACCTCGTTGGTCGCGCTGGGCCGGAGCATCTCGTTGAGCACCGCTGCGAGGTTCGTCGCATCGGCACGCTGGAGAGGAATGATCAGCACTTCGCTCCTGGCGTAGGCCGGCGACTTGTCCAGCACCTTGATGATCTTCTCGACCTGGTCGAAGAAATCTCCTTTGGCCGTGACGATGATCGACTTGGTGCGTTCGTCGGCCTGAACGTCGATGCTCTCGCCCGGCTGGGTCTTGACCACCTGTGTGAGCATGCTCTTGAGCGGGCCGACAATCTTCTGGGGCTGGGCATTCTCCAGCGGATAGATCCGGATCTCCACCTGGGGAGCGACTTCCTTCTTATCGAGCTGCTCGATGACGTGGGCGACCTCGGCCATCTTCTCCTTTGCAGCAGAGACGACCACCGCGTTGGTCTGCTGCAGCGCGGTGATGGTCACCTGGTCCTTCTCGGCCTGGCCTCGGGTGGCACGGTAGAGCTGGCTCAGTGCCGACGCGACACGAACGTTCGAGGCGTTCTTCATCGCGAAGACTTTCACTTCCTGCTTCGCTTCGGCGGCTGCGGCGTCCAGCGCCTTGACGACCTTCATGATCGCCTCGAAGTCCTCGTCGGACGCCTCGACCATGATCGCGCGCTGCTCTTCCAGCACGGTGGTCTCCGCCCGGCTGGACCCGCTCGTCTGGTTGCGACGGTTGCGCTGGTTGCGTCGCGGCGCCATCGCCCCGCCCTTCTCGAGCATCTGCTGGATGACCTTCTCGACCTCGGCGGGGTCGGCGTTTTCCAGCGGAATCAGGCGGAACTTGCCCCGCTTGGGCTGGAGCTCCTCGACCTCCTCCACCCATCCCGAAACGACCTTGTACATCTGCTCGGTCGTGGCCAGCACGATGGCGTTGGCACGCTCGTCGGCCGAGACAGCCAGCGGGTCGATGGACTTCTTGTCCTTCCGCGCGGCGTCGGCCTGGCTGCGGTAGAGGTTCTCCACCATCGCGGCCACGTCCCGGGCGTCGCCGTTCTCCAAGCCGATGATGTACACCCCCGGCGTGGTCGACATGGTCGCCTGGTCCAGCTGCAGGGCCATCTTCATCAGCTTGTCGAGGTCGCCGGAGGGCCCGGTCATGACCAGGGCGTTGGAGCCCGCGTCAGCGGTGATCACCGTGCCCCGCGAGCTGCTGCCCCGCCTGCCGCGGGACGACCCCGCGCCCGACGCCTTGCTGAGCACCTCCGCCAGTTCGGTGGCCTTGGCCTTCTGGAGCAGCAGGAACTCCGTCCGCCGGCCGCCCGATTCCTCGGTGTCCATTTTCGCCAGCAGCGCCTTGACCTTCGTGAGGTTCTTCTCGCTGGCTGAGACGATCAGGCTGTTGCTGGCCGGCTCGGCGACGATGGTCACGGCGTCTTCCGGACTGACGCGCTGCCCGCGCTGCGGGGCGAACGCCCGACTCATCGCCGTCGCTACGGACTCGGACTCGGCATACTTCAACGGCAGGACGGTCCGCGTCTCCTTGCCAAGTGTCTCCTTGTCCAGCTCGACGGCCAGCTCGCGGATCTTCTCGAAGGTCTTGTCGTCCGCCCGGACGAGAATCTTGCGCGAGTCGCTGGACGCCTCGATCACGATCGAGTCCTTCGCCTGTCCCCAGCCACGTCGGCCACGAGAACTTGCCACGCCCATCACACGCTGCAGCGTTTCAGCCACCTCCGACGGACTGGCGTTGTTGATCGGGATACTCCGGATTTCATACTCCGTCGCCGTCGCTGGGGCGTCGAGCTTCTCGATGAGTGCTGCGATCTCTTCCTGGTCGCGCTGCGGGCCTCGGACGACGATCGAGTTGCTGGAACTCTCCCCGGTAATCTTGACGGTATCGGTCGAGGCGTTGCGGGCACGCTGATTCTGCTGCCATGACTGCTGCAGCGTCCAGCCCAGGCTGCGGGCCTCGGCGTGCTGGAGCTTGTAGACCCGCACGACGATCTGGTTGCCCGTTTCGGCCGTGTCGAGCTCCTTGATCACGCCGGCAACGACCTTGTGCTTGTCCTCGGTCGCGGACACGACCAGCCGCTGGCCGGGCACGTCGGGCACGATCACCACCGGCGTCTCGCCGGAGGTCTGCCCGCGACGGTTGCGCGACGTCGGAGCCGGGAACACTTCCTGCAACGCCGTGGCCATCGAACTGACATCCGCCTTGGTGACCGAGTAGGTCTTGATCACCGCCACGGACTTCTCCGCCGCAGCAACGTCCAGCTTCAAAGCCATTTCCATCAGCCGTTCGATATCCTTGCTGGGCCCGCTCATGACCAGCGCGTTGCTGGCGGCGTCTGCGGTGACGACTACGCCCTGCTCGCTCACCTGGCCGCGACGTCCCCGACGACTGCCGCTGCTGCCGCCGCTGACGGTCGAGAGAACTTCCGCCAGATCCGTCGCCTTGGCGTGCTTGAGCAGTACGAACTCGCTGCGGGCGCCCTCGACCGACTCGGTATCCAGCTGCTTCAGGAGCGACTGGACCTTCTTGAGGTTCCGCTCGTTGGCCGAGACGATCAGCGTATTGCTCATCGGCTCGGCGACGATGGTCACCAGGTCGTCGGGACTGGTGCGCTGGCCTCGCTGGGGCGCAAACGCCTGCGACATCGCAGCTGCCACGTTCGTCGCCTTGGCGTTGGTCACCTCCAGAATCGTCCGCTTCACCTCACCCATGGCCGATGCGTCGAGCTTGGCTGCCAGGCTGCGGATCTTCCCGAACGTCTCTTCGTCGGCCCGGACCATGAGCATCCGTGCGCTTTTGTCCGCTTCGATCACCACGCCCTGGGTCGGTGTCGATCCTCTGCCACGTCGGCTGCGGGACTGGCTGGCCGCACCGAATACGCTGGAAAGCGTGCGGGCGACCTCTTCGGGATCGGCATTGGTCAGCGGGATCAGCTGCACCTCGCCCTCGCCGCCGGGGGGCAGGTCGAGCCTGGCAAGCAGCGATTCGATTTCGGTGTGCTCTTCCTCGCTGGCACGGACCACGATGGCATTGCTCGACCGATCGGCGCTGATGCGAAGCCCGCCACCCGTGTTCGCCTGACCACGACGACCTCGCGACGAACCGCCTTCGGTCAGCGTGCTGGTCAGCGCATCGGCCACACCGGTGGCTTCCACGTGACGGATGCGGTAGACCTTGACCATCGTCTCCTGGCTGGCCTGGGCGCTGTCGAGGTCGCCGATGACCTTGGCGATCAGTTCGTGCTTTTCCGGCGGCGCGGAAACCACCACCTGCTTGCCGCCTTCGTCGGCGGTGATCACCACCGGTGCGTCGGTCGACGATGTCTGCCTGCCGCGACTCCGGGTCGACCGGCTGCCTCCGGCGAAGATCTCCTGCAACGTCGCGACCATGGCTTTGACTTCCGCATGCTTGACCGGGTACATACGGACCGAGGCTTTGCTTTCGGCTGCTGACTGGTCGAGCTCCTGGATGAGTTTCTCGATGAGTTCCATCGCCGGGGAAGGTGCGATGCAGACCACCGAGTTGGTCTTCGTGTTGGCGGTGATGGACACCTGGCTGGCGACGTCGACCTGGGTCACGCCGTCCTTGCGCTGCAGCTCGATGACCTGCCGAACCATCTCGGCCCGCTGATCGTTCGGCGTGTTACGGTTGTTCCTGTTGTTCCCACGACGCGAACGGGTGCTCTGCTGCGAGCCGGACATCTTGAACAGGTCCCGCAGATTCGCAGCTACGTCGGTGGCATCGGTATTCTTCAGGCCGAACACGCGGACCTCGCTGACGATCGTCGATACCTGGTCGAGTTGGGCGATGAGGCCCTCGATCAGTTGCATGTCCTCGGGCTTGGCCCGAACGATCACGCTCTTGGTCCGAGCGTCGGCGACAACCGTCACGTCCTGCTTGATGGGGGCAGGCTGCTGCTGTTGATTGTTCCTGCCCTTCTTCTGGGGCTGCTTGGGCTGAGGCGGGTTGAACAGCGAATTCAGCGTCTGGGCGACGGAGACCGGATCGGCCTGGGCAAGCTTGAACTGCCGCAGCTGGGCTTCGTCGACGCTCTCGTTCTCGGTGAGCCGATAAATCAGATCTTCGATGTCATCGAGCTCCCGGCGAGTCGCCGAAATGATCAGCGCGTTGGCCTTGGGATCGACCGCGATGGTGACCTTGGACTTCTCTTGCTCCGCCTCGCCGTCGCCAAGATTCACGTGCCCTTCGTCGACCTGACCTTCCTCGTTCTTCGCATCGGCCTGGTTGGCGTCCACCTCGTCGGGGCTGGGCATGAAGTTGATCAGGGGCTCTTCCGTCTTGCCGCCCTGCTTCTTCTCGGGCAGCTTGTCGGTGACCACGATCTCGCTGTCGGTAACCTGGCCGTAAATCTGGCGGATCAGGTCGGCCATTTTCTCGGCCGAGGCGCCCTTCAGCGTAATCACCCGCACGCGAACGTTGTTGTCCTTGGCGGCTTCGTCGAGCTTCTGCACGACCTGGCGCATGGCCTTGAGGTCGGCTTCCTTGCCGATGAGTGTCAGGGCGTTGGCGAAGATGTCCGACTCGATCACGGGTTTGTCGGGCCCGCGGCGGTCCTTGTACATCGCGGTCAACTGGTCGGCGACGGTCATCGCGTCGGCGTTCTCCAGCCAGATGTACTCCGCCTCGCGGTCGGCGCGTTCCTCTTCCTTGTCCAGCCGGTCGAGCAGGTCTTCCACCAGCGTAAAGTGAGCCGGCGTGGTCGACACCACCAGGCTGTTGGTGCGGGTGTCGGCTGCGACACTGAACGGAACCGTCGGGGCGTTCCGCCGGCCTCGCGACTGCTGCCGCAGGATGTCCTGGAACAGTTTCTGCAACGACGTCGCCAGTTGTGTGGCTTCGGAGTTCTCCAGCGGGTAGACCCGCATGGCGACCTGGCTGCCCTGGCTGTCGGCGTCGAGCTTGCGGATCATCTCGACGGTCTCATCCACCAGCGCTTTAGGGCCTCGCACCAGCACGCTGTTGGAATTGACCTCGGGCGTAACGGTTACGCTCGCCCCGTCGCCCGACGGTCGGCGATAGCGGCGCGAACTGGTCGCCTTGTCAGCCAGGGCGCTGTTGACGGCATCGGCCAGCGTGTCGGCGGTGGCCTTCTGCAGCTTGACGATCTGGATCGTCGCCTGGGCAGTCTCTTTCTGGTCGAACTGCTGGATGAGCTGTTCGGCGAGAGCGAGCTTCTCAGCCGGGCCCTGCACGACAACCGCATTGGCAGCCTTGACGGCCGCTACCCGAGTTGCTGCTCCGGTCGATCGCGATCGCCTGCCGCGGTAGCTCGAACTCGTCTCGGCAAGCATCGGTTCGAGCAGTTCGACGATGTCCGACGCCTTGGCGTGTTTCAGGGTGAACGTTCGCGTCTGCGAGCTGGAGCTGTCGGCGTCGAGCTTGGAGATCATCTCCACGACCGGCGGGATCTGCGCCTTGGGCCCGCGAACCAGCAGGCTGTTGGAGTTGCCCTCGGCGATGACGACAACCTGGCCGGTGTTCTGGCTGCCCCGCGACCATCGGCTGCGACGCGAGGACTGCCCCGCGATCGAGGCGTTGACCGCGTCGGCGAGCGTAGCTGCGTCGGCGTTCTTCAGCCGAACAATCACCGTGTCGGCAGCGGCTGCGGCGTCCTCGGCATCGAACTCTTCGATCAGCGCAGCGGCCTGGGCCATCTGCGCCTTTGGCGCCTTGACGACCAGCGCGTTGGTGTTCGGCACGGGCGTGACACTGATGGCTGCTCCGGAGGAGCTCCGTCGGCCGCGTCGCCATCGGCTGGTTGTCGTCTGCGTCGAGATGATCGACTCGATCACCGACGCCAGATCGCTGGCCTTGGCGTGTTTGAGCTGGAACGTCCTGGCCTGCGGTTTCTTAGCAGCCGCTTCGGCGTCGAGTTTCTCGATCATCGCGACGACATCGGGCACCTCCCCCGCCGGGCCGCGCACCAACACACTGGAGGAGTTCGTCTCGGGGATCACCTTTACAGTGTCGCCGCTGGACTCGCTGCCCCGGCGGCTCCAACGACTGCGGCCCGACTGGCCCGAGAGCGTTGCGTTGACCGAGTCGGCCAGCTCGCCCGGATCGGCTGCCTCGAGCTTGACGATCTCGATGGCGGTCTGGACGCCGGAGTCCTTTGTGTCGAAGGTTTTGACGAGTTCCTCTGCCAAGGCAAGTTTGTCCGGCGAGCCCTGAACGACGATCGTGTTGGCCGCCTTCATCGCGGCAATCCGGACGCTGCCGCTGGAGGATCCTCGCCGGCCCCGGCTGTAGCGGGAACCCGAGGACGACTCGGTGATCTGCTGGAGCACCGGCAGCATGTCGTCGACCTTCACGAACTGGAGCTTGAACGTCCGAGTCTGCGAGGCGAGGGTCGTGGAGTCGGCGTCGATTCTCTCGATCATCGCGACGACCTCGGGCACCTCGTCGGCCGGCCCGCGAACCAGCACACTGTTGGAATTGCTCTCGGGAATCACGACCACCCGATCCTCATCGGTCGGCGTGGACCCTCTGCGATACCGGCTGCGAGAGGACGCCTGGCCGGCGAGCGTTGCGTTCACCGAATCGGCCAGGGAGGCTGCGTCGGCGTTCTCGAGCTGCACAATCCGGACGGCCGGCTTGCGGGACGCCTTCTCGACGTCGAACTCGGCGATGAGTTTCTCAGCGAGTTTGAGTTCGGCCTTGGGAGCCTTCACGAGAATCGCGTTGGTGCTGGTGACGGCAGAGACGCGGATCTCGCCGCTGCCGGGCGATCGGCGCCTGCCCCATCGCGAGCGGCTGGTCGCCTGGCCGAGCATGTTCTCGATGATCGGCGCCAGTTCGGAGGCCTTGGCGTGGGCGAGCTCGAACGTGCGCGTGGTGACGGCTTTGGCGTCGCTGTCAGCGTCGAGCTTCTTGATCATGGCCACCACACGTTTCACGTCGCCCTGCGGGCCTCGCACCAACAGCGAGTTACTGTTGGATTCCGGGATCACGCTGACCTCGTCGGAACCCGTCGTGCCCCGACGGCCTCGACTTGAGCTCCGGCCCGAGATCGAGCTCATCACCGCCTCGGCAAGTGAACCTGCATCGGCATTGAGGATCGTGACGATTTCGGTCGTCGTCTTCGCACCGGATTCCTCCGTGTCGAACTGCTTGATCAGCAGTTCCGCGAGGTCCATGTCCTTCTGGGTCGCTTTGATGACGATCGCGTTGGCGCCCTTGACGGCGGCGATGCTCACGCCCGGCTG
>CAZXSK010000033.1:0-12148 GCA_964642855.1 uncultured Planctomycetaceae bacterium | reverse complement strand
CGCGACTGGCCGGTGATCATCGACTCAAGGACCGGCACGAGGTCGTCTGCCTTGGCGTGGGCGAGTTTGAAGGTGCGGGTGGAGGTGGCGTGGTCGGAACTTTCGGCGTCCAATTCCTTGATGAGGGTCACGACCTCGCCGACTTCCGTGGCGGGTCCCCGCACCAGCAGCACGTTGGCGTTGGTTTCCGGAGTGATGACAATCTGGCTCTCATCGCCGCCGATGTTACGTCGGCCCCGCCGGCCCGACGACTGCCCGGCCAGCATCGAGGTCACCGCATCGGCGAGGCTGGACGCTTCGGCATTCTCCAGCTGGACGATCTCCACGGTCGTCTGCAGGCCGGCTTCTTCGGTATCGAAGGTCTTGATGAGTTCTTCAGCCAACGCCATCTTCTCCGGCGGCGCCTGGATGATCAGCGTGTTGGCGAGTTTCAGCGAGGCGATGCGGATGCCGCCGCTGCTTGATCCGCCGCGTCTGCCCCTGCGGTACCGCGAAGAACTCTGCATGCTGCCGGTGAGCATCTCCTGCAGCGTGGGCACGAGATCGTCAACCTTGACGTACTGGAGCTTGATGGTCTTGGTCTGCGTGCGGAGCTTGGATGCCCTGGTGATCTTCTCGATCAGGGCTTCGATATCCTCGAACTGGTCTGCCGTGGCGCGGATGATCAACTGGTTCGAGCCGGAGTCCGACTCGATCCGCGGCTGGCCCTGGGCGGTGGAGCCCCTCCTGCCTCCCTGGGAATACAATCGGGCCAGCGATCCCGCAACCTCGCCGGCATTGGAGGCGGCAAGCTGGTACGTGCGGATCTCCATCTTGCCCGGGGCGTCTTCGTTGTCCAGCGTGCCGATGAGCTCGATGATTTCCCGGAGCTTGGCCTTGGGCGCGTCGATCACGAGCGTGCGATCACCCGGAGCTGGGGTAATGATCACGCTGTCATCACCGGACGCAGACGAACCGCGACGCCTGCCCCAGCGGGAGCGGCTGGACGAGCCTCCGGAGTAGAGCGACCTCAGCACGTCGGCCATCTCCGCGGCTGAACTGTGCTTCAAGGCCACGGTCTGGGTGATGCGGGCCTCTGCGTCAGTGGCCTGGTCGAGCTTGGCGATGATTCCTTCGATCATCTTGCGCTTGCTCTCCGGAGCGCGGAGCAGGATCGAATTGGTCAGCTTGTCCGCCTGGAGGTAGACATCCTGCGGCTGGCCTCGGCGCGGGCGAGGGAGCATGGCCTGGACCTTGGAGACCACGTCCTCGGCCTTGGCGGACTTGACGCGGAGCATCATGAATGGCTCGATCTTTTCGGTGGATTCGACGTCCAGCGACGTGATCAACTCGCCGATGGCCTGATGGTCGCCTTCGGCTGCGGAGATCACGAGACTGTTGCTGCGCGTGGAGGGCACGATCGTCACGGGTACGTCACCGGCCGAAGTACGGCGATATCTGCTGCGACGCGGGCTGAATATCGTCTGCAGCGTCCGGGCGAGTTCGTCGGCCTTGGCATGTTCCAACTTCACCAGCCGGGTGATCGGCGTGGCCTGATCGGCGGCCGACTTGGTGATCTCCTCCAGGACCTTGTTGACTTCCTTCCACTGGTTCGGCGAGGCAGCGATGATCAGGGTATTGGTGCTGGATTCCGCCTCGACGGTGATTGTGGACTCCAGCCGCTTGCGGCCCCGGGAGTCGGTGGTTTCTCGGGAGAACACTCGCTGGAGCGATCGCCCGACGTCGCGGGCACTGCCTGCCTTCAGCGGGATGACCCGCACATCGCGGGCGTCGGTATCGGGCTCGATGTCGAGCTGCTCGATCAGCTTGGCAGCCGTATCGATGTCGCCGCCGGCCCCGGAGACGATCAGCAGGTTGTTGCGGGGGTCAACGCTTACGGAGATGTTCGACACCCGCCTCCCGCGGCGGTCGCGGGTGGACATCGCCGACTGGATGATGCCCGAAAGCTGGGCTGCGTCTGCCTTCTCGAGTTCGAAGATCCGCGCGCCGCCGCTGATGGTGGTGGCTTCGTCGAGTTCGCGGATGAGCTTCTCGATCTGGGGCATGTCGGTGACCGGCGCGGAGACGATCACGCGGTTGGTGCCGGCATCGGGAACGATCTTGACCGGCCCGGAGACCTGGATGGTTCTCCCGCGGCGGTCCTTCCTGGTGCTCTTGGTAGCCACGACGGCAGAAACGGTCTTGGCGATGTCCTCGGCGCGGGCTTTTTTCAGTTGGAACATGCGGACATCGCCCCCGGCCATGCCGCCTTCCTGGTCGAGCTTGTTGATGACCTGTTCGGCCATGGCGAGTTGATCTCCGGCCCCGAGCAACAGGACGGAGTTTGTGCGTTCGTCGATGGCGGCGGTGATGCCCGGCCCAGAGCCGGGAGCAGGCTCGTATCGCCTGGTGGTAGGGTTGTAGATCATGTTTCGCCGGTTCTTGCCACCGAACAGGCGATTGATCATCTCGGAGACAGCCTTGGCGGAGGCGTGCTTCAGCGGGTACGTCTTGAGCTGCTGCTGCACGAGCGTTTCGGTATCCAGAAGCTTCAGGAGCCTGCGGATCCGCTGGATCTTGGAAAGGCGGTCGGTGATGATGATGCCCTTGCCCTTGACCAGCGGGGAGATCGACCCCCACGATGAGACCCACCGTACGACGGCCTTGGAGGCGGTGCTGGCGTCGATGAACCGAAGCGGCAGAACCACGGTCACGATCTCCCCCGGGCGAATATCATCCATCTTGTCTTCGTCGAGGCCACGGATGACCTTGCTCTTGCTGCCGATCTCGGTCAGGGGCACCAGTCGAAGCCAGCGATCTTCCTCGACCAGCGCGTAGCCACGCATCTCGAGGATCAGGTTCAGCGTATCGAACGCCTCGTCGAACGTATAGCTTCGGCTGTCGAAGAACGTGAGAGTGCCGGGCACGTTGTAGTCGCCGATGATCGGCTTGCCGGCTATCTGGGCGAACCGACGGATCACGTCCTTGTAGGCAACCCCGTCGAACTGGAAGCGGATCTCGCCCTTCCGGCTCTTGGAGTTGTCGGCTTTTCTGTCCGACGCGTCGGCGGAGGTATCGTCAGCCTGGCCTGAGGACGAGTCGGCGTCGTCCTTCGCCTCGACCTTGCCGGATTTGTCGGCGCTGGCGCTCTGCGCGAGCTTGGGGAGCTTCTCGAGCTTCTCCGCCCGAGCGGTTGGTCCGCCGGGGTGGAAGGGCGCGAGCAGGACGGCCGTCGCCATGACAATCGCTGCGATCATTCGTTTGTACGACATGTGGGTATTCTCCCGATCATCTTCTGCGCCGGACGAGGAACTTCGCTCGGCGCGCAATACGGATCACTTCGTGGATTCATCTCCGCCTGGGGAATCCCGGGCCACCGCCGTGGCGGCCTGGGTCTCAGCAGGTTGGGTCGTCGTCTGCGTTTCCTTGCGCAGCTCCTCGGGGAGCTGCTCGGGCTTGAGTCGATGCTTCTGAGCGAGCGTGTGCCCGAGTTCCACCGCCCAGTACTGGCCCTCAATCTCCAGGATTATCCGGCTGGGCGAATCGATCTCGGGCTTGTCGGGGTACGGCATGAACCGGAAGTCGACTGCAACGATCGTCCCGCCGGCAAGGTCGTCTCCGATCTCGTAGAGTTTCGTCTGCCCGTTTGTCTGCACGCCAATGTCCTGCTTGTCGCCCCAGGAGGTCAGGTCGACCAGTTTCATCCGCGAGAGCGGATCGAAACGGGGTTTGGGTTGGGGCTGAGGCCTGCGCTGGGGAACAGGCTTGGGTTTCGGCTTGGGCCGGTGGACCACCTGCTGGACGGGCGGCTTCTTGACGTACGGGATCATCGGCCTGCGACGGGCGATTACCGCGTACAGTTCGCGTTTGGGCGATTCGATCGATGCCGTGCGCGCCGTGGGCGGCTGGTTGAGAGGCACGTCCAGCGGCTTGCCCGATTCGTTGGTCACGAGAATGGTCGAATAGCGAAGGCTCAGTTCGTAGCGGGGCGACTCGGGAACGCGGCTGAGGGTGATCTCGGAAACCTGGTGCTGCATGGGCTGCTCACGCAGCAAGAACAGGAAGTCCACGATCCGTGGCAACGTACCGGTCGCCTTGAGCCGTGCGCTGACCTCCCGGTATCCCTTTCGCATCCCTCCTCCCTGCAGCCGGATGTTCTCCTTGGTCAGGCCGGTCGCGAGCATCAGCGATTCCAGGTGCGCGTGAACCGTGGCGCCCACGCGGTCGACATCGCTACCGAACCCGTCGGCTGCGGTCTGGCGCAAGAACGCCCGGGCAGCCCGGCCGACGTTGACCTCGCGCCGGTATTCCAGGATCTCCTCGCGATACTTGGCTTCAAGCTGGTCCAGCTTCGACATCGGCGACAGGAACAGCCCGTCGATGATCAGATACCCCACCCAGAGGATCACGACGGCCCCGGCGGCGATGGCGATGCGACGCGAGCGGCGCTTCATCGTCGGCCTCCTCTCGCGCGATTCGGCTGGGGTTGGGTAAGCACCGTCGGGCCCACGTCATCTGCGGGGCGTGCGACGAGCTTGCCTTTCTCCAGATCCGCACCAGCTTTCTCCGAGGCGAAGATTCGGATCTCGTAGCTGTTGTAGTAATCGTGTTCGTCGCGCGAGGCGATCGTCGATCGCCCGAGCTTGTACTCGTAGCCGGCATCTTCGAGCGATTTCACGAATTCGCGGATGGTCTTGGGGTCCACGGTCCGCAGCGTGAAGCTGATCGATCCGTCGGCGTGGGTGCGGATGCCATCGGGCAGGTAGGCCTCCTGCGAGGAGGGCATGAGAATGCTCAAGCTCGCAAGATGCTCCAGCCAGTCGGGCCGGTCTCCAAGCCAGTCCTTGATCGACCGGACGCGCGTAAGAAGCGAGTCGGTCTTCTTTGCTGTTTTGCGTAGGTCCTCGCGTTGCTGATACAGGCTGGCCACCTTCCCCCTGCGACTGCTGAGAAGGCTGTCGCGCAGGACGTAGCCGCCGGCCAACACCAGAATCGCCAAGGCCACGGCTGTGAGTACCTTGGTGCGTTTGGTATCGCGTTTTTCGGGCGCCCGCTTGGGATTGAGGAAGTCGAACGGAAGTTGCTGCGACTCGCACGTCCCCGCGGCCAGGCCCAGCGCGGAAACGAACGACGAGAGATTCCGGTCGCTGCGGAGGCGGAAGCCGCCCGATGGGTCCAGCACTTCGGTCGGTACGCCGATCCGCTCGCCGAGGATTTCAGCGACCCGGGGCTCGATTCCGGTGTCGCCGGCTACCAGCAGCGCATCGACCTGCCTGCCCCGCTCGACGGATGCAAAGCTCTGCAGGCTGCGGATGACCTCCGTGACCACCACGTGGACTTTCCGCTGTCCGTCGGGCTCGTCGGCATTGCTGCTGGCCGGCACGCGGTTCAACGCAGACCGGCTGAATGCAAGCGTTCCGCCCGCGAAGACATCAATCTCGGTTTCGTCGGCTGTCACCTGCACCAGCGCGATCGACTCCTCGTCGGAACGAACGATGCAGGACTCCACGCACCGAAGGTTCGCGTAAGGCCTCAGCCCCAGGCGGCGGAGCTTGACACCCGCCGATTCGGCGATCTGGCGGTAGTGGTCGATCGCCGGCAGCCGGGCGGCAGCGACCAGGACGTTGACCCCTGCGTCATCGGCTCGCTGGGCGGATTCGGCGTCGTAGTGGGCGTCAGTCACGGTGAAGTCGATCACCGCTTCGGCCGAGGCAAAGGGCAGTTCGCTCTCCACCTGGAACCGCACCATGTCTGGCATCTCCTCGTAGCTCGTGCCCGGCGGGAGCGTGATGGGCTTGAGCACTGCCTGACCGCGAGGAAGGTGCATGACGACCTGGCTGGTCCGGAGGTCCATTTCCGAGAGCGTCCGGCCGAGGAATCCGCCGACCGCCTGGGCGTCGGTCAGGTCGATTTCCTCGGGCATTTCCACCGATGCCAGCTTCAGCACCTGCAGCTGCCGGCCGAGCCTCTCGGCGTGGACGATCCGCATCCGGTCGCTGTCGAAGTCGACAGCTACGAACTTGCGAAGACGATTGCGGTCCAGCAGCGCAGCCATATCGGTCACAACTCCTGGGATTCGGGGTCGAGGGCGAAGGGAAGCCCCAGCCTCGTGATGTCCCGTTGATAGATGATCTTCGGATCGCCGCCGGCGAGGTCGATGATCGCCTCGACAGTGCGATAGGTCCCCGCCGGCCAGGCGTAGCCGACTACGCGCACACGATACTGGAACCCGCGGGAAGTCACGTGGGGCGCGATTTTCTTGAACTGTTCGGCATCGACGACCTGCTCGGAGAACAGCCAGGCTGTCGTGGCCAGCGCGGAAGGTTCGAGATTCAACCGGGCTTCGACGATCCGGCCTGCGGTTTCGTGGTCACTGCCCGGGAGGGCAGCCAGGACCTCTCTCGGGGCGGTATTGACATTCACCCGCCCCCAGACGCGTCGCTTGTCGCCTCCGGGGAGAACCGTCAGCAGGTCCATGACGCGTGGCAACTGCCTTGCGCCCACGCCCGATTGGATTGTCGCCCGGCGTGTCTCGGTCACCTCGACCTCCCTGCCTCGGCGCCACATCGTTCGCTTGATCTTGACCGGTCCGGTATACGTCATGTTCAGCAACTCGGAAGGGTCTCTGAAAACCTTCCCAGCTGCCCGATACTGCGTAATGAATTCCACGGTCTCGTCGGAGAAGCCCGCGTCCCTGAGCTTGCCCAACTCCCCCGGCGGGCCGTTGATGTTGATACGCGGCTCGCCGCGGCTGCTAGTATCGTACTCATAACTATTTGTCGTCGCCAGCCCCATCATTCCGACACTCAATTCCCCGTCGCCGTTGTCGTCGGGGAAGCTGTCGTTGCGGTCATCTTCGGCCGGGTCGAGAATGCCGTTGAGATTGTGGTCTTCTCCATAGACAACACGGCCGGTGAAACCGCGCACCAGCAACAGTTCCTCGATCGTCGCGATGAAAGGCCGGTTGCGAATCAGGAAAGGCTGGGGCAGATCGTCGTAGTACGTCTGCTCGGCGCCACTGGGACGGGTCTCGTCGTCCTGGTCGCGATAGTCCAGCAGCGAATCCACCAGGACATCCACGTCCTGGTAGTCGGCCAGCAAGGCTCGGAGTGTGTCTTCCGAGGCGTGATTGACATTGATCTTTCCGGCCTCATCGATGAGACCGTAGCGACAGGTGGTCGGGTCGATGCGGCTGGGTGCGTAAACGGTGAAATACCACCGGTTCACGCCGTCGTCAACCACGAGCTGATCGGCAAACAACTCGGGGTTGTCTACCCACAGATCCGGCTGGCCTGCGTTGCGTCGAAGCACTTCCATTACGTGGGCGAGCCCGGCGGTGATGGTCGCGTCCGCCTGCTGCCGGCTGGTCATCGCAGTCGAGGCGCGGAGTTCGGCACGCATACGGAAGAGCATTGCGGCTGCGAGCATGGCCCCGAAGGTCATGATCACCATCACGGCCACCAGGATGGTTCCGCGACGGGGGTTCATCGCCTGCCTCCCGGGCGGTTGCCCTGGATGATCGGCCCGCCGCCCATCGCGAGCCGGCCAGCGGGGATGTATACCACGCGGCGGGCATAGTCCAAAGGCCAGCTTCCGTCGTCCCGGGCGGGCTGCTCGGAGAGCACCACCTCCACAGCCATGGGGATCCCGCCTTCGCGGACCTCATCCCAGACGGCGTCGTTGTTGTTCCAGTATCCCACGCGGAAGAACCGGACTTGCGGCGATACCATTCGCTCCTGGGTGGTGGGCGCTGGCTGGGATGCCAGCAGCCTTCGCGAGATCCGCACGAGCCCCGCCGGCTCGCCGGTTTCTTCGTTGTACCGCATACGGTAGGTCACCAGGTGCATGTCGCATTCGCGGTCGACGGGCCGATCGAGCATGTTCTGTTCCAGCCAGACTTCCGCCCCCGGCACGCCGGCTGTCACGAAGGACACTTCCGAAGCGTAACCCCACATCCCGCTGGTTGCGATGAGGTCCTCCGGCGAATTGGGGTCCTCCCGCAGCCAGGGATGGATCAGCGTGCCCCGCAGGTCCTCGGTCATGCGGGAGAGAATCGCCCGCCGGGCTGTGATCTCCTGGAGCTGCTGTTCGGTCTGCTCGCGAAAGTCCATGCCCGTTCGGTACAGACTGTAGATCATCCCCACCAGCCCGATCACCAGCGTCATCGCGAGGGTCATTTCCAGCAGCGTGAATGCACTCGCCCGTCGACTCATGGCTGGTAGCCTCCGTCGTCGGGGTAATACGTGTCCTGCTGGCCGTAGTCGCCCTCGCCGAGAGGGTCCGCGTCGGGGGAGGCCAGCCAGTGCGTCTCTCGATACTGATACCCGGTCGGATCGTGCAGGATGTGCACCGTCACGCGCGTCATCGGCGGAGCATCGGCCGAAGGCTGGTCGGTGACCTCTTCCACGCCCAGCCGCCACATCCATTGCTCGAAGGGCTCCTCGAAGAACTCCCACTCGGTTTCCTGGATATCGTAGAAGCCCATCTGGAGTTCCGACGCCAGCGTCACCGCCAGGTCCTCGCCCGTCGCGGCCAGACGAAGATCTCGCACTCCCCGGCCGGCTGCGTTCAGCGAAGCGACAATGGTTCCCGCGCCGGCAGCGAACAGCCCGATCGCGAAGACCACTTCCATCAGCGCAGCGGCCCTTTTTCGGCGCACCGGCTGGCGGGTTGTCACGCTTCGATCAGTCAAAGCTGCTGAATTCTCCCTGGTCCTGCTCGACCTGGTCGTACCAGGCGTCGAGTTGATCAACATGGAGGTGGTGAACGTGGATCGCTCCACTGAGGCCGTCGACTTCAAGGATCGCACGGCGAGGGTCTTCCTCGTCGACCGGGGCAAGTTCCACCAGGCAGGAATCGCCGGTTCCGTCCGGGTAGAAGGTCAGGGCGGGCAGCGAGTCCTCGTTGACCAACGTCCCGAGTTGCTGCAGCAATTCGGCCCGGCTGGACGAGGCCCCGGTGAGTCTGCAATCGGTCACGCGAAGCATGCCATTGGGCACGTAGCGGTTCCACGTTTCGCTGGATCGCGGATGGAATGTCGCAGGCTCCTGGAGAGGCAGCGGTTCCCACTGCACCTGGATCTCATTGTCAGCGTCGAAGCCGATGCGCATGCGTCTGCCCTGCATGGCTGCATCGGCGCGGACCATGCGCAGAAGCGCGTCGAACTGGCTGACGCCGTGGTCGAATGTCTGTCCGCTCCAGGCGTCGACGGCGAGGACCGTCATCGTCGCCAGCACGACCATGATCACCAGCACCGCGCAGAGCTCCAGAAGCGTAAACCCCGCGCGGAGTGTCTCCGCCGCGGGGTTCCGCAATGGACAATCAGGCCGGGTGAGAGCGCAAGCGTGCGCCGCTTGCCTACATGCCTTCCTCGTCATAGTTGCGGATATCATCTTCGGTGCCTTCCTGCTCGTCGGGCCCGGGCGAGGTCAGGCGAACCACTTCCACGGAAACGCCGCTCGTGTCGTCGGTCGTCACCTCGTACTGGATCTCGTTGCCCCAGGCATCCCGGAGTTGCTCGTCCTTGGCCAGGAACGGTGAACGCCAACGATCGGCAACCTTGTCGTCCTCGAAGCTGGGTTTGACGCGCAGCGCCTGCAACCCGCCCTCGTCCTCCGTCGGATAGTGGCCGATCGCATTGTTGTACTTCTCGAGCGCGCTTTCGACGATGCCGAAGATCGTGCGCGTCTGATCGACCTTGGCCTGCTCCCTGCTGTTCCCGACGGCCACCACTGCGACGGTCGCCAGCCCGGCGAGGATCAGCAGCACCAGCAGCACCTCGACCAGCGTGAAACCACGGCGACGGGTCATGCGTTTGCTCATTTCGTGAAGCTCCTTCCTCTATCGTTACGGCGCCGCAGCGCCAGTCCGTCCCGCTGCGGCGGGAACTACTTCATGGTCCTTGCAATCGTGAAGATCGGGTAGAATAGCCCGAAGGCGGCGAATCCGATCACCGCAGCCATCAGCACCAGGATCAGCGGCTCGACCAGCCGGACGGCGTTGTCCACCGCGCGGTTGGTACGGCGCTCGACCTGGTCGGCAATCTCCACGAGCACTCTTTCCAGTTGGTTCGATTCTTCCGCCACGGCGATCATCTCGATGACCTCCGGCGGGAACACGCCGCCCTCTTTGAGCGGCTGGGCGAGCGGCTCGCCCGCCCGAACGTTTTCCGATGCTTTCTGGATGCTCTCTGCCAACATCCGATTGCCGGCGGCTTCCTTGCTGATTTCCATCGCCTGCAGAATCGGCACCCCGTTGTGGAGCATGGTGCCCAGGATCCGGCAGAACCGTGTGATGCACACCGAACACGTCACCTTCCCCAGAAGGGGCAGCTTGAGTTTCCAGCGGTCCCAGGCTTCCCGGCCGGCTTGGGAGACCACGTAGGAACCGATGACGATTCCCCCGAGCACCAGTCCGGCGATCAACAGCGGCCAGCGGTTCACCAGCAAGTCGCTCAGGCCGAACAGGATCACCGTCGGCAACGGCAGGGGCATGTCCTCGAAGATACCCCGAAACTGGGGCACGAGCCAAACCAGAATGACGATCATCGCCACCGCACCGACGAGGCTGAGAATGGCCGGGTAGATCATCGCCCCGCGAACCTTGCTCCGCAGTTCGTCCTGGCGTTCGAGGAACGACCCCAGATTGGCGAATACATCTTCCAGAAACCCTGCACGCTCCCCCGCGCGGACCATCGCCACATGCAGCGGAGGAAACACATCGCTGCTGTCGGTCATCGCCTCGGCGAGGGTCTTGCCCTCTGCGACGCCTTCGTGCAGCAACCGGACCTGCCTGGAGAGCAACTTGTTGCTCGAGGCACGTGCGATGGTCTCCAGAGAGCGCATCAACGGAACGCCCGCACGCAGCAGATCGGACAACTGGCCGTAGAAGGCTGCGATATCACGCATGCGGATCCGCTGGCCGAAACTCACGCCCACGCCGGCTTCCTGCGCGTCGACGCGCACGGGAAACAGCGACCGCTCCTGCAGCGAGCGCACAACCGCCTGCTCGCTGTCAGCCTGGATCGCCCCGGTTACCTGCTGGCCGGATGAATCCTTCGCGATGTACTCGAACGTAGCCATGGAGGCTATCGATTTCCTCTTCTGCTGCCGAAACTCAGGCCGTCTCAGCCTGCATCAGGAACACCGAAGACGTGCAGGCCATAGGCTCCCGCACTCGCTGTGGCCTGTAGCAGTCTGGGAACGGGTCGGATTCCGGTCCGTGTCATGCGGCGTCATGCCTTTGTGCTACGAAGAACTTCCTCGGGGGTGGTAATGCCTTCCCGGACCTTCATCCAGCCGTCTTCCCGAAGCAGCCTCAGTCCTTCCTCGCGTGCCACCTGGGCGATGTCGCCGGCTGAGCTCCGCTTCATGATCAACTCTCGCGTTCTCGGTGAAACGGTCATCAACTCAAAAAGCCCCGCCCTGCCCCGATATCCTGTGCCGCGGCATTTCCTGCAGCCTGCGCCGTGATAGACCACTTCACCCGCCTTGTAGCCGAAGTCCGGCGGCAAGCGATCGGGATCCGGTTCGTAGGGTTCCTTGCAGTCGGGACAGATCGTACGTACCAGCCGCTGCGCCATCGCCGCTTCCAAGGAACTGGTGACCAGGTACGGCTCGACTCCCATATCCAGCAGCCGGGTTGCGGCCGAGCACGAGTCATTCGTGTGCAGCGTGGAGAACACCAGGTGCCCGGTCAGGGAGGCCTGGATGGCAGCTTCTGCCGTTTCGTGGTCGCGGATTTCGCCGATCATCACGACATCCGGGTCGTGACGAAGGATCGCCCGCAAACCCCGGGCGAAGGTCATGCCGATTTTCGGATGCACCTGGATCTGGTTGACGCCGTCGAGATGGTATTCCACCGGATCCTCGACGGTGAGCACCTTGATCTCACCTGAGACGATTTCGGACAGCGCGGCGTACAACGTTGTGGTCTTGCCGCTGCCGGTTGGTCCGGTGACGAGAATGATCCCGTGCGGTCTCTTGATGAGATCCTCGAACGTGGCGTAGGTGTCATCCCGCATCCCAAGCTCCGGCAGCGAGAACAGCACCCGCGACTTGTCCAGCAATCGCATGACTACACCCTCGCCGAAGAGCATCGGGATCACGCTGACGCGGACGTCGATCTGCCGGCCCCCTACCTGCATCTTGATCCGCCCGTCCTGGGGCAG
>CAZXSK010000032.1:13838-44126 GCA_964642855.1 uncultured Planctomycetaceae bacterium | reverse complement strand
CTCGTCTTCGATATCGGCGAACTGAACGCGGATCCCGAAGGTGGTACCACCAGCGGGAACTGGAACAACATGTACCGCTCGGGCAACAGCGTCAATACGAACGAGGCTTTCGACATTACGGACGCAATTCGCCTGTCCGACGGCGCCGCCACGGGTGTCGGGCTGCGTCTGATGGCCCAGGATAACAACTCGTCCGGGATCGGTGGGGCGGACGTCTCGGCGACTCCGCCGGTGGCGTTCCCGTATTCCGGCACGATTCCTGCTTCGGCCATCGAAGACCTCGCGTACCTGGGCAACGAGAACCTGGACGGGTCGGACTTCGGCGCTCCGTCTGCCGATGCCACCAACGGCCTGGAGCTGACGGGCTTGAACGACAGCTTGACCTATGACATCAGCGTCTTCGCCCGAATTACCGACGTTGACCGCGGGTCGCACACCTGGACCGTCAACGGCACCTCGTACAGTATCGCGCCGGAAAACAACGACACCGTCTACACATGGGAAGATGTCCCTACGGACGGCAGCGGCACGATCGTCATAGCCGTCGACATTCCCCAGGATGGTGATCCCCCGTCGGCTCACATCAATGCACTGGAAGTGGCTGCCGTTCCCGAACCGGCCACGCTGTGCCTGCTGAGCCTTGGCGGTCTGGCGATGCTGCGTCGACGCAGCGCCTGAGCGACCGGACAGACCGTATCGCTTCACGAAGGATGGAACGAAAGCGGCCGTGTCTGACTTCGTCGGCACGGCCGCCTGTCTGTACGTGCGGGGCGAAACTCTGCCCCCAAGCGCTTCTCTGAAGGTGGAGACCGACATGCTCGGATTGCGACAGCTGACGGGGCAACTCAAGCGATGGGCGAAGCACCGGCTACGGCAACTGGTCAAGCAGTTCACGCGTCGCGTTGGCAGACCTCTGGCGAGGCTGCTGGCTGCAGCTGCTGTGGTTGCGGTCCTGCAGGCTTCGCCGGCCTTCGGACAGACCAACGTCGTGGTCTTTCAGGTCGACGACCTGGGCTGGGCACAGAACTCCCTGCCCTACTCCCAGGGCTACGCTGCCGTCCGGGGCGACACCGACACCTTCTACGAGACACCCCAGCTGGAATCGCTGGCAAGCGGGGGCGTGACGTTCCACAACGCCTATTGCCCATCACCGGTCTGCTCACCGAGCCGGGCAAGCCTGATGACGGGCCAGAACCCGGCCGACCATCACCTCACCCAGTACATCAAGCAGGACTGGGCCGATTTCTTCGAAACGGATGACTTCATTCTGAACCTACCGGCCGAGACCACCACGCTGGCCGAGGTGTTCCAGACGGGGGGCTACCGCACCGCCCAGGTGGGCAAGTGGCACCTTGGTGACGATGGCAACCCGGCGGCTGACCCGCTGCAGAACGGGTTCGATGTGAACGTCGGCGGAGGGCGTCCGGGCAAGCCGAACAGGTACTTCGCGGACGCAAGTGGCTCATTCGACCTGCCTGCCCTCGGGGCGGGCAGCAGCAATCCGGGCGAGTACCTCACCGACCGCCTCACCCGGGCTGCGACGGATTTCATCGCCACTTCCGCAGCGAATGAAGAACCGTTCTTCCTGATGCTCAACCACTACGCCGTGCACACGCCCATCGCGGCCAAGAGCGCCGATGTCGCCTATTACCGCACCAAACTCGACGACAATACGTACGCGAACTACAGCGGGCTCAGCAGCGCCGAAAAGGACGACATCGCAACCTATGCAGCCATGATGCACAGCGTCGACGAATCGCTGGGTAGCGTCATGACCCAACTGAACGCCTCGGGAGTTGCGGGCAACACGGTCGTGGCGTTCATCAGCGACAACGGCGGGCTGTCGACGAACGACGGCGGATTCGACGCGCCGGCGATCATGAACTCTCCCCTGCAAAGCGGCAAGGGGCACATGTACGAGGGCGGCCTGCGCGGCCCGATGGTGATCTCGGCACCAGGGGTAAGCGCCCAGACGACCGATGCCCTCGCGATCTACCACGACCTGTACCCGACACTGATCCAACTGGCAGGGCTCGACCCCAATACGGGCAATCAGGACATCGACGGGCAATCGCTGCTGGCCGTTCTCGATGGAACCGACACCACCGGGAGAGACTCGGTCATCTTCCACTACCCCCACACGTCCAACAACGACGAGGCGCCGCAGATCCCCAACCCGTTCAGCGCCATCCGCTCCGGCGACTGGAAGCTGATGGAGATCTACTACGAAAACGGGACCTCCTCGATCGAGCTGTACAACATCACGAACGATATCGGCGAGACGAACGACCTCTCAGCCAGCAACCCGGGCCTGATCGATCAACTCCGAACGACCCTGCGTGACTACCTGCGCTCGGTCGATGCAGGCATGCCCACCGGCCACGATCTCAACGACCCGATCGATCCGCCGGACTCGTCGGTACTGGTGAACTTCTACACCAGCGGCGTCGACTCGACCATCAACGAAACGGGCATGAACAACATGGACCAGAACGGGATCGGCGGAGGACAGATGGTCCGAGTCGACGGGGCGATATCCGACCTTTCGATCACCATGGGCAACACGTTCGCAGCCGACTCGACCGACAACGACCCCGCCTCTTACGGCCTGGGGGGAGACAACCCGTTCGACCTCAACGGCATCGATCCCACGCAGACGCACATCAACGGCCTCTACGACAGTACCGGGACCGACCCCAATGCAGATGGGATCGGCACGCTGGAGATCACCGGCCTGAACACGATCCAGCAGATGGTCACCTACGACATCCTCATCTGGGCCAGCCGGGCGGCAGGCTCCGAAACCGAAGAGACCACCTACAGCCTGCAGGGCGCCGAGAACATGACCGGGCCCGCCGAGTATTCGTTCATCGTGCGTGACAACGGCGAGGTGCTTATCGAGTTTACGGGCGTCAGCGAGTTCGGCGGTGACGGGATCATCACGCTCCAGGTCGAAAACACACCGATTGCCACCGGGGCAATTGTGCTGAACGCCATGCGGATCGACGAAGTCATCGAGTACGTCGCCGGGGATCTGAACCTCGACGGCGAGGTAAGCTTCCTCGAAGCCGCCACCGTCGTCGCGCGCATCGGCCAGACCGGCGCGTCCTGGGCAGATGGCGACATGGACGCCGACGGTGACATCGACGTCGACGACGCCCTGCTGGCCATCAGCGGATACGAGAACAACCCCGTCGCGCCCCCGACGGCGAATGTAACCGCCCTCTACGACGCAGCCGACGTGCCCGAACCGACGTCTCTGATCGCGCTGGCGGTCGGATCGGCCGGCGTGCTCGCCCGAAGGCGAAAGCGCTGAGAGAACCCGGGGGCCGGGGTTCCCCCGCCTCCATCGCGAAAGTACTACACCGACCGATACCGGCTGCGATACCGCGCGGGTGTCAGCCGCACGGCTGGGGTGCGGCGGTCGTGCGGGCCTGTCGCAGCAGGACCCCGCCGGCCAGCATGCCCAGCCCCACCACCGCGCAGCTCAGCACGATTGCGGGGGTGTAGCTCGACGTCCGGCCGTAGAGCCAGCCGCCCATCGCCGGGCCGAGTATCCCCGCCGCCCCGTACGCCAGGAATACCATCGGGTAGATCGAGCCGACCCGGTCGGGCCCGTACCGCGACGCCACCCGGGCGGCGTAGACCACGAAACACGCCCCGAACCCGAACCCCACCAGGAATGCCAGCACGATGAACAGGGGGGGCATCTTCACCACTGCCATCATCGCAAGGGGCACCCCGAGCGTGGCCAGCTTGAGCGGAATCATCCGCTCGTCGGTGCGGTCGGAGATCCAGCCCCAGGTGATGCGCCCGGCTGCGTTGCCGATTGCGAACGCGCTGATCGTCGCGGTGGCGGGAAGCGAGGCCAGCCCCGCGGCCTGGGCGATCGGCTTGAGATTGCCGATCACCAGCATCCCCGCGAACGTCCCGCAGAACATGCCCACCACCAGCAGGGCGAAATACGGATCCCGCAGCAGGTGTCGGACAGCCGGTGCCGGGCGGACGCGCTTGCGGTCGCTCCCCGCGGGGAACCGCAGTGTGGCGGCCGAGACCAGCAGCACCACGCCATACGCCAGGCCGATCCAGCGAAGCACCACCAGCACGTGCACGCCGCCGGAAAGCAGGTACTCCGCCAACGCCGAGAAGACCACCGCCCCGCCGCCGAAGCCCGCCATCGAAATGCCCGTCACCAGGCCACGACGGTTCGGAAACCAACGCATGCACGTCGCCAGCGGGCAGACATACCCGAACCCCGTGCCGATGCCCGTCAGCAACGAAACCCCAAGCCACATCACGAGGAAATTCCCGCCCGAGAACGAAGCGAGCACGTACCCCGCGCCGAACAGCAGCCCGCCGATGCCCGCCACGGGCGCCGGGCCCAGCCGGTCCAGCAGCTTGCCCGCCAGAACCATCGACAGCGTGAACGCGCCGAACAGGCAGCCGAAGATGTACTGCGTGTCCGCCACGCTCAGGGACGTCGTGCTCTCCAGGGCGGGCACGAGCCCGCTCCAGGCATACACGCCGCCCAGGCATAGCTGGATCAGCACCGATGTCAGCAGGATGAGGTATTTCATTCCGTTTCCCTTGGTTGGCGTCACTCAACTGTCCCACGTGTGCGTTTCCCGGGCATGATGCGGGCAGGCAGAAACCCGCTCCGAACAAGGCCGATCCGTCGTCCGAAACGGACGGCACTCGGGGGAACTTTGGCACTCCGGGCGGGAAATCGCCCGGGTGTGGGGGCATGCCTCGACAGGCCGTCCCAAGGGACCGCCGTCGACACATGATGGGAGCGATGTCAGATCTATCGTCCCGGCAGGCTCATGAATTGCAGGCAAAAAGAAGCCGGATGCAGTCTACGCAACTCGCTGCATGCCGGCCTATGCTCCAGCAGGTCGCCTCGTGGCGACCCCCTGTCGATCTGCCTGACCCACCCGTTCGGCTGAACTCTAGCAATCCGCGGCGATTGAAGTCAAGCTGAACACCGAAGACGGAGAAATTACGCTTCTCCCGAGCACGCCAGCTGTTCGTCCAGGCGCGCTGGGAAGGCCCGCCGACCAGCCCCGATCCATCCGGCGCGGTCAGTCGCTCGCGCGGGCACTGCCCCCGTTGCGGCAGACCACGTCCCCGTCCAGCGACCAGACGATGATCCGCTCGCCCGTCTTGGTGCTGATGTCCGTGTGCAGGCTCCGAACCCCCCGGCCGGTGATGTCGCTGACAATCGCCTCCAGCAGAGAACGCGCCTTCTCCAGAAGCTGCATCCGCACCTGCTTGACCAGCCTCCCGCCGTCGCGGAACTCCGACGACTGGGCCAACTGCTTCTCCGCCGGTGTGAGCACCCCCTGAAGCCGAACCAGGATCATGTCGCCCAGAAGATAGCTCCGCGTCTCCTCGGGGCCCCGCCCCATGTACTCGCGCTCGAACTTGATCACCGCTTCGCTGATCTCAGCCTCGATCTGGCCTCGGGTCTTCATGCAGGCTCCCTGGAGTCGTGGTCGCGCCGGGCCAATCCACAGCCGGCTCGGGTCGCAGAGATTCTACCGCCAGACCGTGAGCTTCACAACGAAACCCCTCGCCCCTGCCCTGGGAACATTGCGGTCGAAACCAAGCCGCCTGCAAGGTACACTCCCCACCGAACCACACGCCGCCCCGACCGACCAGCCGCGAGGATTCCCCATGAGCGACAACCCGCCCCGTGTCACCTACCGCAACGCACTTCAGGCCGGCGTCGAAGGCAAGGCCTGGAACGATACCGCACGGTTCGCCCAGCGACTGCCCGACCGCGCCCAGCCTGACCTGCGGGAAGAACTGTGGCCCAAGTGCCTCACCTCGGCCGGCTTCGCCCTGCGATTCCGTGCCGACGCCCGGCGCATCTGGGCAAGGTGGATCCTCGCCGACCGCCCCAGCGCACCGCCCTCCGAGACCTCCCACCGGGGCAGCGGCCTGGACCTCTACGCCCGCGACCCCCGCAACCGCTGGCGATGGGTCGGCCAGGGTCTCCCACGCGACCCCCAGCCTGTGGACGACGGACACCTCTGCGTGACCGCCCTGCTGACCTGGTCGCCGATGGACCGAGGCCCGCTGGAATACCTGCTCTACCTGCCCCTTGGCGGCGGGCTGCAGTCGCTGGAGCTCGGGCTCGAAGACGAAACGCCCCCGCCTTCTCTGCAACTGCTCGGGCCGCGAGACCAGAAACCCGTCGTGTTCTACGGAACGTCCATCGTCCACGGCGGATCAGCCTCCAGGCCGGGACTGGTGCACACCGCCATCCTTGGCCGGCGGCTGGATGTGCCCGTGGTGAACCTGGGCTTCCCGGGCCAGGGACAGCTGGACCTGGAACTGGCCGAGCTGATGACCGAGATCGACGCAGCTGCCTATGTCGTCGACGCGCTGCCCAACTGCGGCGCCGACAAGGTCATCGCGCGCACCGCGCCCTTTGTCCGCATCCTCCGCAAGGCCCGCCCGAACGTGCCCATCGTCCTGGTCGAGGAAGACGACCACCCGGTGTCGCCTTTCAGCACGACCCGCCGCGAGGAGAAGCTCGCCAAGCGCCGGGCATTCCGGCGGGAGATCCTGACGCTGATCGACGAAGGCATGACCGACCTGCTGCACGTGCCCGGCGATGCGCTGTTCGGGGCTGACGGAGAAGGAACCGGCGACGGCATCCACCCCAACGACCTGGGATTCATGCGCCAGGCCAACCGCATGGAACCGGTGCTGGGCGAGGCGCTCGCCCGCGGACACGCCCGGTAAAGCCTGCAGGGGTACCGTCGAAACTGACCGAGGCAGGCGGGGGCGAAGCCAGCACGCCCCAAGCCCGGACTGGATGGTCACACCTCGCCTAGAACGCCACCAATTCCTTGGCGACCGCACCGACGTCCGTGACCGCCTCGGCGTCCTGGCAGAGGTCGCAGCAGCTGTCCGAGCTGGTCCAGTGGATCGACGTCCTGCCCGTGTCCACCTCGTGCAGCACAGAACCCCGCCGGGCCGTGGCATTGTGCACAAAGCGGATCTGCGAAAGGAACAGCCCCGCGTCCACCAGGCGATCGATCGCCCGGGCGATGCTCTCGCGATGCGGCGCCACCAGCACCACCTGCAGGCTGCGCATCTCGAACGGGCAGATCTCGTACGTCTTGACCTGTTCGATCATGTGACCCAGGATGTCGACCCCGCTGCGGCCATACATCGCGTCGTAGCTGCTGGCGTGCCCCATGTACGCGAACTGCCCACGCAGGAAGATCACCGCCGCGGTGCAGGTACTGACCCCGTATGTCGCGACCTGCTCTCCCTGCCGGGCCCGGCGGAACTCGTCCATGTCCACCACCAGCACGGTGTCGGGAATCTCCTCATGCTCACCGGGCGGCGACTCGATGCCCTCCAGCCGCTCCACGAGCAAGCTGCGAAGCTCCCCGCGGTGCTCACGATAGTACTCGGTGACCACCTCCGCTTCGTCGATCTTGGCGATCAGCAGCCATCGGACATCCTTGATCGTACAAACCTCGAACGACGTAATCGCCCGGTAGCCCCGGTAGTCGGTGACGATCTTGTGTCCGCTTCCCTCGGCGAACTTCGCGCGGATGTTCGCCGGCGAAAGCTCCTGCTTGAGAATGCTCGAATCGCGACGGAACCGCGAGTCGGTGAGCATCCGGCAGTCTTCGTTGACCAGGATCACCTCACCGGTCCGGCCAAGGTTCGCGTGGCGCGCCAGGATGTCGTTGATCTTGTTCACCGAGCACTGCAGAATGAACCATCCCGCGAACTCACCGTCCAGCATCACCGGCTCGACGAAAAACGCCGAGGGCTCGCGCGAGATGGTCGAATACTCGTAGTCCACGAACGCCTCGGAAGGCCTCTGGCGAAGATGGGCGGCGATCGACGTCTCGCGAAGCTCCCCCTCGAAGAAATTCCTGCCCTCATACCCGCCCCGGCCGACCGTGTGGAACACCGTCCCCTCCGGGTCGACCATCAGGATGCCGTAGAACGCCCCGTAATGCTCCAGCCAGTAACGACGGACCTTGCCCGCCAGCCGATCGATCGCAGCTACCGCCGTCTGCGGCGGCGCCTCCTGGCGAGAGAGCCGGTGGTATTCCTTCAACACCCCGAACGCGTCGCGCATGACCTGGTCGTCGCGGATCGCCTCGGCACTGGTTTCCAGCCGCTGGAGATACTCCAGCAACTGCTCCTTCCGAACGGAGCGCACCTCGTCGAGGCGGCGATAGGTCCGCTCGCAAAGGGTCCCTTCCTGCCCGCCGGCGCGGGCATGACTGCCGCCCAGCAGCGCAAAGGCAATCGCTCCCCCGGCCAGGCCGAGACCCGAAATCACAAGCAGGATGAATCGAAGACGCTTCATTGCGGACACTCCCCACCCCTCCATCGGATGCACTCCGCCCGGAGTTGAAGCGAAGCGGCTGGTGTCTCTATCGTTGGCGCTGCCGGCACCGCCAGGCTGCAGGCTGGGGTCTGCTTTGGTGCGAGCTGGCGGGAGGTGATCGTGGGGAAACGGTTTCACAACGGCAGTACCGGCCGAGGCTGTTCCGGCACATGCGGCGCGCGCCGCCGGCACAGGAACACGCGGATATCCCGGCGGAAAATCGGATTTCCGTAACCCTCATGGAAACAAGTTCCTTGCCGCAAGTCGACCTCGGCTTTCGGAACGGATCGCTTCGACTTTTGCGGGGCGCGGGAGGAGAAGGTGGAGGCCCCGTGCGGCCTGCATCGCTCTTTGACAACCTAATACGAGAATCCAGGTTCCCCGCGGAAACGCTGGTTTCCCGTCGGGCGTGTCAGAAACGAGACTCCAGAACGCACTTCGCGCGCCGATCCCTGCGAATCCGGACCCTGCGAAAAGCCCGTCCACTTTGTGGGCGGGAGATCGTCGTTGGACAATCATCCGGAGCTGTACGGATCTGAACCGTTCCTGCCGGCCGTTGCCGATTCTTGCCGGCCAGTGCCGGCCACGGCCGGCCTTGCCCGATTCCTGCCGGCCGTTGCCGGCCCTGAACATATCGCACTTAGCGAATACGTCTGCAACCCCAAGTCGGCATTGCGATTACGCCCAGGACGCCTGGCTGAAAGGTCAGAACACAACGCCAGGCCGGGGCGGAGCGGTTTTCCGGGCATCCGGGAAATGATATAAGTGAACCACGCTGGCGGGACGAACGGATGGAGAAAACCATGAGCAACGAGCGGATGAATATCGTGCTTCTGATGACCGATCAGCACCGGGCGGATCACCTCTCGTGCATGCCCGGCTCGCGGATGCAGACGCCGAATCTCGACCGCCTCGCGAACAGCGCCGCATTCAGCCAGTGCATCACGGCCAACCCCATCTGCACGCCGGCCCGAAGCGCACTGCTGACCGGCCGGTATACACGGCAGATCAACATGCTGAATATGTCCGGCGATCTCGACTGGCGGATTCCCACCTACCTGCAGGCACTGCAGCGGGCGGAATACCACACCTCCGCGGTGGGCAAGCTGCACTGGTGGCAGGGCTGGCCGTGGCAGACACCGCCAGGCCTCGGACACGACCTGCTCGCAGCCGAACGCGACCTCCGCCGCTACGGACTCGACGAAGTCTGGGAGGTAGCGGGCAAGCAGCTGGCGGTCAAGAACGATTGCAGATACATCGAGCATCTGCGGGCGAAAGGCCTGGCCGAGACGTATCGCGATTTCGTGCAGTCGTGTGGCCGCAACGAGAACCACCTGCCCGCGGCCGAGCAGGACCTGCACCCCTGGCCGCTGGACGAGCAGGACTACGTCGACGTGGTCATCGGCGGGAAGATCGTCGAGGCCATCCGCAACCGCCCGGCGGACAAGCCGCTGTTCCTGTTCGGTTCGCTGTGCTGTCCGCACCAGCCGTTCGACCCGCCCCAGCGATACCTCGACCTCGTCGGCGAGCCGGAACTGGACGAAGTGCAGTGCGACCTCGGCGAACTGACCGGGGACTCGCCCGAGCACCTCAAGCGGCTGATCCGCGGCTACCGGGCGATGCTCCACGTGGTTGACGAACAGGTCGGCCGGGTGCTCGACGCACTCGAGCAGGAAGGCATGATGGACAACACCGTCCTCCTCTTCACCGCCGATCACGGCGAGATGCTCGGCGATCACGCCCGGGTGCAGAAGAGCACGTGGCAAAGCGGCTCGGCACGGGTGCCCTGCCTGGTGCGGCATCCTCGCCACCTCGCCGGCCGAAGCCCGCGCGTGGTCGACACGCCCGTCGAACTGACCGACATCACCGCGACGATCCTGGACCTGGCGGGACTCGACCCGACCGGGGCAATCAGCCAGGACTGGCCGGCGTATGGCGACCGGATCCCCGGCCGCTCGCTGATGCCCATCGTCCAAGGCCAGGCCGACCGCGTCCGCGAATACGCCTACAGCGAATGTCGCGACCAATGGCAAATGCTCCGGAGCGACACCCTGACGTACGTTCGCGAGCAGACCGGCCACGGGCCCGGCGAGGTCCGCGAGTTGCTTTTCGACCGAAGCACCGACCCCGGCGAGCGGCGCAACGTGATCGACCAGCCCGCCTACGCCGACGCACTGGCGGCCTTCCGCCGGCAGCGCGAGTGGATCGGCGACTACTACCTGCCCATGCAGCTGCGATGGGCACCCAGCAGAGACAGGACCCCATGAAGCGACCGAACGCTCTGATCCTGATGACCGACCAGCAACGGTGGGACACCCTCGCCGCGGCGGGATTCGACTGGATGCACACACCGAACCTCGACCGCCTCGCAGGCCGCGGCGCGCTGATGACCCACGCCTTCTGCAACGCCCCGGTCTGCATGCCGTCGAGGCAGAGCTTCCTCACCGGGCGATACCCGCGGAACGTCGGCTGCACGTGCAACGGCGTCGAAATGCCCGAAGACATCCCCTGTCTGCAGCACATGCTCAAGCCCTACGGCTACGTGACGGGAAACCTCGGCAAGCTGCACTTCCGCAACCACGCAAACCGCGACCACCGGGCCATGCACCCGCTCTACGGATTCGACGAACTGGTCCTCTCCGACGAGCCCGGCTGCTACGACGACGCGTACATCGCCTGGGTCGCCGCCCGCGACCCCTCCGCCGTCGATGCCTGCCGCTGCTCGACGCCCCCAGCCTGGACCGGCGAGCCGCTCGAACTCCAGCCCCGCAACACGCATGAACCTTACGCCTTCCAAGGCCCGGAGCACCTGACGCACTCGGCCTTCGTCGCCGACGAGACGATCCGCTTCGTCGAAACCCACCGCCACAGGCCGTGGCTGGCGATCGCCGGGTTCTACGCGCCGCACGCACCGGTCAATCCGCCGCAGCGATGGCTGGACTTCTACGCCGACGTCGACATCCCCCGTCCGCAGATGACCGAAGCAGACCGCGACAGGCTCGGGCTCTCGGACGAGCGATGGCTGGAGGTCCGCCGGGCATACGCAGCGCTGGTCAGCCACGTCGACCAGCAGATCGGACGCATCCTCGACCGCCTCGACGAGCTCGGACTCACCGACGACACGCTGGTGATTTTCACCTCCGATCACGGCGAACACCTCGGCGACCACGGGCAGGTGCAGAAAGGCCCGCCCGGCCTGGAGAGCTGCGCCCGCGTGCCCCTGATCGTCGCAGGCCCCGGGCACATGCAACCGGCGCGGCATGACGAGCTGATCGAACTGGTCGATGTCCTGCCGACCATCCTCGACGCCTGCGGCGTGCAGACCCCGCCGGAAGTGCAGGGACGATCATTCTGGCCGCTGGTGTCGGGTGCCGGCGACTACGCCCCGCGCAGCAGCGCATACTGCGAGTTCCGCAGAGAAGGCGGGCTGGCGACCCGAACGATCCGCACCGGGCGATTCCGCTACGCAGCCGCCCAGGACGGACGCGAGTGGCTGTTCGACCTGCAGCGCGACCCCGGCGAGCTGGTGAATCTCGCGGACGACCCCGCCAGCAGGGAGACGCGCAACGAACTCCGCGACGAATTGCTGACACGCACCTTCGACACCGAAACGCAGTGCATCAACCGCACGGGTCCATATTGATCGCGGGCTCGACGGGCCGTTCACCCAGCCGCCGGTGGGCGTACCTCCAGGCGACTGTTCTCGACGTCCACGCGCGGCGCGTCCCCGCTGGGCGTCGCCAGCGGGCAATCCACCACCCCGCCCTGCACGTTTCGCGCCCACAGAACCCCCATGGGCACCTTGCAATCAGCCGGCCAGCTTGTGGTCACGTCCGAAACCTGCAGGTCGCGGATGTTCTCGGCCACCACGACCGCCCGCGCGCCGCGGGCCTCGGGCGAGAACGGCGAAAACTGACCCGCGCCGTGGGCCTCGCGTGCCTGCTCGAAGCGATCCTCCACGGCCGGGTAGTCCATGTGAATGCCGCGCAGGAAGATGTTCTCCAACATCCCGCCGTCCTGGGCGGTCAGCAGGATCCGTGCGTCGGAGCGGCAGAGCACGTCGGAAATCCGCACGTTGCGGATCACACCGATCCCCCGGTCACTCTCGGGAGTCGGATGTCGCGAGACGTTCAGGTGAATCGGGCATACCAGCGGAATGTCGTTGTGACAGTCCATCACGATGTTGCTGAACGTCACGTCCTCGAACGTCCCGCCGGCAAGGCAGTACAGGCTGATGCCACGCGAACTCTCGCGGATCACGCAGTTGCTCATCGCCACCTGGCGGATCGTGCCGATCGACTCGCTCGCGCCCAGCTTCAACGCCGAACAGTTCGTCTGCAGCACGCAGCCCGTAACGGTGATCCGCTCGTTCACCCCGCCGAGGCTCTTGAGCACGATCGCATCGTCGCCGGCGACGATATTGCAGCCGCTGACGATCACGTCGCTGCTGTCGGTGATGTCCAGCCCGTCGGTGTTGGGGCCCAGCAGGTTGTTGCGGATCTCGATACCCTCGACGCGGACCCGTTGCGACTCATTGACGTGCACCGTCCAGCCGGGCGAGTCGAACACGGTCACCCCGCGAAGGGTGAAGTCGCGACAGTTACGGATCTCGAGCATCGGGCTGGGACGCTGGTCCCTGCGGGTGAAGAACGCACACGCGCTGGGTGGGTCCCAGAACGCCGGGCCGCTGCCGTCGATGACCCCCTCGCCGCAGATCCCCGCGCGGTCCAGGCCATCGGCGACGATGAAATGGTGAGGCTGGAGGTCGACGTTGTCCTGCGGGTTGACCTGCGTCTCGTGCCGCGGGTAGTCAGCCATGTCGGTCGAGCCCTTGAGAACCGCCCCGGCCTGGAGGCGGAGCATCACGCCGGAACGCAGATGGATTGTTCCGCATCGGAACACACCGGCCGGCACGTCCACGGTCCCGCCACCGGCGTCGGCTGCGGCGTCCAGCGCTTTCTGAACAGCCGGACTCGCCAGCTCGTCGCCGTCGGCGACGGCGCCATAATCGACAATGCTCCAGGTACTCGGATCGGCCACGATTCTCGCTCGCTTTCGTTGCAGGAGGACACCCCCGACACAAGGTCGGCCATGCTACCAGAAATCCCGCCCGGGTAGAACTACTCAGCGATGCGCGCAACGGGTTTGTCCGGTAGCAGCTGGTGGCCTCACCCTTGCCCTGGTTCGGTTGCTCCCAACGTCGGACCTCTGCACTGCTGACAAGTCCGGGCATGGTTGGGCCTCGTCACACGCCCCAGCCTACAATTCCCCGCAGAGAATTCGGGGCTTCTCCGATGATTGACACAGATTGGGGTGATTCCGTAAATTGTTGCATTCCTATGAACTGTCAGTCATTGGGATCGTAGGATCCCAATGGGCTCAAGGAGCTATAGCATTATGACCAGCAAGCTGCAGCAATTCATCAAAGGAATGGGATCGGCAATCGACCTGGGAGCCACGTCGGGCCCAATCCAAGCCCGGGCCGCCAGATGTGTGAACCTGGAGCGTACCTGTGCGGAAGCTTTGGGCGAGGACTGGCACAAGTTGGCCGAGGACTTCAACTCCGCATTCTCGGACACGGTCAAGGATGGCAGAGGGCATGGCAAGCAGGAGTAGACGACGCAAACAAGGCAAGCAAAGCTCCGAGCAATCCAGTCTTGCCAATCAGCAAGACAAACAGCGGGGCAAGGAGCAACCTGCAGAGGAGCGCCGACTTGTTTCCATGCAGGCAGAATTCCGAGGCCCGCTGCCCCCACCGGAGGTGCTTCAGCACTACGAAGACATCCACCCAGGGACCGCTGAACGTGTCCTGCAGCAGTTCGAGCGGGAAACCCAGCACCGCCACGGCATTGAACGGAAACTCGTCGATGCGCAGCTTGAGATCCAGCACGCGGAGATCCCAGCATTTCGTCGGGGCCAGGTCTTTGGGCTGATCATTGCTCTGGCCGGAATCGTGGCCGGTGCGTTATGCGTCATTCTCGCTCCAACCGCTGGACACGCATGGGCTGGTGCCGGTATCGCCGGTGGGAGCCTTGCAACGCTAGTCGGGGTCTTCATCTATGGCCGCAAGGCCAGGTCTGCCGAGGGAACAGAGGAACAGAAGCAGTAGCCCCCAGGGCGGTCTCGCGCGGCAGTCAGCGCAGCTGGTGACGTCGTCGCCAGGCGGTCGGGGGCATGCCGGTTTCCTTCCGGAAGATCGCGGACAAAGCCGGAGCGCTGGTGAACCCCGCCTGCCGGGCGACCTCGGGCATCGGCAGGTCGGTCCGGACGAGAAGGGCCTTGGCCCGATCGATGTGGGCCCGGCGTATTTCGGCCAGCGGGGTCCGCCCGAGAACCGACCGGAACTTCTTCTCCAGCGTGCGGCGGGACACCGCAACCTGCTCGAGCACTTCCTCGACCGTCAATGGGCGGTCGGCATGGTCGGCGATATGTGACAGGGCAGCCGCCACGTCCGGGTCGGCGATGGCCATCGTGTCCGACGATCCGCGCTGCACGACGCCGACGGGAGGCAGCTCGATGGGACCGGCCGGCGGGTCGCCACCGGCCATCAGGGAATCGAGCAGCCTGGCCGCCTCGAAGCCGACCCGCTGGAGGGGCAGCTCAACGCTGGAGAGGGTCGGAGCGGTCATCAACACGTGGACGTCGTCGTTGTCGACACCGACGACGGCGACCTCCTGCGGCACGCGGATGTCGGTGGCGTAGACGCTCTCCAGAAGCATGCGCCCGTGCTGGTCGGAACAGGCGACAACGCCAACCGGACGGGGCAGTTCCTCGAGCCACTGGCAATGCGCCCGGTCGAGACTCTGCCAGTCGTTTGCGGGGCGCCGATTCGGATCGAACACGTGCAGGGCTCCCCCAGCCTCCCGGACCGCCTGGCGAACCCCGATTCGCCGGGCACGGGCGAACGCAGCCCGGGCGAGTCCGAAGTAAGCGAGGTCGCGGTGTCCCCGCTCGATCAGGTGCTCCGCGGCCAGGCGCCCCGCTGCAACGTTGTCCGGCCGGACGCTCGCGATGCCCTCAAAGTCGGTCCCGGAGACGTTGACCATCGGCCTGCCCATTTCGACCAGCGCGTCGAGCACCGGACCGGCCAGGCCGTGGACCACCATACCGTCCGGGTCCCAGTGCGAGATGGTGGCAAGCTCTGAAAGGCTGGACCCGGCTGAGTGAAGAAGCCACCTCCGCCCGGGCCTGGCGTAGGCATGGATACCCCGCATGATGCCCCGATCGTACCCGAGGTCGGGCATGACCAACACCACGCGAATGTGCCTGTCCGTCTTCATCCCTTCCCTGAAAAAGGTTCGTGGAGTCCCGGCGAATCCTCGACGTAACAGGGTAACAGACTTTCGCATGCATTTAAATCTTTTGCGCCATATAGCGCGGCCCGTTTCCGGGCTCCGCCCTACCATGAACCTATCGGACGGCTTACCAACATTGCGCCTTAGCCACATTTCTGAGTGAATAGGAAATCGAGGAGGAAACGATGAAGAGAACAATGATCGCATCAACGGTAGTAGCACTGCTTCTGGCCGGTGTGGCCGGAGCAGATGTCCTGATCAGCGAAAGCTTCGAGTACGGGGACGCAACCGAAAAGATCCAGGATGTTTCGGACTGGGATACCAGTTCGGGCGTGGTGAGGTACGACCACGACGGCGGCCTGGAAAGCGCTCAACTCGCCGGCGAAGCCGGAGGGGCCATCTGGCACGACTTCGCAAGCGGCGGTCGCGGCGCTGATCTGGCGATCCCGGGCATCGACCCCTTTACGGGCAGCCTGGAGGGTACCGAACTCTGGTTCGCCGGGCTGATCTCGGTGGAGAACATCGACTCAGGAGAGCAGTCGAGGATCCTGTTCGACAGCACGACGTCCGTCAATGACCTCGGATTCGGCATCGACGGAAGCGGCAACATTTTCCTGTACGCCTCCCTGGGTGGCAGCGCCGCGTCCGAGTTGGATACCGGGCTGGATGCCACGTCGGGCGAACAGTACCTGTTCATCGTCCGGGGTACCAAGGGAACCGGCGAAAGCCCGGAAGACTCCGAGGTCGACATCTGGGTGAATCCGGCCGACACCTCCAGCGTCGCCGGCCTGGGCGCAGCGACCTACAGCACCGGGGCCGACAACTCGAAATTCGGCCGCGGGGAAAGCAACGTCTACAACCGCCTTGACGTGGGCTTGATGGCCCAGGGCCGGGCCGACGAGATCCGCATGGGCGATACGCTCGGCGACGTGATCCCCGAGCCGGCTACGATGAGCCTGCTGGCCATCGGCGGGTTGGGCGCGCTGCTGAAGCGCCGCCGCTGAGTCGAGCGCCAAGCCGGACGTTCCACAATCGTACAAACGCCCTCGCGACCGACGCGGGGGCGTTTGTCTGCGCCCCGGTTGCTCTGTGACGATGGCGGGGTACAGGGCCCGGGAAGCTCCTGACCAAAGCTGCCTGCGGGTGCGCCCGACGGACGTCCGACCGATTCAGGAACCGATCCGGGGGGCCATGGGATGGCCGGACGTTTCCTGCCACAGCGTGGAGACGAAATCGGCGATGAACTGGGCCTGCTTGCGACGGACGTTGTCGGTGAAGTGGACGTGATCCTCGAAGATCTCGCGCGGGGGCCCGAGTTGCTCGGTGAACCCGTGGAGGTCCAGCAGCACCACCCCGGCGGCGGACATGAGTTCATCGGCCGCTGCGTTGTAGTCGGCGAGATCGGCGGCGTGGCGGTCGAATTCCCGGCCTGCGTTGTTGTGGGTTTCGTCGTCGACGGGTGTCGTGCGGACCCAGACGGTGGGCACGGCCATCTGCTCGAGCAGTTCGAGGATCTGCCCGAGATTCCGGCGGTAGCGGTCGAGCGGAACCTGGAGCTGGTCGGAGTCGTGGGCGAGCTTGATATCGTGCAAGCCGCAGTTCAGCAGCAGCAGGTCGGGCTTCCACGAGCCTTCGGCATGCAGGGCGGTGAGGTATTCCAGGACCATCGACGAATCCCCGCCGTTGGCGCCGGTGGGCGTATCGAGATCCTGGAGGGCTTCCTCCTGGCCGGTCTTGCGGGCGTAGTCGAACCGGTCGGCGAGCAGTTCCTGCAGGTGCGGCCCGTACTGCAGTGAAATGCTGTCGCCGATGACGAACAGTTGCGGCTTGCTCATGGTGTGGTGTCTCCGTGGGAATCACCGGACGGACGAGCCAGCCCGGCGGGTTGTGGCGTCGCGAGGACGACCCAGTCGAAGGTCGCCAGCGTCAGGTCGCCGGCCTCGAGATCGGTAGCCACGCCGTCGGGGCTGCGACGGGCAACGGCGTGGACGTCGTTACCCAGCTCGATGCGGGTCCGCGGGCCGTGGTTGCAGACCACCGCGAGCATCTCGCTGGACGACTGGAGATACCGCGTGGACAGGTGAATGGATTCGCTGGCGAGTTTCATCGGTGGAAATGCACCGGCCTGGCGGGCGAAGGTCCGCAGCAGACTCACGGCGGTCTGCTGATCAGGCTGGCGCGACGATGCACCCGACGACGAGCCGTACTTGTCCCCGCCGGTCGACAGCAGCAGGCTGGGCGCCACGCCCAGCAGCGTCGCGGCCCCGTCGCCGAACCGCCCGGCCGCTCCGACACACTCGCCGCGGCTGTTGGTGGCAACAGGCTCGGAACCGTCGAGGCGGAGCGTCTGCATGGGTCCGGAGAAACTCGCCCGCCGGGGGACGTCGTCGAGCTGGAGCGTGACGTCGTCGGAGTCGACCTCGAACAGCAGGTCCTCCCGACAGCCGAACACCTCGTGCAGGCCGGCTCCGGGCTGGTGCTCGTACAGCCAGCCGTTGTCGTCGACGTATCCCGGACGACACTCGCTGAGCAGCGTCCCGCCGCGGCGAACGTACTCGGTCAGCGACTCGCCCACACCGCGAGGCAGCAGGTAGGACAGCGGCAGATAGATCAGCCGATAGCTCGACAGGTCCGCCTCGACCAGCCGCCGCGCGTCGAGCAGATCGATCGGCAAGCCGGCGCGGTTCCACAGCGACGCAGCCCCGAACACCGACGCAGCCTGCAGATCGGCGTAGCCGGCGTCGCGCGAAAACGCGATCGACGCGTCGGGATAGAACATCGCCACGCGAGGCTGCACCGGCGTGGCATCGGCGAGGCGCTCGCCCAGGATCTCGGCCAGTTGGGCGACGACCGATGGCGTGCGGGCGTAGACCATCGGCGATCCGTCCCGGCGAAAGGCCGTCTGCGAACCGGTGAACTTGTGGGGCTGCTCGAACTTCGGTGGCTTGTGGCGGAAGTAGAACATCGCCCTCGCACCGGCGCCGAGCATCTCGACGGCCGACGCCTCGATCATCGCCTGGTCCGGACGATTCCGGCGATACGTGCCGTACTGGCCGGCCGACATCTCGCCGATCCAGAACTCCTTGCCCTGGCTGCGGGCGACGGAAACGCCCGTGTCGATCAGCAGCGTCTGGTACGTCTGCGGATCGCCGGCCGTGGTGGGGTAGATGTCGCCGACGACCACGTCGCACGACTGGGCGATGTCCCAGTGGCTGTAGGTCTGCCCGCTGTGGCCATGGGAGTTGTGGAACACGGGCAGGTCGGTGTACTCGCGCAGCAGGGTGACGCCCCAGGCGACCAGCTCGTGCAGCGACCAGTGCATGTACCGGCGGAACGCGATCGCAAGCGGCGAGAGACCTTCGGTCGGCGCGCCGTCGGGGCAGCGATACGGCAGCAGTTCGTCCCAGCTCCGGAAGAACGTACCCCAGCGGCGGTTGAGTTCGTCGAGGTCGCCGCGGAACTCGTTCGCCAGCCACTGGCGGAATCGCCGGCGCGTGCAGGCGTTGTCCGGAAGGTCCACGCCGTAGCGGACCTCGTTGCCGAACTGCCACGCGATCAGTCCGTCGCGCCCGGCGAAGTGCTCGGCCTGGGCGCGGATGAACCGTTCCATCACGCCTCGGTATTCGGGGTGATCGTGGTTGGCAGCCTGCACGCGACGCGAGCAGACCCGCCCGGACACGTCGCGACAGCGCACGTCCTGCAGCGCGTGAAAGATCCACATCGGCGGGTTGTTGACCCCCGCGCCCATCACCACGCCCAGCCCCGCGTCCACGGCCTGGGCGACGAAGTCGTCGAGCTCGGAAAAGTCGAACTCGCCCGGGGACGGCTCGAGCACCTCCCACCCCGGCCAGATCTCCGCCACGCGGACCGCGTCGATGCCTGCCCCGCGCATCGAGGCGAACACCTCCGGCCACTCGTCGGACGGATTGGCGAAGTGGTAGTACGTCGTGCCCTGGATGAACCCACTCATGGCGGCGGCGAATCTCCCTGATCTACTCCCGGGCAGGCCGGCCCGTCACAGGGCCCGCACCTGCAGGCCCAGAGCGTAGATTCACCGGCCGGTGGTGACAAGAAGATTCCGCCCGACCGCCCCGTCAGCTCGGAGGCAGAACGCGGAGCAGTTCCTCCAGGGTCGTCTGGCCCGCAGCCGCACGCTTCAGGCCGTCGACAAACATCGACTCGAACCCCTCCGCCCGCGCGACCTCGCGGAGGCGCCTGGCATCGGCCTCGTCGGCGATGGCGTCGCGAAGCGCGTCGGTCGGCTCGAGGATCTCGAATACGCCGATCCGCCCGCGATAGCCGGTGTGCAGGCACTCGCTGCAGCCGGCCGCCCGATAGAACTGCACCTCGGACAGTCCCTCCAGCACGTCGGCGGCAAGGGGCGGCAGGGAGTGGGCGGGAACGTCGATCGGCTGGCGGCACTGCTCGCAGAGGCGGCGGATCAGCCGCTGAGACAGAATCGCCCGCAGCGACGAGTTCAGCAGGAACGGCTGGACGCCGAGATGGACCATCCGCTCGATGGTCTCGATGGCGTCCGCAACGTGCAGCGTCGTGATCGACAAATGCCCCGTCAGCGCCACCTGCACGCAGAGCATCATCATCTCGGGGTCGCGGATCTCGCCGACGAACATCACGTCCGGATCGTGACGCAGCATCTGGCGGGTCGCCCGCGAGAACGTCAGCCCCGACTGCGGGCGGATCGCCACCTGCGAGACGTTCGGCAGCGACAGCTCGACCGGATCCTCCACGGTCATCACGTTGATCTTCGACGCGTCGAGATCCATCAGCATCGAGTAGATTGTCGTGGTCTTGCCCGAGCCCGTCGGGCCGGTGACCACCACCAGCCCCGCGGGGCTGTGGGCAATCTTCCGCACGCGATCGACCTGCTCGTCCGAGAGTGTCAGCTTGTCCAGGCCCATGCGAACGTCATCACGCTGCAGCAGCCGCAGCGTCATCCGCTGGCCGAAGATCGTCGGCAGGGTCGACAGGCGAATATCGTACCGCCTGCCGTCGTGGTCGGTCATCAGCCTGCCGTCCTGGGGCAACTCGGCTGCGGGGTCCAGGTGACAGGTCTGCTCCAGCCAGCCGGTCACCGCATCGCCGCGGGCACGGTTGAAGGTCTCGACCTCGTGCAGCACGCCGTCGACACGGAAACGCACGAGCACCCGCCCGTCCTCGACCGGCTGAATGTGAATGTCGCTCGCCCGGTTGCTCACCGCGCGGGCGAAGAGGTCCATGAACGTCGACCGGCCAATGTCCGAAGACGACCCCTCTGGCCGCGGTGAAAGCCCCGACACGTCGCCGGTGCGCAGCGCCCGGGCAATGCGGCTGCAGACGTCGTGCAGTTCGCCCGTGCGTTCGCCTTCCGCCACGGCGGAGATGATCGCCGCGTCGAACAGTTCGGGTTCGTCGCACATGGCCTCGGACATCGACATGCCATCAAGGAATGCCCGTTCGATGCGACCGGCCGCCTGGAGCAGTTGCGGGTCGTCGGCCTGGCGGGCGGCCTGGGGGACCGCCTCGATCAACGGCGTGCCCCGGGCGATCTGCTCGCCCAGCGACTCCCAGAACGCAATGTGCTGATCGGTGGAGAGTTCCATCATGCCACCCCCTGACCGAATCGGCCGGTCACGATGCGCGCGGTGTGGCTCTGGACGGTCTGGCGGAGGTATTCCTCTTCCCGCTGGCCGATCCACTCCAGCAGCTTCTGCCGCCGCACGCGGAGGCGCCCGGCGATCTCGAAAGCGGGAAGCTCGCCGAGAAGGTCGCGGAGGTCGTCGTCCTCGACGCGGAGGAACTCGGCCACTTCCTTGAGGGTCATGATTTCCCCGGCCGGCTGGGCGGCGAGTTCACGGTCGAGGACCTTGCGGATGCGTGTGAGTGCGTCGGGCGGGGGTGAGGGGGGCGTGAGAGACTGCAGCGAGCTGTCGACCTGGGCCAGCGCGTCCAGCCGCTGCCTGCAATGGTCGCACGAGCTGACATGGCGGTGGATCTCGGCGGCGCGGTCGTCGGGCATGTCGCCGGCGGTGAAGGCGGCGAGCTGTTCGGTGGTCATGTCACAGTACATGGTTGAATTCTCCTTCCTCGCGCGCCAGGGCCTCGGCGAGTCCTGCCCGCGCGCGATGGATCAACGTCTTGACGGTGTTCAGCGGCGCCTCGAGTACTTCGGCGACCTGCTGATAGCTCATCTGCTGGTAGGCGTAGAGGACGATCGCCTCACGCTGGCGGGGGGGCAGCTGGGCGATCGCCTGTTCGATCGCCTCGCGCTGCTCTGTTTCCTCCAGCCGCCGGTGCGGCGGAGGCGTCCCGGCCGTGGGGGTCACCCCCTCCAGGCCGCCGGCGCGGAATGCCGCCTGCCGAACGCGTCTCGACTGGATCCAGTTGAGACAGCGGTTGCGGACCATGCGCATCAGCCACGCCCGGAAGCGCCCGCGGGAGTCGTAGTTCTTCGCCGACCGGGCGACCGACAGGAACGTCTCCTGCAGGATTTCCTCCGCGGCCGACGGATCGCGCAGCATCGACAGCGCGAACGCGTAGACGGCGCGGTTGTACCGTTCGAACAGCAGGTCGAACGCACCGGTCTGACCGTCGCGAAACTGCTGCAGCAGTTGATCGTCGGTAAAGGCCTGCAAGCCAACTCTCCGGCAGGTGTTTACTGGAACGCTTCCTTCGCCCTACCCAACCGCCCGGCAGGGAGGATGTTTCACCCCGGCTATGATAGCGGCAGAAACCGGCTTCGGGCAGTAGGCTCCAGGCCGATCTGTGTCTCGCACGTCTTGGGACGCAACCCGCTGGGGTGGGGGGGCGTTGCACGATCAGGACCGCACCGTGGCGGAAAGAAACGCCGCGCGGGGTATCCGTTCTGGAATCGAACAGCTACTACCGGGGAGGAAGCAAGGAACCGTCGAACAGGCATCGGTCAGACGGCTGCACTGGCGTTGGGGCTGTTGCCGGCATGGGGCAGGCATGGGCCGGCGGGGGCATCGACGATCCCGTTTCGCCACCCGCAACAGCCTAGGCTTGGGCGGTGCGTTCCCGCCGGCGGTACTTGGTTGGCGAGAGACCGTACCGCTTGCGGAACTGGTTGCAGAACGTATTGGGCGAGCGCGAACCGCAGAGGCCGGCGATTCTCGCGATCGGATAATCTGTCATGGCCAGCAACCGGCAGGCCTCCCGCATGCGAAGGTCTCGGAGGTACTGGCTGGGCGTTGCGCCCGTTTCCTCTCGGAAGCGTGCGGAGAAACGGCTGCGGCTCATGCCCAGAAATTCCGCCACCTGCCAGACACGGGTGGGCTGGTCGATGCATCGGCGCAGGGCCTCCTTGCTCTGGCCGACCCAGGAGGTAGCGTGTTCGCCGTCCTCCTGGGCGATGTGCGTGATCAAGCCGGCCAGCCACTGCCCAAGGCGGGCGTTTGCATTCATGAACTCCAGGTCTCCCCGCCACCACTGGCCCGCACAATAGGTGCACATGACCTGGCAGGATGCACGAAGAGGCTCGGGAACGACGGCAGGCAGGCGGATTCCCCATACCTGTTCCGGGGGAGGCTGGGCTTTGGGCGTCCGGTGCGAGAGGCTTCGTTTCGAGGTGCGCAGGCACGCGACGCGGACGACATCGAAAGCCAGGCGAATGAACGAACTGGCGGGTGGGACGGAAACGGCCGGGCCTCGCTTCGGCAGACGGAGGATCGCTGTTGGCGGGACGATCCGCTTGGTCCGCCCTTCCTCGGCGATCTCAACCTGCCCGGCTTCTACGTGCAGCAACTCATAGCACTCCGTGTTGATCTGCATATGGATCCCGCGAGCGTGCATGCGGTTGTTATCGGCCCAGTGAATCAGGGGGGCGTACCGCCAGGTTCCCATCAGCAGCGGACTGTCCTTTCTCGCAGGCATGGAGCCATTATAATAGATTCGTGCCGTTTCGATAGATTGCATCCGTTGTTCTGGTTTGGGATCATCAACGTTTGCCGAGGGCCGCTCAACACACAAAGGAAAGGAAGCACTGCGATGAGAGCCAAGCTCTGGTTTTCGACGATATTGGCACTGGCACTGGCCGTTCCCGCCGGCGGAGAGCAGCATCGCGAGGTGGAAGTCGACCGCCCCGGTTCGTACACGCGCCATACGCTGCACATCCCGGGCATCCTGCGCGACGGTTCCAACATCACCCTGTACCTCGGCGTTCAGGACGGGCAGATCCGCCAGGCGTGGGCCCTGCTGAACAAATTCGGGAAGCTCGACCACCGCATGGACTGGGAAGAGCTGAAGATCAAAGGCGATCATCTCACCGGCCGCGTGGACATTACGTTCCAGTACCCGGGCGAGAAGCGGTACTGGCTGGCCGAGGTCACGCTCGACGCCAAGCTGAAGGACTCGACTTGGACGGGCACGTTCAGCAGCCGAATCGCCGAGCGAGGCCCGCTGAAGATCGCCAGCAAAGAACTGATCCTCAAACCCTCCGATCTATCGTGGACATTGATTGGCGGCCAGGAGCTGACGGCAGCGGTGTCGGGCACGGTCCGCCCGCTGGCGCGAACACAGGGAACCGTGCTTGCGGAGATGGAGACGCGGCGAATCGTGTACGTGCTCCAGCACGTCGACCGCTGGGGTCGGGGCAAGGTGAAACTGACGTTTCGCGACGGCAAGCTGCAGGCTGCTGCGGTCGCCTGCCGTAAGCATGACAAGTTCCAGGCCAAGGTTGTCAGCAGCAAGTTGGAATTCACCGACGAGAAGCTGACCGGCACGATCGACATCGACGTAACCGGCAAAGCGGTCAAGCAGGGGAGATATGTCCTGAAGCTCGACGCGACGTTGTCGGGCAACACGGTAAGCGGCACGGCGGACAGCTTCATGGATGGCAAGCGGGTGAATCATGAAAGGAGCCTGCTGGGTACGGTCACCCCGAAAGATGCCAAAGCGAAGGCGGATACGCAGGTACTGACATTCGCGATGCCCAAGGCCGTGGCCGGTCGCACCACGCCGACGCTGGAACTGGTTCGCAGGGGTGACAAGATCGTCAGCGGGCACGTTCGAGGGTACCTCAGTACGCTGGGCAAGGCGGACGTTGGCAAGCTGCAGATTTCAGGCGGCCGGATCACCGGCCCGGTCGAGCTGGAGTTTCCCCTTGGAAGCGCACTGGTCAGGGACAAAACCCTGCGTGAGACCTATGACCTGGACCTGAAGATTGCCGACGATTCCGTCACCGGTTCTTATGCGGGCACATGGGGTCAGGTCGAGGAAACCAGCGGTGCGCTTCGCGGCGTTGCTGTCGGTCAGGCGAGGCTGCGCAAGGCGGAGGCGATCGACAGCAAGTACGATTGGCCCTGCTTTGCCGGGCCGAACCCCAGCCTCGTCGCAAACTCCAGTGGCAATGCGCTCATCGATTCGCTGCGGGACGCCCGGTTGGTCTGGGCAAGCGAGCGGACCTACCCGGGGCGCTGCCAGGTCGACCGGTACGGCGAGAGCAACATCCGTCGGTTCAAGGAACGCGGGTTCGCCTCCGGAGGCAGCACGCCGATTCTGTATGATGGCAAGGTCTACCTCTTCTACGTCCAGCCCGCCAAGAGCCCGCCCAACCCCAAGGTCATCAAGGAATACGCCGAGAAAGGCATCCAGACGTTGCCCCTGCTCTGGGCGACGAAGAACGACGACGTTGTGCTCTGTCTCGACGCCGCCACGGGCCAGACGCTGTGGAAGACCGTCCTGCCGCGTGTGGACGGCTACCGGATGGGCACCGCCGGCAGCACGAAGCGAGGCCCCTACACCGCCTGGCTGTGCGCGGGAGAGGGCAAGGTCTTCGGCGTCGGCTCGGACAATCGCATGCGGGCCTTTGACGCCGATAACGGCAAGGTGCTCTGGGTGCAGGGCCATGGCTACTGCGAAGTTCCGCGCATCACGAACGGCAAGGTGATTGCCTCGGCCGGCAGTGACCTGCTGGCTCGCGACGCCAAAGACGGCAAGGAGCTCTGGCGGATCGAGGATGCCGGCTCGGGCACCGCCACCCCGCTGGAATGGAAGCACCAGGGCAAGACGTACCTGATCGCCAACAACCGCGACGGCGAGGTCCGTTGCATCGACCCGAAGGACGGCAAGGTGCTCTGGACGCTGAGCGGCCTGGCCGGACGGAAGCATGAGAACGATACGACGATGTCTCTCGGCGGGGACGTGCTTCTGACCGAAGTGCAGGTCGACATCGCCCGCAAGGGCGGAAAACTGCTGGACCTGCCCGACCCGGCCGTTCACGACAAGGACGACCTGGGGCGCGTCATGGTCGCCTGGCGACTCTCGCCGGAGGGGGCGAAACGGATATGGGGGTTGAACGACCGTTACCAGCCCAAACGCTCCGCGCCGCCGTACCGCGATGGCCTGTTCTACTACCGCAACGTTCGCACGAAGCACATCTACGCCATCGAGGCCGACACGGGCAAGGTCGTCAGCAAGGCTCCAGCCAATTCGAACGGCACGGTCCAGCTGATGGGCGACCGAATTATCATCCTCGCCGATCCGTCGCACAGCCAAATGGACCTGGACTATTACCGGCTCGACGGCAGGAAGATCATCCCGGCCGGGGCGCGATGGAGCGTGATGAACGCACCGACGACCGGCTATTGGCCCATCGTGGGCCCGCGCGTTCTGGCAGACGGCCGGATGATCGTGCGCGGAGCCCAGGGCGTCTACTGCTATGATCTGAGAGCACAGGACTGAAGCAACCGCCAAGACTGCACCCTAACCACAGGATGGATACCCACATGAAGAACCTCCATACGATCACGTTGATCCTCGCGGTGCTGGCCATGGGCTGCAGCGCATCGTCCGGCCAGGTTTCCGAGAGCAACGTCGAGGCCGTCTGGTCCGGCAAGCCGGTCCACCCGGAAGTGGCCTGGAAGATCGGCTGGCCTCAGGTCAACGGCCCGACGGGCAACCTGATTCCGCTGCCGACGACCACGCCGCTGCTGGACGACCTGTCGCTGGGCCGTACGGTCTGGATCAGCGAATCGACCGACTTCGGCACGGGCAAACTCGGGTCGCAGGGGTTCAGCAAGGACCGGCTTGTCAAGCGGCTGGGTGTCAAAGGCGAGCGAATCGAAGGCGAACAGCCCGGGAACTGGTCCGGCCCGATCGTCTACCGGGGGCTTGTCTTCGGGCAGTCGTTCATCCCGACCGGCGAGGTCTTCACCGCCAAACACGACGGCAAGCAGGTCAGGTATCACATCGAGGCTGAGAACGTCGTCGTCGCCGTTGACACCAAGACAGGCAAGACGGCCTGGCGGGCGACCGAACCGAACGGCCTGTTGGTCGGGGGGCGCAAGCGGGCCGGCTTCCAGGTGGGCATGGCCGCTGCGGATGGCAAGGTCTTCGCGATGGACTCAACGGGGCGTCTGTTCGCCTACGACATCAAGGACGGCGAACGTGTCTGGGCCAATGATATCGGCCCGACCCACAGGTACATGCTGTCGGTCAAGAAGGAACGAATGCAGGAAGCCCGCCAGGGAGGGATCAATACGACCACCGGCCCCGTGCACTCGCCGAAATGGCACTGCTCGATGGTCGTCGCCGACGGCGTGCTCGTCGCGCCGAACTGGCGACGGTCCAAGGGCTATGGCATCCCGGATACCGGCCTGGACGGCTACGACATCAAGACCGGAAAGCGCCTCTGGTCGCTGGGCCCGATCGCGTCGTCGTACGCCACGCCCGCGCTGGCTCGTATCGACGGTAAGACGTACGTCCTGGCCGGGGGATGCAAGGGCACGCTCAGCCTGATCGACCCGGCAAGGGGCAAGGTGCTCTGGCAGGTCGATGGGCTCGGGCCGAACATCGCGAATCTGTCGACGGACGGCAAGTACGTGCTGGTGAACGTGAACCCCAAGACCGGCAAGCGGACGCCCGGCTACTGGGGCTGCTATGAGTACGACCTGCAGGGCGCCAAACGGCGTTGGGCATTCCCCAAGGAAAAGCCCTACCAGATCTCCACGTGGTTCGACAACTGCGCCCGCATGCGGTATCTGATCCGCGATGGGATCGTCTACGCCGCCTGCCACGGCGACGGCAAGGCTTCCAAGGGCAAGTTCGTCGTCGCCGACGCCAAGACGGGCGAGGAACTGGCCACCCATGTCAACGGCCGGGCCGATGCCGACGCCATCCGGGAGATGTTCTATCTCATCGGCGACCGCATGTGGGTCCGCACGGACTCTTCCCACGGCCCCACCCACGGGGGGCGACACCCGCTGCTGCCCTGGAAGGTCAGCCCCGAAGGCATCAAGCGCCTGGATGATAGGTATGGCATGTGCGGGGCGGATACGGTCGAGTTCACGACCGCCTACGAGACGCTGATGGAAGCGCCGATCGTCGACGGCAGGAAGTTCGAACGGGTCGGTGGCGGCCGCGTCGCGTGCGTTGATCTGCGAAAGTTCCCGGAGGACAAGACCTGGAAGCTCAACCTGGAGGACGGCTGGATCGGCTCGCCCAAGCCCCTGCCCGTCTACGTGCGGACCGTCGGCGGCAAGGAAATCCTTGTGGGCAAGTGCTACCCCCCCGAGTCAGCCACGGTGGGCCTGGTCTACACGATGGGCCGCCGCGAGCCCGGTTGGCAGACGTTCGCACCGACGGGGCTCTCCATCGATCAGGATGAAGTGCACGGTCGCGTCATCATGTCCAGTGGCACCGATGAGTCGCTGCCGGTGCAGTTGGATGTCAAGGTTGCCGACCCCGCCAACAACCGGATCATGGGCTCATGGACACGCAAGATCGAGGCGATGAAAGAGCCCGTCTCGACGACCGGCAAGATTACGGGTGGGTGGGACAGCAAACGAGTCTTCTACCCCACGCCCTGGCTGAAACACAGGAATCAGGCCCGGACCGTTCTGGGGTCGGTGCCCGAAGGCGGTAAGTGTGTGGTTCTGTCCATCGATTCGATCATCATGCAGGGGGAGAAGCCCAAGGGCATGACCATCGTGTTGGTGCACGATGGCGAGCAGTTCGTCTCCGCCGCTGCGGCGGCGCTGGGGTTCAACCAGGCTTGGCACGAGGTGGATGCCTCCAAACTGTCGTTCAAGGGCGACAAGGTCACCGGCGAGGTTACCGTGATCGTTCACGGCGACAAGTGGGTCCCCGCGCGCTATCCTGACACGAGCCGCGAGCCGATGGCCGGAGTGGTCACAGTCGACGCGGAACTGCAGAAGGACGGCGACCTGACCGGCAGCGCCAAGGCGGTCTGGGGCGTGGCCTACGAGGCGAAGGGCAGGGTCTCGGGCACCGTCGTGCCGACAAGGTAGCGAAGACAGAATTCCTGAATCGGCTTGAAGGGAGTGATGGCTTCGAGGCCGCACCGGGTTTCGTCGGGGTGTGCGCGAAGAGCGAACACTCTTGCGCGGACACCGGCTTCGGGCAGTAGGCAGACGGCCGTCTTCGTGCTTTGTCTGTCGACGCGGCAAGCAGATAGCCGCACATGACGCGAATGGAGGCAATCGCTTCATCGCGGCGCATATCCGTACGCGTGCTTCGGATTCTGTGCGTACGCTGAACGTCGGACGTGGGCATCGGCGACGGAAGGTCAATCGGGCATGACGATCACGCCCGTGCCGCTGAGCCGGTCGGCTTTGAGATCCTGAAGCGCTTCATTGGTCTGCTCGAGCGGATAGGTGGTGGTCCGAGGGCGGATCGGGATTTCGGCTGCTTCGGCGAGCAGCTGCCGGCCATCGTCTCGCGTGTTGGCGGTCACCGAGCGGATGTCGCGCTCGTAGAAGACGTACTTCTCGTAATCGAGCTCGGGGATGGGCGTCATGTAGATGCCCGCGATCGAGAGCGTACCGCCCTTCTTGAGAATCGAGAGGGCATCGGGCACGAGATGACCAACGGGCGCGAAATTGATGGCCGAGTCGGTTCTGGCGGGCATGTCATCGACCGAGTCGCCCGCCCAGACGGCGCCCATATCCATGGCCAGGTCGCGGTGCTGCTGGCTGCGGGTAACGACGTAGACCGAGATGTCGCGGTGCAGGGCGATCTGCATGATGATATGGGCGCTGGAGCCGAAGCCGAAGATCGTCAACGACCCGCCATCGACCGGCCGGGCGCGCCGAAACGCACGATAGCCCACGATGCCCGCACACAGCAGCGGCGTGGCCGCGACGTCGTCGAAGGCGTCGGGCAGTTCGTAACAGAACGCCTCGGGCGCAACGGTATGCGTCGCGAACCCGCCGTCGGCGTGATAGCCGGTGAAGCGCTGGCTTTCGCAGAGGTTCTCCCGGCCGGTGGTGCAGAACTCGCACTCGCCGCATGTGTGACGAAGCCACGCCACGCCCACGCGCTGACCTCGCGAGAAACGCGAGCAGCCTTTGCCCACGGCCAGCACGCGGCCGGCGATCTGGTGGCCGGGGATGATCGGAAGCGTCTGCTCGGGCAGGTCGCCTTCGATGACGTGCAGGTCGGTCCGGCAGATGCCGCACGCCGACACGCGGATGAGCACCTCGCCCTCGCCCGGCGATGGATCGGGGCGCTCGGTAAGCGTCAGCGGTGACGTATCGATGTCGGCGATCTGCTCGAGGACCATCGCCTGCATGGCGGGCGGCTCCTTTCGATCTGGCTGCGGGTGCAGTTGTGGCGGCGTTCCGGGGCTATTGTATCGCCCCCAGC
>CAZXSK010000032.1:3375-13738 GCA_964642855.1 uncultured Planctomycetaceae bacterium | reverse complement strand
CGGGCGACGGGCGAAATCCGTTTTGCCGACCAGCGCATAACGGACCTCGACGTCGACCGGCGCGCCCGGCTGGGCATGACGCTGGGCTGGCAGGAGCCCGCGCGCTTCGAAGGCCTGCGCGTGCAGACGTTCGTTCGGATCTCCGCGAAGGACAAGTCCGACGACGCCATCGACGGCATACTTGACAGCGTCGGCCTCGATCCGTCGCGCTACCGAGACCGGGCCGTCGACACCACCCTCTCCGGCGGGGAGCGGAAGAAGGTCGAGCTGGCCAGCATCGTCGCGATGAAGCCCCGGCTGGTGATCCTCGACGAGCCCGACAGCGGCATCGACGTTGAAAGCCTCCACCGCATCGCCGACGCCATCGGCGTGCTCAAGGAACACGGCTCGACCGTGCTGCTGATCACCCACTCCGAGGAGGTCCTCTCGTGGGCTGAGCACGCCTTTCTCATGTGCGACGGCCGGGTACTGGACAAGGGCGTCACTGCCGACGTCAAGCAGTACTTCCTGCAGCGGTGCATCCCCTGCAAGCACCCCAACGTGCCCGACGAAGACGCACTCGCCGCAAGCCAGTCTGGAGCCAACGCATGACCACCGCATCCCCGCAACGTGACCTCGGCGACCTGCTGGACATCGCCAGCATTCACTCCGCCGCCAAAGACCCCGACACCGGCCACCTGGTGATCGGGCTCAACAAGGTCATCAGTTCCAACGACGTCCGTGGCCTGGATATCGATGTCGAAGAAGCCGACGAGGGCGTGAATCTCAAGATCGTCGTCGAAGAAGGTGTAGCCATCGCCAGGCCCGTGCACATGTGCTTCGGGCTCCTGCAGGAGGCCGGCGTACAGAAGATCAATATCGACCTCGATGTCAAACCGCGCGCCCGCATCGACGTCATCGCGCATTGCATCTTCCCCAACGCCGAAACGCAGTCCGACGGCCAGGCCGGCGTGCAACACCTCATGGACGCCAAGCTGCGCATCGGGCCCGAGTCGCACTGGTCGTACTTCGAACGCCACGTGCACAGCAACAAGGGCGGTCTGCTGGTGGTGCCCAAGAGCGTCGTTGAACTCGACGAAGGCGCCCACTTCACGACCGACTTCGAACTGCTGCACGGCCGGGTCGGCGTAATGGACATCGACTACGAAGCCACCTGCGCCGCCCGGAGCGTGCTGGAGATGAACGCCAAAGTCTCCGGCCGGGGCGATGACAAGATCAAGATCCGCGAGGTCGGCCACCTCGTCGGCGACCACGCCCGAGGCGTGCTGCTGTCCCGCGTCGCCGTGCGCGACCGGGCCCAGGCCGAAGTCTACAACAAGATGGTCGCCACCGCCCCCCACGCGCGAGGCCACGTTGACTGCAAGGAGATCATCCAGGGCGATGCAACGGCCTCGGCGATCCCGATCGTCGAAGTCTCCGACTCCAAGGCCCACGTGACCCACGAAGCCGCCCTGGGATCGGTCGACAGCAAGCAATTGCAGACGCTCATGGCCCGCGGACTCAGCGAAGACGACGCGACCGACGTGATCATCGACGGCCTGCTCGGGGCATAGGCGCCGGCCTGTGTGGGCACGACGGCCGGCAGCTACCCCACGATCTCTGCAACGATTTCTGGAGGTGCCAGAACCAGCCATGTGGTTGCCGATCGACAGGCCGGTAGACGCAATCTGGTCCCTTTCGAGGGCGCCCGAGTCTTTCCCAGGGGGCAGCGCGGGTCACCGAGGGCTGGTTTCTTCGGGAACTTGCCGGCCCGCAAGGCTATGGTTTGGCAATGCCGGGACAGACCGGAAGGAATCAACATGAGCACACGCGACTTTGCCGAAGACCGTTACGAGAACATGCCCTACCGCCGCTGCGGGCGGAGCGGCCTGATGCTCCCGGCCGTTTCGCTGGGGCTGTGGCAGTCCCTGGGCGTCGAGGGCAACGAAGACCTCTGTCGCGAGGTCTGCTACGCCGCGTTCGACGCCGGGCTGACGCACTTCGACCTGGCCAACAATTACGGCAAGCCCGGCGGGCATTCCGAGAAGGTCTTCGGGACCATCGTCCGCGACATGCCGCGCGACGAGCTGATCATCTCGACCAAGGCGGGCTACCGCATGTGGCCGGGGCCCTATGGCGACAAGGGCAGCAAGAAGTACCTCGTAGCCAGTCTTGACCAGTCACTCCGGCGAATGGGTCTGGACTACGTGGATATTTTCTACCACCACCGGCCCGATAACGAGACTCCGCTGGCCGAGACCATGGGCGCCCTGGACCTGATTGTCCGCCAGGGCAAGGCGCTGTACGTGGGGGTCAGCAACTATCGCGGGGCGCAGTTCCGCGACGCCGTCGACGTGATCCACGCCCACGATTGGGCGCCGCTGACAATCCACCAGCCGTACTACAACATGCTCGGCCGGGAGGTCGAAACCGACCTGCTGCCGCACACCCACGCGGCGGGAACGGGCGTGATTCCGTTCTGCCCGCTGGCCCAGGGCGTGCTGACCGACAAGTACCTCGACGGCCTGCCGGAAGACAGCCGGCACGGCTCGCGGGGCACCCGGGGCAGGGAGTGGTACGGGAAGCACGAGAAGCAGGGAACGTGGAAGAAGGTTGGCAAGCTCAACGAGATCGCCAGGCGTCGCGGCCAGTCGCTGGCGCAGATGGCGCTGACCTGGCTGCTGCGGGACGAGCGCGTGACCAGCGTTCTGGTGGGCGTCTCGAAGGTGTCGCAGCTTCAAGAGAACATCGAGGCCGCCCAGGCCGAGCCTCTCAGCGAAGACGAGCTGGCCGACATTGATCGCGTGCTGTCTGGCGGAGGGCGGTAAGTCTTCCCCCGCGGGCCCGCGGGTGCAGAAACCGCCCAGGCTGAGTACTGGGGCACGGGAAATGTCGGTCGGTCAACTCGACGATGAGGAAGATGACGAGGAGCGTCTGCGTTTCTTGGCGAGCTTCTTGGCGAGTTGGCTTTCCTGGATGATGAACCCGATCGCCGCGGGCAGCACGATCAGCAGCGGCAGCAGCAGCGCGTTGGACAGCAGGGTGGATTCCACGCGTGGCTGCAGGCCGTGATGTTTCAGCAGCAGCGCCAGTGCCCCCGAGACAGCCATCACCGCCCCCTGCCCGGCCGTGATGACGATCACCGAGAAGCGGAACAGCACGAACGCAAGGAGTCCCAAAAGGGTCAGCCCGATCAGGGCACCGGCCCAGGCGTGCTGGGCGATGTCGGGCCGGCCGGCCAGCTCGGCCAGGTATCGCCAGGTGACAAAGCCCACAATACTGCCGGCCAGTCCTCCCATGACGGCGAGCGAGTACTTCATCGTGGGGAAGGACATTGCGCCCAGGAGAATCGCACCGGCGACGGCGGTGTACAGCGGCGCGTCGTCGCCCTGGATGCCCTGGCCGATCATCCACCCAAGCAGCGCGCCGATGGCTGCGGCGTTGAGTACGATGAGGACCTTGACGGCCTTCCAGCCTTGCGAGAGGTAGACCAGTCCGAGGACCAGTAGCAAGGCGGCGGGCAGCCAGTTCATCGCGTGGAGGTCCTGGATGAACTCGCCCTGGGTGGGCACGTCGAGACGCGTCAGCAGCGTCCCGCTGCCCGTGCTCTGTGTTGTGTCGCTGGCTGCAAGCATGATGGAACCGTGGTTGCGGGCCCGGGAAGGGTCCTTACTGTTCTTCGGCTGGGTCGCCGGGATCGGGTTTACCCTTTTTCGCCTTGGCTTGCTGGTCTTCATCGGCCTTTCTGGCCTCGGCGCGGGCGCGGACGCTCTGCACGACGACCCCGACAACGGCAAGAACGCCCATCGCCATCAGGGGGTAATACGCGCTTTGCAGCACCGAGCCCCACAAGTCGGGCTTGCCGGTCAGGACCAGCACCGTCGCGCCGGTCAGCACGCAGACAGCCCCCAGAAGACACGTGATGACGATCGACGTGAAGCGCGGCTTGAGCAGGCCAAGGGTCAGCGCCAGGATGCCCGCCCCGGTGGCCGAGGCTGCAATGATCCCGCGGCGCATGGTCCACAGCGCCTGCCCGATGTTCCACAGGTAGTCCTGCATCGCCTGGGCCCACGCCGCGAAGGTAACTTCCGCGGGGGGCTGATAGGCAGGCACGTCGGCGGCCGGGAGCCACTGGAGATGGTAAACCATCACCCCCGCGGCGGTGACCGCGGCGGCGAAGGCGCAGAGCGACAGCGCCCAGATCCCCCGGGCGAGCACCAGGCCCAGCAGGCCCAGCGTGGCGGCGAGAGCGATCCGGGCGAGGGTGGCGTCGAAGTTGAACTTCGCGCCCAGCAGCGGCCCGACGGCCAGGCCCGCAGCGATGCCGATCAGCACCGCCAGCGCCCGGTGAAGATGCCTGCCCCAAACCAGCATCGCCACGCCGAAGGCGGTGACGATCGCGGCGCCGACGATCACCTCGGTGGAGGTTGTCTCGGGCGGCGGAGGCGCGGAGATGTCGAGCAGGGAATGGACGTCCATGTCGCGATACCTGCCGCCGGGAAGCGCCGGTCAGGCGTTTTTCTGCGCGGCGGCGAGTTCTTCCTTGGCCAGTCGAATCTTGCGCTCGTCGTGCAGACGATCGGCTGCGTCCTGCAGCCGCTGGACGGCGCGGTCGTACTGGTGGAGATATCGGCCATAGAGCAGGCCGAGCATGAGGTGGATGTCGCCCATGTGCTCGTAGTTGCGGTAGTGTCTGCGGAAGCGCTCGTAGGCGTCTGCCGCGGCGGGGTATCGCTGCGTGGCCATCAGCTGGTTGGCGACGTCGAGCTGATCCTGTCGCGAGAGCACGGCGTCCTCGGCGATCTGCACGAGCTGGAGGTACTTGGCCGATGCGGTTTCGAGATCCTGCCTGGCGCAGGCCTGGCGGACGTCCCGCCGGAGGTCGAGCTCGCGCTGCGAGGCGGTATGCGACGGCTCGGAGGACACGGTTCGGGCATCGACGCGCCGGGAACCGCCCGGCGGGGGTGGGGGCGCCTGCGTGGGGCTGGCCGTGCCGCGAAACGGGTCGTACCCCTTGGAGACCATGCGTCGATACTGCGCCCGTCGGTGGGCGCCGCGGATGAGGCTCAGCAGGTCGAACACGTCGCGCGGCAGGACACGCAACCAGAGCAGCGCCGCAGCCAGCACGATGCCGAAGATGTAGCCGCTGGAGTGGGCGACGTAGGCAACGCCGCCGGCCGCCCTGCCGGTGATGGCCGGCGTCCAGGACATGTAGAGGTTCCAGACCACCTGCAGGCCGATGAACACCAGCGAGGTGATCTCCAGCGGGATGATATAGAACACGAAGGCCAGCGTCAGGACGCGCGTTCGCGGGAAGAGCACCAGGTACGCCCCGGTGACCGCGGAGATCGCGCCCGACGCGCCCAGCACCGGGGCCGTGCCGGCGAAGATGACGTATCCCACGCCCGCAAGCAATCCGCCGGCCAGGTAGAAACACAGATATCCCACGTGCCCGAGACGGTCGTTGATTGCCGCGCCAAAGACCCATAGGAACACCATGTTGCCCAGCAGGTGCCCCCAGTTTGCGTGCAGGAACATCGACGAAAAAAACTGGTGAAGCTGCGGGGCGTCGGGGTGCAGCAGCAGCGGCTGGATGCGAACGTAGTTCGGCATCGACGCGCTGTTGAGCCCAAGCAGGAACAGCGCAATGTTCACCGCCAGCAGGCCGTAGTTCACCCACGGCTTGATGGACATGCGGTAATCGGTACGTATGGGAATGAGCATGGCGGGTAAACCTCGCCGCGCCGGCCTGGCGGGCGGGGTATCAGAACTCCTTCTTTCCGATCAATCGGCAGGACAGCTCCGGCCTCAGCGCGAGATACCCCTTGCCCGTATCGTAGTGGAACTCCACGTAGAGCGCCTCGCCGGGCGAGAACACCTCGGCCTGTTCGCCTTCCAGGGCGATCGGCTGGCCGGTGGAACCTTCGTGAATCCACGTGTCGCTGTAGAAATCGCAGTAGACCTTCGGGTTGAGAATCGGCGTCTTCGTGCCGTTGGTCACCACCGCGCTGACTACGAGGATCTTGCTGCCGTCCTGGTCATCCTTGATGTCGTACTGGGCGTTGGTGACCGGCACGCAGACCAGCGACTTGTCCCGATCAATCTTCGAAACCTCGATGGTGTACCCGTAAAGTGCATCGGCATCGTAGCCGCTGTACCGCACCGAAAACGGCACCGAGTCGTGGGGCGGAACGTACCGGACCGTCACGGCGGGCATGTCCGGCCCGCGCGCTCCTTCGCGGTTGTATCCGCGGATCCGAAGCGTGGCGGCCACGATCGGCTCGTCGCCCTTGTTCCAGAGCTCGCCCTTGAGGAACCCGGCATTGCTCACGCCGGAGACATCCATCTCCAGCCCGCTGACGCGAACGGTCTTGTCCAGCGTGATCACGTCGCCCGGCTTGGGGGTCTGTGAGGCCGGGTCGGAGGACTGGCCGTTGTCGTCGTCGGTCCTGGCCTGCTCGGGCCTGGTCCGCTCCGGCGTGCGCCGGACGATTCTCTTGTCCTCGACGACCACAGCCGACCCGCGCTTTTTGCGCTGCTTCTGCTCCTCGAGAATCCGCTCTGCTTCGGCTCGCGTAACGCGTTTCTCGACGTACGTATCGGTATCGGGGTCATACACGCGCACCTTCGGGTGCGCCTGGAACCACCAGACGACCACCACCAGCACGAGAACCGCAAGTCCGGCAGCTACGGCAATCCCCGCCTGGATGGCCTTTGCGTTGTTGCCCGGCGCGGGCCTGCGGGCGACACTCGCCGGGCCGCCGGGCCTTCCACCCGGGGTCGCCTGGGGCGCGCCCGGCGGCGGTGATTGGGGGCTTTCGGCGAACAGGTCCACCGGCGTGGGGTCGGTGTCGGTCGTGGAGCCCACGAACACCTCCCCGCACTGCTTGCAGCGCATGCGGGCCTTGGCGACGGGCTTGCCGACGTTCAACGTCTTTCCGCATTTCGGACAGTCAACCGTGTGCATACGTCACCTCCCGGCCTGGCTGGCTCCGAAGGCCTGAAACAGACCTGCCCGGAACGAGCCCGAACGGAGTTATTGTACCGGCCGGGGTTGCGCCTCGCCAGCACAACGACCGGCCGCTTGCAGTTCACTCAGGGGCTTCTATGATGACCAGAGCGAAAGGAGCCCTGTGTGTTAGACGTTCTGCGAGAGGCTTTGATCCCCGCACAAATCACCGGCGGGCAGGTGGCGGTCTTCCTGGCCGTGGGGTCGGTGTCCGCGATGCTCTTCTCGATGGCCAAAAGCGGCTTCGGGGGCGGGGTGGGCATCCTGGCGGTGCCCCTGATGGTCTACGCCTGCAACGACTCGACTTTGGCGACGGGCATCATGCTGCCGATGCTCATCGTAGCCGACTACGTAGCCGTGATCACCTGGTGGCAGCGGTGGAGCATCCGCAGGTTGCTGCCCCTCATGCCCGGCGTGGTGATCGGCATCGCGGGGGCGTGGGTCGCCCTCTACGCCCTGAAGCGATACCAGCTCGAGACTCACCAGGCGGTGCTGGACTCCGCGCTGAAGATCGCCATCGGCACGATCGCCCTGGTCTTCGTGGGCCTGTTCGTCTGGCGGGCGATCGGTCGCAAGCCCCTGGCCTTCCGTCCAGTCACCTGGCAGGCGGTCGGGGCGGGATCGGTCGCGGGGTTTACCTCCACCCTCGCCCATGCAGCCGGGCCGGTGGCCGCGATGTACCTGCTGCCCCAGGGCATGCGACGCCAGCACTACGTAGCCACCACGGCTGCCTTTTTCTGGACGGTCAACCAACTGAAACTGCCCGCGTACTACCACCTCGGGATGATCAATACCGAAACGCTTGGTGCGGGAGTGGCGCTGCTGCCTGCGATCGCGGCCGGGGCGGTGCTCGGGCGCCTGCTGCACGGGCGGGTCAACGACAGGCAGTTCCTGGGCGTGGTCTATGCCCTGCTGACCCTCGCCGGGGCCGGACTGATCTACAAGGGCATCGCCGAACTGGTCGGCTGACCGGCCCGCGTGGTACACTGACGTTTCCTTCCGCAGCGGGTCCAATCTCCGCGGCGAACGGGCTGGCAAGGAAAGGAGAAGCCCATGAATGTCTGGTTCCGAAGCGCCCGGGCACTGGCTGCCGGGGCGATCCTACTGGTCGCGCTGGCAGCTGGCTGCAGCAAGTCCGTGCCGATCTACCGCATTCCGGAATGGTATACCGAGGAAATCAAAGCCGTTGCCGTCGTGCCCTTCGACAGCAGACAGGGCGGGCTGGAACCCGGCGACCAGGAGCGGTTCGCCGAGGATCTCGCGCGGACCATCGAAGCTCCGGGCAAATTCCGTTTCTATGTCTACACGCCGCGCGAGCTTCGGCGGATTCTCTCGAAAGAGGACTATCGCCTGGCCTCCAGCGGCGAGCCCGACCGCATCGCCCGGGGTCTGCGCACCGTGCCCGACTGCCAGGCGTTCATCCTCGGGCGGGTCGACACGTTCGACGTGTCCACCACGCGCCAGCGACGCGAAGAGCCCATCTACAAGGAAAACAAGAAGGGCGAGAAGGTCCTGTCCCACTACGTGACGTGGATGTACACAAAACACGTCGCGGAGGTGCAGGTGACCGGCTCTGCCTACGAGTTGCCCCGCGGCGACAGGTTGTACACGGGCACGCCGGTCGGCGGACAGGTAGCCGTGGAATCGTCCCCGCCGCCCAGCTACGCTCCTCCCCAGGCCGGGCCCGACGAACTGCTGGCCTACGCCCGCAAGCAGGCGATGGCGCAACTCTCGCAGGAATTCTCCATCCAGTGGACCGAGATCTCCGTGGACCCCAAGAAGACGATCTTCGTAGCCACGGGCAAAGAAGCCGGCCAGTGGGTCCAGCCGGAGCGGATCACCACCGCCGACGAGCGGATGCAGCTGGTGGTGGACCTCCCCCCCCAGGCCGATCGCAACCAGTTCCGTGTCGAGATCGTCTCCGCCGACGCCGAGGGCGACTCCAAGCCGGTCCTGGAGACCATCGAGGTGAACTGGAACCGCTCGGACTCCACCGCCGGTGGACGGGGCTTTGGCTTCTCGCCGGCTGAGATCGCCCGGAAAGGCACGGGGGCGGGAAAGTACACGCTGCGGTTCTACTCGTCGCTGAGCGAGCAGCCCGCCTTCACGCGGGATATCAAGATCGAGCAGCCCGAGGGCTAGGGTACGCCCCTCCGCGAAAGGACATCATGAGCAGACTTTTCGATTTGACCGACCGGGTGGCCATCGTCACGGGCGGTTCGCGCGGGCTGGGCAGGCAGATGGCCAGGGCGCTGGCGGAGCACGGCGCGGATGTGGTGCTCGGCGCCCGCAAGGCTGCCGACCTGGAAGCCGCCGCCCGGGAGATCAGCGAAGCCACGGGGCGCAAGGCCGCTGCCTGCGGCGTGGACGTCACCGACCGGCGCAGCGTCAAGCAGATGGTCAAGACGACGTTGGGGGCGCTCGGGCGGATCGACATTCTCGTCAACAACGCGGGAACGAACATTCGCTCGCCGCTGGCGAAGCTCGACGACGAGGACTTCCGCAAGGTCATGGACGTCAACGTCGGCGGGGTGGTGAACTGCACGCGGGCGGTGGTCAAGCCCATGACCAAGGCCCGGTTCGGAAGGGTCATCAACATCGGCTCGGCGCTGTCGCTGGTGGGCCTGCCCGACCGCACGAGCTACACAGCCAGCAAGGGCGCGGTGCTGCAACTGACACGGACGTGGGCACTGGAACTGGCCGAGACAGGCATCACGGTCAACGCGATCTGTCCCGGACCCTTCGCCACGGAGATCAACAAGCCCCTGCTGGAGAACCCCGAGGTAGCCGAGAAGGTCCTCCGCAATGTGCCGATGAATCGCTGGGGGGAAATGCACGAGATCGAATCGGCGGCTGTCTTCCTGGCCGCTCCGTCGTCCAGCTACGTTACCGGCGCAATCGTCAGCGTCGACGGCGGCTGGGTGGCGGGGTAGTCACCGGCGGACCCCAAGGCGCGATCCGTCAGGATTCACACGATCTTGACTTGTGGCCGCTGCCGGCTGAGGCTACTTTCCCAGCGGAGTTTGCCATGACACGAAACACGCTGCAGCCTGCCTTCCTGTTGTTCCTTGCCGTTACGATGGGGGCTCTCGTCTCGGTCGGCGAAGAGGACCGTTCTGTCTCGCGTGATGCTGATGAAACATCTGCGCAGGAGCCTGTCACCATCTGCATGGAGGGCTCGACCACCCTCGGGCCAATCGCCGAAGAGCTGGCCGAGAGGACAAAGAAGTGCCGGGCGAAGCTGAAGCTAACCATCCGCAGGACCGGCAGCGGTAACGGCATAGAAGCCTTGGCCGTCGGCGACTGCGACGTGGCGATGATGTCTCGCGCACCGACGGGCAAGGAGTTTGCCCGGGCTGTTGGCAAGGGCGTTGC
>CAZXSK010000032.1:0-3275 GCA_964642855.1 uncultured Planctomycetaceae bacterium | reverse complement strand
GTGAAGATCGACGGCGTCCGCCCGACGGCCGAGACGATCCGAACGGGCCGCTATCCCATCACGCGTCCCCTGTTCCTGGTTACCAACGGCTACCCTCGGATCGGATCACCCGTCCACTCGCTGGTAACGCAGCACCTGTCGCGGGCAGGTCACAAGGCGATCGAAAGCCGGGGGTTCGTACCCGTAACCGTCTACGACGCTTCGGACCCGGATCGCTAGAACGCCAACGAGTCGTAGACGTTGTGGCCGGTGACCATCCACCATCTGCGGACGGCTTCGATTCCCTCCTGGCCTTGGGGGAAGTCGTTCTCGGTGATGTCGCCCAGCGCCTGGGCAGCTGCGGCGCGCAGTTCCTGGTTGCTGACCTCGTCGTCGATGTCGCCGACGTTGACCTGCTGGACGAGATAGTACACCGCGCGGGTGTCGCCGATGGACCCGAGCTTTGCGGCGATGCGCTCCTTGAGGTCGAACGCATCGTCCATGCCGTCCGGCGTGCGGTAGCTTTCCATCACCCGAAGCAGTGGCAGCACCGAAGCCTGGCCGTACTCGCCGATGGCGTCGATCTTCTGCTGGCGGATGGCGTCGTCCCATTCGTTGTAGTGGGCGTAGATCTCTTCGACGAGCTTCTCGATTTCCTCCTGTTTGCGCGGCGAGCCGGCGAGGGCCTGGTTGATGATCTCGTCGACGGCGCCTTGGGGCACCTTGAACCGCTCGCCGATCTTGCGGAGCACGTCGCGCTGCTGGCCGGTAATCTCGCTGTCGGCGGCAGCGACTTCGGCCAGGCGGTTGATCGCTTCCTGCGCCTGGGAGGGGTCGGAGGGCACGGCAAAGCGCTTGGGATTCTCCCTGACCTGCTGGACGATTTCGCGGAAGGTCTCGTGGTCGATTTCCAGCCGGTCTCGCAGATTGCGGATGTAGTCGCGCTCGGCTTCGGTGATTTCCTCGTCGAGCATGGCGTAGGCGAGCACGTTGCGCATCTGGCGTGTGCGGTCGTCGTCCATGGGGGCTCCTTTCCGGCGGTAGCGTTACTGCCATTGTAGACGGGCGGGGCCAAGGTGCAACCGTCGCCCGACAGGTTGGACGCGCGCCGGGCGGCTGGTCTTCGGGCAGGGGCGCAAAGAAAACGGCTGCGAGGTCGCGTGGACCCCGCAGCCGGTGGTGCGTCTTCTGGTCAAGGCTGCCGATTACTTCTTGCGCGACGTCTTCTTCCGCGAGGTCTTCTTGCGGGACGTCTTGCGCTTTTTCTGGGTCTTGGAGACCTTGGCGGCCTTGGTCTTGGAGGCCTTCTTGGCTCGCTTGGTGGTCTTGCGGGCCTTCTTGGCTTTCTTGGTCTTCTTGCCTGCCTTGGTGCCGCGCGGGAACTTGATCGCTGCCTGGGCAGCGGCCAGTCGGGCGACGGGCACGCGGTACGGCGAGCAGGAGACGTAGTCCAGACCGGTGCGGTGGCAGAACTCGATCGACTGGGGCTCGCCGCCGTGTTCGCCGCAGATACCCAGCTTGATATCGGGTCGGGTCTTGCGGCCCTTGTCGACGGCGATTTCCACGAGCTGACCGACGCCTTCCTGGTCGAGCACCTGGAACGGATCGTACTCGAAGATGCCTTCCTCGACGTACTGGCTGAGGAACTTGCCGGCGTCATCGCGGCTGAAGCCGCAACCCATCTGCGTCAGGTCGTTGGTACCGAAGCTGAAGAACTCGGCTTCTTCGGCGATCTGGTCGGCGGTCAGGGCGCCACGGGGCACCTCGATCATCGTTCCGATCTTGAAGTAGGTCAGGGGGCGGCCCTTCTTCTTCTTGATCTCTTCGTAGACGTCCAGGACGACCTGCTTCTGGTTGGTGAACTCCTTGTAGTTACCTACCAGCGGGATCATGATCTCGGGCTTGGAGCCCTTGACCGCGTAGGCAGCCTCGATCACCGCGCGGGCCTGCATCGCCGTAATCTCCGGGTAGTACACGCCCAGGCGGCAGCCACGGTGGCCTAGCATGGGGTTGAACTCGTGGAGATCGTCGACGAGCTCCTTGACCTTGGCGGGTTTGACGCCGAGGTGCTTGGCCATTTCCTTCTGGCCGGCTTCGTCGTGGGGGACGAACTCGTGCAGCGGCGGGTCCAGGAAGCGGATCGTCGCCGGGCGTCCCTTGAGGGCTTTGAAGATGCCCTTGAAGTCGTTCCGCTGAAGGGGCAGGAGCTCCTTGAGGGCCTTCTTGCGGTCCTCGGGGGTCTCCGCGAGGATCATCTTGCGCATCGAGACGATCCGGTCGCCCTCGAAGAACATGTGCTCGGTCCGCGTCAGGCCGATGCCTTCGGCCCCGAACTTGACCGCCTGGGCGGTATCGCCCGGGGTGTCGGCATTGGTGCGGACGCCGAGCTGGCGGTGCTTGTCCGAGAGCTTCATGATCGTGCCGAACGGGCCGGTGAGCTTCGGGTCGACGGTGTCGATCTTGTCGACATAGACGGTACCGGTCGAGCCGTTGAGGCTGATCCAGTCGCCTTCCTTGAGCGTCTTGCCGCCGGCGGTCATGGTCTTCTTCTTGTAGTCGATCTTGCACTCACCCGAGCCGGCAACGCAGCACTTGCCCATGCCGCGGGCGACGACGGCGGCGTGGGAGGTCATGCCCCCGCGCGACGTCAGGATGCCGTTGGCCGCGTGCATGCCGCCGATGTCTTCCGGCGAGGTCTCGATACGCACGAGGATGACGTTCTTGCCGTCTCCGGCCCAGGCTTCGGCGTCGTCGGCGTTGAAGACGATCTGGCCGGTCGCGGCGCCGGGCGAGGCGGGCAGGCCCTTGGCGAACTGCTTGGCAGCCTTCTCGGCCTTGTCGTCGAACGTCGGGTGCAGCAGCTGGTCGAGCGAGTTGGGAGCCACGCGGCAGACAGCGGTCTCTTCGTCGATGAGACCTTCCTTCATCATGTCCACGGCCACCTTCACAGCCGCCGCTGCCGTCCGCTTGCCCGTACGGGTCTGCAGCATGTACAGCGTGCCCTGCTCGATGGTGAACTCGATGTCCTGCATGTCCCGATAGTGCTGTTCGAGCGTCTCGCGGATCTCCAGCAGCTGCTTGTACGCCTTGCGGTCGTGCTTGGCCAGCTGGCTGATGGGCTCGGGAGTCCGGATACCGGCCACGACATCCTCGCCCTGGGCGTTCATCAGGAACTCGCCGTAGAACTTGTTCTGGCCGGTGGCGGGGTTGCGGGTGAAGGCCACGCCCGTGCCGGAGTCTCCGCCCATGTTGCCGAAGACCATCGTCTGGACGTTGACGGCCGTGCCGAGCAGGCC
>CAZXSK010000031.1:29203-45022 GCA_964642855.1 uncultured Planctomycetaceae bacterium | reverse complement strand
GAGTTATCGCTCGATCATGTTTTGGGGGCGTTGGAAATGGGCATCGGCCGTGGCGGGCGAAGCGGAGAATCAGTCGACCAGAACACGCCGGACGCGCAGGCCCAACATGCAGGTGATTTCGTAGGGAATGGTCCCCGCGAGAGAGGCCAGGGCGGTCACGGAGTTGGCAGCCTCGGGCGAGGCGGAGATGATTTCCACCTCGTCGCCTACGCGGGCGGCGGGGACGTCGGTGAGGTCGATGAGAGTCTGGTCCATGGCGATGCGGCCACGGACGGGCACCTCCCGGCCACGGACGGACATGACCGACTGGTTCGAGAGGCACCGCGGGTAGCCGTCGCCGTAGCCCACGGGCACCAGCCCGACGCGGCTGTCGCGGGTGAAGCGGAAGGTCAGCCCGTAGCCGCAGCTGCTGCCGGCCGGGATGTCCTTGACCTGCATGAGTCGACCGGTCAGGCGGAGCGACGGTCTGAGGTCCAGGGGGTTTCGGATGGCCGGCGAGGGCAGGTAGCCGTACATGGCGATGCCCGGGCGGACCATGTCCAGGTGCGATTCGGGCAGGTCCATCAGGGCGGCGGAGTTGGCGGCGTGCAGCGTCAGGTCGTCGCAGCCGGTGCGGCGGACGAGGTCGATCAGCCGGTCGAGTTGCAGGCGTGCGAAGGACGAATCCGGCTCGTCCGCCGTGGCGAAGTGCGTGTAAAGCCCGCTGAGGCAAATGCCCGGCTCGCTGCGAAGGCGGTCGATCAGGGCGTCGGCCTGGTCGTGAAGCACGCCCGAGCGGGTCATGCCGGTGTCGACCTTCAGATGGACATCGGCGGGAGAATCGACCCGGCTGGCGGCTTCGGACAGCGCCCGCAGATCGGGCTCGCCGGCGACGGTAAGGGTGATCCGGCGGGCAACGAGTTCAGCCAACGCCTGGCGAAGCTGCTTGCCCTCGGCGTAGGCGCAGGCGGAGAAGAACACCAGCACCGGGCCGTCGTAGCCCCGGGTGCGAAGGTGAATCGCCTCCTCGGGCGTCGCGACGCCCAGGCCGTCGGCTGCGGTGGCGATGAGGTTCAGCAGTTGGTCCTGCCCGTGGCCGTAGCAGTCAGCCTTGACCACGGCGCAGAGCTTCGTAGCCGGCGACAGCCGCTGACGGAGCTGGCCGAGGTTGTGGCGGATGGCCGACGCGGAGATCTCGGCTGTGAGATAACTCTCTGCACCGAAGGGATATGGCGTCACGATCGGGATCGCTTTCCGGGCCGGCGACGCCCCGCGTTGTGTCGGCTGGGTCGCATCCATGTCACACTCATTGACATCGGCAGGATTATACCGCAAACCGCAGCGATTTCCGAAGGCGCCTCGGCGGCGGAGGAAAGGAAAGCCGGGCCCGCCAAGGCCAATCGACCGGCCAGGAGTCCGCGGAGGAGAACACAAACCGTGAATAATCTTAATATAGCCACAAAGGCATGTTTCGGCAAAGTTTATGATGATGATACCTCGCGTGGAAGGGGTTGGCCTTTACGGATCCTTCACGCGAGCTTAGTATTGGTTCGGCATGACCTTAATGAAACGCAAATCGAACCTTCATCTGCTCCGGCGGCATCCGGTGCTCTTCGCCCGGACGTACCGCTGGCCCCTGGTCGTGCTGGCTGCAGGACTGATTGCCGATTCAATCACCACGTACCTGCTGGCCCGGGAGTACGGGCCCCTCGGGGAAATCCACCCCGCCATGCGGATGATGCTCTCATCCCTGGGCGCGGGGCCCGGGGTGGCCGTCGGCCAGACCGTCCGTGCCGCAGCGGTCCTGCTGGTCGCGGGCATCTGGAAGTTCTGGTGCGGCTGGCTGATGGCGCTGTGCGGCGTGCTGTACCTGCTTGCCGGCGTGTGGAACGCCCTGCAACTGATCGGCTGAGACCACGTCGCGGCGGGCGCCTCGTCGGGGCTGCACACCAGCGCACGCCCCAGCGGCCGATATCGAATGCCTCACCAGGCATATTCGCTCCAGGCACCCGTCGCAAGCCCACGGGCGACGCTCACATCGCAGCCGGGCCGCGGCTTTCCATTCACCCCGCCGGGGCGATACAATCGACGCGACGAGACGACCTGCCCGAAGGAGGCCCGCCGATCATGAAACGAATTGCACTTCTGCTGACCACGGTCACACTGGCTGGATTGCTGGCCCCCTCGCAGGCGCCAGCTGAAGACGGCCATCCGTACCTGCTGTGGACACCGGCCGAGGCGAAGGCCCTGCGGAAAACCATCGAGACCCAGGACTGGGCGAAGAAGGCCTACGCCGACCTCCCCGCGATCACAGGCCGCGGCGACACGCTGTTCCCCAACCTGCTGCGATACGTGGTAATGGGCGACGCCAAGGCCGGCGAGCACGAGAAGAAGCTCCTGCTTGCGGGCAAGGGCAACGCCGTCGCCGAGGCCCTGCGATACGACTGTCTGTACGACCTGCTCACCCCGGCCGAACGAAAACGCGTGGAAGACCGGCTGCGGAAGCGCGTGGCCGGGGCGCAGCGAACGCTCCGCAGGCAGACGTGGATGAACCGCCACAACGTGCTGCCCAACCTTACGTACTTCTGGATCTGGGACACGTCGCTGATCCCGCTTGCCCTGCGCGACAAGGACCTCGCCCGCGAGTTCTTCCGGACGCCCATGTCGGTGAAGTGGTACCTCGACGAGTACCTCAGCGACTCGGGCTTCTACAACGAGGAGTTCAGCAAGATGTTCGTCCGGGCGGGCTCGCAGCTTCTGTGGGCCCAGGGGTGCGACCGGCTGGGCATTCCCGAGATCGGCTGGGAGTACGAAGGCCGGAAGGGCGCCACCTGGCGTGGCCACGTCGGCAGCGTCATCCGCATCGGCTTTCCGCGGGTGGACCTCGGCACCGACCGCTACCACTACCCGCGCATGACCATGGGCGACGCCAAAGGATCGCGCGGCATGCCGGGCTATCCGTTCCAGCATTCGCTGGTCAAGGGCAGGCTCACCGACGGCACGCCGACGCGGCGCGGCTTCTACGGCGACACGCACCTGCCCCAGTGGATATGGTTCGAGATCGCCCACCGCAAGTTCCCCGATGACGGGTACGACTACTTCCTCGCCCAGATGCGCCCCCCGGGCAGCGACCGATACATCCCGACGCTCTACTTCGGCCTCGAGCCGATCGACGCCGATGACGTGACCCCGCCACCCGCACCGTCGGGCGTCTACGACGGCCGCGGGCTGATCATGCTGCGGGCGGAAGAGTCCCCCGAGTACTGGGAAGGTCCCTGGCCGGCGGTGGGCATGCGGCTGGCTACGCCCTACGCCCACCACATCCAGGACTGCTTCTCGCTGACGGGCTTCTACGCCCACAACCGCCCGATCTTCGTCAACCGGCAGATGAGCACGAACTACTCCGGCGTCGATCCCGGCTACAGCAACTCGCCGCGGAGCCACTCGACGGTGATCGTCGACTTCGCCCCGCCCCGGACCATCGGCGAGGTGGCAACCCGAAAGCACTTCGGCAAGCTCGCGAAGTTCGCAGCCGGGCGGGGCAAGGGCATCTACCGCGGCGTAGACCAGACCCGCGCGCTGGTGCTCACGCGCGAGTACCTGCTGGACGCATTCCGGCTGGCGTCGGACCGCCCGCGACATTACCAGTGGATCATCCAGACACTCGGGCACCCCACGCCCGACGAGCCCGAACGGTTCGCCGCTTCGCGCGACCTGGTGGGCAGCCTGTTCGACGTCTCCGGCGAGCGGTCGCTGAGCACCGACGACACCTGGGCGGTCACCAGCGTGCAGACCTCGGGCGGGGCACACCCGAAGTTCAGCGGCCTGGGCGAGCGGTGGTTCACCCGGCGCGTCGGCGTGCGGACCACCGTGCTGGGCGAGAAGGGCACCGGCGCCTACGTCGCCCGCGCACCGGTGGTGCAGGACGCCAGCGGGAAATGGCACGGCAAGGACCGCTTCGCCCACGGGGCAGACGAACCGGCCGGCGTGACCATCGCAGCCATCCGCAAGAAGCCCGAAACGGTATTCGTTGCGGTTCACGAACCGTTCGAGAAGCACGCGAAGATCGCGTCGGTACTCGAAATCCACGCAGAGGGCGACGTCCGCGTGGTACGGATCGAAGGCACCGACGGCGACGGCAGGAGATTCGTCGACGTCGTGGGTGTGGCGCTGGGAGACAGCGAGGACAAGGAGATCGAGGTACCTGCCCTGTCGGGGACGCTGAGGTTCACCGGCTACGGCTTCGTCCGCCGGACGGCCAGCGAGCGGCCGGTCACGGAGGGCGGAGCGGTCTGGTCTCCGGACCGCAAAGCCTGGGTCCGCGAGACGACGACCCCGAAGCCCGTTGTCGCCGCCCACTGGATGGGGCGCGACGCGCTCTGCATGCCCACCGGGGGCAAGGGCAGCGCGAGACTCCGCCTGCGGAACAACGGGCCGGCGGATATCGACCAGGCCATCGTGCGCGTCACGGCCGGCGGGGGCGTGAAAGTCTCGCCGAAGCGCATCGACCTGGGCGACTTCGCAGCCGGGGCGGAGAAGGTCGTCACCATCCGTTTCGACACTGCCAACGCAACACCCAACAAGCTGCACACGGCGCGACTCGGACCCGATTCCGACAAGGCGGACTACGGCGTCCAGTCGGCGGCGCTGGTCCTCTCGGCCGGGGTGGCGCATCGTCGCGACCAGGTCTGGCCGGCGGATTTCGAGGAGACGCTCTACGCCCCCCGCTACATCGCCAAGTACTACTACATGAATTCCGCGGGCATGGCGTTGCTGCTGGACCCCGAGGGCAACCGGCGGTCCAACAGCGGCGGCGTGCCCCTGCCGCTGATCGAGCGACCCCGCACCGACGAGAAGGGCAAGACCCGCTGGCAGGACGAGCGCATCACGCGCTTCCCGTACTTCGTGCCCGTCGTGGTCGATGAAGACCCCAACGACGGGGAGCCCGCACTGATCTACGAAGCCGGACGCCACGCCCACGGCAGCCGGAGTCAGGTCGCCTGGTGGTTCACCGAAGACTGGGTCGTGCTCAAACTCCGCGAGGGCAAACGAGGCGAGCGGGTCGCCTTCAACTGGTGGCCGGGCACGAGGAAGAACGACCTGTCCGACAGCATCCGGGGCCGGCGGAAGGACCTGGAGCGCAAGCTCGCCCCGGGGACGGTGCGGGTGATGCTGGCCGATGGAACCGTCGTGGAAGGCGGCGACCCGGACGACCGCCGACGAAGGTTCGACGTGCCCAAAGAGGCGCGGGGCAAGGAGATCCGCGCGATCTTCCTGCGCGATCACGGCTACGAGTACGGCAAGGTGATGCTCTATCCCGAGGGCACACGGATCGAGAAAGACCGCGTAACCCAGCCGGCCGACCGGCCGATGGCGTTCACCTTCGCCACGCTGAAGGAATTCCCGGACGTGGCGGGCAGGTGGAAGAAGGCTCCGCACTCCGGCGAGCCCACCGACCGGCAGCGCGGGACCTACAGCGGGGCGTTCATGCCCCACCTGATCGATCCGGAAGACGAGGAGTGACGCAATCCACTGGAACCGCGGGCGTGGAGGTGTGCATTGCCGACACTGACACCGGTGGACGGGGCTGGTGGGACCTCCATCAGCTTTTCCGGCAGAAGACCGTCGAGTGGATCGACCATTCCGTGCCAATCTGGTAGGGCACGACACGGTTGGCGTCTCGATCGACGTACTCCACGGAGAAGCCGCGGTCCAGCATCGGCCGGATAAGCTCATCGGGATGAGGTCTGTTGCGCGGGTGGATTTCGATGATCCATGTATGCACTTCAGACATCTGATCGACTGATGCCGGGAGAATCTGATACTCGTGGCCTTCCACGTCCAGCTTCACGACGTTGGCATCCGGCATGAGGGACTGCAGCGTTTCGGCGGACACGACGATGCCGCCGTCAGGGATGATGCTGCCGTTGGATTGTTCGGCAAAATGGACCTGCCCGGCCTGGTCAGAAATCGCGCACCGCTCAATGCGAGCGTGCGCTCCGTTGAGGGCCAGGTTCACTTCCGTCAGGGCACAGTTCATCCGGTACGGGTCGACAGCCAGCAGTTCAGCCCCAGCCAGGGCGAACACGACCGAGTACTGCCCGTGGTGGGCTCCGCCGTCGACTACGTTCTGTCCGGCCAGAGGGACGTTGGCGACGACCCAGTCGTATTCGAGCTTTGCGTATGGCTTGAGTGGGTCGTACCAAAGCCGTGCCTGGGACGTCCCAAAGAAGAACCTTGCGTCAATCCCCTCCACGTCGAGCGGCTTGATATACGGTTCGAAAGCTTCGGCGCCCTCAGCCGGCGATGTAGGCGGGCTCAGGAATCTTTTCAGACGTCCCAGCAAGACAAACTCCTTTCCTTTTCGTCAGACAAACGAATGTACTTACATGCACGGGCCTGTCAAGCCGGATTCCAAACGGCAGGTTCCAAGAAGTCGCGTTTGAGTTCCGGCCGTAATTAGTCCTAATATGGTTTGGATTGCCGGCAAGGGCCAACACGCCGGCCGGCTGAAAACCTGGAAACGCCTGAGGAGATACAACCATGCTGCTCAAACGACTACCCAACCGAATGCTGTGTATCGCATCGGCCGCGGCGGTTTTACTGACTGCCTCGGCCGTTTTTGCAGGCACCTGCGGCTCGTCGCCGTGCGAAGGCGACAAGCCCAAAGCCGAAGCGCACCAGAACCACTCGACCCACGCCGACAAGCCCGACATCGCCACCCTCGCCGGACAGGCTGACTCGCTGACCATGCTGCTGACGCTGGTCGAAAAAGCCGGCCTGACCGACGCCCTCCGCGCCGAGGGGCCCATCACCGTCTTCGCCCCCACCGACCGGGCGATGGGCAAGATCAACGCCCAGCTGTACGAAAGCCTCCTGCAGCCCAGGAACCGCGACACGCTTCGCAAGGTGCTGCTGGGGCACGTCGCCAAGGGCAGGCTCACCGCCCGAGAGGCGATCCAGGCGGGATCGGTCAAGACTCTCGCCGGAACCTACCTGTACCTGCACCGCAGCCCCCGCGGTGAGCCGATGGCCAACGACGCGATCATCGCCAAGGCGGATCTGCACGCCAGCAACGGCGTGGTCCACGTGATCGACACCGTCATCGTGCCCAAGCCCGACCTGATCGAAACCGCACGCCAGCGGGGAAACTTCAAGACCCTCCTCGCAGCCGTCAAGGCCGCCGGACTCACCGAGACCCTCCGCACCGCCGGGCCGCTGACGATCCTGGCCCCGACCGACGAAGCCTTCGCCGAACTGGGCAAGGACACGCTTGGCGAACTGCTCAAGCCGGAGAACAAGGCCAGGCTGGTGGAGATCCTGAGCTTCCACGTCGTGCCCGGCTGGAAGCACACCTACGACAAGCAGGGCATGGACTACCTGCCCACGCTGCAGGGCGGGTTCATCCCGATCTACAGCCCGTCGGCTGCCCATTGGAAGGTTCGCCTCGGCGGGGCGAGCATCGAACGGATGAACGTCGATGCGTCCAACGGCGTGCTGCATGCCATCGACCGCGTGCTGATGCCCAAACCGTCCATCGCCAGGCTGGCCGCGGAGGACGGGCGATTCGACACGCTGCTTGCGGCGCTGAAGGCAGCCGACCTCGATGGCCGGCTAACGTCGGGCGGGCCCGTGACGGTCTTTGCCCCCACCGACGAAGCGTTCGCCGCCCTGCCCGAGGGCACGCTGGAGAAACTCCTTGCACCCGAGGGGCGCGAAAAACTCGCCGCCATCCTCAAATACCACGTCGTGCCCGGCGTGGTGCAGTCGGCTGAGATCACAGGCCGGCCCGGGATCCGCTTCGCCCAGACGCTCCAGGGCGGAAAGCTGGAGTTCACCATCGAAAACGGGCGGCTGGACGTCGGCGGCGCATCGGTGATCCGGGCCGACATCGAGGGCGGCGACGGCATGATCCACGTGATCGACCGCGTACTGCTGCCTCCGGCGAAGGAACCGGCAAGCAAGAACAAGACCGCCTGCTCGAAGTAGCTGTCACTGCACCCCTGCCCCATGGAGGGACGGCAGGGAAATGACCGGCGGCGGGGTGACCCATCATCCCGCCGCCGTCGCTGCGCGCAGAGCGAGGGTGGATCCCGCCGGCGTATGCTGTATGCTCACCGCACCATGGCTGGACGAATCCTGCTGCTGATCTTCGGGGTGTGGGCGTGCTCGACGGCGGTCATCATGATCAAGGCCGGCACGATGCACCCGGTCTTGCTGAGCGCGTCGCGCCTGCTGGTAGCGACGGCCGCCCTCTCGCCGGTGTTTCTGCGCGACCTGCGCCGCAACCGCAGCCGCTACCGCTGGCGGCATCTCCGCCGGACGATCCTGCCCGGCATCGTGCTCGGGGCCCACTTCGTGAGCTGGATTCTCGGGGCGCGACTCACCCTGGCGGCCAATTCCAGCCTGATCGTGAACATGGTGCCCGTGGTCATGCCCTTCCTCCTGCATTTCATGATGCGCGAACAACTCAACCGCGGCGAGTGGCTGGGAACGGCCGTGGCGCTGGTGGGCGTGATGCTCCTGGCCGGGCTGGATTACCACATCTCGGCCGAATACTTCCTGGGCGACGTGCTCTGTTTCGGCTCGATGCTGCTGTTCGCGCTGTACCTGGCGCTGGGTCGTCGCAACCGCGACTTCCCGACGCTCTGGCTGTATCTCGTGCCGCTGTATTTCGTCGGCGGGCTGGTGTGTCTGCTGGCCGCAGGCGGGCTGGGCGCGCTGTGGGAACTGCCGGCCGGCAGGGAGTTCCTGGAGGCGGCGCGTCTGGGCGACGTGCACCCGCTGGCGATCCCCTCGGCGTGGGATGTGCTGCTTGCCGTGGGGCTGGGCATCATCCCGACGATCATCGGCCACAGCACGCTGAACTGGGCGATGAAGCACATCCGCGGCCAGGCCGTCAGCATCGCCAACCTGGGGCAGTTCATCTTCGCGGGGGTGATGGCATACTTCCTGCTGGGTGAGGTGCCGGCATGGAATTTCTACGTCGCATGCGCGCTGGTGGTCGCCGGGGCGGGGATCGCCCTTCGCCAGACGCCCGCCCGCCAGGTCCCCCGGCCGGTGCCGCCGCCGGAGTAAGCCCCGCCGATCGGGCGCGAAAATCGAATCCGCCGGGCTGCGGTTCCGATGAATACCGCGGTGCCCCACAGGGGGGCTTTCGTCGAAGCCCGGAGTATTTGCTCATGGACGTCATCGCCATCAACAGCAGCCCCAACAAGGACCAGGGAAACACCGCGCTGATCCTCAGACCGTTCCTGGAAGGCCTGAAGGAAGCGGGGATCGAATCGGAAGTCTTCTACACCTCCGAGATGGACATCGCCCCCTGCCAGGGCGACTGGGACTGCTGGCGAAGCGGGTCGGGCACCTGCCGCCAGGACGACGACATGGCCGCCCTGCTGAAACGGATCGACCGCGCCGAGATCGTGATCCTTGCCACGCCGCTCTATGCCGGCGGGGTGAACGGGCCCATGAAGAACTTCATGGACCGCATGACGCCACGAAGCAACCCGTTCTTCGAGATCCGCGACGAGCACTGCCGCCACCCGGCCCGAACGTACGGCCAGCCGGCGAAATTCGTACTCGTCTCCACCTGCACGTTCTGGGAGCTGGACAACTTCAACCCCATGGTCGCCCACGTCCGCAATTTCTGCGACAATTGCGGCCACGAGCTCGCCGGCGCGTTGCTTCGGCCTCACGCCGAGGCGCTGGCGGAAATGCTCCGCCTCCGACAGCCGGTGATGGACGTGCTGGAATCCGCGCGGGAAGCCGGCCGGGAGCTGGGCATCGCCGGGACCATCGACCCGGCGACGATGAGCAAGGTCACGCGTCAACTCCTGCCGCGCGACGCCTACGCCCTGATCGCCCAGGGACGATACGAGGAAGCCATCGACTCGATCGGCTGACCGCGGCGACGAACCGCGCTGCGGGCTCGCCCCGGGCGCAGCGGCTGGCTATCATGCACTGGCCATGCACGCCGACCGCGACACACTGATGGCGATCTACGACGCCATGCTCGCCCACTTCGGCCACCGGGGATGGTGGCCGGGGCGGACGCCGCTGGAGATCTGCCTCGGGGCGATCCTCACGCAGAACACCAACTGGAAGAACGTCGAGCGGGCGATCGCCAACCTCCACGCCGCCGATGCGATGGACGCCGAAACACTCGCCGCGATGCCTCGCGATGAGCTGGCCGGGCTGATCCGTCCGTCGGGGTATTACAACGTCAAGGCCGGGCGGCTGGGGGAGTTCGTCCGCGCGGTCGTCGGCGAGGCCGGCGGCGACGTGGAGCGGTTTCTCTCCGGGCCGGTCGACGAGGTCCGCACCCGGCTTCTGGCGATCAGGGGTATCGGCCCGGAGACGGCCGACAGCATGGCGCTGTACGCCGGCGGGCTGGCGACGTTCGTGGTCGATGCCTACACGATGCGGGTCTTCCGGCGGCACGGGCTGATCGCCGAGAAAGCCGGATACGAAGAGGTCCGGGCGATGATGCAGCGCCACCTGCCTTGCGACGTGGAACTCTACAACGATTACCACGCCCAGCTGGTGGAGGTGGGCAAGGAGTATTGCAGGCCCCGCGAGCCCCGTTGCGAGGCCTGCCCATTGGTCAGCTTTCTGCGTGCGGGCACCCAGCCGCACGCGGCTGATGTCATTTCCCCCGGGGATCGAACCCCAGGTCGCGCTCCAGCATCCGCCAGCCGATCTCGAACCGGTCGCCGTCGCTGACGCGCTGTCGCGGGCCGGTGTCGGGGACGTGGCGTTTGCCGGTGCGCCCCTTTCCGGACTCGTCGGGGTGGAATACCAGGTCGATCAACGCTTTGTGGGCGGGCCCGTGATTGCTGCTTCCTCGCATGGGTCAGCTCCCTCCTGAATCATGGCCTGCATCTGCAGGTGCTTGCGGCGAAGGCGGACACGCGTGGCGTTGTCGAACTCGCCGAAGGAGACCACGCGGTCGCGGCCTTGTTCCTTGGCGCGAAGCAGCGCCTGGTCGGCGAAGTACACCAGCATGTCCGGTTCGGTGATTTCGGCGTCCTGCGGATAGGTCGCGGCGCCGATGGAAATCGTAATGTGGATCTCTTTGCCGTAGACGATGAACTGCCGCTGCGAGGTCGACTGGCGGATGCGCTGGGCGAACTGCTCCGCCTGGTCGCGCGTCGCCCGGGGCAGGACCACGCTGAACTCCTCGCCGCCGGTGCGGGCGACGATGTCCGACTCGCGCACCGACGTTTTCAGAATGACCGCCAGCTCCTTCAGCACGTAATCGCCGCTCGGGTGGCCGTGTGTGTCGTTGACCACCTTGAAATGGTCGACGTCGAGCATGAGCATGCTGATGGGCTTGTCGTACCGCCTGGCAACCTTGAACTCGTGCTCGAGCAGTTCCTTGAACGACCGGACGTTGTGCACGTGGGTCAGCGGGTCGGTGGTGGCCATCTCCATCAGGTGGGCGTAATCGGTACGCAGCTTCGAGAGCCATTTGCGCTCGCGGCGCAGGGCTTCCTGCAGCTGTCCCCGCGACTCGGCGAGCTCGTCATGGACGTTCTTGATCCGAAGCAGCGCCCGGATGCGGGCGAGGACTTCCTCGTCGGTCGTGCTGGCCGAGACGACGTCGTCTGCCCCGCCGTCGAGGTAGCAGACGCGCCGGGACTCGTCGCCGGCGAAGACCATCACGGGCAGGTAGGGCGTCTCGGCAACCGATCGCATGACCTCGGCCAGGTCGGTGTCCGAGAGGTATTCGGGGGCGATGTGCAGGAACGCCAGGTCCGGCGACTCGTTCCGGACCGTCGAGAGGGCTTCGATTTCGTCCGACGCCCGCAACGGGCTGAACCCCGCGACCGTCAGGCGGGCACACGTCCTCGCCGACGCGGAATGATCGGGATCCATCAACAGGACCCGAGGCCTGGATTCCCTGAACTTCTGCACGCAGTACCCTTTCTGCACCCGCGGAGGGTCCGTCCCCGCGCCGACCGGGACAGGGGCTCCGCCCCGGTCGACGCGGCCGTCCCTCCGGATGAAACCTACGATACGTCTTGTGGGTCGGGCAAATCCCGATCAGTACAGGCCTTGCGCAGAGAATTCCGATTCTGGGTCCAACTTCTTGCGATCCTTGCACTTCGATCTTTTGTGCGGGGGAATCGTGCCGACGTTCGGCGGACCATCTATGGTTGCCAAGCCCGCCGGGGCAACTATAATGGGTCCCTGCCCCCGGGCCCGAACCGTGGGGCAACGCCGCGGCGTGAGGACCTGTCTTGCGCGAATGCCTCTGCGCCGCAGGCCGCACGAACGGGAGCCTGCCGATCGCGTGAATCGCCGGGCCGACAAGAGCTTCTCCGCAAAGGGCCCTATGCTTCGCTTCGACGCCTACCAGAACGGCCAGCCGCTTCAGGGGATCGACCTCGACGGCGCGTACGCTTTCGGGCAGGACATGATCCCCGTCCGGGCCGACCTCGTCGTCGACGAGGGGCAGGTGTCGTGCATCAAACGCGTGCCGGGCGCCTGCGGCCTGGCGCTGCTGTGGGACGCCGGACCCTCCGGGCGGTTCATGCTCTCGACCACCCGCCTTCCGGAACGCCAGGAGCCCTACAACCTGAATATCGAACTCGCCCGCCGGAGGGTCTGCCTGATCGCCCAGAAGCGCGAGGAATGGGGCCTGTTCGATTACCCCGAAGCCGGCCCGCTGAACGACGAATTCCACCGGGTTCGCGGGACGTTCATCGAGGCGCTCAAATGCGACGACCCGCCCGAAGCCGCCCGCCGTGCCGATGAGTGCCTCGCCCAGGCGGTAACGCTGGGCGAGAAGATGTCTCTCTTCCACGCCGAAATCCTGCTGGGCAGGCGCAGGAGTTCGCCCAGCCCGACCTGGCGACCGTTGTTCGGGTCCAAGGTCGACATGCTCTCGATGGGCGACGATTACGCCCAGCGGCTTCGCGACGCGTTCGACTTCATCACCGTGCCCACGCCCTGGAAACTCATCGAGCCCAAGGAGCACCAGTACAAGTACAGCCAGATCGACGCCTGGGTCAACTGGGCTTCGCGGAACAAGAAGCGTATCCACGCCGGGCCCCTGCTGAGTTTCGAGACGGTTCACCTGCCCGAGTGGCTGTACATCTGGGAGCACGACTACGAGACCGTTCGCGACCTGATCTACGAGCACATCCAACGCGTGGTCACGCGGTACAAGCGACAGGTGTCGGTGTGGAAGGTCGTCTCGGGGATCCACGCACACAACAGCTTCAATCTGAACTTCGACCAGCTCATGGAGCTGACACGCATGACCTGCCTGGTCGTCAAGAAACTCGCCCCCAACGCCCAGGTCGTGATCGACCTGGCCATGCCCTGGGGAGAGTACTACGCCCGCAACCAACGGACCATTCCCCCGTTGCTGTATGCGGACATGGCCGTTCAGAGCGGCGTGAAGTTCGACGCCTTCGGCCTGCAGATGCACATGGGCGTGCCCGTCGACGGGCATTTCGTTCGCGATCTGCTGGAAATCAGTTCGCTGCTGGATGAATTCGCCGGCATGGCCAAGAGCGTCCACGTGACTTCCGCCCAGGTGCCCTCGGGCACCTCGCCGGACGCCTGGGACGCCTGGGACGGTCAGGAATCGGTCACCGAAGCCGGACGCTGGCACGCCGAGTGGACCCAGCGACTCCAGGCGGAATGGCTGCAGGCCTTCGCGCGGGTCTGCATCTCCAAACCGTACATCGAGAGCATCTGCTGGCGCGACCTGGCCGACTATGAAGGGCACTACGTTCCTCACGGCGGGCTCTGCCGCAACGACCTCGAGCCCAAGCTCGCCTACCGCGAACTGCGGAACTTCCGGGCGTTCCTGTCCTCCGGACCTCGCGGCAAGGGCCCGACCAGACCCCCGCAATGACCGCCCCGCGACGGCAGCGTTACGAGTTCTCCTGGAGCCGGCGCGACCTGGCGGCCCTGATCGTGCTGGCGTCCGTCGCGGCGGGCGTGGCGATCCTCGCGACCCGGAATCGCTCTGCCCACCCCTACGACCGGCCGCCCTCGCCGCAGCGGGAGGCAGCCTTGGGAGAGCGGGTCAACCCCAACACCGCGCCGCTGGCTTCGCTGATGCGCCTGCCCGGCGTGGGTCGAGCACTGGCCGAAGAGATCATCCGTTACCGCACCGCCCGGGGGCCCGATGCGTTCCGGACGCCCGAAGACCTCTCCCGCGTCAAGGGCATCGGTGAGCGGACCATCGAAAAGATGCGCCCCCTGCTGGACCTGTCCCCGAGCGACCGCCCGTTGCCCGACCCCGACGAATCGCCATAATACCCCCATGGCCAACCGATCCACCAAACGTCGCGACACGCCCCGGCGATCCGGACCCCGCGAAGGCTATCTCGCCGACACGCAGCGTCCGCTGAATTCTCTGACGGTCGTCGGGCCGATAATGATCGCCTTCCACCTGGGCTTCTGGCTGTCGGGGGCGACGGCCAGCCCGTACTACCCGCTCAACGCGATCCTCGGGTACTTCGGAGCCGCAGCCTGGCTGATCTCCCCGGTGATCGTGGTGGCTGTTCTGCTCATCCAGCACGCATTCCGTCGCGACCGGTGGCGCATCCAGCCGCTGGTCGCTGGGGGAATCGTCGCCGAAGGCATCGCCTGGACCGTCCCGCTGATGGCGCTTCGCTACGTCCGCGACGCAACGCTGGCTGCATCGACGTCCCAGCCTGCCACGGACGACTTCGCCCAGAAGCTCTTCCTGGAGATCGGCAGCGGGATCTACGAGGAGTTCGTCTTCCGGCTGGTGTTGATCGGGCTGCTGCTGGTACTGGCTGTCGACGTGTTCTCCGCCCCCGAGGGCATTGCGACCGGCGCAGCGGTGGTCGTCAGCGCGACGATCTTCGCGCTGGCGCATTTCGACCTGGGCATCTTCGGGGGACGGCTGGCCTTCAATTGGCCCCAGTTCCTGTTCCTCGCGCCGGCGGGCGTGCTATGGGGCACGTTGCTGGTCTACCGGGGCTTCGGCGTGGCGGTGGTGTCCCACGTGGCGTGGAACGTCTTCCACCTCCTGACGGTGGGCTCGTCGTGACCGACTCCCCCCACGCGGTCTGGTACGCCGCCTACGGCTCGAACCTGCTCTACGAGCGGTTCGCGTGTTACCTGGCCGGAGGTAAACCGCCCGGGGCCCTGAGGGCCAATCCCGGAGCGCGAGACCCCTCGCCGCCTACGGCCTGCGAGGCGGCTGAGATCCCGGGGAGGCTGCTGTTCGCCCGCCATTCGCGAACGTGGGGTGCCGCCGTGGCGTTTCTCGACCCCCGGCAGAAGTCTCACACCTCACTGGCGAGGCTGTATCGCATCACGCCGAGGCAGATGGAGGACGTTCTCGCCCAGGAGAACCACCTGTCGCCGGGCTCGGTCTCTCTCAACCCCTTCGCCCTGGCGGCCGGTGCGTCGGTGGTGGCCTGCGAGGGCTGGTACGGGCTGGTCTGCAGACATCCCGACCGCGACGGCCTACCGGTGATCACCCTCACCAGTTCGGACGATCTGCACGCTCACCAGGGCGAACCTTCCGCAGCATACCTGCGAACGATCGCTCGCGGACTGAAGCAAGCTTTCCCACACCGGCCGCACTCGCAGCTGGCGAAGTATCTTCTCGCAGCCTGCGGACCGGCAGCGACCGATCTCATCGACGGCGTGATGTAAGAAACGCGATGAACCGTCGGGTTGTTCACCCTCGCCTGCAGGCGATCATGCCGACCAGCCCGACAGCCAGCAGCGACACCGTCGCCGGCTCGGGGATCATCGACGGCGGAATCACCATCGCCCCCTCCTGCCAGTGGGCAGCCAGGATCGCCAGGTCCCCTTCGCTGACGCGCCCGTCTCCGGTGA
>CAZXSK010000031.1:3395-29103 GCA_964642855.1 uncultured Planctomycetaceae bacterium | reverse complement strand
CAGTGGGCAGCCAGGATCGCCAGGTCCCCTTCGCTGACGCGCCCGTCTCCGGTGAGGGTCAGTGAGCCGGTCGACCCGCCAGCTGCGCCGGCGTACAGGAGGTAAGAGGCCGAAAAGCTGCCCCCCGACTGCGTCAGCGAACCGTCGCCGTTGGCCCCGATGTAGGCACTTGCGGTGGCCAGGCTGCCCGACTCCAGCAAGACATTTCCGGAGGTGCCCGACTCGGAACCCAGGAAAAGCAGGTACGCCTCCTCGCCCTCGAGGGTCACGCGCGCCGTGCCACCATTGTCGATGAACGCCTGGCCGGTCGGATCGTTGTAGTTGTACGTCGGCTCGTCCGGGGACCAGTTGTAGGATGTCCCCCAGTTGCCCGGCGAGGCGGGCGACTTGATCCACTCGGTCTGCGCCGGTGCGACAGCAGCAAGCACAGACAGAGCGATGACACTCACGACAGCGCGGGATGCATACCCCATGGACTTTTCCCTTCCGTGCGGATGCGCCCTTGCCTTCGGATTCTCCACCGTCAGGTCGACCGGGCTGGCAAGCCCGCCGATCGGGTCCCGGCCCTTCGGCCGGCGCGGCGTCAAGCCGGTGCGATGACTGTCAGAGATTATATCCGCATGGTGGAAAGTCGTCTACGGGCGCACCGGCGTCAGGAAGGATCGCTTCGACGTGTGAGAGGCGCCCCCGGGGCACCCGCTGTCGGCTTTCAGGCCCAGGGGAACTTCTGGCCGGTGAGCTTCTTGTATGCGTCGATGTACTTGTCGCGCGTTTTCTGGACGACCTCGCCGGGCAGGACCGGGCCCGGAGGCTGATGGTCGAAGCCGACGTCGTCGAGGTAATCGCGGACGTACTGCTTGTCGAAGCTCGGCTGGGCCTTGCCGGGCTTGTAGGAGGCTGCCGGCCAGAAACGCGAGGAATCCGGCGTGAGGACTTCGTCGATGAGGATCAGCTTTCCGTCGGCATCGCGGCCGAACTCGAACTTCGTGTCGGCCAGGATGATCCCACGCTCGGCGGCATGGTCCCTCCCGCGGGCATAGATCTCCAGCGACTTGTCGCGGAGCGTGGTCATTACGTCTTCGCCGGCGATTTCGCACGCCTGCTCGAAGGAGATATTTTCGTCGTGTCCTGTCTCAGCCTTGGTGGCCGGGGTGAAGATCGGCTCGGGCAGCTTCTCGGACTGCTTGAGGCCGCTGGGCAGCTCGATGCCGCAGACGGTTCCGTGCTCCTTGTATTCCCGCCAGCCCGAACCGGCGAGGTAGCCCCGCACCACGCATTCGATGGGTACGACCTCGGTCTTCCGGCAGAGCATGAACCGGCCGTCGATTTCCTCTTCTTTGCGGAGGTCGTCGGGCAGGTCCTTCATCGCGCCGGAGATCAGGTGGTTCGGCATGACGTCTGCGAGCAGATCGAACCAGAACAGGCTGATCTGGGTGAGCACACGTCCCTTGTCGGGCACGCCGTTGGGCATGACCACGTCGAACGCGCTGATGCGGTCGGTAGCCACGATCAGCAGGCCCTCGGGCAGCTCGTAGATGTCGCGGACTTTGCCGGATCGTTTCGGGTAATCACCCAGCGAAGTTGTCAGCAAGGCTGTGCTTTTCATAATGCGTGGTTCTACCCGCTCTCGACGGCGGGCGTCAAGGGTCAGGAGATCAGCAAATTCTCTCCGGCGACTGCCGCCAGGAGGAAGACCAGTTGCGTCATCGTTCCGGTCGCCTGCAGCGCCCCGGCGGAGGGCCCTCCCGACTGCCGGCAACTCGCCATGCCTGCGATCAGGCCTCCGGCGATCGTGGCCGCGGTGATGCCCACCTGCCACCACGGCAGGAAGCCCATCGCCTGAATGGTCAGGAACATCAGCAGGCCCATCAGGACAGCAACAACCAGCGGCCCGCACCCACGGATCAACGAAGTCACGGCGGGGCAGGTGCTCTGGCCGGGCCTGCAGAATTGCCCGATCGCGAGCATTCCCCACGCGCCCCAGAGGGGCATGAGCAGAAGCACACGATGGGTCTTGGCGGCGGGGCGGATCCAGGCAAGCCAGGCCGGAATCTGGGGATCGGCCTTGTAGAACAGGGGCTGAAGCGAAGAGATGCCCCCCACCAGGAGCAAACCCAGCAACGTGGCGACCAGCGCCTGGCCGGCGGGGCTCTGCCCACCCAGCCGGCGGGAGAGTTCGACCATTCCGCGCCGCATCGGGCCGGCAACCATCACTCCTGCCGCGGCCAGCGACGGCAACGAGACGATGCCCCTCTCGCCGAAGATCCTCCACGCCAGGCCGTGGATCGCCATGGCAGCCAGGCCCGCAAGCAGCGACACGCCGACGACGCCCAGCCACCCGCGGCGGAACCGCCCGGGCTTGCTGTGCGACAGGCGCTCGGGCGAGGCGGTCAGCATCGCCCAGCCGGGCCTGCGCGCAAGAACGTCTGCCAGTCGCTTGGCCGTGGAGGTCATCGATCGCTCCGGTTGATCAGGCGGACATCTCCGCCCGGGTGTCGGCTACGATTTTGACGTACTGCCCCGCGAGGTCGCGGATCTCGTCCATGTTCCCCGATGCCAGCGCGCTTTTGGTCACCAGCGCCGAACCCACGCCGAGGGTCTGGGCCCCGGCCCGGATCCAATCTGCGGCTGTCTCGACGTTCACGCCCCCGGTGGGGGTGAGTTTCAGGTGGGGCATGGGCGCGAGAACGGCTTTGAAGTAGCTCGGCCCGAACGCCCCGCCCGGGAAGACCTTCACCAGGTCGGCTCCGGCGTTGGTTGCGTCCTGGATTTCGGTAGGCGTCAGCGCACCGGGCACGCACGGCAGGCCCGCAGCGTGGGCCGTGATGATTACCTCCGACATGAACACCGGCGAAACCACGTACTGCGCACCGGCCTCGATGGCGTCTTCGGCCGTCTTGGCGTTCAATACGCTGCCCACGCCGATCAGGGCGCTGTCGCCCATGGCCTTGCGGCAATCGGCGATCACCTGCAGCGCGTTCGGTGTGGTCATGGTGATCTCGATGCAGTCAACGCCTCCGTCCAGCAGGGCGCCGGCGACATCGATGAGTTGCTCGCTGCTCTGGGCCCGTACGACGGCAACGATGCCCTTGTCGCACATCCTCGCTACGGTAGCTTCGCGGTCTGACATTGCGGAATCTCTCCTTGGTCTCCGGTCGGTGGCGTCAGCCTATCCGAACCGCCTGCCGGGGGCAAGACCGGGAAGCGCAGCCAGCCTGGTTCACGGTGCAGCGCCCCCGCCAGAAACAATGCCCGCCGGGGAGTGTCCCCGACGGGCACATGAAAACCGGCAGGTATCGACGAAGTTCAGAAACGCCAGTTCAGTGACACGCCGACGAACGGCCCGTCGCCGAGATGGATGATGTCGTCGCCCCGATCGCTGTATTCGTCGGACTCGAACCAGATGCGGTCGAAGGCGTATCCGCCTGAGAAGTCGAGGTGGAGGTCCTCCATGATCTTGACGCGCAGCCCGCCGGCGACGCGCTTTTCGTAATACCACAGCCGGTCGTCATCGTCGGGACGGTCGTGCCGGAAGAACCGCTGGTTGTCCCAGTCGAACGAGCCGTACACCCACCAGCCGTCCAGAATCTCGTAGCTGACCTTGGCGTGGACATTCCGCAGCATCCGATACGATGCTTCCACGGAGAGCTTCTCCAGCGGGGTCCATCGCACGGACGAGAAGGGCACGCCCAGCAGCAGGTCGAGATTGTCGCCCACTTCCCACCAGTAGGCCACGCCGGGGATGGGAACGTACGGCAGGAATTCGCGGGTGTTGGACAGGTTGGCCATGAAGACCCACGCGTTGCGCTCGCCATCGGGGATGCGCAGGAACGCGTTGGCGGCCACGGAGATCTCCTCGCCGCTGGAGAACGGTTTGTCGCTGGGCGAACCGACCGCAAGCGACACGCCCCACAGCCAGTTGTCGGCGGTCTTCCAGCGATAGGCGGTCCCCAGTTCGATGTCGTACAGATGATCGGAGAACTTGTCGCCGGCGAGCATCCCGTCGGTATTGATGTCCCACACGCCCAGCCGCCCGAAGGCTGACCACTCGCTGGTGTCGTTCTGGCGAATGGGGGTGGAGAACCCGAGAATGTAGTTGGAGGCGTCGAGATCTTCGCGCTGTTTCTTGACATCCTGCTCGAAGTAGCCTCGGTATGTGAACTCGAACGACGTCTTGCTCGCCCCCAGTCTGGGGTTCAGCCATTGACCGGGCGACTGGCCAAAAGCGGGAGACACGAGCACTGCTGTGACCATCGCGGTCAGAAGCTTTCTTACGTTGGCAGTCATTCCAAACCCTTCCTTTTCCCGTAAGTTCCGTATCTACACCATCCCGTGTGGCGTGTGAAACATCATAGGCTTCCTGCCTGGCAGAATGACAGACTCTCGCCGGTCGGCCTGGCCGGGCGGTCGACAGCAGGAGGTCAGTCCAGGCCCAGATCCGTCCACTCGGCGCGAAGCTCCTTCGCCCGGGCGGCTTCCTCGGATTCCGGATACTTCTCCACAACCTTCTGCAGCGTTTCGAGAGCAAGCTTCAGCGAGCCGGATCGCTTGTACGACTCGGCCGAGCTGAGCAGCGTCTGGCGCTCGCGCCGGGCGAGGTAGTCTCGTAGTTCCTTCTGGAACCCGTCGCGCGTGGCGAGTTCATCGAGATCCTCGGCTGCACGCCTGCCGGTTTCCGTAGCCGGGTAGAGTTCCATCACTCGGTCAAGGAACTTCACGACCCTTGCCTGCTGGGCGACGGGCAGCGCGAGAATCCGCTGGACGCGCGACGGCGTGGGCGCGTTGGGATCGGGAGCATTGGGGTCGTTTGGATCGAGCGACTGCATGGCTTTCTCCCGCTGTCGGCGGACACGCGGGTTGTTCGGGTCGTTCCTGCCGTACGCGCGGAGGATCCGCTCGATCGCCAGGTCGATCCGACTGGCTTTGTTCTCGTCGAAATAGGCCTTCACTTCCGGGCGGTCACGAAGTTTGCGGATGGCCTTGTCGGCGAGCTTCCCGGCGGGCAGGTCGCCGAAGGCTACCGACACTCCTCGAAGCTTGCGAAGCACCGGGCCATACTCGCCCTGCTGGTATAGCTCGTTGACGTCGCTGAGGATGGTCATTCCCGCGTCGTTGACCTCGGTGGCAAGTTTGAGATGAGCATCGGCCAGCTCGGACGTAACGATGCAGGTTCGCGCCCGATCGAGGTACCGCCGCGCCTCGCCCCACTGTTTCTTCTCGATCTGACTGGCTGCGAGCTTCAGCAGGTCCTTGCAGCGTCCTTCCAGCTCGTCGACATCCAACTCCGGTTCGCCGGTGGCGGGCGAGAGCGTCACCGACCTGCCGTCCTGCAGCTGCTGGTCCTTGATGGTGATCAACTGGGCCCCTGTCTCGACAGCGGCAAGAAGAAGAACCGTCGACATGGCTGCGATGGCACGTTGCATGGGTCGTCAAGGCCGATGGCTCGGCCGTGTTCATCTTATGCGCGCCGCGTCTGCAAGACCAGTTCCCGCCGACGTCCGACGACCGGACGGAACCCCGCCGTGGGGGGGGTCAGTCCACGCCGGCTTCCAGCGCACGAACGGCCAGACGCCTGACGATCTCGGCGGTGTCGTCCTCGAAATCCCGCAGGTGGGCTTTCCGCTTGCGATAGTCCGAGCCGATCAGCAGGCTCACCATGCGCAGGCGGACGAGGTCGGCCTGGTCCTTCGACAATGGTTCGATCAGCTTCAGCGACCGCCTGTCGAGCGGGCAGTACTCCATCGCGGCGAGCAGTTCGGCGCGAACGATCGGCGACTTCTCCCGGGCAACGATCTCACGGACCATCGCCAGCGGATAGCCCTCGTCGACAACACCCTTGAGGAAAGCGGGCGCTTCGCGGTCGCCCTCGGTGATCTGCCGGGCCAGTGTGGCCAGCATCGCCACCTGCCGGACCGCCCGCATGCGCACGGGCAATTCACCTCGAACGTAGTCGCGTCGCAGATAGGCGATCATCAGCCGGTACGCCTTGGCAGCTGCGTCGGCGTCGCTGCGGTCCAGCGTGACTTTGGGATACTGCGCGAAGAGGCTGCGTCGGGAGACCGTCAGCTCGGGCAGATCCAGGGTGGTCATGGGCGTGAAGACCTCGATCTTCTCACCGTCCTGCCTGGCGACGGGATCGGGCAGCACCGTGAAGGTGATCTTGACCGAGTCCAGTGCGGTCGTTGCCAGTATCCGGTCGAGATCTCCGACATCCAGGCGAACACGCTTGGCGATCTTCCCGCCGGGCTTGAGATAGCGGGGAGCGGCAATCGGGTACATCGGGAAATCCCGGACGATCCCGTTGGCATCCTCGATCCGGGCGGTGACCGTCACCACCGCGCTGAGCAGGCCCGCAGCCCCGAGGGGAATGTCAATATCGCCGGTGTTCTCCATCGACACGTCCATCACGATCGGCTCGCCGGGGAAGACGTGATCGGTTCTCAACTCGGCTTGGATCTTCAGCACCTTCTCGGGCCTCAGCCAGATCGGAAGGTGGGTCTCGACCAGTTCGTTGATCTCTTCGGCAATCTCCCTGTAACCGGGAGGGTTGGGCAACTTGAAACCCGCTTCTTTCGCGGCCCTGGCCATGTGTCGATAGGCCCTGCCGCGACGCCCCTTGTCCACCGCGCCCGCCACGGCGGGGGAGGCATCGCGGAAGTTGGTCTGCTTGAGGTACTCGGCCGCCAGAAGATACGAGGCCCACGGGGACTCCTCCCCCGCACTCCGCAGGAGTTTCATCCCTTCGTCGCGGTTGCCGCGTGCCAGCTCCAGCATGCCTCGGGCGGTCGTGGCCAATGGCTTGTTGCCCAGGAGCTGTTTGACATGGTTGACAAACGGCTCGGCCTTGTTGGGGTCGGAGTGCATTACGAGGTAGTACCAGATGGCGTCTCGCGCCTCCCCGAGCGGAACGCGGGAAGACCCGGACACGCGCAGGAACTCCCGGTCGAGGGTCTCGTCCAGGACGGCGGCCTTTTCGTCCTTGTCCGCCTGCCGGCAGGCTTCCAGCAGCAACATGCGAAGGTCGAGCGATTCGCCCGGATCCTGCTGGAGGTACATGGGCTTGTACTCCTCGAGTTGCGACTGCAGGAACTCGACCGCCTGCTCGTTGGCGTTCGCATCGAGCATCGAGCCGGCATACAAGGCGATCAGCTTCGAGCCGTCCGGTGGGGTGCCCGTTCGCCGCCGGGTGATTTCCCAGCTATAGTTGCTCAGCGCGAGTGCCTGCTTGTGCAGGCCGGCGTCGCTGGCGAGGAAGCTGAGATTCCAGGCGTTGTTGGCACTCATCGGCGAGGCCTTGAGGATTCCGGCGAGATAGCCTGTACGTTCGGAGACGGGCATGTTGGGGTCCATCATCAGTTTGCCCGACAGCGCCCGGATGTTCAGCGGATCGGCCTTGAGAGCCTCGTCCAGCAACTCCGACGACCGCTCGGGCTGGCCCTGCCGGGAAGCTACCTCGGCCTGCCAGGCCAGCAGTTCTGCGCGGATCGCGGGGGTAATGTCCTGGCGACGAGCGACCTCCTGCAGGAAGGTCAGGCGCGTGGGAGCATCCTGCAATCCGCCGGCCTGGAGACTCACCCAGGCCATGAACATCTCGTGGTCTCTGGGTGTGGCCTCGGCGAGGCGGCGCATTGCGGCTACTGCTTCTTCGTAGCGTCTCTGCCGGGCGGTGCTGTCGGCGTGCATTCGGCTGAGGTCCCAGTGGCTGGGATCCAGCCGAACGCCCATCTCGGAAAGCACAGCGGCCCGGAGTCCGGCAAGGCGAGGCTGATCGGATCGCGTCAACAGCGAAAGCGTGGAGGCGTACAGGCTGCGAGCGGCCAGTTTCATCTCGACCGTCGGCTTGTTGGCGTCCTGCTGCGTTGAGTTGGGCTGTCCCAACAGACATACCGGCATCGCAGCCAGGATCACCAGGACTATCAGCGCACGATTCATCTGCGGCTCCTTTCCTCGCCTGCCTTGCCGGCAACTCGACCGGCAGGGTCAATACTTTCCCTATCGGCTGCGCGGGGTAATCGTCAGCGATTCTTCGCCTTCGCGGCGTTGCACGGTTACCTTGATCCCGCCGGCGGGGTTGTTCTTGCGGTGCTCATCGAGAATCTTCTCCAGCGTCGACGTGCTGTCCACGGGCACCGAATTGACCGCTTTGATCACATCGCCGGGCCTCAGCCCGTCCAGGGCAGCCGGGCTCTGACGCGCAACGAACAGCACGATCAGCCCGTCGGTCTTGGCGACGGCTTCACTGGCAGAGTACTTGTCGAAGACGACTTTCTCGCGGGCGACGAATCCCAGGGATCTCTCGAAGTGGCGCTTCGCCTCGTTGGGGCGGGTCGGCATGGCGACGGGCTTGAGGGTCACCGGCTCGACCTTGCCGTCCCGGAACACGCCCAGCTTGACCTCCTCGCCGATCTTCTGTCTCGACAGCTTCCGGCGAAGATTCATCACCACCAGCGACTCGCTGGCCAGTTCCTCGATCCGCTTGCCGTCGACCTCGACGATGATGTCCCCTTCCTTCAGGCCGGACTTGGCAGCCGGGGAGTTCGGGAAAATCTCGTACGCCCGCACGGCAGGAAGCTCCAGGCCTTTGTACAGCTCGGCCATTTCGTCGGTAACCGCCTGCAGGCGGTTGATACCATACCACGGCGCCCGACGGATGCTGCCGTCGGTGGGGATGGATTCCATCACGTGCTTGAACTCTTCGACCGGAATGAAGAAGTTCGTCTTGGCATCGCCGCGCAGGGGCACGGTGCTCGCCCCGCCCCGCTGGTTCTGCGTCTGGTACGCCATGAACAGCTGCCTTCCGACCAGCCCGACCGCCTTGCCATCGGCGTTGAACACGGGCGAGCCCGGATGGGTCAGCGTGCCGCCGGTCACGTAGACCAGCTCTTCGGGGGCACGAATCCGCGCCGAGACATACGCCACACCATGGTAAGGGGTGTGGGCGGGGTCGCCGGGCATCATGCCCGTGGACACCACCTGCGTGCCTACCTCCAGGTCGGAGTTGACGGCAAACTGGACCTCCTGGAACTTGTGGTCCTCCGTGACCTGCACGAAGGCAAGACCCGTGGAGGGCTCGAGACCCAGGAACTTCGCTTTCAGTCGCTTGCCTTCCTTGCCGGGCACGATCGCCTGGAAGTCGCTGAGGTCCTCGGCCCGCGCGTCGCCGGGAATGGACATCGTCATGAACACCCGGTTGTCTGCGCTGATACAGAAGGCTGGGCCGCCGACCGTGCGGGGCTCGTCCTGCGAGTCGACCTTGAGCTTGAAGGAAACCATCACCAGCGAGCCGTCGGCGGCCTCGGAGACCTTGCGGATCGTATCGCCGGTGTCCGCCGAGACCAGCCCCGTCGCTACCAGAACCACCGCAACCGTTACCCATCGATGGACAGAGTGCATATCCTCTCCTTTGTTGTTGTTATCGTCTGCCGACCCGCCCCGACCTGGAAGACCCGGCCGGTTGAGCGTCGACGTTGGCCCGCTCGGCCAGCACAGGCCCCGCCGAAGCAGGACGGAACTTCAATACCACCAGGAATATGACTCCCGCGACGATCGTCGCGAGAGACGTCTTCTGATTGTGCGTCAGCACGAGCTGCGCGAGGTTGTGCGGATTGTCCGCTCGGATCGACTCCAGCACAAACCGCGTGATCGGGTACAACACGATCAACAGGCCGAATACCTGCCCCTCCCGCGTGCGAAGCCGGTAGAACGCCCACAGGACCCCGGCAATCAGCAGCGCGTTGATCAGCCCGAGAAGTTGGGCCGGCTTGACCGGGTGGGAATGACTCGCTTGCGCGATGGCGATCTGCCTGTCGCTGAACTGCGATGGCGGAATCAGCCTGCCCTCCTCGTCGACCAGCGCCGGATCCGGGCGAATCTGCCCGCGGGTCATCTGATCGGCATACGGCGGGGTCGGCCTGGTCGTCCCCTCCGAGTACGGGTTGTCGCCGTCGGCGAAATTCAGCAGAGGCGGGGCATACATCGGGAATTCCATTGCCAGGGGCCAGTCCCTGTCGGCCCGGCCTCCGTAGCAGCAGCCGTTCAGGAAGCACCCAGCCCGGCCGAACGCCAGGCCGATCATCATGCTGACCGCCACGATGTCCAGGAACCGCCGGACGGGCAACTTCTTGACCAGCAGATACCCCAGCACCAGCAGCGTCGCCAGCACCACCCCGCCATAGTAGATCAACCCGCCGGAGGTGATATTCGCCATCGCGGCGAAGTCAGCGTCTCCGCGGGAGAAGAACTGCGCGGGGTTCTCGATGACATATGCCAACCGAGCGCCAACCACGCCGCCGATCAGCGCGAGAATTCCGCACCGCGAAACGTGCTCGGGGTCTTCCCCCGCTCTCCGCGCCCGCCACTGGGCTATGAACACCGCCAGCAGGAACCCCAGCACGAGCATGAGCCCGTAGCCGTAGATCCGGGGCGTGATCTCCGTCCCGAACAGGTGAAACGTGCCGAAATCGGTGATGATCGGTCGCATCTATTCCCTGGCTGGCCCGTCGAGTTTCTCGGTGACGTGGTTCTGCTTGTCGACCAGCGCAATGGCCGGCCTCAGGCGATCGGCCTCGGCGCGGTCCATGTACCCAAAGGCCATGATGATCACCTCGTCGCCGACGGTGACCAGCCGGGCCGCTGCACCGTTGATGCAGATCACACCCGACCCGCGCTCGCCTTCCATCACGTACGTCTCGAAACGCGCGCCGTCGGTCATGTCGGCTACGAGCACGCATTCGCCGGCCACCAGGCCGACCGCGTCCATCAGGTCGCGATCGATGGTGATCGATCCGACGTACTCGATCCTCGCTTCCGTCACGGTCGCGCGGTGGATTTTGCTTCTCAACACTTTCAGCAACATGATTCCGGATATCCAATCTCAGCGATGGTGCGGGGCGTGGGAAGTCGAACCCGTCGACCCCACCGTAATCCCCAGTGAGAACCGCTATTGTAGGCCTCTCACACCCCGGCCACCAGTGTATTGTCGATCAGCCTCGCCTGGCCGATGCGAACCGCAAGCGCGATCAGCACCTCCCGGTCCGTGCTTTCTACGTCGCGAAGCGTCGCGGGGTCGACAATCCGCAGATATTCCACCTCTCCGTCCGGAGCCCCAGCCTGCAGGTGCTCGCGCATCGCCTCGATGACCTCCCCGGCTGGCGGACGATCGGCCTCGATCCGCTGCCTTCCCAGCGAAAGCGCCGATGATAGCGAGGTCGCCTGCTCTCGCTCCTCCGGCGAGAGATACTGGTTCCGTGTAGACATCGCCAGGCCGTCCGGCTCGCGAACCGTCGGACACGTAACGATCTCCACGGGCATGTTCAGATCCTCGACCATTCGTCGCACCACCACCTGCTGCTGGAAGTCCTTGGCCCCGAAGTACGCCCGATCGGGCTGGACGATGTTCAAAAGCTTGGCCACTACGGTGCAGACGCCCTGGAAGTGCCCTTCCCGGGAGGCCCCGCAGAGCGTTCCCGTAAGCTCCCGAACCTGCACCGTCGTCAGCGAAGGCCTGGGGTACATCTCGCGGGTCGCCGGAGCGAATACGAGATTCACGCCCAGATCCCGGCAGGCAGCCTGGTCGTCGGCGAGGGTCTGGGGGTACTTTTCCAGGTCCTCGCCCGGGGCGAACTGGGTTGGGTTCAGGAAGATGCTCACCACCACGAAGTCACAGCCTTCGCGGGCAGCCCGGACGAGGCTGAAATGTCCCTCGTGCATGCCGCCCAGGGTGGGGACCAAGCCTATGACCTTGCCGGCCGACCTGGCCCGGCCGATCTGCTTGCGGACCTCTGCGATTGTGGTAACCGTTTCCATGGAGTCTTTATCTCTTGTCCTTCAATGCCTTTCGGATCCTGAGGGTCAATTCATTGAGTCCCTCGCCCGTGCGGTAGTCGTTTCTGCCTGCATCGAGTCGCAGCAGAACCGCACCCGCCGGAGTATCCAGCCGATCGTAACTGCTGCGAAGCTGCTGGATGAACGTATCGTCAAAGGCCTGCTCGAAGCCCCTGCCACGGCTGGCGATCCGGGCTCGGAGCGTCTCCAGATCGGCATCGAGATGCACGATCACGTCGGCGGGCTTGATCAGCGGATCCACCCGCGAGGCTACCTGATCGTACAGACCCATTTCACCGGGGGTAAGTTTGGCTTGCGCAAAGATTCGGTCCTGGCAGTAGCCGTAATCGGTGACGACGATTCCCTCCTCCGGCCAGGTCTCCAGCGAAAGCTGGCCGGCCCGGCTGAGCAGGTAGTACAGCTGCGCGGGCAGACAGGCTTCCTGTCGTCCCAGATAGGAACCGGGCAGGAACGGATTTCCCCGGAAGTCTTCCTCGACGAGATCGCCCCCCAGTCTCGGGGCAAGGCCTCGGGCAAGTGACGTCTTGCCCACGCCCGGCGGCCCGATGAAACTCACCAGGGGCGCAGTCATGCATCCTCCTCCAGCGCGGCAAGCAGTTCAGCGGGCGTCCTGGCCTGGCCCGGGATGCCCACGTCCGGGGCGATCTCCACCAGCGGCTCGAGGACGAACCTCCGCTCGACAAGCCGGGGGTGGGGGACCGTCAGCGTCGGGGTGCTGATTTCCCGGTCGCCGTACAGCAGGATATCCAGGTCGCAGGTGCGGGGGCCCCATCGCTGCTCTCGGGCGCGGTCTCTGCCCAGATCGGCTTCGATCCGCTGGAGAAGGTCCAGCAGTTGCTGCGGAGCCAGACGGGTCTCGACGACCGCGGCGGCATTGAGATAGTCTTCCTGGCCGGCCGGCCCGCCCACCGGCGAGGTCCGGTGGAACGTCGAGCGCGCCACGACCCTGCAGCCGGGCTGGTTGTCGATGCGACCCAGCGCGTCGGTCAGGATCGCCTGGCTGTCGCCGACGTTGCCCCCCAGCGCGATGATGGCCCGAACGGTTTCCACGCGGGCATCCTAGAACGCACGGCAGGCGATGTAAATGACCCCGCGGGGAAACCCGCGTGGCACGACAGAGCGATCTCTATCGCTGACCCAGTTCGACGGGAATGACCTGTTTCTCGCCCTTCCGCAGGACCGTCAGCTTGACCTTGTCGCCGGGCTTGTGCTTGCGGATCTCGCCCAGCAGCTCAGCGGCCGAGGAGATCGCGACGTCGTTCCACCTGACGATCACGTCGCCCTGCTGCAGACCGGCCTTCTCGGCCGGTCCGTCGGGCACGACCTGCTGAACGCCGCAGCCGCTTTCCACGTCGCCCGGGAGAATGCCCACATAAGGCCGGCCGGATTGCTTCTTCGGGGCCTTGTAGGCGACGGGGTCTTCCCGTGTGGCCACGTCGACCGCGATTCTTTCGACCAGGCGAAGCACCTTCACCGCGCCCTGGTAGTTGATCTTGTCAGCCGTATCGCGCGGGGAGTGGATATCGCGATGGAACCCCGTGTTGATCGCCAGGACGGGCATCTTCCGGGAGTAGAACGACGCGTGATCGCTGGGCCCGAAGCCCGAGGAAACCAGGTCCAGATCCAGCCCGATCGACTTGTTCGCCGTCGCGACGATCTTCCGCCAGGCATCGCCGGAATCGACGCCCCACACGCCGAGCTTGTCCTTGCGAAGCCGGCCGATCATGTCCAGGTTGATCATCCCGGCGACCTTGCTCGCGTCGGTGCCGATCTCCTTGAGCCTTCCGGCCAGGTAACGCGATCCGATCAGCCCGAGCTCCTCGCCGGCGAAGTTCACGAACACCATCGTCCGGTGATCGGGGGCGCCGTCATCCTGCCAGCGTTTCGCGAACCACCGGGCCAGCGTCAGCACCCCGGCCGTGCCGGAGGCGTTGTCGTCGGCTCCGGGATGCACAGCCCGCCGTCCCCCGCGCCCCATGCCGATGTGGTCGTAGTGCGCGCCAACGATCACGACCTCGTCGGCCAGCTTGCCCTTGCCTTTGAGCACAGCGGCCACGTTGTCGACTTCAATGCGGTTCTTGCGGATGTCCACCTTGCCCGCTACGCGGGCGTTGAGAGCAACCGGGCGGGTCAGCTTGTCATTCGCCTGCGTGAGGAGACGCTCGAACCGGAGGCGACCTTCCCTGCCCTCCCCGAGAAGCTCCTGGACCCACCGCCGGGACACCTGGAGCACAGGCCCGCGGGCAGGTGCCCACATGCCCAGATGGTTGATCTTCGCTACGCCGTTGTCTTCGTCGGCCGCTGCGGGAGGATTGACGATCAACACAGCCGATGCTCCGCGTTTGAATGCCTCGGAGACCTTTCCCGTCAAGGCGCTTTCGCGCGACCACCGTCCCCTGGTCCAGAGGCTCCGGCCTCTTTCGTCGTGGGGTTCATAGCGGAGGCAGAGCACCACCTTGCCCGTCACGTCGGCTTTGTTCGCGTCGGCGTAGTTGTCGTACTTGCGGGCCTTGGAAGAAATGCTGTACCCGGCGAAGACGACCTCGCCCTCGAAGCTCCCCGAGCCGGAGACCACCATGGGCGAAAAGTCCCTGCCCTTCTGCGCGTCCTGGCTGGACTTCGTCTTGCCCTGTCCCGTCACCGTTGCCAGCGATTGCTCGCGAACCGCAGCACCGGCCGGCACGGGAAATTGCTGGGTGTAGCTGTCTCCGAAAGCCGGAACCAGTTCCATCGCCTTGTACTGCGCGATGATGCAATCCCTCGCCTTGGCAAGGCCCTCGGTCTGCGGGCCACGTCCCTGCATGTCTTCCGCGGCAAGGCGCTCCACCCAGGACTGGTACTTTTTGACCTCCGAGGAGGTCACAAGGTCGGCAGCTGTGGCAGAATGCACAAGGACCATCGCTGCGATCAGCGTGCAAGCCGCCAGGCGGGAGAACCGGTTCTGCTTCGCGTTCATGACACCCTCTTTCTTTGGGGAACGGGAAAAGGCAGACCGCCGCCCGGGAGGCCTGCCTTCTCGACGCCTCTGCCATAGTAGGACGCCCCAAGGCCTCCTGGGTTCCCGGCCGGGTCAGTTCTGCTCGATCGCTCCGCCCTCGCCCAGCCAGACCTCCAGCTGTCCTTCGAGCTCGACGCACACAACGGTGGCCAGTGGGTCGCAGGCGGCCTGGGGCACGTCGATCCACAGCACGCCGGGGATGTTCATCCAGCCTGCGCCGCCGAGTTTCTGCCAGGAAAGATCCTGTCCCGACCCCACAGCGGTAATGCCGCCAACGCGGTTGCGGACGCCCTTGACGGGCACCGGTCCGCGCGGCGCGTCGAGCAGCACGAGATAGAGTTTCGTGCGGTCCTTGCTGATCATGCTCGGCCCGGCGAACAGACCTTCGGGCAGTCCGGATCCGGTATCGTAGATTGCCTCGCGATGGTCGCGCGTCCATCGGCCCAGTTCCTCCAGACGCCGGGCCTGGGAATCCTGCAGGCTGCCGTCTGCCTTGGGGCCGATGTCCAGCAACAGATTCCCACCGCGGGAGATGCACTCGCAGAGATACCACACCAGTTGGCGGGGCGACTTGTCGTTGCCCTCGTCACACACCTGGTAGCCCCAGGAGTTGTTCATCGTCATGCAGAACTCCCACGGGCCCTGCGGCGGGCGCACGGGCAGGCCCTGTTCGGGGGTGGCGTAGTCGCCGTAACCCCGCATGCGGGAGTTGAGAATCACCCCCGGTGCCCACTCGTGAAGAAGCTCGCGAAGCTCAGCCATGTTCCACTGCTCGTCGTCGCGCTCCCAGTCTCCGTCGAACCACAGCAGGTCGGGCTTGTAACGGGTGCAGAGCTCCTTCAGCTGGCCACGGTGGAACTCCAGGAATCGCTGCCACGCAGCCGGATCCTCCTCACCGGTTGCATAACCAAAGGCGTTCAGTTCCGCCGGATCGCCCAGGTCGCGATCGTGAGGCCTGACCGTTGCGTAGTCGGGGTGCGACCAGTCCAGGTGCGAGAAGTAGATGCCCACTTTCAGGCCGGCTGCCCGAAGGGCGTCGCAGTACGGGCCGATCAGGTCCCGACCGGCCGGGGTCTTCTTGACGACGCTCAGGTCCGACAGGTCGGTGTCCCACAACGCCACGCCGTCGTGGTGTTTGGCCGTGAGGACCGCGTAGGTGGCGCCGGCCTCCTTGAACCGCCTGGCCCAGTCGTTGGGGTCGTAATGCTCCGCGGAGAAGTCGTCGCACTGGGCGAGATAATCCTCGTAGCTGATGTCGCCACGGAAGAACGACCAGCTCTCTGGAATGCCTTTGACCGCGTAAATGCCCCAGTGAATGAAGATGCCCAGCTTCGCTTCGGGGAACCAGTCCTGCATCATGATGCGTCTACTCCTTGGTCAGGGGTTGTGTCGTCTCGCTGGAGTGAGCCCACGGCGGGGCAACGGGCAGGGCCCCCTCCAGCACCCACCGGGCTGCCTGGATGTACAACGTCGCTCGTGCGTAGGAATCCGCTGCCCGTTCGATGAGCTTGCCAGCTTTGGCCCCCTCCCGACGACGGGCGTAGTGTTCCACCGCTGCCGGGCCAACGATCGGGCGCAAAACGCCGTCGTCGGTGACTGCCCGCTGCAGCGCTTGGGCCTGCATGCCCGCAGCCATCATCGCTGTCACCAGCGACGCCTCAGCCCGGCTGCCGAGAGGGTCGTTGGCGTCGATCGCCAGCAGCAGATCGATGTTGAGTCGGGCAGCCTTGTCCCTGCCTGTCAGAGCGCAGGTGCGGGCGAACTCTCCGCGAAGGGCGTTGGCATCCGCCTGCCTGCCGGTCGAAGGCATGGATAGCTTCCCGGCCACCCGGTCCAGGAATCGCCCGGCCGTGTTGGGATCGCCGCGACGATGCGCCCACAGCGCTGCGTCCAGCCAGGCGCGGGCTTTGAGGTCAACCGCCAGGCCCTGCTGTGTGATCTGCATCGCGTCTTCGTAGTCGCCTCGCCGGGCGTAGAGTTCGCTCAGGGCTGCGGCAAGCAGATCCGTTGGGCAAGCCCGATCGGCGAGGAACCGATCGGGGCCTTCCGTCAGACCGGTGTGAACCGCCGAGACGAAGATCTCGGTCTTCCGGGCTGTCTGCTCGTCCTTGATCCACTCGACCGCCCGGAGTGCGGCTTGGTGGTGGCCTGCCTTGGCGGCCTCGTGGGCGAGTTCCGTCCACACGCCGTCGGCGAGGTCGTTGGGTGAAACGGTGCCGGCGACCTCGGCCGCCCTGTTGAAGTGGCCGGCCCGGGCATGCTCGCGAGCGATCACGGCCTTGAGGCCCGGGCGGAACTCCACGCTCTCCTGCTGGATCATCTGCTCGGCGCGATCGAAATCGCCGGCTGCACAGATCACGCCAAGGAACTCTCGACGGACATGCGTGAGTCCGGCTGGGTCGCTGATGCTGCTTGCCTCGATGGATGCCTTCTGCAGGAAGCGGATCACCAACGGGTCGGGGCCGGTCGGACCTTCGCCGGAACCCGAGAAAATCACCCACAGCAATGCAGCGGCCAGTCCCGCCGCGATCACCAGCCGGACAATCATCCATGGAGCGTTGCTCTTGGCCATGCGTGCCCTTTCAGCGGAGGTCTTCGGGCCAGTCGCTGGACCCCTCGGGCAGGATCTCCAGCTTGTCGATGGGGATCTCCACGAACTGACCGACCAGGCGTTCGTCGTTGGTCCAGGTGGAGTCTTCCATCTGCAGCAGGCCGAAGTCGATGACCACGGGCATGATCTGCACCACCCGGCCGAAGCCCGTGTACGACCAGTCGCGAAGATGTTCCAGCGCGAGCTTGCGGTCGACGTTACCGGCTGTGGCTGCGTCCCAGGCGATTCCGCCCTCGGTGTTGTAGCCGAACCGTATGCTCTCCAGCACGCCGGGGGGCGTTCGTTTGTCCGCCGGGCTGATGCCATCGCACACGAACAGCGTATTGCCATCCACGAGCACCTCGGCAAGCCGCCCGAGGCCTTCGGTTGCTTCCATCCGTACCTTCATGAATCGTCCCAGCAGTGGGGGTTCTCGATCGGGCCCTGTGAGTACCGTGGCACGACCCGGCGACAGGGTATCCCGGCGCGTCGACGGTGCAGTATAGACGAACCGCGCCCGGGATAAAGGGCGACCGCCAGGAATTGCCCCTGTCGCTGAGGCCTCTCTCCGCGCTGCGCAAGAATCGGGCCTCCGCCGAAGGATCTGCGGAGGCCCGCACGTTGCCCGCCGGGTCTGTGCTCGTCAGCCCGACGTCAACCGGGTGTATCACGAACCGCTGTCGCCAGCGGCGCCTTGCATCGCTCCATCGGCCATGTCGGCGGCGTCGTCTGCGTCCATGCTCTCGTCGTCATCCATGAGGTCGGAGGCTTCGTCGGCGGCGTCCTCGATCATCGAGGAAAGGTCGGGCATCAGCACCTGCCCCACCGAATGAATCACGCCGTTGGATGCCTGGATGTCTCCGAGCGTCACCTTCGCCCCGCCGATGGTCAGACCACCTGCGCTTCCGGAAATCGAAAGGCTTTGTCCCTGAAGGGTCTTGACACTGTCCTTGTCGGCGAGATCGGCAGCCTTGTGCCGGCCTGCGATCACGTGAAACGTCAGCACGGCAGTCAACTGGTCGCGGTTGGCCTGGTCCAGCAGATTGTTCAGCGTGTCGGAGGGCACCTTGTCAAAAGCAGCGTCGGTCGGAGCAATCAATGTGAATGGGCCCTTGCCCCGGAGGGTCTCGGTCAGACCGGCTGCATCGATCGCCTTGAGCAGCGTCTTGTGGCTGCCCCCGGCCTTGAGCGCGTCGATCAGGTCCAATCGCGCCGGCACGTACGCCAGGGCAGGCCTGGGCAGCAGGACGGTGTCGATCACGTGGATCACGCCGTTGTCGGCCTGGATGTCGGTCTGAACGACCTTCGCGCTTCCGACCATCACATCGCCGTCCTGCTGGCGGATCGAAAGCGTTCCTCCTTCGACGGTTCCGGCCGAGGATAGCTGCGCGACGTCCTTGGACGACGCCCGGCTGGGGAGAACGTGATACGTCAGGATCTCGCGAAGCATATCGCGGTTCTCAGGCCTGAGAAGGTCCTGACGGATCTCGGCTGGGAGCTTCGCGAAGGCATCGTCGGTGGGAGCGAAGACGGTGAAGGGCCCCTCGCCCTTGAGTGTGTCTTCGAGCCCGGCTGCTTCGATCGCCTTGACGAGGGTGTCGAAGGAGCCTGCCTCCCGGGCCGTTGCGACGATGTCCATCTCCTTCTGCTCGTCGGGCCGGTCGCCGTTATCACGATTGCGGGCCGCTGTTTCGTCCCCGCCGTTGCAGCCGACAAGGACCAGAACCAATGCAAACAGTACAGATGCCACTGCGGTCATTCGGGTACGGTTGCACATGGAATGTCTCCTTTCGAGAGTTTCGCCACCGGGCGAATCTCTCCGGCGCCCGGTTGTGCATCTGCGACATGAACCCCACGGGTGTATGTGAATTGTATGCGGGGGGTGAGGCCAAGCCCACGAGACTGCGCAAATTCCTGGGGTGGTGTGTGCGCAGAAAACAGCCCGCCGGAGCAAGCTCCCGCGGGCTGGGTCAGTTTGGAAGTCCGGTGTGCCCGGCCTCAGACCTTCATCTCGATGATCCGATCCATCGCCTCGGTAAGCACGGCGTCGGGGTAGGTCAGCGAGATGCGGAAGTAGCCCTCGCCCCACTGGCCGTACCCTCGTCCGGGGGTGCACATCACGCCGGTCTTCTCCAGCAGGTCGGCAACGAACGCCCCGCTGTCGCCGGCGTACTTGTCCGGCACGGGCGCCCAGATGTAGATCGTGCTTTTCGGCTTGTCGAGGTTCCATCCGGCCTTGTTGAGCGTGTCCACCACCAGGTCCCGACGCTTGCGGTAGACCTCGTTGATCGGCGGAATAATCTCGTCGGCTTTGTCCAGGGCCGTAGCAGCGGCGAACTGAATCGATCGCAGCGAACCGTTGTCGACGTTCTCCTTGACGGTGTTCAACGCGCCGACCGCCGAAGGGTTGCCGGCTACGAAGCCCATCCGCCATCCGGTCATGTTGAACGCCTTGGACAGCGAGAAGAACTCGACGGCGACCTCTTTCGCTCCGTCCACCTCCAGGATGCTCGGAGCCTTGTATCCTTCATAGGTGTTCTCGCTGTAGGCGCTGTCGTGGGCGATGAGGATGTCGTTCTCGCGGGCGAAGTCGATCGCGCGGCGGAAAAAGTCCAGATCGGCCGTGGCCGTGGTGGGGTTGTTCGGGTAGTTCAGCCAGAGAATTTTCGCCTGCCTGCGGACCTCCATGGGGATCTCGTCGAAGTCGGGCAGCCAGTCGTTCTCGGGGCGGAGGGGCAACTGGTGCGTCACGCCGCCGGCGAATACGTGCCCGATGTTGTAGGTCGGATAGCCGGGCACGGGGGCGATGCCCACATCGCCGGGATTCATCATGCCAAGACAGAACTTGACGATCGCGTCCTTGGAGCCCATGGTCGTCACGAACTCGTCGTCGGCGAGTTCCACGCCATAGCGCCGCTTGTAGAAGTCCTTGATCGCGCGGGGCAGTTCCTCGGCCGGTCGGTCGCAGCCGTAACGATGGCGGTCGGGATCTTCGGAGTCGGACACAGCCCGACAGAGTTCCTCTACGACCGGATCGGGCGTGGGCGAATCGGGGTCGCCGATGTCGATCCGAAGGACCTTGACGCCCTTCTCCCGGGCGGCAGCCATCTTGCGTCGCAGGTCCGCGAAGAGATAGGGCGGGAGCTTCTGAAGTCGTTGTGCGCGTTCTACGTCCATCTGTGTATCACCTCTCGGGTTCATCAGGGATAGTGGAAAACACGAGCTTGCGAGCCAGGGATTGTACCCGCCAGGCGACCCGCAGACAACCGGCGGACGCCTGAAAGCTGTCCTGGCATCCCCGTGGGAAGATGCCAGGCCCGGCCGGCGGTCCGACCGGGCCTGTCGTTCATCGCAGTTCCCGACGCAGTTCCAGCAGGTTGCGCAGGACCTGCCGAAGATGCCGGGCCGCCGTGTCCGTCTGCCTGCTGACAAGCAACAGGTCCATCGCGGACATCGACGCATGGAGGTGTCGCACAGCCGGGCCATGAAGAACCACGGGCCCGTCCCTGCAACACCGGGCGTATCGCCTGCGTCCCCTATGCTCCGAACACATCACACTCTCCTTGCCGCTGGACAGGGACCCCAGGGGCAGCATCTGGATTCCAGTGAACCACGAGTTGCCGTTTCTGCCAAGGCAGGAAATCGCGAAAACCGCCAGCCGACAACGCCCAGGGAACGAGCCCCGATCACCGAGAGGCCTCTCAGGGACCGTCTTCCAGCAATCGCTCGACCAGGCGCTTGACGGAGACCACGGCGAAGGCGGTCCGCGCGTCGCTCATGGCGTATGGGATCACCAGCCTGCCGTTGTGCAGCAGCGAGCCGCAGGAGTATACGACATTCGGAACGTATCCCTCCCGCTCGGCGCGGGTGGGTTCCAGGATCGGCCTCCGCAGCCGGCCGATCACCCGAAACGGGTCATCCAGATCCAGCAGCACCGCGCCGATGCAGTACCGGCGCATCGGGCCCACGCCGTGGGTCAGCAGGATCCAGCCACGAGGAGTCTCGATCGGCGAGCCGCAGTTGCCCAACTGCACGAGTTCCCAGTCCTCGGTGGGCGTCTGGATCTTCTGGCAGCTGTTCCAGACGTGCAGGTCCTGGGATCGCATCAGGAAGATGTTCTCGCCATCGTGGCGGGAGACCATGAGGTAGTAGTTGCCCACCTTACGCGGAAACAGCGCCATGCCCTTGTTGCGGGCATATCTTCCGCTCAGGGGGTGCACGTGGAATCTGTGGAAATCGCGCGTTTCCAACAGCATCGGATGCACCCGGAATCCGTCGAACGCCGTATACGTGCCGTAGTAGGTCACCTCGCCATCGTCATCGACAAACTGCACCAGGCGCAGGTCCTCCATACCCCTGCTCTCGTGACTGGTAGCCGGGAAGATCACGGTCTCGGCGGGCATGGCGTCATCGGGGAACCGCAGTTCATAGTTCGCATTCGCCAGCCACATGAGGTTCGCCGACAACCTCTTGTAGCCGGGCGGGCGGTCTTTGGATCGCTTGAGCTTCTCGATCAGCGAGCGGAGTTCGGACACCCGGAACGGGTCGGGCAGTTCGCCCAGGCCAATCGCGTCGGGGTCGTGATTGACGCCGAACTCGCGCATCTTGCGTATGAAGAGGTTCTTGTCGAGCTTCTTGTCCGGCAGCGGGCGGGCGCTGAAGGCGTATCGTGGAGGCGGATCAAATTCGAGCTCTCCGCCGGGCTGGATCACGCCCCGGCGAAAGACAATCGACGAAACGTGTCCTTCCCCCGTGGCCCGAAGACTCATCAGGAAACGCACGCCCCCGTCGGGCACGCCCGACTGGTCGGGATGCGGCACAATCGACGGGTTGAACAGCGCAGCCGATTCGATGGAGTATTCCATCGTGAAATACGCGCCGATCAGCAGTTTCTGGTCGCGCGTCAGTTTGCTGACATTCCGCAGGTGCGGGGCGACATTCCGGAAATTCTCCTCGAAGGCGCCCATCAGATCCCGGTGACGATACGAGAAGCCCTCGCTGATTTCGCCCAGAACAGACTTCACCCGTCTTCTGGGAATCTTCAGTACCCGCCGGGCGATCGAACGGACGCGGGGCGGGTGTCCGAAGTCCAGGTAGCGCGGGATCACGCGCTTGTCGTCTGAGAGCAACAACTCGGGCCTGCGGAATACACGGGGACTCATGTGGTATCAACCCTGAAGGAGCGATGGCCGACAGCAATAGTGCGGATACACTGTTATCCTACGAAGTCATTCGGAGCGCTGACCAGAGGCATTCAGAAGATGCCCGGATCCGCACCGGAAGTTATCGGCGTTTCGGCCTGGATCGGTTCTTTGACACGGTCGGGCGGGCGGGCATTCTCGTGGTGCGCTTCCGCGGAGGACTGGCCCGGCTGGCGCGACGCCTGCGGAGCACAGCGGCTTGGGCACGTTTCAGGGCAGCAAGCCCTGCCCGGGAGTTCGGCGCCCGCAGGACATCCCACTCCATCCTGGGCCCGCAGGCAGTGCAGTAGCAGTCGCGACGCACCCGCCGGTCGATAAAGGTCCTTCCGCACCGGCTGCACACGTGAAGATAGAGGTACTTCCGCGCTCGCCGTCGCGCAACGGGCAGATCGTGGGTAGCCTCGGGCGAGAGATTGACCGCACGCATCAGGGCCCGGAAATGCAGCCCGTGGGGGGGGACCCGGCCGTAACGCCGATGCACGACCAGATGAGCCAGTTCGTGCGCGAGCGTGGGGACCAGTTCGGCTGGGTGCTGCTGCAGGAGACGCACGTTGAGCTCCACGAGATCCTCATCGAGGATCGCCCGTCCCAGCGTGGTCTCAAGGCGCTGATTGTAGATGATCGTGACGCGCCGATGCAGATCACTGCACTCCCACGCGCTGCCGCAACGTCGCGCAATCGCAACAAGCGTCCGCCGCGAGGGCAGGGGCTGATCCGGCGTCCACAAATCGTCTACGGTGAATGCTCTCGATGCCATGGGGGCCGATCGTTGCGAAAGGAAACGCTCTGTTCCGTCCGTCGCCCGTAATGTACATCAGCGGGAATTCTCCACGCATCGGGAAAAGATCTCCCTCGCAAAAGAAATCTGCCATCCCCAGGCCATCACAGCTACGGGCATAAAAAGCCAGCAGATTCGGCCAGGGGGAGGGCCGAATCTGCTGTTCGTGGGGAACTCGGCCGGCAGGGGGAGACCGGCCTTGTGCCTAGATATATACTCGACGTTTTCCGGACTGTCAACCCGGGCAAGATGCTTTTCAGGCGGAAAGTGGACAAAAAGGTAGGGTGAAAACCTTATAGGCAGGTAAGTTACATGCGGTAGCTTTTTTGCAAAAATCTTGAGCAATGCCTTTTCAAGTGCAACCGAGGCGCTGTCCGGGTACCATAAAGCAAGGTCCCAAAGCGGGAAAGGTTACATCGTCCTGCCTGTCTCAGCCGATCACGGAAACCCATCATGATTTGTCCCATGCACATTCAGGCTGTCGGGTGCCTCGCCTGGACGCCCGGTCCGACCGAGATCATCATCGTCCTGCTGCTGGTCTTGCTGCTGTTCGGGGGCAAGAAGCTGCCCGAACTCGCCCGGGGTCTTGGCAAAGGCCTGCGTTCCTTCAAGAAGGAACTCCAAGGCCTGGGGGATGACGACGAAGAACCCGCAGACACCCAGCCGACCAAGCCTACGCCGCGTAAGCTGGACGAATCCGAGAAGCCGGAACCCAACGACACGCCCGAGTCGAAGGACTGACGCATAGCGCGGGCTGATCGCACCGACGTCGCCAATCCGTTCCGCTTGCCGCCCCACCCTCCCGCTGTACGCCCCGGTCCGTCGGTGCACGCAATGACAAGCAGGCTGGACGCCGAAGCGCCCAGCCTGCGATCACGCAGTACGGATCAGAGATTCTCTGGCCGGCTGGCGATTAGGCCCGACGGCGACGGATGATTGCCACGGCCCCGATGGCCAGCAGGCTGATCGTCGCCGGCTCGGGGATGACCGTGTCCATCACGGTAAACACGTCGGTGTTGTCCACGTAGCTGCCGTCCCAGTCCCAGCCCTGGGCCTCGGTCCAGAATGCGTCGGCATCGGCGTCGGTGCCCCTGACCAGGCCGGCGAACTGCTCACTGCCAACACCGGCCGCCCACAGCGGAACCAGCACGTTCGTGTGGCCACGGGTGGTGTACTGCCAGTCGGGAACCACGCCCGGGCCGGCGTCGGTGATCTTCTGGAAGCCGTTGAACGTGTCGTCGGTATGATCGAAGACCGTACCGACGTCCTGGTAGTCTTCGCCGTCGTCCCACTGTCCGTTGCCGTTGGCGTCGTTATACGGCTCGCCGACATCGTACTGACCGTTGCTGTCACCGGGGTTGGTGATGGTGCCCGGACCCCAGATGCCTCCCGTCTCGTGGTCAGCCGTAATGATCAGCAGGTTGTCCGACCAGCCGCCGTTGTCGGCGATCCAGTCGAGCACGGTCTGCACGGAATTGTCGAAGTCCACCTGCTCGCGCATCATGGTATTGGCGCTATTGGCATGGTTCTCCCAGTCCACCGCGCCGCCTTCGACCATCAGGAAGAAACCGTCTTCATCCTGCTCGAGCACGTTCAGTGCGCCCTTGGTCATGTCGTTCAGGGTCGGCACCGAGCGGCCGGCGGTGGTGCTGCCAGTGAACACACCGGCGACCTTCTGGGGAATCGCGCCGCCGTTGAACGTGCCGTCGGCCAGGTCGGTCCAGTCACTGAGGGTGCTGTCGTCGATGACGGTGAAGCCCTTGTCGGCAACGTGGGCCTTGAAGCCGGCTACGCCGTCGCCGTAGGCCGGGTCGCTGTAGTCGGTCCCGTCGATGTAGTTATCGCCGCCCATGATGACGTCCAGATCGCTTTCCGCCATGCCGTAAGCGATCTCGTGTTTGTTCTTACGGTAATAGGTGTGGGCATCGACGCAACCGGGCGTGGCATGGTTGAGCTGCACGCTGCTGACCGAGCCGGTCGCCTTGTCGCGATCGGCGGCGATTTCGGCGATGGTCTTCAGCTCGTTGCCGTCGAGATCCATGCTGATGGCACCACGGTAAGTCTTCTGGCCGGTGTACATCGCCGTGGCCGCAGCGGCCGAGCCCGTGTACTTGAAGTAGTCGCCGTTGTGGTCGCCGCGGTGGTAGTTGAAATCGCCCCACATCTGGGCGACGTCATAGCCCTGCGGGGCCTCGTAGACGCCCGGATGGACGCTCGAAGCCGGCTGGGTGAGCTTGGAGCCGTACAGATCGATCGGGCTGCCGCCGGGCAGGAACGTGTTGTTCATGTACGTCGTC
>CAZXSK010000031.1:0-3295 GCA_964642855.1 uncultured Planctomycetaceae bacterium | reverse complement strand
GGCAGGAACGTGTTGTTCATGTACGTCGTCATGCCAAAGAACTTGAAATCGGGGTTGTTGTCGTACGGCAGGCCGTCTTCGTAGTATCGGGCAGCCTCCCAGCCGTTGAAGCCGATGCCATCGCTGATCATCAGGATGACGTTCTTGGCTTCCTCAGCGTGGGCGGGGGCGACACAGGCAGCAGCAATCAGCAGCATCAGCAGCAGGCGGGCAAACGTGTTTCGGTACGTCATGATCCTCTCCTCTTTGACCGAAATACTTCTCCATGGTGCGACGTCGGGTTCCCGGCGCCGCTTCGGCACACCCGCGGACACGCCCGCGGGCAGGTTTGGCTGGCTCACCGCACAGTGAGGGCGCAGACTGCCCCTGCAGAGGCAAAACGGAAAGCAGACAACCTCGCGCGGAGCACATAAAACGAGCAATCATCTCTTCTGTTGCGCGAGACCGTACCTTCGAAGGTTCCTCCGCACGGAACAATCAGCCGTCCCGTCGGTGAGCGTCCCCTTTGTACCCCGGCCGCGCTAATGGAGCGCTAACTCGAAGCCAAGCCTGCGTGAGGTTCGTGCAAACTGCCCGCGAACCGGGTGGGCACAGGAAACGATGGCTCGAAAGGTGGCAACGCGCAGCCGGGGCGGCCGACCTGAACAGGAATGCAGGGCGGTCTCCCGCGACCGCCCCCCAAGCAACTTACGCCGGCGGAAGAATGGTCTTCCCCAACCGGGTCGGGTATACTTGCGGACACCGAGGAGGCCAGCACCCGGCGGATGTATCCACCCGAGGAGAAATCACCATGCGCACATTCCCGAATCTCCTGTCAGCAGTTCTCGCAGCTGTCCTGGTCTGCATGCTCTCAACTCTGCAGGCGGAAGATACCCCGGCAAGCTCGGACTGGCCTATGTACATCGAATCCGGCGACCGCACGCCACCGGTGAAGGGCATTGAGCTGGTCGACGATCTCAACGCCATCCGCCAGGCGTGGAAGTTCAAACGCCACATGGGGGTAGGCAAGGGCTTGTACCCGGGCACGCTCAAGCGACTGGACAAGATGGGCATCGAGCCCTTCCAGGGCGGCGCTGCCTCGCCCGTGATTGCCGACGGTGTGGTCTTCGTGAGCTACTACAAACCCGACGGCAAGCATCCCGCCGCTCGCGAAGGATGGCGCACCATGGACTCGGCCGAGAACCTCATGCTGCTGCCCGACTGGTTCTACAGTGTCACCGCCGATGACATCCTGGTCGCCCTTGACGCCGATACCGGCAAGCTTCTCTGGGAGCGGGTGGAGAAGGGCAAGGGCCTCAACCGCCTTTCGCACAAACGCAGCCACTGGAGTGTCTCGCCCGCCTGTGCAGACGGGACCGTCTTCCACATGGGCTCCATGGGCATTCTCTACGCCACGCGAATCAAGGACGGCAAGGAGCTGTGGGAGACCCGCACCGATCCGGGCCTCGAGAAGACCCGCCAGGAGCACATCAAGAACAAGAAGCTCTGCTGGGACTCGGCTGACCGGTCGTCGCTGATCGTCGCCGAGGACGTCGTAATCGTCTCCCGGGGCCAGTTGCAGGCATACGGCAAGAAGGATGGCGAGCTCAAATGGCAGACCAAGGAGTCGGTTCAGGGCAAATACAGCACGCCCACGCTCTGGCGACACGAGGGTCGTACGTATGTGCTGACGAACGCCGGCGGGGGCACCCTCCGGCTGATCGACCCGAGGAACGGGAAGATCCTCTGGTCGCATTCGGAGCTGGGCCCGTTCCTGGGAACCCTCTCAGTCACCGGCGATCAGGTCATCCTCAACAAGGGATCGAAGAAGAGCCAGGACAAGAAGAACGACGGGCTATACGCGATGTATCGGCTTTCGCTGAATGGCCCCCAGGAGCTCTGGTCGCTTCCGGATGAGCCGATGTACTGGCATAGCTGGACGCCGGACGAGGGGCCTCGACAGAAGGCGTGCATTCAGGGCGATCTGGCCTACATGCCTCTTCGACACGGGAATCCCCCCAAGGGCTCGCCCCGGCTGGGATTGATCGTCGCCGATTCCAGAAGCGGAAAGATCCACAGCGTCACAGCCACCCCGGCGAACCGCAACAGCGCCAAACCCCTGCTCCTGGAAGATAGAATTCTGCTCGTGCATGACGACGCCCACGGAGACCCCGTCACGGTCTCGTGGTGGACAAACGGCAAGCAACCCCGGCGGCTGACCCCGTGCACGGCTTTGCCTCACGTGGCGATCACCGCATACTGCACGCCGATCGTGCTTGCCTACAGCGACGGCAGAATCTACTGTCGCGCGATGGATGGCTTGGTGTGCTACGACCTGCGGAAGCCAAAGAAGGGCACGGCGAACTCACTGCATCTGATAATCCCTGGCGAGTTGGCAGGTCCCCGGGGCGATCTGAAGATCTCACTCTACACCGACAAGGGCGACATCGACCGCGGGGGCGTGGAGGGGGGAGGCTTCATTCACAACGTCGACGTCTCGAAGCTCACGTGGGACGGCAACCACCTGACGGGCAGTATGGGCATCGACCTGCCCCGCACACGCAAGGCAGAGTATTACCACGTCGACGCCAAGGTCTTCGACGATGGCCGACTTGAGGGGACTGTCACGCTTACGGAGCCCGGACTCAAGCAGCCCGAGGCGCGTAAGGGCGTCGTCAAGACCATGAAGCACCAGCCTGCGTGGCAGCCGGCATGCGACTACGTCCTCTGGCTGGAAGGGGCGGCAATGAACCGGGAAGGTCATGGCGGCAGACTGCTGCTGTTCGTCACGACACGCGACGGCGAAGTGACCCGGCTGCAGGCATGGGCCGACCAGACAACCAAGACGCGACCGGTTCTGTATCCCCAAAGTCTGGAACTGAAAGATGGCCGACTGAAGGGCACGATCGACGTCCGGTACCGGGCGGACGAATGGACCCACCCGCTGACCGATTCGGGCAATACCGCAGCCGCCACCTATACGTTTGATGCGAAACTGGAGAAGAGCGACGGCAAGAAGGTCGGCAACTACACGGGCACTTACGGCGTGAAGTGGTCGAAAACGGTGAAACTCACCGGCCGACTGGTGGAGTAACTGCCCGAATACCTGCCGGAGCAGATCCGGGACCTTGTGGCCGCTCAGGTGGAAGATCGCCTCATGCTCACCGAGGTGGCCGGAGCTACGTGGACACACAAGCAGTAAGCCCATCGGCAGAAGGTTCAGCGGCTGCGGGCCCTTGCGTGTCGCGACCATCGGGGCGGCCTTGGGTCGCATCGGCTGGTGATCCTGTGCGGATCGCTGGCACGGTCGACTCCG
>CAZXSK010000030.1:28264-45097 GCA_964642855.1 uncultured Planctomycetaceae bacterium | reverse complement strand
CCATCCACGCCGGCGGCCTGCGGTATCACGGCATGGCCCCGCTGGTCAGCCAGGCGGTCAACGAAGGGCTGCTGACCCCGCGCAGCTACCACCAGCTCGGGTGCTATCAGGCGGCCGTGCAGTGGGCACGCACCGAGGGGTTCATCCCCGCCCCGGAGACGTCTCACGCCATCGCAGCTGCCATCGACGCAGCCAACCAGGCCAAGGAAGAGGGCAAGGAGAAGGTCATCCTCATGAACTGGTCCGGCCACGGACTGATGGACCTCACCGCCTACCAGAACTACTTCGAGGGCAACCTGGAGGACCTCGACCTGCCCCAGGAAGAGCTGGACAAGGCCGAGGAAATCTTCGCCGAGTATCCCCCGGCCGAGGTCCGCAAGAGCGGCAAGTGGTAATCGGCTGAGCCTTGCCCGCAAGGGCAGGCCAAGCGCAAACCAACGGGGACGGTCTCACACGAGGCCGTCCCCGTTCTTGTGTATGCTCCTCAGCCCGTCCGGGCGGCATGTCGGCCGGGGGCTGGGTGGGTCAGCGACGGCGGCGTTTGACCAGGCCGGCCAGTCCGCCCGCAGCCAGCAGCGACAGCGTTGCCGGTTCGGGGATAATCTCCATCTCGGACGTTGTGGCATTGCCGATGTGCACGTAGTCCAGGCTCTGGAACGAGAGGCTGGAGATCGCCATCGAGCCGGTGTTGACCACCGCGTTGATCGGGGCGTATCCGAAACTCACACTACTTTCACTGTGGGCGCTGGCGATGTCGTCGGTGATCCCGTCTCCGTCGTTGTCAGCCGGGGACAGGTCCGAACCCAGATCGAACAGCGATACATCCAGGGGGCTCTGGACGCCGAAGCTGGTGACGGTGAAATCCACAGCCGGGCCCACGCCGCCGGAATCCAGGTCGCCGAACATGACGCGGAAACCCGTGACGTTCACCGGGATGGTCGTCCCGGTCTGGAAGAATTCGAAGGTCACCGTCGAGTCGGCTGATCCGTGGGTCTTGATGGATCCTGCCGGATCCTCGCCGTCCCAGCCGGACGTTCCTTCGCTGTTGGTGAGCGTCACGTCGAACCCTGCCGCCCCGGGGTTGGTCCACGTATACGATGCCGAATCCTTCGCGTCGCCGAGATCGATTTCACCCGCGGCCAGGTCGCCTCCGTTTACGCCCCAGGTAATCGTTACCGGTGCAGCCGAGGCAAGAGACACCGCTGTTGTCAGCAGCGCAGCAAGTGCAATCCTGTGCATAGCAGAAACTCCTCCACGTTTTCATGAGATGAGCAAGTGAGCCGAAGCCTTCCACCCACGACGGGCTTCCCATCTATTCTATGCCGAATGCGCGATCCGGCAAGGCTTATTGCGGAATGTTCACAGCAGGTTGCCCTGTCGGAACTCTCCGGGTGTGGTATATTCATAGCTGTAACGTTCGACGGGCAAGCCGCTGACCAACCGCCGGAGGGATGACATGGAAGTCCTGCTGGACCTGCTGCTGGAGTTCGCGGATTTCTTCTGGGAGCACCGCTGGTGTAAGATCGTTGTGCTGGCCGTGCTGGTGGGGGTGCTGGCTGTGGTGGTGTGGACGCTCTGACTGTGAGGAGGCTCGCGATGGCTGATCCGATCGACAAACACGATGCCCGCAAGCGCCGCTGCCCCCGGCTGGGGCATGAACTGGCCTTCTCCTACTGCCGATCGCCGGGCGCGGACCTCCCTTGCAGGCGGATCTTCGACTGCTGGTGGGAAACGTTCGACGTGGAAGGATTCCTCCGGCAGCATCTCTCCGAAGAGCAGATCGACCAGCTCACCGCGCCAGGCCGGGACAAGCGCGTCACGCTGCTGGATCTCGTCGAGCAGGCCCGCCGGAGAATGGAAGACACCGGCCGCTAGGTCGGCCTACGGTGCCTCTGAGGTCCGCTGCCTGAGCACCCGAGCCACTCTCTGAAGTCGGGGGGGATGGTCTCCATAGACCTGCCTGCGCAGCATTTCGACCGCGGCGACCCGCTCTTCTGGCGGCCTGGTCAGCCAATACTCCAGATCGCGCCGGGCGGCCTGAGGGTCCCCCAGACGATCGATGCGCACGACCTTTCGGATCATGGATCCATTACCGCTATCGTCGTCCGTCGCGCCAAGTTCGCCCAAGGCCGTCGGGTTCGCCGATCCGCCGCTGACCCGGCGCCAGATCCACCCACTCCCGCGCCCCGCCCGGGGACGCAGGTTCCGGAAGCTCCTAGAAATCGCTGTTCGAGCGGCTTTCGTTCCAGCCCTTGTCCTCGGCGTAGACCTTGTGTTTGCGGAAGAGATTGACAATCCGCTCGGCCATCTCGTCGGCCATTTCGTCGGCGAGAACCTTCCCGTACGTTCGGGAGGTCTCTGTCTCTGCCGGTCGATCGACCGTCTCGACGGTGTAGCCCTGCGTGCCGTCGGGGATCGGCCAGAGGCGGGGCTCTTCGCGGATCATGCCCCGGCGGACGTCCACGACGCGTACGGTCGTGCCAAGCCGGCCATGCCATAGCGGGTCCTGCCCGCGCTCGCGTAACTGGAACTGGTCGATGTGCACGTACAGCACCAGGTCCGCGCCGAGGGCGTCGCCCACTTCCGCTACCGAGATCCGGTAGAAGTCGTCGTGGGAGGTCTCGAAGTCCAGGATCTTCGGGTACTCGATCACCCTGGCGGCCAGGTCGTGTTCGAGCAGAAGCTCGTTGGTGCTCTCGGTCAGGCGGCGCTTCAGGTCCGGGTAAGCGATCGGGTTGAGCTTGTCATCCACGAAGACCAGAATCTTCTTGTCTTTGGGCAACTCATACTTCGGCGGGACCGTCTCGGGAAACATCGCCCGGCTCCACGCGCCGAACACATGACAGCCGCCCACCGCGCCCGCGATGCACGCCAGCAGTCCGACAGCGGCGAATCGTCTGAAAGAACGCTTCATGGCTGGACCTTCTCCTTGTGGTCGTAGAACTTCCTCGCCAGCTTCAGGGCGAACAGGGCCTCGGTGGGGCGCCGTACCGCGGTGTCGTCTTCCCCGAGGTTGCCCACCGGCCTGTCCTTGGGATGTTCGACACGGATCGCATCGCGCGTATGCCAGACCATCGCGCGCTGGTCTTCCAGGCCGGCCTGGTACAGCGCCGCCTCCCCGCTGATCCGCCCGCGGTAGAGGTGCAGGCTGCCCGGCTCGCGCGTCGAGAACTCGGTGATTGTTACCAGCAGCAGGTGCTTGGCCCCCAGTCGCTCAGCGAGCTTGTCTTTCGGCAGGGCTTCCCACTGCAGGTCCCGCTGGAGGTACCCGGCTACGCGTCGCGGATCGATGATCCGCAAATCCTTGAGCTCGCCCTCCTGCTGCGCCCGCCGCAGCGCGCCGGTGATGGCGAAGGCCAGCTCCAGGTCGGCCTGTGGATGGTTGTAGAGAATGGCCTCGCTCATCGGGTAGACCACGACGGCAAGACGGGTGTCCTCCAGACCTTCGTACTCGGCCTCGACGGTCTCCGTCTCGCTGCCGAACAGCACCCATGTCGTGTGGCGCATCGAACTGCAACCCGTCCCGAAACCCGACAGGCAGGCGAACAGCAACGCACCAACTGCAATCATGTTCTTCATGGATCGAACTCCGTGTGTTTCGGGCGGGTCACCGCCGGAGAGGTCAGCGAAGCGGATAGTACCCAGACTGCAGTCCGGCGCCCAGTTTGACGCCCCAGCCCAGCAGCATCAGTAGGACCGCTCCGACCAGCCACCACCGCCCGACGCGCAGCTTCCCGACGAGCACATCCCGGCCGGTGACGGCCTCGACGATCCCGCCGGCCGCCAGTACGGCCAGCGCGGCTACCAGTACCACGCCGAAGAGGTTCGCCCGCAAGGCGGCGAGAAGATCGCCACGCATCGTCGCGTCGATGCTGGTGGTCACCCCGCAGCCGGGGCACGGGTAGCCCGTGTTGGCCAGCGCCCCGCAGGTGGGCGTGTCGAATGCTTTGTGCAGACCGGCCAGGGCAGCCAGGAGCAACCCCGCCCCGATGGCGGCAACCGCCAGCCCACGCCTGCGAACCGACGGCGCGCGGGGAACTTGCCCAGCCTGGGGATCGCTGCGGACTTCATTGACACAATGGGTATGCATGACAGCTGTATGGATGAGGACGATATCAGACCGACATGATACGCCCCGGCAGTCGGATTCGTCAATGCAATCCGCCCTCGTGAGGGGAAACCCACAACGCCCATCGCGGGCCAGCATGCAGGCGTCAGGCAAGTCCCCTCGCTGCCGGGCTCCGGCGGACGGGCAGCGGCCGGCCTTTGCACCCTCTTTACCCGATCGATCCGGAGCCGTCCGCGCGCGCCGCCGGCTCCGGGGTCTTCCGGACCTCCGCGGAAAAACCGGATTTGTGTAACTTCTCGGACATTCAGCGCGTTGCCGGAGCTCGATCGCGTTTATCGGAACGTTTCGCGTCGAACTGTCCGGGGCGCGAGCAGTAAAGGTGCAGGGCGCTATGCGCCACGAGGTCCCGTCCGGGATTCACGAATCCAGGACGCTCCCCGCAAGCTCTCTGACAACCGAATAGAGAACATCGAATCGTTCCCGGCCCGCCGGGACTACCCGAATGCGTAGAGATGGAAAGCCCACCGATTGCATCGGTGGGAGCGCGTCGTCCGACGTCGAACGAATTCCACGGACGTCCAGGGAGTTCGGACGACATCGAACGTGTTCTCGAACGCGATTCGGGGGTCCTGCACGGAACTGTACGGAACGGTACCGTTCTTGCCGGCCCTTGCCGGCTGTGAACGGCCGATGCCGATTTCTGCCCGCCGTTGCCGGCCGATGCCGACACTTGCCGGCCCGGAACACATCGCACGGAGCGGATATGTCTACAACGTCTTCGCAGCGACTGGGTTATCGCTCGAGCATGGTTTGTGGACCATCGCAGGAGCTACCCGGCCAGGAATTGGTAGGCGCTGTCGAAGAAGATCGTGCCGTCCGCCCGGCTGGGTTTCGTGCGGGTCCATTGCGGATGCTGTGTGACGTCCACGAAGCGTTCGGGATGGGGCATGAGCCCGAGCACCCGGCCGGTGGGGTCGCAGATTCCGGCGATGTCATCGACGCTGCCGTTGGGGTTGACCGGGAACCCGCCGGGCTTGCCCTGGGCGTCGACGTAGCGAAGTGCGACCTGGTCCTGCTTCTGGAGCCTGTCGAGCACCGCCCCGCCGGAGACTACGAACTTGCCCTCGCCATGGGCAATGGGCAGGGCGATCTGCTCGCCCTTGGGCAGGAACGCGCAGCGGTCGGAATCGACGCGCAGGTGCACCCAGCGATCCTCGAACCGTCCGTTGTCGTTCCACGTGAGCGTTGCATCGCGGTGAGCATCGCCCGGCTGGATGTGTCCCCACGGCAGCAGGCCGGACTTGATGAGCACCTGGAACCCGTTGCAGATGCCCAGGACCAGCTTGCCCGCGTCGACGAACGCGTTGAGCGGATCGGCCAGGCGGTGGAGCATCTGGTTGGCGAGGATCTTCCCGGCTGCGACGTCGTCGCCGTAGCTGAAGCCGCCCGGCACGACCAGCAGTTGAACGTCGTCGAGAGCGCCCGGGTCGTCCATCACGCGAAACACATGCACGCGACGGGCATCGAACCCCGCCATCTGCAGCGCGTGTTCGGTTTCCCGATCGCAGTTGGTTCCGGCGGCTCGCAATACCAGTGCTTTGGGTGTGGCCATGTTGTCGTCCTGATTCGAAGCATCGGTTCCGGCACGGTCGGGATGCCGGATGGGTTTTGGTTGTATCGGTTGTGTGTGCGTCCCGCCCGGCGGAACTCACTCGCCGGCGAAGGTTCCCTGCCAGGCGTCGCGGGCCTGGTCGATGTCGACATCGATGACCGGACCCTCGCCCGTGCGGATGACGACCCGACCGGTGTCGGTGACCTCGCCAAGCCGGCCGGCTGGAATGTCGGCGACGGCCTCGGCGAAGGCGTCGACGCAGTCCGGGGCGACTTCCACGACGAATCGTCCGGCCGACTCGCCGAACAGCTTGGGCACCATCTTCTTCGGGCACGGGTCGCCGGCTGCGAAGGCGTCGTCGTCGACGGGCACCTCGTGGAGCGAGACATCCACGCCCAGCCCGCCGGCGAAGGCCATCTCCGCCAGTCCCACGGCCAGGCCGCCCTCGGAGAGGTCGTGACAGCTCCGCACCAGGCCGGCTTCGATCGCCTGCTGCACCGCGAGCATGACGGCCTTGCAGGCGGCGGGGTCCACCGGCGGAACGTCGTTTCCGCTTTCGGCGCCCTCGGCGAGCAGGAAGTGGCTGCCGCCCATTTCCGGGCGCGTGACGCCCACGATGAACAGGACGTTTCCGGGCTCCTTGGCGTCGGAGGTCACGCATCGCGAGACGTCGTCGATCACGCTGATCGCCGAGATCAGCAGCGTCGGAGGAATCGCGATGGTCTCGCCCGCGTCGGTCTGGAATTCGTTGTTCAGCGAGTCCTTGCCGGAGACAAACGGCGTGCCATACGCGATCGACGCGTCGTAGCATGCCTTGGCTGCCTGCACGAAGGCGCCCATGCGGTCGGGCTTGTTGCAGTTGCCCCAGCAGAAGTTGTCCAGAATCGCCGTGCGGTCGAGATTGCCGCCCACCGCCACGAGGTTCCGCAACGCCTCGTCCACCGCGTGCAGGGCGCTGTGGTACGCATCCAGCGGGCCGAGCTTGGGGTTCATGCCGCACGAAACCGCCACGCCGCGGCGGCTGGTCAGCACCGGCCGGACGACCGACGCATCGCCGGGCCCGTCTTCGGTCGCGCCGACCAGCGGCTTGATCACGCTGCCGCCCTGGACCTCGTGGTCGTACTGGCGGATGATGAACTCCTTGCTGGCGACGTTGGGCGAGGCGAGGATCGCCAGCAGCGCGTCGTTATAGTTCGTGCGGGTCGCGGGCAGCTCCGACGCCATCGGCTTGGGGTCCCACAGGCCCACCTTCGTCGGGCGCGGGCAGCCGTCGTGCAGAAAGCCCATGTCCAGCTCGCCCACGAGCGTGCCGTCGTACAGCAGCCGGAGCTTCCTGCCGTCGGTGCCGTAGCGGCCGATCACCGTCGCCTCGACGTCCTCGTCGGCGAAGACCTTCAGGATCTCGTCGAGATTCTCCTGGGGCACGGCCAGGACCATGCGTTCCTGGGCCTCGGAGATCCAGATCTCGTCGTAACTCAGGCCGGCGTACTTCAGCGGCACGCGGTCGAGATGGACCTCGGCTCCGAGGTGTTCGCCCATTTCCCCGACGGCCGAGGAAAGCCCGCCGGCGCCGCAGTCGGTGATGCACGAGAACAACCCGCGGTCGCGGGCCTGCACGATAGTATCCAGCATCTTCTTCTCGGTGATGGCGTTGCCGATCTGCACCGCGTGGGAGAACTCGGTTTCGTGTTCGTGGGTCAGCTCGCCGGAGGAGAACGTCGCGCCGTGGATGCCGTCGCGCCCCGTCCGCCCGCCGACCACGAGAACCGCGTCGCCCTCGGCCGGTTGGCGTTTGGTGGCCTTGTCGCGGGGCAGCAGGCCCACGGTTCCGCAGAACACCAGCGGGTTGCCGAGGTAGCGCGGGTCGAAGTATACCGCCCCGTTGACGGTCGGAATGCCCATGCGGTTGCCGTAGTCCCGCACGCCGGAGACCACGCCGCGCATCACCCGGCGCGGATGCAGCACGCCCTGGGGCACCTCGCCGATGGGCATCTCCGGCGGGCCGAAGCAGAACACGTCGGTGTTCGCCACCGGCGCGGCGCCCAGGCCGGTGCCCATCGGGTCGCGGACGACCCCGCCGATGCCCGTCGACGCCCCGCCGTAGGGCTCGATCGCCGAGGGGTGATTGTGCGTTTCCACCTTGAAGCACACCGCCCAGTCGTCGTCGAACTCGATCACGCCGGCGTTGTCCTCGAACACGTTGAGGCACCACGGTTTGTCGAGCTCGCGCGTCGCGCGGAACACCGTGGACTTGATGAGGTTGGGAATCTCCTCGACCACGTTGCCCGCCTCGTCGACCAGCTGCACGTCGGAGCGGAAGGTCTTGTGGACGCAGTGCTCGCTCCAGGTCTGGGCGATCATTTCGAGTTCGACGTCGCGCGGCTCGCGGCCGAGGTCGCGGTAGTACTCGCGGATCGCCTGCATCTCGGTGAGGTTCAGGAACAGGTCGCCCTCGCGGGAGAGCTCCTTGAGCTGCTCGTCGGACAGGTCGCGGATGGGCACCTCGACGACGTCGAGGCTGTACCGGTGGGCGGAGATCTCCTCGGGCGTGTGGGCCTCGTAGAAGACATCCTCGATGACCGCGTTGGCCAGCAGCTTCGAGGCGATGGTCTGGAGCTGATCGTCCGTCAGCTCGCCCAGCAGTTCGTACCGCCTGCCGGTGCGGACGTTGGAGATGTCGATGCCCATGTCGGCGATGGCCCGTTCGGCCGAGGCAGCCACCGGGTCCATCACGCCCGGCTGGAGATGCACCTCGATGACCGAGGCGTCGCCCGGCAGGCTTTCGCCGAGAGCAAACTGTTCGACGACCGGGTCGATCAGCAATTCGCCCGCCACGCGGGCGGCATCGTCCTCGCTGAGTTCGCCGATCAGGAAGAACAGCCTCGCCGAGCGCACCTGGCGGACCGAATCGATCCCGAGCTGGCGGATCTGGGTGAGAATCCCCTCGGCGCGCGGGTCGCCGAAGTCGTCGGAAGGTCGTATTTCAACGCGGTAGATCATCTGGATGTCCCGTCCTTGGCGGTTGGAAAACGGCATTCTAGCGAGCCCGGCCCCGGCGGACAACGACCAATGCACGGAAGCTGCGCAAACCCCCGCAACCGGCCGGCCGATCGGTTGCGATACCGCGACTTCCGCCCCGGCCTGGGTTCTTCCGTCCCCCTCGCGCACTCGATATCCCCCGGGGACTCACTGCGAAAGCCGCTGAACTCGACACGTGAACGGAAGAACCATGCCGTTGACGGGCTGGGAACTTCATTTCTGCCCCAGCACCTTGACACGCCGTCCGCGCCGGCGGTAGGGTACGGGCGCTTCAGGTGCCCCTTGCGGGCGGGGAGCCTTCGGGCTCCCGAAGGGAAGGCCGTGAGAATCGGCCGCGGACGCGCCGCTGTAACCGGCGACGAAGGCTGCACAAAAGCCACTGGTGCGATGCGTGATCGCACCGGGAAGGCGCAGCTGGAGGCGGAGAACGCGTGGCTTGCCACGCCACTCCACAGCCGGAAGCCAGAAGACCTGCCTGTCGCCAGCCTGACGTGGTCGTCGCGAGTTGCTGACCGCGGGCACCTGCATGAGCGCATGCCAGCCGCCCCGGCCTCGATGAGCGAGGACCCCGGGGCGTTTTTCATGGCAGGCCGTTCGCGACCGGCGGCTGACTTCCGCGCGTCGCGACCCCGCCCGAAACACCCCCCCAGGCTGACCGGCCGAGGTGTCCGTTCGCCCAGACCCCGGCCTCAGCAATCGGGCGACCCGCCGGGCCCATGCACCCGGCGGGGGGAGCATCGCCGCTATGCTCCCGGGAAACGAAAGGATCCTCGCATGAACTACCGTACGCTGTTTGCCCTCTCTGCTGCCGTTGTGATGACGGTCTCGGCTGCACCGGCCGGGACGCTGCTGCCCCAGGCCGGGCCGGGCGAGAGCATCACCTCCTTCGACTGGGGCGCCGACGGGGCCCTCTACTACGCCACAGGCCAAAGCGACTACTCCCCGGGCCTGACGGTCTACCGCCACGCCGGCGGGACCTCCACGCCGATCTACCACGATCCGGCCGTGTTCGCCGGAACGCGCGTAACGGCCATCGGCGGCGGGATCTACTTCAACGACGGCGGGGACATGAGCCGGTGGACGTACGACTACTTCCGTTACGACACCCAGGCCGGCGGATCGCCGGAGGCGCTGGACCTTGGCGGCGACTACTGGGGGCTGGCGACCCGCGACGGGGCCGACCTCTGGGCTGCGGGCGGCTGGTCGTCGGCGATCTACCGGACCGATCTCGATCAGGTCGGCCTGCCCCTCACCACGCCGCTGGAATCGCTGGGCGTCATCGGCGGCAGCAGCGGGCCGATCTGCTTCGACTCCGCGGGCAACCTGTACTACGCCCAGGGCTACGCAGCCACGCCGGCGGTGTATCGGTTCTCGGCAGCGGAGGTGGAGGCCGCCATCGCGGGCGGGTCGCCGCTCGACCCGGCCGGCCAGGTGTGGACGACCATCGACGGCGGGTTCGCCGGGGTCTCGGGGATGGCGGTCGGCCCGGACGGCGACCTGTACCTGACGGCTACCTCGTGGACGATCCCGGGCGAGTTGCGGCGATACGCGGTGGGTCCGGACGGATCGGCCGGCGGGTACGACGTGCTGGTCACGGGCGCGGGCATGGGTACGGTGCGCGTCCATGACGGGGGCGTGTACTACAACGACGCCGCCGGCGTGGCGGCCGTTCCGGAACCGGCGACATTGATGCTCACGGCGGTGGGCTTCGGCGGGTTGGGGCGGTACGTCCGTCGGCGCGGGAATCGCTGAACAGGCCGGTGGCAGGGGCGGGCGCCTTCCCACGCGCGCCTGCCCCACCGCCGGGACAGAAAGCGGAAACGACATGCTACGAACAGCGATCACAGCGATGGTTCTCGCAGCGGGTGCAGGCGCGGCGATGGCCGGGCCGTATTCCGACCACTCCGGCGACGCCGCCAACCCCTACGACGCGCCGATCCCGGGCTTCGTGGGGCCGGGGGGGGATGGCAACGCCCTGGCCCCGCCCAACGTCGTGAACCCCGTGTTCACCGGCTGGGCGTCGACGGTGGTGGACTACTCGCCTGCCCCGGGCGTCTACGAGGTGGACCCCTACACCGGCGAGACCTGGCAGCAGCCTGCCCGCGCGCTGGGGGCGGTGACGGGCAACCACCTGGACGTTGTCTCCCTGGGCGACCTGTACGATCCGGACAACCCGCCCGCGGGCGTCGACCCGCAGGACCCCGACGACGCGTACGGCTTCGTGGGCATCGACGCGCCGGGATCGATCACGGTCGGCTTCGACCGCCCGATCCGCAACGGCGCGGGCTTCGACCTGGCGGTGTTCGAGAACGGCCTGGCGCTGGCGGAACAGTGGATGATGGCCGACCTGGGCTACGTGGAGGTCTCCTCCGACGGCGAGCATTTCGCGCGGCTTCCGTCGCGATCGCTGACCGCCTCGCCGGTGCCCACCAACGACGCGCTGAACCCCACCGACGTGCACAACCTCGCGGGCAAGCATCGCAACTCCTACGGCTGGAGCTGGGGCACGCCGATCGACCTGGCCGACGTGGCCGGCGATCCGCTGGTGCTCGCCGGGCAGGTGGACCCGAACCTGGTTCGCTTCGTGCGGATCGTGGACATCCCGGGCAGCGGAGACTTTGTCGATTCGCAGGGCGGGGCGATCTACGACGCGTGGGTCACGTGGTCGTCGGGGGGCTTTGACCTCGAAGCCGTCGGAGCGATCAACCGGGTCGGCGACGGCGATCTGGACGGCGACGGGGCGGTGAGCTTCCTGGAGGCAGCGACAGCCGTTGCGAACATCGGCCGGACGGACGCCAGTTGGTCCGACGGCGACTTCGACGGGGACGGCGCGGTGACCGTAAGCGAGGCGGAGCTGGCTGTCGATGCGTGGACACCATCGCTGCCGGCGGCGCCGTCTGCGGTTCCCGAGCCGGGTTCGATCGTGCTGCTGGGCGCCGCAGCGGCAGGGCTGGCGTTTCGCCGAAGGCGGGCGGGGAGGCGATGAGCGCATGACCAGGCGCCGCGGATTCACATTGATCGAGCTGCTGATCGTGGTGGCGATCATCTCCATGCTCGTGTCGATTCTGTTGCCGAGTCTGGTCAAGGCCCGGCAGATGGCCCGGCGGGCGGTCTGCGGGACCGGCCTCCGCGGGCTGCAGCTTGCCAACGAGACCTACAGCGGCAGGTGGCGGGGGTTCTATGTGCGCGGCGCGGCGGACATTACGAGCACGAACCTGCGTCGATGGCATGGCCGGCGGAAGCATGTGAACCAGGCGTTCGACCCGCTGGAAGGCCCGATGGCCGACTATCTCGGCGACGGGCGGATCAAGGAGTGCCCGTCGTTCGTGGAGGTCCTGCGCGGCGCGGGCCAGAGCGGCGGGGGCTTTGAAGCCGGCTGCGGAGGGTACGGGTACAACAACCAGTACATCGGCGGCCGAAGCGACAGGTACGGCTGGCGGGGGGCGGCGTATTCCGCCCGGGCAAGCGAGGTAACGCGTGCGTCGGAGACGGTGATGTTCACCGATGCGGCGTACCTGCAGCAGACGTCGTCGGGGCGAGCGATGATCGAGTACTCGTTCTGCGAGCCGCCGTACTGGGACATGCCCGGCCCGGCGGGGATGAGCTACCGCCCGAACCCGACGATTCACTTCCGGCATCTCGGGACGGTGAGCGTCGGCTGGTCGGACGGGCACGTAAGCTGGGAGCCGATGACCTTCTCGGGGGACTACCAGACGCATTCGGGCGCCTCGGCGGGGGAGGCCAAGCAGCGCGGGCTGGGGTGGTTCGGGCCCGAGAGCAACGAACTGTTCGACCTTCAGTAGGGCGCTTGTCCTGCCGGTCGGTCCGGCGGAGTGGGCGCGGGGATCCTTCGGTGGGCAACGCGCGCATGCAGCCGGGGGCGCGGGCGCCGATCAACGCTCGATTTCGACTTCCGCGAGCAGTTCGTTGATGGTGCGGGTTTCCTCCTCGGAGAGTTCGATGCGTGCGGCGCGGGCGTTCTCGCGGGCCTGCTTCTCGTTGCGGGCGCCGACCAGGGCGGCGGTGATGCCCGGCCGGTGGATCGTCCAGTTGATCACGAGTTGGGCGAGGGTGGCGTTGTGGGTTTCGGCGATGGGGCGGATGCGGTCGAGGAAGGCGTTGACGCGGCGGATATTGCCCGGCTGGAAGAACGCGTTGTCTTTGCGGTGGTCGTCGCCGTCGAAGGAGTAGTCTTCGGTGATCTTGCCGGTCAGCAGGCCGCGCTGCAGGGGCGAGTAGCAGATCACGCCGATGTTGTGCTCGCGGCAGTAGGGCAGCACGTCGTCTTCGATATCGCGGAGGACCATGCTGTAGGGCGGCTGGTCGGAGGCCAGGGGCACGACCTTGCGGGCACGTTCCATCTGCTCGGGCGTGTAGTTGCTCACGCCGGCGGCGCGGATCTTGCCCTGCTTGAGCAGCTTCTCGATGGCGCCGAAGGTCTGCTCGATGGGCGTGGTGGGGTCCGGCCAGTGGCATTGATAGAGGTCGATGTACTCGGTGCCGAGGCGGCGGAGGCTCCGCTCGCACTCTTCGATGACGCTGTCGGGGCGGGAGTTCCGCATGACCGTCAGCGGGTTGCCGTCGAGGTCGTGGGTCTGGAAGCGGACCTCGCCTTCGCCCGGGCGGTCCCACCGCAGGCCGTACTTGGTGAGGATGCGGACCTTGTCGCGCTTGCCGGCTACGGCGCGTCCGACGATTTCCTCGCTGCGTCCGAAGCCGTAGACCGCGGCGGTGTCGATGGTGTCGATGCCCTCGTCGATGGAGGCGTCGATGGCGCGGATGGCGTCGTCGGTTTCCTGCCCGCCCCACATCCATCCGCCGATCGCCCAGGCTCCGAGGGTGATGGCGGTTACGTTCAGGTCGGACTGTCCCAGTTGTCGTCGCAGCATGAGGTCTTTCCGTGTTGGTGTCCGGCTGCGCCTGGGCCCGCGAAGGGCGGAACGCGGCCGGGACGGTTCTGGCGGCAAGCGAAGCGGTAGGGGTGGGATTCGAACCCACGGAAGGGGGATACCCTTCAACGGTTTTCAAAACCGTCTCCTTCGGCCACTCGGACACCCTACCGCACGGGCCCCGACCGGGCGGGATCGGGGCGTGTCGGGATGGATTGTAGGGCCCGCCGGCGGGGTGGTCAAGGCGGGTCGCGGCGGGAGGTCCGGCAGGCCTGGCGGACGGATGGATCGTCTCGAAGCGGCGACGGGAGCGTGGTGGGAGTAGAGTCGGTGCCGGGCGGGATGCAGAAAAACCGCCGGGCCTGGGGGAAGGAGGAAAACCCTGGGCCCGGCGGTCGTCGCTGGATTGGCATCTGAAAACGCGGGTGCGAGTCTTGTTTTCAGGTGCCTCTTCGGGCTGTTGTCCAGCCCGGAGTCTCAATCAGACTGTCGCATCTGGTGGTTATACGCCCGCAGTCGGGGCTGGTTCACGAGAATCGAATAATCTCCGCTTTCGTCATCGTCATCGGGCTCGATGCGGATGCGGATATCGCGGTCGAGCGAGCTGACGGCGAAGAGAATCCGCTCGGTGTCGCCGTCGTCCACGTCGAAGCTGCGGATCCGCACCTCCCTGCCGCGGCGGACGGCGTAGATCTCGCCCTCGATCTCGATGTCGCTGGTGACCGTCAGCGAGTAGATCCCCGTGCTCGTCGGGCGGAAGGTCATCCAGTCCTGGTCGCCCTCGTGCAGGGAGCGGTTCTCCAGATCGCCCAGCGAGACGGTTCGGGCAGCGGCGGCGGTGTTGTCCGGCTCGTGGCGGTCGCCCACGCGCCGGCGGGGACGCCGGCGCCGATCGCGGTTGCGGTCGTCGCGCCCGTGGCCATCTGCCGCCGTGACCTTCACCGCGTACAGGCCGGTGCTGTAGAACTCCTCGCCCCACAGGCGGATCTTGAAGTACCGCGTCCGCTCGTCGGCGACGAGCTTGATCGACGCCCCCTCGCGGATGTCCTGGTGTCGGCTGAGCTGCTTCTCCCGGCCTGCGACGTTGGCCCAGACTTCGGCGCGGAGTTCGACGTTGGTATCGGGCACGGAGAAGTAGTACGTGCCCTCCCGGTCGGGGACGAAACGGATCCAGTCTTCGTCGCGGCGGGGGTGGATCGTCCGCCGCTGGAGCTCGCCGAGCCGCACGGTGACCGCATCGATGCGGCTGTCGTCGGACTCGAAACGGTCTGCTTCGCCTTCGGTGGTCTCGGTGCTCTCCGGGGCGGCGATCACGAACCGTTCGCTGACGTCGTAGACGTCGGCGTCGTGGTAGTCGGTGATGCGGATCCGCGCCCGGCTGGTGGCCAGGTTGTCTCGCTCGGCCAGGCGGACCGTGTAGGACCCTTCGGAGGCTCGCACGGCGGCGGGCAGGCCCCGGGCCGACCACGTCCGGCCGTCGTCCAGGGAGTATTGAATCCGCACGTATCGGACGTCGGACGAGGCGGACCAGCGGATGCCGACGCGCTGCCCCGCCCGCCAGGTGTCGCCGGACTCGGGCGAGAGCACGCGCACGCGTTCGTCGCGGTCGTTGTTCCAGTCACCGTCCCAGCGATCATCCGTGTCATCCCAGTGGTCGTCCCACCGGTCGTCCTTGTCGTCCCAGGGGTCGTCCTTGTCGTTCCAGCGGTCGCCTTCGGCAACGGTCGCCCGCAGCGACACGTCGCGGTAGTCGCGATAGGCGTGCAGCAGGACGTACCAGGTCCCGCGGGCGGGGCGGTCGATGACGATGCGTTCCTGCGTCCACTTGCCGGTGGAGCGCTTCTCGTACTTGCCGGTGGTCGGCCGGGCGTCGCGCGAAAGGTACACGTCCACGTCGCCGTCGCCGCCGGTGGTCTCGACGGTCAGCGACTCGGCGCCGGAGGGCACGGCGATGGCGTAGAGACGCTGGTCGGCCCGACGGGCGCGGAGATCGTCGACACGCCGGCCACTGGTGAGGCGCCTCACGCGATCGTCGCGGGAATCGTCATCGGACGAGCCGTCGGTGCGGGTGAGGATTTCGACGTCGCGGTAGCTTGTGTAGCCGTAGACCAGCACATGCCACCAGCCGTCTTTGGGCTTGCGGACATGCAGTCGCTCTTCGGTGGTCTTGCCGACGCTGCGGTAGTCGTACAGCGCGGTGGTGGGCTGGCTTGCATGGCGGAGGTAGAGATCCACGTCGCCGCGTCCGCCGCGGGTCTGGACGATCAGGTAGGATGCGTCGTTGGGGACGCGGATGCGGAAGTAGGTATAGCTCTTGGCGTAGCCGGTGAGGTCGCGTGCGCCCTGTCCGCTCTGGAGAGACAGGACCTGCGCCCCGGCGATGGGAGCGGCCAGGAGTATCGCGAATGCGGCGAGGGTCGTTGGCGTCGTGCGGTTCATGGTTTCCTCCTTCCGGGCCCGCGCCCTGGGGCGGGGGCAGATGCTGGAAGTTTGTGACTGACCAGTCAGTCACTGCCATGGAGGACAGGCTCGCCGGCGCGTCGGTTAGGCGGAAACCAGCGATTTCGTGGAGAAATCCTTCCCCGCAGCCAAGTCGGGTGATCCCCTTCAATGGCTACATACGATTGCGAGACGGACTATACGGAGATGCGCAAAAGAAGCCCCGGCCGGTTGGGAGCGACAGGTGGCAGAGGGGTCCACCTGCCCGCGTGCCGGTCGGGGCGACAGAAATTGTACCTAAAGCGGGACTAATTGTCGCCGGGGAACAGCAACAATTTCGTCAACTTTTCAAAAATTCTGTCACTTGCGTTCGTAAACTCCTGCAAGTTCAGCCTTTTCAAGTAGGCTAGATTCCATCTTCTTTATGAGCTGGTCTTCCGACAGGCCTTCGGGCAGGTCCAGATCCTCCTTCAGCGCGTACAGCGTGAACACGTATCTGTGCTCGCCATGGCCCTTGGGTGGCATGGGTCCGCCGTAGCCGGGTTTCTTCCAACTGTTCATGCCCTGCCGAACGTTCGCGCCGGTATGCCTGATCCGAACGTTTTGGGCGGGCTTCATGTTGTGCGCGGGCTCCAGTTTCTTTCGGACACCCCGTGCGATGCGGCGGTGGGTGGCCGGGATGTTGTAGATCACCCAGTGCGTCCAGCCACCCTTGGCCGGGGCGTCCGGGTCATGACAGACCAGCGCAAAACTCCCGGTTCCCTCCGGCACGTTGGTCCACGCCA
>CAZXSK010000030.1:0-28164 GCA_964642855.1 uncultured Planctomycetaceae bacterium | reverse complement strand
CAGCAGGTCGGCGCTGAGCCAGCCTTGGGCGGTCTGATTGTCGAAGAACTGCATGACGCCCCAGGGCGTAGTCAGCCACTGACCGGCCTTGGCGTCGATTGCTTCGCCGTTCCAGGTCAACGTGCCGATGCGCTTCTCGCTCCAGGTCCCTTCTTTCTCGAGGGTGAAGTCGATCTTCCATTTGCCATGCTTGGCCGTAAGCTCTTTGCCGCCGTCAAGCTTCCTGCCCCCCGCCAGCGCGACCGGGTGAGGCAGCGTGTTCGCGTCGGGGGCTGTCTTGACCGGGTGCCACCCCCGCCAGCCGAAGCGGCGGTGAGGGTCGTTGCAGGCCATCAGCCCCCAGGGCGTCCGGTAGACGAACTTGTTGCCGAATTCGGAGGGCATGGGTACGGGCTGGCCGGCGTAGAGCAGCTTGCCGTCGATCCGCTCCGAGCGGCTTGCCTTGTGGTGGTAGGTCCACTGGAACGTCCAGGGTCCGAAGGTGGCCTTGCCGTCGTCGTCGAGATCCAGCGGTAACGGCTTGCTGCCGTCCAGAGGCTGCTGGTCGACGGGCTGGAGCTCGACGCCGTTGACGGTCTTGACGCCCTTGCGGGGGTAGACCTTCATCGCCCAGCCGAAGCCGGGCCCGCCCATGCGGCTGGCCATGGCGAGGACCTTCACCGCGCCGTCCTTCTTCCGGGCCATCACGCGGACGATGTTCGGGCCATGGGCGGTGCCGACCAGCACGATGTTCTTATCGAAATCGACCTTCCATTCCTTCGGATCGGCGTCCCATTTGTCCAGGAGGTTGTCGAGCTGCTTCTGGGAGGCAAGGAATCCGTTTTCGGGGGCGAGTTTCATGAGATCACGGTCGCCGACCTTGCCGCGGATCTCCTGACCTGCCTCGACGAACTGGGCATCCTTGGACCCGTTCCGGGGTTTGTCGTCGGCTTTGGCGTCCTTGTCGCCCAGCGCCGCCCGACAGTGCTCGCACTGGCTGAGTTTCTTCGAGCAGGCCTTGCAGAGCTTGTGGGCGCCGCTGGAGGTCCCGCCGCCGCATTCCTCACACGTACCCACGGACATGATGTACATCTTGCCCTGGCAGTCCTTGCACAGCTCTGCCCGCGCCGGCGCGGGGGTCAAAAGCATCGCAGCGACACCGGCCAGCAGCAACAGAATGGTTCGTCGTGTCATGGTGGTTTCCGTCCTTTCACTCCCTTGCGAGCAAGTCGTTGTGGAGATTCTTCGTGTGATTGGACGTACCGGTCAAGAGGGCGTTCCGCGCAGAATTCGCTCGCATCGGACTGCCGAATTGGCCCCTGCAGGGCTATCCGGGGCAAACTGACAGGTTGGGGATCAATAGGGGTATGCAAATACAGTACTTACGTCTGGCACGCCGATTGCAATTCAATTGGAGTGAGGTGATTTCATGAATCCAGAAAAGCTAACGCTCAAAGCCCAGGAAGCCCTCGCAGGCTGTCAGCAGCTCGCGATGGAGGCAGGCCACGCCCAGGTTACGCCCCTGCACCTTCTGCAGTCCTTGCTGCAGCAGGAGGGGGGACTGGCCGGGCCTCTGCTGGAGAAGGTGGGCATACCCGGCCAGCGGATCCGCAGCGTGGTCGAGTCGGAGTTGGACCGTCTTCCGACGCAGTCCAGCCAGGCGGGCCTGACGCCGGACCCAGCGTTCAATTCGGTGCTGTTCAAGGCAGACAAGGAAGCCCGCGACCTGGACGACGAATACATCTCCGTGGAGCACTTGCTGCTTGCGTTGGCGACCGAGCCTTCCAACGCCCGCGAGGTGCTGGACACGCTCGGAGCCGACCGCGAGGGAATCCTCTCTGCGATGAAGGATCTCCGTGGCGGTCAGCGCGTGACCGACGCGTCGCCCGAGGACAAGTACCAGGCGCTCAAGCGATACGCCCGCGACCTGTGCGACATGGCCCGGGAGGGCAAGCTGGACCCCGTGATCGGGCGCGACGAGGAAATCCGCCGCTGCATGCAGGTGCTCTCGCGACGGACGAAGAACAACCCGGTGCTGATCGGCCTGCCCGGGGTGGGCAAGACCGCCATCGTCGAGGGGCTCGCCCAGCGGATCGTCAACGGCGACGTGCCGACCGGCCTGACGGGCAAGACGGTCATGGCGCTGGACATGGGCGCGCTGCTGGCGGGGGCGAAGTTCCGCGGCGAGTTCGAGGACCGTCTCAAGGCCGTGCTCAAGGAAGTCACCGAGTCCGACGGGCGGATCATCCTGTTCATCGATGAGCTGCACACCGTCGTGGGCGCCGGAGCGGCCGAGGGCGCGATCTCGGCGGGGAACCTGATCAAGCCCGCTCTCGCGCGCGGCGAGCTGCGGTGCATCGGCGCGACCACGTTGGACGAGTACCGCAAGCACGTGGAGAAGGACGCCGCTCTCGAGCGACGCTTCCAGCCCGTGATGGTCGACCAGCCCAGCGTCGAGGATACCATCGCGATTCTTCGCGGGCTCAAGCCCCGCTACGATGCCCACCACGGCGTGCGGATCCAGGATGCGGCGCTGGTGGCTGCCGCGCAGATGAGTCATCGATACATCACCGAGCGGTTCCTGCCGGACAAGGCGATCGACCTGATCGACGAATCCGCCAGCCGGCTTCGCATCGAGATCGACTCGATGCCCGCTGAGATGGACGAACTGAACCGGCGGATCATGCAGTTGCAGATCGAGCGCGAGGCGCTGCGGAAGGAGAAGGACGAGGCCTCCCGCGACCGGCTGGAGCAGCTCGAGAAACAACTGACCGAGATGCAGGAGCAGTTCAACGCCTTCCAGGCCAGTTGGGAGAACGAGACGAAGGTCCTCCAGGAGCTCAAGGACCTGCAGAACACCATCGAGGAGAAGCACACCGAACTGGAGCAGGCCCAGCGCAGCGGCGACCTCGAGCGTGCGGCGAGGATTCAGTACGGCGAGCTGCCCGACCTGCAGCGCGAGCTGGACGAACGCGAATCGCGCCTGCAGGACATGCGCGACCAGGGCGGCTTTACCTCGGAGGAAGTCACCCCCGAGCAGGTCGCGGAGGTGGTCGCCAAGTGGACGGGCATTCCGGTGGCCAAGCTGCTGGAATCCGAGCGGGCGAAGCTGATGCAGATGGAAGACCGGCTTCGTCGGCGGGTGGTGGGTCAGGACCAGGCGCTGCGTGCGGTGTCCGACGCGGTTCGCAGAAGCCGAGCCGGCCTGGGCGATCGTCGCAGGCCCATCGGCAGTTTCCTGTTCATGGGGCCCACGGGCGTCGGCAAGACCGAGCTGTGCAAGGCGCTGGCCGAACTGCTGTTCGACAGCGAAGACCACATGGTGCGCATCGACATGAGCGAGTTCATGGAGCAGCATTCCGTGGCCCGGCTGATCGGTGCACCGCCCGGGTACGTGGGCTACGAGGAAGGCGGGAGGCTCACCGAGGCGGTCCGCCGCAAGCCCTACAGCGTGATTCTGTTCGACGAGATCGAAAAGGCCCACAACGACGTGTTCAACGTGTTGCTGCAGGTGCTCGACGACGGCCGGCTTACGGATGGCCAGGGCAGGACCGTCGACTTCAAGAACACGATCATCGTGATGACCAGCAACATCGCCTCGTCGTACATCCAGGAGCTGGCCGGCAAGGGCGCCGAGCAGTGGGAGATCGACGCCAAGATTGCCGACGCGTTGAAGCAGACCTTCCGGCCTGAGTTCCTCAACCGCGTCGATGAGACGGTCGTCTTCCACAGCCTCACGCGGGAGCACCTGCAGGCGATTGTGGACATCCAGGTGCGGGAGCTGTCGGGACGGCTGGCCGATCAGCGGATTACGATCGAGCTGACCGACGAGGCGGCGAACCTGCTGGCCGAGTTGGGGTGGGATCCGAGCTTCGGCGCCCGGCCTCTGAAGCGGTGCATCCAGCAGAAGCTGGAGAACGGCCTGGCCGAGCGGATTCTCTCCGGCGAGGTCACCGAGGGCACGCACGTGGTGATCGATGCGGAAGGCAAGACGTTCACGTTCGAGCCGCGGGCCCAGGAGGTCCAGCCGGCTGAGGGGGGTGATTACGCATCCGAGGACGTCGACGAAGTGGTCGACGGGGAGGTCATCGAGGACTGACTGACCGGTCAGTAGACGGAAACCTCTGCGGGTCGGCTGGTGTAACCGGCCGGCCCGCTTTGTTTTGCGCGCCCTGTGGTGGGGAACTTTTCAGGTCGTCGATTTGCCCGGGGCGGGGGGGAATCGTATTGTCATAGTGCAGACATTGCGTCCGGGCTTGGACGAGCGGACAGCGATGCCCCCGGCGGCGGCCCGAAGGCCCGAAGGCTGGGGAAGGGAAGGTGAACCGTGAAGATCGAAGGCGTTGAAATCGTCGTTCCGACGCAGACTCTCCTGGAGGGAGGCGGGGCGGCACATCAGAGGCCTGCGCGGCAGGAGCCCCCCGCTCGGGCGCCGTCGCCGAGGACCTCGGCGTCATCTTCTGCAGCCGGCGAGGAGGTTACCACCTACGGGCCGGCCAAGGAGGTTCGCCCTCCGGAGGAAACTCCGAAAGCTGCCGAGACGGCGGAAATGTTCTCGAAGCTCTCCGGCCTGTGGTCGACGTTTCGGGACATGGGGATTATCCCGCCGCCTCGCAGCTACGCGGGGTTCAAGGTGGTTACCCCGGCCGAGGTGGTCTCCACGACCGCCCAGCCGGAGGATACCGGAGCACCCAGGCCCAAACTCTCCTCTGCCGACCAGGTGCGGATCGTGATGATCCGCAAGATGCTGGAGCGTGCAGCGGCGGAAGACCCAGCCGCGGCTGAATCCGGCGTGCCGGAAGGCGGGGAGTTTGCGGTGCACACCCAGGGAGTGGTCACAGACCCGACCGGCCAGTCGGAGATCATCCGCGGAGAGGTCACCTTCCGCGGAGACGTTCCGGCCTCTTTGGCGGGCGCGGAGGCGAGGGAAGATCTCGCTTCCTCCTTCGAGGTGCACCTGGATGCTCCAGCCGGCGACCTGCCCGAGGGCGGGACGCTGAAGCTGGAGTTGGAGTTCGACCGTCAGACCGACCGCGACCTCGGTTCGGTCGACGGGACCCGGCCCGAAGGGGAGGGTCAGGGCGTGCGTGTCTGGTCCGTCGACGCGGCGGGGGGCAAGACCCTCGCGGCGGTCGGACGGGTCGGCCAGGGCGCGCTGTACGTCGGACCCGCGGATGGTGCGCGGCACGACGTGATGACTCTTCCGCACCCGCCCGGCTTGTCACCACTCGGGCGAGAGGTCGGGGTCGAGTCCCGCGCGGTAGATACGGCGATCTGACCGTTGACGGTCGGCCGCGTGGTGGCGACCGGACGACGCGACACGAGTTCGCGCCGCCCGGCCGCCGGTGGGGGGGCTGGCGCTTGCTCATTCGTCAGGTCTCGTAATTTGCGCGCAGAAAGCAGGCCGGCTGCCCTTTGGGGCGACCGGCCTGATCTGTATCCGGGGGGTGGGCAGGTTTCTCAGCGTTTGCGACGCAGCAGGGCGCCGAGTCCGCCGATGGCCAGCAGGCTCATCGTCGCCGGCTCGGGGATGACGTCGTTGTAGTTCTGCGTTACCTCAGCGGCAGAGAGCGCCTTGCCTTCGTACATCCGGACCAGCGCGATGTCACCGACGAGAGTGTCGGTGGCGATGCCGGTGTTGGGGATACCGCCGGCCTGTCCTTCCTGGCTGCCCAGGCCCGTGGCGTTGCTGCCGAAGTTCTCGACGGCAAGCGATGCGGAACTGCCCGTGGCATTGACGTACAGGCTGTAGCTGTCGGCCGCGGCGTCGATGGACATGACCACCTGCATGAAGTCGCCGAGCTGGGCGGAGGTCAGCGGGGCGCTGGCCAGCACGTCGCCGGTACTCGGGCGAGCCTGAACGACCACGTCGCCGCCGTCGTTGTACAGGTACATGCCCGCACCGTTGCCGCCGCCGCCGAAGTCCAGCAGCGTCATGTACTCGCCAGCCGCCAGGCCGGACAGGTCGTTGACGCGCACCCACATCTCGAAGGTCGTGTTCGTCGAGTCGTCGAGGTCGGAGAAATCGCCGCTTTTCTGGTCGGTGCGAATGCTGCCCGTGCCGTCATTGCCGTAGGCGTAGGTCAGCGTGGTGGCGCTTCCGGAAACGGCGATCCGGCTGACGCCGGTGAGATCGTAGGCGGGGTCGTCGCCGCCGACGATGCCGTCGTTCCACTGTCCGTCGCTGCCGTCGTCGGCTGCGGCGTCGAACAGGTGGACCAGGTTCGATGTAATCGGAGCTGCTGCGGCACTGCCCGCCAGTACCAACACAGCCAGAAGCGTTGTGAGCAGGGCTAGCTGTTTCATGATGGGGTTTCCTCCTCGAAATGGATCCTTCAGTACAGATACCATCGTATCCCGAAGTCGGGAGATGAACAGGCCGATATCAAGAAGGGATCTTTGCATTTGCCGCAAATGGCGGTAGATTGGTCTCCATCGTCCGGCAGGAGCCCGCCCATGCGCATCGCTTTGCTGATCAATTCCGCCAACGTCTACGGCCGGGAGATCGTCCGAGGCGTGGCCGCCTACGCGCGCAACCGCCCGGACTGGGAGTTCTTCGGGGAGCGGTCGGGGTTCCTCCAGCCGGTGATGGGGATGGACCACTGGAAAGGCGACGGGGCGATCGTGCTGGCCGATGCCCAGCGGATGCGCCAACTCCGGCGACGGCGGATGCCCGCGGTGAACGTCTCAGCCATCTGCGAGCAGCGCCCGCTGCCCAGCGTTCTGCCGGACAACCGCGAGATCGGACGCCTCGCAGCCCGCGCGCTGCTCGACGACGGGTTCCGTCGGTTCGCCTTCGCCGGGTTCCATGGGCACTACTATGCCAAGCAGCGACTGGCCGGGTTCCGGGAGGCCGTCGAAAAGGCCGGCCTGAAGGTCCGCCTGCCCGACTACAAACCCACCGGCAGCGAATGGTGGGACGGCTCGCCCAGCGAACGCAAAGCGCTGGGACAGTGGCTGAAGCGCCAGGAATTCCCGCTCGGGCTTCTGGCTGCGTGCGACCAGCGGGCCGTGCAGGTCATCAAGGCCGCCCAGGCCGCCGGCCTGCAGGTGCCCGAACAGGTGGCCGTCATCGGCGTGGACAACGACGAAATGGGCTGCGATCTCACCCGCCCGAGGCTCTCCAGCGTGGACCCCAACGCCCGGCAGGTGGGGTATCGCGCCGCGGAACTGCTGGAGTCGCTGATCGCCGGGCAGGACTCGCCCCAAGAGCCCATCCGCGTGCCGCCCCTGGGCCTGGTACGCAGGGCGTCGTCGGACATCCTGGCCGTCGAGGACCGCGACGTCGCCCGCGCGCTGGAATTCATTCGCGACAGCGTGGAAACGCCCACGACCGTCGACGACGTGCTCGACCGCGTCGGCGTCAGCAGGAGCTCGTTGGAGAGGAAATTCCACAGGCAGATCGGGCGAACCCCGCTGCAGGAGATTCGTCGCGTGCACCTGCAGGCGGTCCGTCAGTTGCTGATCGAAACGCAGCTGCCCATGTCCGAGATCGCCCGGCGGTGCGGGTTCTCCAGCCCGGAGCGTCTCGCGACGGTCTTCGGTCAGCAGGAGGGGACCACGCCCACCGAGTTCCGCCGGCGGTTCCAACACGAGGGGTAATCAGCGCGGGTCCCGGACAGGGAAAGGCAGGTGGGGGGCTCAGAACAGCCCGGTCACCTCGCCGTCCTGGTCGATATCGATGTCCATGAACGCCGGCCGGGAGGGCAGGCCGGGCATGGTTCGAACCGTCCCCAGCAGGGGGACCAGGAAGCCTGCCCCTACGCTGGCGCGGACCTCGCGGACGGGCACGGTAAAGCCCTCGGGCACGCCCTTGAGCGACGCGTCGTGCGAGAGGGACAGGTGCGTCTTGGCCATGCAGACCGGCAGATGTCCCCACCCCAGTTGCTCGTAGCGCTCGATCTGTCGATCGGCCTGTCGCTCGTAGATCACCCCGCCGGCCTGGTAGATCTTCCGCGCGATGGTGGCGATCTTCTCGCGGATGCTCATCGATCCGTCGTACAGCAGGCGGAACCTGCCCGGACGCTGGCAGGCAGCCATGACCGCCTCGGCGAGATCGACCGCCCCGGCCCCGCCGTCTGCCCAGTGGCTGGCCTCGACGGCTGCCTCCGCACCGGCTGCTTCGGCGGCCTGGATCACCAGGCGGATCTCGGCGTCGGAGTCGGTGGGGTACCGGTTGATCGCCACGACCACCGGCACGCCGAAGGTCCGGGCGATCTCGACATGCCGCGCGAGGTTCGCCACCCCCTGGCCGAGCATCGCGAGGTTCTCGCGCCGGTAGGCTTCGTCGAGGGGCCTGCCCGGAACCACCGTCGGCCCGCCGCCGTGCATCTTCAATGCCCGGATCGTAGCCACCAGGACCACGCAGTCGGGCACCAGCCCGGAGTAGCGGCACTTGATGTCGAAGAATTTCTCCATGCCGATATCCGAGCCGAAGCCCGATTCGGTGACGACGTAGTCGGCGAGCTTCAGGGCGATCTTGTCTGCGAGGATCGAGCTGTTGCCGTGGGCAATGTTCGCGAAGGGTCCGGCGTGGATGAACACCGGCTGACCTTCGAGGGTCTGCATGAGGTTGGGCTTGATGGCGTCTTTCAGCAGCACCGCCAGGGCGCCCGCGCAGCCAAGATCCTCGGCCGTGACGGGCTCGCCCGATTTGTTCATGCCCACCACGATCCGCCCGAGGCGCCGGCGCATGTCCTGCAGGCTGTCGGTCAGCGCAAGAATCGCCATGATCTCCGAGGCCACCGAGATGTCGAAGCCGGTTTCGCGAGGCCGTCCGTCCGCCTTACCGCCCAGGCCTACGGCGATGTTCCGCAGCGCGCGGTCGTTGACGTCGACCACCCGCCGCCAGGTCACGCTGTAGGGGTCGAGATCCAGCCTCTTGAGTTTCATGGCGGCCAGCTGGTCGTCGCTGAGCGTGTCTTCGTGCAGGATGCGGGCGTCGATGGCCGCGGCAAGCAGATTGTTGGCAACGCTCACGGCGTGGATGTCGCCGGTGAGGTGGAGGTTGAAATCCTCCATGGGCACGACCTGGCTGTAGCCGCCGCCGGCCGCTCCGCCCTTGATGCCGAACGTGGGGCCCATCGAAGGCTGGCGGAGGCAGACGATGGCCTTCTTGCCCACTTCGCCGAGACCCTGGGTAAGCCCGACGGCGGTGGTGGTTTTGCCCTCGCCCAATGCGGTCGGCGTAATGCCGGTGATATCGATGTACTTGCCGCTCGGTGCGTTCCAGAGGCGGTCGAGGACGTCGAGCTTGACCTTGGCCATGGTCTGGCCGAAGGGCTCGAGCTCGTCGGGCAGGATGCCCGCGCGGCTTGCGATATCCTGGATCGGCAGGGCCTGGTGGGCCCGGGAGATCTGGATGTCCGGTGGAACGGGTGTTCTCATGGTTCGGCCCCGAAAGGAAACGGCGCCCGCCAGAAGCTCTCGCGGGAACGCGGCCGATCAGTATAAGGCAGGATTGCGAAGTGTGGTAGGGGCAGGGAGGGACGGATCCGGCCGGCGGGAGTGTGAGAAAATCGTTTCTGTCCGGTCGGGAGAGTTGAAGATGCCCCCCGTGATTTCCGATACGACCGCTGACAGGGGTCAAGCGTCAGCAACAGGGGCTGACTCGACCAACGAGCGAGTACCAGATTCGGGGTTCTCCAGAATGTTCTTGAAGGAATTCGCGCGCACTGCCCGAGGCCACTTTGCCGCAACAGGCGACAGGGGACGCTTCACGAGAGGCGATCAGGAGCCGAAACCGGTCAGTCGCTGCGGACGCCGACTTGCTACTCGCGTCGACCAGCCCCGCCCGCTGACGGACACGACAGAGCCCTTGGCAGGCCCTCGGAGGCTTCGGATCCTCCAGGATGCCTTCGACGCCGTCGGGAAGAAGGTGGCAGCTTCCCGGCAAGACACCAAGCCGGTGGGAGCGGGCTTTCCCACTGCCCAGAACCAGCCCGCTTCGGCAGACACTCCGGCTGACATTCCTGAGCCACGCACGCCTGAGTTGTCCTTACCGGACTGAGGCCGACGAACCTGCCAGCCATGAGTCGCCTCCGCGCCCAACAGGGGGAGCGGAGGCGGCTCGCCCCTAAAGCGAACTGCAGAAGTTCTTCCGTATGGAGCTGTCTGGAGTGGTCCCTGTCATCGTCGGGCTGCATGGACAATGCCAAACTGCCTGCTTTCCCATTCGCCCAGGGGCTGGGGAGGACAGGTCGTCGCAGTTGACAGGACACTTTCCGCGGACGCTCGATTCCGAGAGGACTCCTGCTACTCACTCCGGGTTGTCTCTTCGGGGATTCCCGCGCTCTCGTCGCGACCGGACGGTGCGCTCTGGAGGACTTGGACACCGGTCCTGGGTGGCGGCAGCGTGCAGAACTCCCAGCCGGCCGGTCATGGAATTGTAGACCCCAGAAAAAAGATCATAACAATGGGAATAAACCGAAACTCAAGGTGATCTCTGTAACATTTTTTCGCTCAATCTTTTGCGTCATTCGCTGGGAGTCAGGTGTTTGGAAGTGAAAGCGATATCCGGTTGCAACTCGGGAAAACCCCGATTTTGTATGGAACAAATCGCGGGTCTTGTGCGATAATACTGTAGAGCGAGCGAGAGGGACCGCCCGCCTAACAGGTCCCTCCAGCCGGTGAGGTTTCCGTCCTCCTTTCCCTCACCGGCTGTTTTTTTGCGCAGGCCGAATGGCGGTATTCTGAGCCAATCCCCCCGGGTTTGGCCGCCCCCCGCCGGATCAGTGCGTCAGGGCGTAGGCAAAGAGGTTCACGCCCAGACGAATCGCATCCTCGTCGGCGTAGCCCCGGGCGTAGGGATACCCAAGCTGCTCCCATCCGGTCGAAAGACTCAGCGGAGAGTAGATCACTCCAAGCTGACCATCAATCGCGATCCCCTCCAGCGAGGGCGTGTTGAGCTTCGGCTGGTTGGCCTTGACAGCCGGGGTGTACTCCACCGTGCGGATCTTGTTGGGCATCTTGTAGAGGGCGGAATCCGTATCGATGGCCTCCAGCTTTCGCTCGGGCAGAACCCGGGCAATCTCCCGACGGAAGGCCTTGTTGAACGCGACCCGTCCCGCCGCGGCGTCGACGATCAGCACTCCCCCGGAGTTGAGGTACTTCCGCAGCCGCGCGAGCTGCGCGTCGGAGAAGGTGAAGTCCCGCTGGCCGACCATGTACAGCACGGGGTGCTTGAAGACGTCGGCCGTGTCGAGGCTGACGACTTCGCGCTCGAATTTCACGTTCAGCGTCGTGTTCTTCTGGATGTACTTCACGAGGTTCGGGATCGCATGGGGGGTGGGGTCCCAGTCGCCGTCGTGTTTGAGCTGGGCGATCACGAGCTGATCGCGGGTATTGCGGTCCGCTTCGGGATACTTCTTCTCGCTGCCCCAGGACCGGGCATACTGGAAGTTCGCCAGCGTCGCAGCCACGATGTTCACCCCGAGCATCAGCCCGTCGTCCTGGTGGTACAGCAGCCCGCCCTTGATGGGATTCTTCTCGATATCCCAGCTGCAGTTCAGATCGATCGGCGAGTAGATGATCGCCGGCCTGCAGCCGAGGTACACCCCCTGGAGAAGGGGCTTCTCGATCTTCTTGATCTCCTCGGTGCCCTTACGGATGCGGACCTGGCGATTCATGTCGAAGAACGAATGGTAAATCGGCGAGTCGGTATCCAGCGTCACCAGCTCGCGGGCGTCGTTGGAGTCGGCCGGGAACAGGCGGGCGATCTCGCGCGTGGCTGCCTTCTGGAACTCGGGCCGACCGCACTGGGCGTGCAGCACCAGCGTGCCGCCGTCGTAGAGGTATCGCCTGAGCTTCTTGAGCATGCCTTGGGAGAATCGCGGCATGTCGGTCCAGCCGGTGAGGTACAACAGGGGCATCTCGGCGGGGTCCCAGGAGAACTTTTCCAGCGTGGTCGATACGTACCGATAGCGGATCTTCAGGCGGTGGTTGGCGTACTTCATCAGCCGCTCGATGTCCACCTGGGTGGTGGGATACAGCTCGACACGCTGCCGCTTGCCGTTGACGATGCGGAACTGCGTGTCGGCGAACTGGATCATCCCCACCAAAGCAGGCGGGGCGGGCTGACGCTTGCGCTCGGTCCGGCGGATGGGCGTGGCAGGCAGGGGCAAGGGGGGAATGCCCTCCGCTGCACTGCGGCGGTGCGGTTTGGCCTTGGGGGGCTTGGCCTTGGGGTTCTCGAACTCCGCGATCGCCGGCACGGCCGCGGCCAGCAGATTGGCTGCCATCACAGCAATCAGCGTCAGGACTGCAGGCTTGGTCTTCATTGCGGTTCTCCCATCTCCCCGGATCAGGGGCGGACCTGTCCACATCGGATCCCGCGTTCGATTACCTCTCGGTAAGTATAACGTCTGAATTGGCCCGGGAGTGTTGGCAATTCCGCTGAGCACGCCGGGCTTCGGGCGCAGCGAAGCGGACGACCCCGACCGGGCCGCCCGCTTACCTGAACTCAACCGCCGTTGTCAGTCCTGCTCTTCGGTGATGTCGGTGATGCGGCTTTTGGCGTATTCGTAGTTGCCCACCCGGAACGGGTCGTGCTCCATCGACTCGCGATACAACTCGACGGCCTTGTCCTTGTTCTGCATGCGGATGTCGTAGACCGTAGCGGCCTGGAACCGCGCGGGCTGGTCGATATCCGGATCCCACTGCCAGGCTCGCTCGTACCAGTGCACGGCCCGGACGTTCTCCTGGAAGTAGTCCTTGTAGATCTCGGCGATACGGTAGGCAGCCAGTGCGATCTTCGTGGAATCGGGGTACTTGCGGACAAGCTCTTTAAAGAGCGTCAGCGCTTGGCGCTGTTTGTCATAGTCGGGATTGAGCTTCAGGTGCAGCAGCCCCTTACCTCCCTCGTGAAGGTCCATCGCCCGCTCGTACAGCTGGTCGGCTTCGGGCGCCACGCGGGTGGGCTTCAGGTCCGGGCCCGGGATTTCCGCGTCGAGGTAGTACATGTAGACGTAGACCGGGTCGTAGCGCTCGATGACGCTCTGGATCAGCTCGGCGTGCAGCGGCTTGCCCTGCTGCTCGTAGGCCTCTCGTGTGGCGACCACGGCGTCTTTCCATTCCGAGCGTGCGCTGACGGTCAACTCAACGAGCAGCCGTTCATCACTCTCCTGGACGTCTTCGCCCCGAGGCGGCTCGATGGGGGGCAGGCCTTTCCACTTGAAGGTCTGCGCATCGCGGAGGTTCTCCAACTCGCGCGTGGACCAGCGGAGCTTGTCAAGGTTGCCGATCTTCTCGTAGTACGCCTGCAAAACCGACAGCCGGAAGTCGTAGTCCTGCCGGGCGGCTTCCATCCGCGAGGCGGCGTCAAGAATCGCCGCATTGGAGGGATTGATCTCGACGAATTCGATCTTGTTGCCCCACCCGGTTCGCGGCGGCTGGGGCTTGGTGTCGCATCCGGTCAGAAGCACACCGGCTGCCAGCACCGCCGCAGCCGGGAGAAGGTTCCATTTCCGTTTCATCAGGCACGCTCCTTGCCTTTTGCATGCACAGGTCTGCCGGTATTATCCGCGCCGGGTCGTGCCCGTGCAAGCACAGCGGGTCCGGCCGGGTCGTGTTCCATCTGCATGCGCAGACGATCCCTGTCTCTCTGTGTCCCTATCGGCTGATTCTCGCGCGGGGCAACAGGCCGATTCGTCCGGGCGGAGATGATCAGGCAGTCACCGCTTCGGCGGGTTCGGCGAACCGGGCCGAGGCATCCTCAAAGCGAACGCTGATGCGCTTGGAGACGCCGGCGTCTTCCATCGTCACGCCATACAACACGTCGCACATGCTCATGGTCCGCTTGGCGTGCGTGATCACGATGAACTGGCTGGTGTCGGAGAACTCCTGCACCAGGCGGGCGAACCGTTCGGTGTTGGCTTCGTCCAGGGCGGCGTCGACCTCGTCGAGCAGGCAGAACGGGCTGGGCCGGCTCTTGAAAATCGAGAACAGCAGCGACAGCGCCGTGAGGGTCTTCTCGCCGCCGGACAGCAGCGACAGGTTCCGCAACTCCTTGCCCGGAGGCCGGGCAACGATGTCGATGCCGGATTCCAGAACGTCGTCCGGATCACTGAGCAGGATGTCCGCCTTGCCACCGCCGAAAAGCTTGCGGAACAGCTGCTGGAAGTTCTCCCGCACTTCGCGGAACGTCTGGACGAACAGCTCCTGGCTTTCGCGGTTGATCTTGCGGATCAGCTCGGTGAGCTGATTCTGCGAATGGCGCACGTCCTCGATCTGCTGGGTAAGGAACTGCTGCCGCTGCTCGAGCTCCTCCTGTTCGGTGATGGCATCGAGGTTGACGTTGCCCAGCCGCTGGATCTTGCCCCGCAGTTCGTTGATCTCCGCTGCGACGGCGTCCCAGTCTCTCTCGTCGTCGTGTTCGTACTCTTCGTAGAGCTCGCCGAGGTCCATGTTCATCTCGTCGGCGGCGCGGGCGATGAGGTTCTCGATCCGCACGTCGGCTTCGCCGAGGTGCAGGCGCGTGTCGTTGACGCGCTGGGTAGCCTCGTCGTGGTCCTTGCGGTTCTGGCCGAGCGTGGTGCGGATCTCGTCGAGCTTCTCGGCGAGGCCCTTGCGTGACTCCTCGACCTCATCGAGCTCTTCCTGAAGCTGCTCCTGTTGCTGGTAGAGCGCGTCGACCTCGCGGCGGGCGTTGGTGATGGCCTGTTCGGATTCCTGGCGTCGCTGGCGGTTGAGTTCGATCTCGCTGCGCGACCCGGCCAGGTCGTCGTTCATCTGGTCGCGATGCCGCTGAAGACTCTCGATCGCGTCGCGCAGGCCGATGCGTTTCTCCTCCGCCTGGGCAAGGGCGACCTTGCGCGATGTGATCTCCTCGGCCTGCTGTTCCTGTCGGCGTCGCTTCTCGGCGAGGGCTTCGCTGCGAGCGTGGATCTCTTCCTGTCGGCGGGCGTTGTCCTGCTCCAGCTCCTCCGCCTGGCGGCGGGCGCAGGCTTCGACCTGCTCGCTGCGGGCGATGTCCTCGTCGGTGGCGGACAGGTCAGCCGAGAGTACGGGCTGCTCGCGCCCGAGCTGTTCAATGCGGTCGGTCAGGCGGCGGAGATGGCTTTCGGTCTCCACCCGTTCGGTGTTCGCCTGGTAGACACTGTTCCGAAGGTTTTTCTGGAGTTCCTCCAGCTCCGTGCGCTGGCTGCGCGTGTGCTGACACTGCTGCTGGAGCGTTTCGATCTGCCGACTGAGCGATTCGTCCTGCTTCTGGAGGTCGGCCAGTTCGCTCCGGCGGGCGATGAGTCCTGCCCCCCGATTGCCTGCCCCCAAGCGTACCCGGCCGTCGGCTTCGAGGACCTCGCCCTGGCGTGTCACGAACCGCGCCCCGGACAATCGGTTTGAGGCTTGGCGAGCCTCTTCCAGCGAGTCGACCACGTAGGTTCGGCCCAGGATCTGCCGGAAAGCCGCGGCGAAGCGGGGCTCATACCGCACACGATCCAGCAGGCGATCATGCGGAATGGATTCGTCGCCGGCAGGGCCAGGATCCTCCGCGTCGGGGACGCGATCGAGACAGAGGAACTCGACGGATCCGCCGTCGCCAAGGCTCTGGAGAATCGCGTCCCGCTGCTGCTGGAGCGAGGAGAGGGATTCCAGCACGATCTGCTGGTCTCCGCCGGCGAGGGCGGCTTCGACGAGCCTGGCGTCGGCTACGTCGCAATCGGCGAAGCTGCCCAACACGCCGAGCAATCCGTCTACCTTGTTTTCTTTTCCCGCCCGGAGCACGTTGCGCACGCCCTTGGCGACGCCTTCCATGCGGTTCTGCATTTCCCGCAGCGCCTGGATCCGGCTTTGCACGCCGGATCGGCGTTCCCGGGCCTGGCCGAGCGACGCCTGCAGGCCCTGCTCGTCGCGCGAGAGCTCCTCGCCGCGGGCCTGGGCGTCGGCAAGCTCCTGACGCGACTTGTCAAGACGCTGCTGGATCTCATCCAGCTGCTGCTCGGCGGTGGTGCGCTGGGAGGTCGCTTCGGACAGAGCCTGGGAGATCTCCCCGGCCCGATGCTCGAGGCGCTGCTTCTGGACCTGCAGGTTCTCTCTGCGAATGGCAGCGGCTTGGGCTTCGTTGTTCTTCTGGGCGACCTGGCGCATCAGGTCGATGGTGGCGGCTTTGTCCTCTTCGATCTCAGCCGACGTTTTGGCCAGGGCGAGCTCTTCCTCGCGGTGGGCAGCCTGGAATCGCTCGTACTCTTCGCGGACGGTTTCCACCTGCCTGCGGATCTGCTCGAATTCCTTCTGGCGCTCGAGAATCGTGCCCTCGTAGCTGTCGATCTTCGCTTCAAGCTCTTCAGCCCGGGAGGAGAGCACTACGATCCGGTCGCCGAGTTCCTTGACCCGGCCCGCGAGCATCTCTTCCTTCTGCTGGGTGGAGGTGATCTGCCCGCCGATGCCCGCGACCTTTCCCTGCAGCTGGCGGGCGGCACGCTCCAGGTCGACGCTCTCGACCTCCGTGCCGCTGCGTGTGCTCTCGAGCTGGTGGATGCGGGCGTTGATCGCCGAGAGGCTGTCAGTTTCGCGGTCAAGCCGGGACTCCAGCTCGGCCCGCTGTTTGCGCATCTGGTGGTACCGGGCGAGCAGGTGCAGCGATCGCAGCTCGTTGAGCCGTTGGGAATACGTCTGATAGTTGCGGGCCTTGCCGGCCTGGTACTTGATGCTCCGCAGGCGCTTTTCGACTTCGGCGAGGATGTCCTCCAGCCTCAGGAGGTTCTGCTCGACCCGCTCGATCTTGCGGATGGCCTCTTTCTTGCGGGCCTTGTATTTGCTGATGCCGGCGGCTTCATCGAAGATCAGCCTGCGCTCGTCGTGGGAGGCCTGGAGGAACCCTTCGACCTGCCCCTGCTCGATCACGCCGTATGCGTTGTTGCCGATGCCGGTGTCCAGAAACATCTCGCGGATGTCCTTCAGCCTGGCGGGGACCTTGTTGATGAGGTACTCGCTCTGGCCGGAGCGGAAGAGCTTGCGCGTCACGGACACCACGTTGCCCTGGTAGTCCTTGGAGGGAAGGTTCTTCTCGGGCGGGGTCAACTGACCGTGGATGTTGTCGAAGACCAAGGTCACCTCGGCCGACCCCGCGGCCCTGCGGGCGGACGAGCCATTGAAGATGACGTCCATCATCTCCGAGCCGCGGAGGCTCTTGGCCGATTGCTCACCGAGGACCCACTTGACGGCGTCGACGACATTGCTCTTGCCGCAGCCGTTGGGCCCGACTACCCCGCTGATACCGTCATCGAATTCGAACTCAGTACGGTCGGCGAAGCTCTTGAACCCCGACAGGATCAGTTTCTTGAGTTTCATGGCGCGCAGTGTTCCTTTTCAGAGCGTCCATATACTATCCGTAGTATATGCCCGGGGTCAATACCCCGGCATATCGGGTCTGCCCAGCGTGGGCAGGCCCTGGTACTGCTGCCGGACTCCTTCCGGCCTCTGAAGGATGAACTTCGCGGGGATGTCTCCCCGCCTGCACAACTGGCCCACCGCGGTGAGGATCTGCCCGTAGGACAGCCCCAGGCCATGGACCTCCCCGTATTCGTCGGGTGACGTGAGCGTTCCGAGCGTCTTGACGACTTCGCAGACGTCCCGCTCGACCTCGAACGGATCGCTCGTGCCGCCGGTTCTCGGGATCTTCCTGCGAAGGGTAACCTTGTCTTCGCGCGGCGAGCAGTTGAGCATGATCATCTTGTCGGGCGAGCGATAGAACACGTTCTGCTTGATCGAGAGCTCTTCCCCGAAGATCACGATACGCGGCGACCGCGTCTGGGTGGCGTAGATCACGTAGTCGCCGTGCGATCGGACGGTATCCAGAGTGAATCCCCCCGAAATCCGCTGTCGGCGGACCAAGGTGCTGTCGCCTCGCCGGATCAACGCTTCGTAGGCGGCCAGGCGTACCTGCTGGTTCTCGTCATCCAGCAGGCCTTCCAGGGCTTCCAGGGCCGTGTAGACCTTGCTGTGGTATCCCAGTTCGTCGATGGACTGGATCTGCACCGGTGAATCGGCTGTCCTGGCAAAGCGGACCAGTACCGGAGCTGCCGTGCGGTCGCCCAGGCGCAGGCCCGTGCGGGCGGCGTAATAGGCCACGATCGGGCTGCGGTGGTGGTAGAGCTTCTGGACGTGGGGAACGATCTGCTTGCCGATGGCCTCCCAGATGGTGGAGATCTCCTCGCGATCGGCGCCGGGCTGCTGGATGGCCTCGGTGCTGCGCAGGATCTGGGCTTCGATGTCGTATTCCAGGGGCAGATGCAGCACGAGCTCCACGAACCGGGCGTAATCATCGCGGTATCGGGGGGGCACCTTCAGATCCACCAGGGTTCCCGTGCGGGCGATGGCGACTTTGTCCCGGCGGGGGAAACGTGCATTGATGCGATTCTGGATCAGGTACGCCTTGGAGTAGTCCTGTTTGAGCAGTTGCAGGCGGATGTAGCGCGAATCGGTGGTCACCGCGCCGCCGATCACCTTGCCGCGCCTCAGGAGTGGCTTTTCCTGCGGGTTGTTGGGGTCCAGGAACGGGTTGACGAACATGGGCCCGCTGGCCTTGGCCCACACCTTGGTATCGAGCCGTGCGACGTTCCAGTTGCCGCTGGCCAGGTGCAGGTCCAGGGGCATGAGGATTCCGCCATCCAGGCTGGTGGTGTTCGTGCGGGGCATGGCTTCGACGTGGATATCGAAACGGGTTCCCTTGGGCGCCCCGGGGGGGACCTGTCCGCGTACGATCACGATCGCGGTGTCGAGGTCCTTCAGCACCCGCATGGGCGAAACATCCTGCGTCTCGGCACGCCAGGAGCCAATGTCGTTGCGGCTGAGATATTTCGTCAGGCGGTCCTTCAGGGCACCGGGCACCTCCCGCGAGCCCTTGGTTCCCAGTCCGATCACCAGCCCATAGCCTTCGACCGGCAGGAAGCCCGTGCCGATCGGGCGCGCATAGTCCTTGACGACCGCGCCGACCTTGAGGGGTTCGGGCACGTCCAGCCCGGTTCGGGTTTTCGGGGTGTCGTCCTGCCCGTCGCAGCCGGCGATGAGAAGCGTTCCCACTACCAGCGCGGCTGCCAGAGAGTACGTCCGTCTGAGCATGGCTTGGTCCTCAGCATTGGATTGGACTACAAGCGAAACAATATACCCAAAATCCCCCGGGAAAGCCAGTGTTCATCGCCTTGGGAGCGGGTTTCTTTCGCCCCGGATTACCATGAGAAAGGCCCGCTGCCGGGTTGGCAACGGGCCTGAGGTTCGCGTGGGCCTCAGCGAAGGTCAATAGTCGTCCAGGCGGTCGGAGAAGTCCGGCCGGTCGGGCCGGTCCGAATCGCCTCCGCCGGAGCTGGAATCCGTCGAGCCACCGCCGCTGGAGGTCGTCACCAGTCGGGGCAGGTCGGCGCCCTCGGCCGGCTTGGTGGGAACCTTGACCTTCATGCCCGCCATGAGCGATCGGCTGTCGAGATCGGGGTTTGCCGCTGCGATGGCGCGGACATAGGACCACTTGCCCTCCCCGTAGGCGACTTCGGCGACCGTCGAGAAGCCGTTATCGCCCTTCTGCACGACGTAGTACTTGTTTCCGTCGGCGCCCGTGATGATCTTGCCATGGTTCTCTTCGGACGCCTTGCTGGTGCCCGACGTGCCCGATGAGCTCGTCTTGATGCCCGAGATATCCGGGATCAGGACCCGGTCGCCTTCTCTCAGCGACGTCGAGTCGAGCTCGGGATTGGCCTTCTGGATCGCCAGGACGTACTTCCACTTCGCCTCGCCGTAGGCTTCCTTGGCTGCAGTGGAAAAGCCGTTGTCGCCCTTCTTGATGACGTAGTACTTCTTGCCGTCAAAGTCGGAGACGACCTTCCCGCCTTCGGCGAGCTTGTCGAGCCTGGACGTTCCCGAGCCGCTCCTTGAGGTCGTTGTCGTCTTCGGTGGCGGCGGAAGGATCAGTTCCTGCCCCACCCGCATGCTCACCGACGAAACGCTGGGGTTCGCGTCCCGGATGAGTCTCCAGTGCTTGGCTGAGCCGTATTCCCGCTTGGCGATGCCGGAGAAGCCGTCGTCGTCGCTTTCCTTGACGATGTACTTGCGGGGCTTGGTCCAGCCGGCTTCGGTCGTATCGTCTTCGTCGGTCGTTGTGGTGGTTCGCGTGACGGTCTCGGGGCGGCTGCGCGGATCGGTCAGAAGTCGGCCTGTTTCGCGCTTGCGGATGTCGTCGTCGGTATCGACCTTGACGGTCCTGGTCTTGGTGGAGTCTTTGCTTGACGTGTCGTCCTTGTCTCCGGTAACGCCCTTGACCATGTTGTCGAGATCGAACCGCTTGAGAGGATCTTTCTTCTCGGCCTTCTTCTCGGGGTCGTCCTTCTTCTCCGGCTCGAGGTTGATCTTGAGCACGCCGTTGTCTTTCTTCTTCTCGGGCGTGGTATCCTTCTTCTCGGGCTTCACCGGGGGAGTTCTGCGATCGATGGGGTCGTCCCACGGTTCGCGCCGGCGGGCCAGCGGATCCTTACTGGCTGGGTCCTGTTCCTTCTGGCCCATCGAGGCCTGGCGGTCGTTGGGGTCGGCTGGGTCCTGCCCACCCGGGCTGAACACGATGAAGTAGATCGCAGCTACGATCATCACCAACAGCCCGATTGCGATGCCGATTTTTACATCCGTGCGCATGATAATTCTCCTTCCTGCGCGGGGAGGTGGCAGTTTAATCCACCTTCCATTAAAGCGAACCCAGCGGGAAAAGGCAAATGCTTCCGGGTACAGCCGGCGCAGTAGTCAGAACCCCGCCGACGTCCCTTTCTTCGGAGTGTATCGCACCTCGCGGGGTTCTGCGCCGAAATTCAGGACGAAAACCGCCGGGCAATGTTCGCCGGATCGGCAGATTCTTCTCTTCGCGGGTCCGATTCTATCCGCCGGAGATAATCCGCCGGGCATCCCGGGCGATCATCAGTTCTTCGTCGGTAGGTACGACCCAGATCGGAAGATCCGAGCCATTGATCGTGATCGGACCGCACTGGCCCTTGACGGTCTCGTCGTTGCGGCGGTTGTCGAGCACGGCCCCGAGCGTGCGGAGTTGTTCGGCGATTCGTGCCCGGACGGGCACGGAGTTTTCGCCGATGCCGCCGGTCAGAACGACCGCGTCGACCCTCGGCAGCGCGGTGTAGTAGGAGCCGATGTACTTCGCCACCCGGTAGGCGAACATATCAATGGCCAGGGCGGCCTTGTCGTTGCCCCCATCGGCGGCTTCCAGGAGGTCACGCATATCGTTGCTCAGCCCGCTGACGCCCAACAGGCCCGACTTCTTGTTCATCGCCAGGTCGATCTCTTCGCGGTCCATGCCCCGGGCGAGCATATAGGGCACGATTGCCGGGTCGATGTCGCCCGTGCGGGTGCCCATCATCAGCCCCTCCAGGGGGGTCATGCCCATCGAGTGGTCGACGGCCTGGCCGTCTTCCACGGCAGTCATCGAGCAGCCGTTGCCCAAGTGACACGTGATGAGATTCACTCGCCCCACGCTCTTGCCCAGCAGCGTCGCGGTCCGCAGGGTTACGTACTTGTGGCTGGTGCCGTGGAAGCCGTACTTGCGAACGTGGTGGTTCATGTACCAGTCTTCGGGCACCGCGTACCGATACGCCCGCGCGGGCAGCGTGGACAGGAACGCCGTGTCGAAGACCGCAATGTGGGGCACGTCGGGCATGGCAGCCATCGCCCCCTTGATGCCCGAGAGGTTCGGCGGGTTGTGCAGCGGCGCCAGCTCGATGTTGCGTTCGATGATCTTCAGCAGTCGGTCATCGATCGCGGCAGAGTCGGTCGCTTCCTCGCCGCCGTGGACCACGCGGTGCCCGACGCCTTCGATATCGGAGACCGAGGAAATCACGCCGATATCGGGATCGGCGAGGGTTTCGAGGATGATCTTCAGGCCGGCGCCGTGATCCGGGGCCTGCACCTGGCGATCGTGGCGGGTGCCATTGACCGAATGATGGAGTTCTGCATTGTCGGATCCAACGCGCTCCATGACGCCCTTGGCGAGCACGATTTCCTTGGTCATGGAGAACAGTTGGTACTTGATCGAACTGCTGCCGCAGTTCACGACGAAAATCTTCATGGCTACCTCGCAGCGGGCCTGGCCCGTTCTCGGCGGAACGAGCGAAGAAAGACAGATGCCCCCGTGCAGCCCATTCCAGAGCCGTCTCCGGTGCGATCGGGCCGGATGCTCGATCTCGCAGCGAGACCATTCGAAACCAACTGCCCGAGTGGGGCGACAAGACCTATAGGTACGGCGCCGCGGTCGGGCTGTCAAGCCGGGAGATGGGCCGGAGGTCCCGGAGCCCAGGCACGCTTGACGCTGGGGGGATGACAACCTAGACTCGTCGTGTGCCGGTCTGGTGGCTTCGGGCTCCGCCGGCAGCGGGAGTTACGCTTTGAGCGACACGTTTGCCAGAGATTTCAAACGGTTCTTTTTCCGCGGGTTGGCTGCGGTGCTGCCGACGGTCGTGACCATCGCGATCATCGTGTGGGTATTCGCGAAGGTTCAGGAATACGCGGGGCAGTACATCAACATCGGCGTGATGGCGCTCGTAGCGGCCGGCCAGGCCGTTTTCGACGATGCAGCCGGTCCCTTCCGTCAGCGGTTCCAGGTGCACTTTGACCGGGTGGACGACTGGTGGGAGGCGTGGCACCTCGGGTGGGTCGGTTTCGTTTTTGCGATCATTGCGGTGTACATCTTCGGGCGGTTTGTGGCGTCGTACGTGGGTCGAACGCTGTGGCGGCTGCTGGAGATGACCTTCCACCGTCTTCCGGTGATCAAGCAGATTTATCCTCACATCAAGCAGGTGACGGACTTCCTGTTTTCCGAAAGGAAGATAGAGTTCTCCAACGTGGTCGCTGTGGAATATCCCCGGCGAGGCGTATGGGCGTTGGGATTGGCTACGTCGGGGGGCATGCGTACGATACAGGAGGCGGTCGGTGAGGAATGCGTGACGGTGTTCATTCCCACGAGTCCAACTCCCGTCACTGGCTATACTATTACAGTGAGTCGCAGTGAAGTCATCGATCTGCCGTTGACGATTGACGAAGCACTGAAGTTTACCATAAGTGGCGGTGTAATCTTGCCTTTAGGGCAAGATCCCCGGGCAGCTGTCGTGGCGAACAATCGCGGCACGCTCTCCAACACACCGCCCGAGAAAGAACAGGAGAAGCCAACGTGAACATTACGGTCAAGACAAGGCACATGGAAACGTCGGATTCGATCAAGGAATATGTCGAGTCGAAGTTCTCGAAGCTGCCCCGGTTCTACGACAACGTCCAGTCGATCGAAGTCGTACTGGACATCGAAGCCGACAAACCGACCGTTGAAATCATCGTTCACGCCGCCCGTAAGCATACATTCGTCGCCTCCGATCGTGAGGATGACATGTACGCAGCTGTCGATGCATGCCTCGACAAGATCTCTACACAACTGCGACGGTTCAAGGATCGGGTCCGCGACCGCCAGACCAAGCCCCATTCCGAGATTCCCGGTGGGGGGCCGGCGTAGGGTTCTCTCTTGCCGGTGGAATCCGCTTCAGAGGGTTGTGGCATCCTCGCTGCAAAAAGGGTACACTGCTGCGTCTTGCAGATGCCGATGACAGAGGTAGAGGTACAGGACAGCAGGAGCTACAGATGAAACTTTCGGACATCATGGTCTCCGACGCGATCGTGCCGGAGCTCAAAGCGACGACGCGCGACGAGGCCATTGCGGAGCTGGTGGAAGCACTCGCAGCTGCCGGGGCGATTCCCAAAAGCAGCGTCAGCGAGGTTTCCGAGGCGGTTCTTACGCGGGAGAAACAGGCGACCACGGGCATCGGCAAGGGAGTCGCCCTCCCGCACGCCAAGCTCAAGGGCGCCAAAAAGCCCATCGGAACCATCGGGCGGTCCAGCGAGGGGCTGGACTTCTCTGCCCTGGACGGCAAGAGCGTGCATTCGGTGATTCTGCTGCTGTCGAGCCCCGACAGCCCCGACGAGCACCTCCAGGCGATGGAAACCATCTTCAAGCACGTCCAGAGAGACATCTTCCGCAAGTTCCTGCGTCAGAGTGAGACCCAGGAAGCGATCGTCGATCTCATCAAGGAGGCGGACGAGCTGGGCTAGTCCCTCGCCCGCTTGGAATGTACCATTGGCAACGGTTCAGCAAGAAGCAACCATCGTCAACAAATACGGACTGCACGCCAGGCCGGCGATGCAGTTCGTCGAGACGGCGAACCAGTACAACAGCAAGATCGAGGTGTCCAACGGCTCCCTGACCGTCGACGCCAAGAGCATCATGTCGGTGATGCGCCTCGCGGCTACCAAGGGCACGACGTTGAGCCTCACCGGTGACGGCTCGGACGCCCAGGAAGCCATCGACGCGCTGGTCCAGCTCGTCGACAACGGGTTCGGCGAAGACTGAGTCGCGACCGCCAGGCAGGGAAGCCCCCGGCATCGCCGACGTGCGATTCACGGAAGACGGGCATGAAAATCAAAAAGGGCATCGGCGTGTCTCCGGGGGTGGCTATCGCTCCCGCGATCGTCGTCGATGCAGAAGAATTCGACATTCCTCAGCGCCACGTGCCTGTGGACCACGCCCAGGCCGAACTCTCCCGTCTGCGCCGGGCGGTGACCGTCTCCAAACGCGAGATCCTCGATCTCCAGAAACGCGCCGTCGAGCGCATCGGGCGGGAAACCGCCTCCATCTTCGATTTCCATCTCGGGCTCCTGCAGGACAAGGTGCTCGACAAGAAGTTCGCAGACACCATCCTCAACGGACACGTCGCAGCGGAGTACGCCGTGGCGACCGTTCTGCGGGGCTACGCGAAAGAATTCCTCGCGATGCCCCAGCACTTCGCCGACCGGGTCAAGGACGTCTATGACATCGAGAAGCGCCTGCTGCGGAACCTCACCGGCCAGCAGCGCCAATCGCTGGCGCATCTCAGCCGCGATATCGTTGTCCTCGCCCACGACCTGACCCCTTCCCAGACAGCCGGGATGGATCGCGAACACATTCTGGGCCTGGCGATCGACGCAGGCGGCCAGACGTCCCATACCGCCATCGTCGCCCGGGCGCTTGGGATTCCCGCGATCGTGGGTCTCAACGACGTCACGGCCGAGGCATCGGGCGGCGACGTGGTCGTCATTGACGGCAACCGCGGTGTCGTGGTCGTCAACCCCGACGAAGATACGCTGGAGGAATACCGCAACTTCGCCCGCCAGCAGGTGGAGTTCGTCCACAGCCTGGATACTCTTCGCGACTTGCCGGCGGTGACCAAGGATGGCCACGAGGTCAGGCTGCTGGGGAACATCGAGTTCCCGTCAGAGGTTTCGACGGTGCTGGACAAAGGCGGGCAGGGAGTGGGCCTGTACCGCACCGAATTTCTGTATCTCGGTGCGGAGGTCGAGCCCACCGAGGAAGACCACTATCACGCCTACCGACAGGTACTCGACGAGTGCGAAGGCAGGCCGGTCGTGATCCGCACGGTGGACCTCGGGGCGGACAAGCATACCCAGTCGCGGGCGCGCGTTCCGGAGCGCAACCCCTTCCTGGGCTGCCGGTCGATCCGCTTCTGCCTGCAGAATCTGGATATGTTCAAGACACAGATCCGTGCGATCCTCCGGGCGTCGCTGGACAGCGACGTGTCGCTTCTGTTTCCGCTGATTACGAACCTGCTGGAACTCCGGCAGGCCAAGACGATTGTCCGGGATGTCAGCGAAGATCTGGAAGAAGAAGGTATTGAGCACTGCAGGGACATGCCCATCGGGATGATGGTGGAGACTCCCTCGGCGGCTCTGCAATGTGATGCGTTCGTTCGCGAGGTGGATTTCTTCTCCATTGGCACGAACGATCTGATCCAATACACCCTGGCGGTGGACCGAGGCAACGAGAAAGTCGCCTCGTTGTTTACCGCGGCCCACCCGGCCGTGCTGCGCCTGATCCGACAGATCATCCGCGCCGGCGAGCAGAACCAGGTTCCGGTGAGCATGTGCGGGGAGATGGCAGGCGACCCGATGTACACGGTGTTGCTGCTGGGCTTGGGATTGCGGACGTTCTCCGCGACCCCGCCGGCGATCCCCGAAGTGAAGAAACTGATTCGCTCCGTGACGATGGAAGAGGCGGCGCAGGTAGCCCGTCGGGTCATGAGTTTCGATTCCGACAAGGAAGTGATCAACTTCCTCCGCTCCGAGATCCGTCGCATCCTCCCCGAAGCCCTGACGGACTGACCGCAGGCGGCGGGGCGATACGAAGCGACGCCGGTGGGTCCGAAGGCCCGCCAGGCTGAAAGAAACGCGCTCGACAGAACGGGAAAGGTCCCGGTCTTTCGGGCATACGAACCCCAGAAGTTGGAAAGGAAAAGCCAACGAAGTGCCACAGCGTTGGGCCATCTCCATGGCCATCGAGGGTGATCTCCGGTTTGCTTCCCATCACGACGTGATGCGGGCGGTCGAACGGACCGTTCGTCGGGCGAAGCTCCCGATCCGTTACTCCCAGGGGTTCAACCCCCGGCCTGTTCTGTCTCTGCCGTGTCCCCGACCGGTCGGCGTCGCATCGCGCGACGACCTGCTGGTGGTAACGCTGGAGGACCAGGCCGGCGGGTTGGGCGAGGGAGAGTGGATCGAGGATCTCCGGCGAAGTGCGCCGGAGGGACTGACGCTGAGTTTCCCGCGTCGTGTCGAAGGCAAACGGACCCCCGCGCCCGAGCGAATCCGCTATGAGTTGCCCCTGACCGAATCGCAGAAGCCATGCGTCTCTCGGCGGGTCAGCGAACTGAACGGCTTGTGTACCTGGCCGGTCGAGCGGGTTTCGCATGGTCGCCGGGGAAGGAAACGCACCTCGATCAAGCGTCGCACGTTGGACCTCAGGCCGCTCGTCGAGCGGATGGAGGTCGAGGGCGATGCACTGGTGATGGTCTTGGTTCCACTCCAGCAGCGTTGGGCCAAACCCGGCGAAGTGCTGGAACTGGTCGGCCTGGACGGGCGGGTGGATCTCGCCCGGCTTCGACGTGTCAACGTCGAGTACAGTTCCTGACCGGTCGCTGTGGCTGTGTCGGCAGCAATCCTGCCGACTGGAAAGGTCACGATGAGTAAAGAAATGTTGATCAACACGGAGGCGGGGCAGGAATGCCGTATCGCCATCCTCAAGGGAGGACGTCTGGAGGAGCTCTACATCGAGCGCGCCTCCAATGCGTCCCAGGTAGGGAACATTTACAAGGGACGGGTCACGAACGTCGAACCGTCCATCCAGGCTGCCTTCATCGACTTCGGCGGCCAGAAGAACGGTTTCCTGCACATCACCGACGTTCATCCGAAATATTTCAAGGGTAACGTGGACACGTCCGAGCCGGTCGGTCGGAAGACGCCCCGACGCAGCCGTCCGCCGATCCAGGAATGCCTCCGCCGGGGTCAGGAAGTCGTCGTGCAGATGACCAAGGAGGGGATCGGAACCAAAGGCCCGACGCTTACGACGTACCTGTCGATTCCGGGAAGGCTGATCGTGATGATGCCCGGCATGAGCAAGCTGGGCGTCTCGCGGAAGATCGAGGACGAAGATGCCCGCACCAAGGCTCGCAGGGCCCTGGACGATCTCAAGTTGCCTGGTGACGTCGGGTTCATCGTGCGGACGGCGGGGGTGGACAAGTCCAAGCGCGAGCTGCAGCGAGACCTGAACTACCTGCTGCGCCTGTGGAAACAGGTCGAGAAGCGCATCAAGAAAGCCAAGGCCCCGGCGGAAATTTACAGGGAGTCGGACCTGGTCATCCGCACCATCCGCGACGTATACAACAAGGACATCGACCGGATCATCTGCGATCGCCTCGACGTGGCCGAGAAGGTACGTGAGTTCCTTCGGATCTCCGTGCCCCGTACCAAGCACAAGATCGAGCTCTACACCGGCCAGGAGGGACTGTTCTACGACTACGGGCTGGAGGAGGAGATCGAGCGGATCTACTCGCGGCGTGTCGAACTGAACAGCGGGGGGTCGCTGGTGATTGATCAGACCGAAGCCCTTGTGGCGATCGACGTCAACAGCGGGCGATTCCGTCAACATTCCGACGCCGAGACCACGGCGTTGAAGCTGAACCAGGAGGCCGCCGACGAGATTCTCCGCCAACTCCGGCTGCGGGACCTGGGCGGGGTGATCGTGATCGATTTCATCGACATGCGGCACGACAAGTCCAGGCGGCAGGTCGAGCGGGCCATTCGCAACGGCCTCAAAACCGACCGAGCGAAGACCAAGGT
>CAZXSK010000029.1:18692-46088 GCA_964642855.1 uncultured Planctomycetaceae bacterium | reverse complement strand
GCCAGCGAGTTGCAGGAAGCCATCGCCACGGCCATGAAGAACGCTTCGGCCAAGACGCGCCAGCTCCGCATCGCCGCATCCGCGTAACGAATCAGCCCCCCGCAGTGGGCGAGACAAACTACCGGGCATTGGATTACCGGTTCCCCCCCACGGACGCTCACCGCAGCGTCCGTGCTTTTGCGCTGTCCGTGGCTGCTTTTGACCATTGACATTACAGGACCGATCAGTAAACTTAGCTGGTTCCCCACGGTGACTGTAGCTCAGTTGGTTAGAGCACCTGGTTGTGGTCCAGGGGGTCGGGGGTTCGAATCCCCTCAGTCACCCTTGGCCGCCGGCCGATTCGCCCCGCGATCCCGTGGGGCGTTTTCATTTCCGTCCCACCTCGCTACCATGCAGCCATGAGAGATCCGCGAATCAGGCGCTATCAGCCGGACGATGCCCCGGCGGTGTGGCACCTCCACAATCGGGCGCTCCATGAGGTCGGCGCCCACGGCGGCAATGGCCCGTGGGACGACGACCTGCACCACATCGAAGAGGTGTATCTGCGCGACGGCGAGTTCCTGGTCGCTGAGATCGACGGACAGATCGTGGGTATGGGCGCGCTGTGCAGGGTCAGCGATGATCAGGCCGAGGTCAAGCGGATGCGTGTCGACCCCGACCATCAGCGCAAAGGACTCGGACGGGCGATCCTGGCTGCCCTGGAAGGGCGTGCGAAGGAACTGGGCTGCCGCAGCCTGGTGCTGGACACCACGACCGGGCAGATCGGGGCTCAGAAACTCTACGAATCGTTCGGCTACGGGCGCACAGGCACGCGCGAGTACCGCAACGGACCGATCGAGTTCACGCTGATCCTCTACCGCAAGGACCTCTGACGCGCCGCGCCTCAGGCCGTCAGCAGCAGGAGCCCGGGACAGCTCAACTGGGCAGCGACTTCGTTCATGAACCTCGCTGCGTTCGCCCCGTCGATCAGGCGGTGATCGTAGCTGAGGCTCAGGGGCATGATCAGCCGGGGCTCGATCTGACCGTCATCGAGCACCACGGGCTTGCGCTTGCTGCGTCCCAGGAGCATGATCGCCGATTCGGGCTTGTTGATGATCGGGGTGGAGAACCACCCGCCGATCGCGCCGACGTTGGAGATCGTGAACGTTCCGCCTCGAAGGTCGTCGATCTCGTAGTCGTTGTTGCGCGCCTTCTCGGCGAGTTCGGAAACGCCCGAAGCGATCTGGGCGATGCTCAGTCGATCGGCGTTGCGCAGGACCGGGACCACCAGCCCGCGCTCGGTGTCGACCGCAATGCCGATGCTGATGTAGTCGTGATAGACAATTTCGCCGCTTTCAAGATCGATCGACGCGTTGAGCACCGGCTGATTCCGCAGGGCCGTGGCGATCGCGCGGATCACGAAAGGCATCATTGTCAGCCGGACGTCCTGTTTCGCCAGTTCCTCCTTGTGGTTCTTCCGGAAGGCGTCGAGTTCGGTGACGTCGACCTCGTCGAAATGGGCGACGTGGGGGATCGTCGAGGCGGATTCGTGCATCTTCTCCGCGATGGTCCGTCGGACCTTGGAGAGCTTCTCTCTGCGGATCGGCCCCCACTTGCCGGCATCGGGCTCGCCCGGGGCCTTCTCGCCGGCCGGGAGAGTCTGCCCGCCCGGAGTCTGGGTCAACTGGCGCACCGCGCTGAGCAGGTCTTCCCGATCGATCCGGCCGCCGGGCCCGCTTCCCTGAACCTTCTGGAGATCCACGCCCATTTCCCTTGCCATTCGCCGAACGGCCGGGCCTGCCGGAATCAGCTTGTCAGGCCGGCCTGCTGCGGAGCGATCAGCCTCGGCCGTCACGGTCCCCGGCTCGGATGTCTCAGCCTTGCCTTCGCTTTCGGAGCGTTGCTCCGTTTCGGCCTGGGACTCCGCGGACGCTTCGTCTTCAGCTTCCTTGGCCTCGGCCTCCCTGGCCTCTTCCTTCTCCGAGTCCTCCTGCTCCTGCTCGGACTCCTTTTGCTGTTGAGACTCCTGCTTCTTCTTGTCTTCCTCCGGTTCCTTCTTCTCCGGCTTTTCCTTCGTCTGCTGCTGATCGGAGTCGCTGGCTTGTTCTTCGCTTCCGCCTTCCTCCAGCGTCATCAGGACGTCGCCGACGGAGACGGACTGGCCGCTCTGGACCTTGATCTCCGCCACGGTTCCTTCGGCGGGGGAGGGCACTTCGACGGTGGCCTTGTCGGTCTCGATCTCCAGAATGGACTGTTCCTTCTCGATCGTGTCGCCCTGGTTGACGAGCACGCTGACCACGTCGGCCGATTCGATTCCTTCGCCCAGATCGGGGAGCTTGATGTCTTGAGGCATGTGCGGGTCCTTCGGTTGGGACTGCTGGGTTCTGTTCTCCTGCTACGCCGTCTGCGGGTCTGCCTTGTCCGGATCGATATCCAGCTGCTCGATCGCCTTGCCCACGTCGTCGCCGTCCAGCTTCCCTTCGTTCGAGAGCTGGTAGAGTGACTCTATCACAATGCTCTCGGCGTCGATCTCGAAATGTCTTCGGAGCACGGGTCGGGTATCGCTGCGGCCGAACCCGTCGGTACCCAGCGCGTGCACGCCCCCGGGCACCCAGCGGGTGATTTGTTCGGATACGGCCTTCATGTAATCCGACGAAGCCACGACCGGGCCTTGCTGGTCTTTGAGCACCTCCGTGACGTACGGAACGCGTGGTTCCTCGGTGGGGTGCAGACGGTTCCATCGCTCGGCGGCGAGGGCATCGCGGCGGAGCTGGCCGTAGCTGGTCACGCTCCAGACGTCGCTGGAGATGTTGAACTTCTCGGCAAGGATGTCCTGCGCGCGAAGCACCTCGCGAAGAATCGCGCCGCTGCCCAGAAGTTGTACCCTCAGGCTGTCGCTGCCCGCGTCGACGCTCCTGTACCGGTAGATGCCCTTGATGATTCCGTCGGCTACGCCCTCGGGTGCGGGCGGATGTTCGTAGTTCTCGTTCTGAAGGGTCAGGTAGTAGATGACGTCTTCCTGCTCCTGATACATCTGCTTCATCCCGTGCAGAAAGATCGTGGCGATCTCGTAGGCGAAGCACGGGTCATAGGCCCGAACGGTCGGGTACGCCGACGCCAGCAGGTGGCTGTGGCCGTCCTGGTGCTGCAGGCCTTCGCCGTTGAGGGTCGTGCGTCCGGCGGTTCCTCCGAGCATGAAACCCCTGCAGCGCATGTCGCCGGCAGCCCAGATCTGGTCGCCGATGCGCTGGAAGCCGAACATCGAGTAGTAGATGTACACCGGGATCATCGGCACGCCGCGGGTAGCGTAGGCCGTGCCTGCGGCCATGAACGACGCCATCGAGCCGGCCTCGGTGATGCCTTCCTCCAGGATCTGCCCGTCGGTGGCTTCCTTGTAGTAGAGCATGGTTTCGGCGTCGACGGGTTCGTAGAGCTGCCCGACGTGCGAGTAGATGCCCACCTGGCGGAACAGGCCTTCCATGCCGAACGTGCGGGACTCGTCGGGGACGATGGGCACGAGATACCTGCCGACGCTCTTGTCCCGCAGCAGCTTGCCGAAGAAGCGCACGAAGGCCATCGTCGTGGAGACTTCCCTGCCGTCGGAGCCTTCGAGGAACTCTTGGTAGTCGTCGATGGCTGGGGTTTCGATCGGACCGGCCAGTTGGGTTCGCGCGGGGACCGCCCCCCCGAGGGCAGCCCGACGCTTCTTGAGGTACTTCATTTCCTCGCTGTCCTCGGGTGGCCTGTAGAAGGGCGCGTTGGCGACGTCCTCGTCGGAGACCGGAATGCCGAAGCGGTTGCGGAACTCGATCAGCTCCTGCTCGTTGAGTTTCTTCTGCTGGTGGGTGATGTTCTTGCCCTCGCCCGCCTCGCCCAGGCCATACCCCTTGATTGTCTTGGTGAGGACCACGGTCGGGCGATCCTCGCTCTGCATAGCCAGATTGAAAGCCGCAAAAACCTTCTCGGGATCGTGGCCTCCGCGGCGAAGCTTCTCGAGCTTCTCGTCGGACAGGTGGCTGACCATTTCCAGCAGTTCCGGGTGTTTCCCGAAGAAGTGCTCTCGGATGTAGGAGCCGGGCGAGACCGAGTACTTCTGGAAGTCGCCGTCGACGGCTTCGGCCATGCGCTCGGTGAGAAGCCGGCCATACTTCCCGTAGATCAGCGGGTCCCAGTCCTCGCCCCAGACGACCTTGATGACGTTCCAGCCTGCCCCGCGGAAGGCGCCTTCGAGTTCCTGGATGATCTTGCCGTTGCCTCGCACCGGCCCGTCGAGCCGCTGGAGGTTGCAGTTGATTACGAAGATGAGATTATCGAGCTTCTCGCGGGCAGCGAGGGTGATCGCGCCCATTGACTCGGGCTCGTCCATTTCGCCGTCACCGAGGAAGGCCCAGACCTTGGCCCCGTCGTTTTCCATCAGGCCCCGGTCGATCATGTAATGCTGGAACCGCGCCTGGTAGATCGCCTGGATCGACGCCAGGCCCATCGAAACGGTCGGGAACTGCCAGAAGTCCGGCATCAGCCAGGGGTGCGGGTAGCTGCTCAGTCCGCCGCCTTCGGCCAGTTCTCGCCGGAAGTTCTCCAGGTGCTTCTCATCGAGGCGGCCTTCCATGAACGCGCGGGCATAGATGCCCGGCGACGCGTGTCCCTGGAAGAAGACCAGGTCTCCGGAGAAGCCTTCCGTACGCCCCCGGAAGAAATGGTTGAATGCGACTTCGTACAGCGTGGCCGCCGAGGCGAACGTGGAGATGTGCCCCCCGATGCCGGAAAAATGTTTGTTCGCGCGTGTCACCATGGCCATGGCGTTCCAGCGGATGAGGCTCTTGATGCGACGTTCGATCTCGCGATTGCCCGGGTAGGGCGGCTGGTCGTCGGGGCTGATGGTATTGATGTACGGCGTGGTGACCGTCACGGGCAGTTCGACGCCCTTTCGGTAGGCTTCTTCGGAGAGGACCTTCAGCAGATAGCGCACCCGATCTTCTCCATGGGTGGCGAGCGTGAAGTCCAGGCTGCCCAGCCAGTCCATCGTCTCGGGCGGGTCTACGTCCTTGTCGCTGTAGGGTATTCGCATCTCTTCAGCCATGTCGTACCTCGTTGTCTGCTCCGCCGCCTGCCGGTGATGTCAGCTCTTCCGCCGAGGCTTGTAGATCTCGACGGCCGAGCCGAGAAGCACCTCGGCGGCATTGGTGATTGTTTCGTTGAGTGTCGGATGCGGGTGGATCGTCTCGGCCAGGTCTTCGGCGGTGCAGCCCATTTCCATGGCCAGGGCGGCTTCGGCGATCAACTCACCGCAGCCCGTGCCCACCATCCCCACACCCAGAACACGCTGGGTTTTCGGGTCGGTCAGCAGCTTGGTCAGGCCCTCGGGGCGTCCCAGCGCCTGGGCCCGTCCCGACGCTGCCCACGGGTACGTCGAGACCTCGACGGCTACGTCTTCCGCCTCCGCCTGGGTCTGCGTGATGCCCGCCCACGCCAGTTCCGGGTCGGTGAACACCACGGCTGGAATCGCACGCGGCATGAACTCCGCATCCTCCCCGGCAACGGTATCCACGGCGACTTTCGCCTCGGCAGAGGCTTTGTGCGCGAGCATCGGCTCGCCGGCGACGTCTCCGATCGCAAGGATCTTCCCGTCGGCTGTACGCTGGCGGGTGTCCACCTTCACGAATCCCCGCTCGTCGAGCTCGACGTCGGTGTTCTCCAGCCCGAGGTCGGCGGAATTCGGCCGCCGGCCTACCGAGATCAGGACCCGGTCGAACGAGCGTTTGCCCTCGGCCTTTCCCTCCAGTTCCACCTCCACCGCGTCGTCGCCCGGCTGGAGAGAGGCGACCTTGGTCTCCAGCAGGATGTCTTCCATCAGTTCGCTGAGTTTCTTCTGCAGCGGGCGCACCAGGTCGCGGTCCGCCCCGGGCAGCAGGCCGTGCGTCATCTCGACCACGGTCACCTGCGAGCCCAGCCTGGCGTAGACGGTACCCATCTCCAAGCCAATGTACCCTCCGCCGATGACCAGCAGCTTCTCGGGGATGTCCGGCAGGTCCAGCGCGCCGGTTGAGTCGATGATCCGGTCCGAATCCACGCGCATGGCCGGGGGTATGGTCGGGATCGACCCCGACGCGAGGATGAGCTTCTCAAAGGTCAGCCGGTCGTCTTCGTAGCTGCCCTCATCGCCGTCCGAGAGCTTCAGCACCCCGGAGCTCTCGAACGTCGCCCGGGCCTGGATCACCTTGACCTTTCGCTTCTTCGCCAATTGCCCCAACCCGCCCGACAGGGCGTTGACGGCCTTGTCCTTGCGGGCACGCATCGTTTCGACATCGACGTCCGGCTCGCCGAAGCGGACGCCCCAATCGGCCAAGTGTCTCGCTTCGTGCATGACCTCCGTCGCGTGGAGCAGGGCTTTGGACGGAATGCAGCCTCTCAGGAGGCACGTGCCGCCCAGCCGGGCATCCTGTTCCACCAGCGTCACTTCCATGTCCCGATCGGCTGCCAGGAACGCAGCTGCGTATCCGCCCGGGCCGCCACCGAGAACCACGATTTCGCTCTTCATGCGTTTTTCCTGTCCGTTTTCCGGGGAATGGCTGTTGAGCTCGATCGCCCCCGTCTATCCGTCTACCTCAACATCGTTTCTGTCGGTCGTGCCGGTGCTCTGAATCGGACCAACGGTGTCCGGCCTGAGGCTCAGGCCATTATAGGCCCCCGCGTGCGACTTACACGCTGGGAGCGCCATCTGGCGGACCAGCCCTGCTCCCGGGGCGGGAATGTGATAGGATGTCACCTTGCGCATCGGCCCGTTGACTGGCCGGCGAAGGACCATGCGATGAAGATCTACCTGGAAACATTGGGCTGCCAGATGAACCGGCTGGACAGCGAGTTGATTCTTTCCTCGCTGCGGTCGGCCGGCCACGAGTTCGTCGACGAACAGAAGGCTGCAGACGTCGTGTTGTACAACACCTGCTCGGTCCGCCAGCACGCCGAGGACAAGGTCTACTCGCGACTCGGGGCCGACGGGATCCGCAAGAAGCACCACCGGCCTTCGTTGATCGTGGGGGTTCTCGGGTGCATGGCGCAGAAGGAAGGCCGGCGCCTTCGGCGGAAGTACCCGCAGGTCGACATCGTCTGTGGTCCAGGCCAGATCGCCCGGCTGCCCGATCTGGTCGCCGAGGCCGCTGCGGGCAAGGGCATTGTCTGTCTGGACCCAGGCCGCAAGAGTCCCCGCGACCGCCAAGCCGACGAGGCGCTGGACGAGTTGGATCTCTCCCGGTCACCAGGCCAGACGCCGCATCCCACCCAGGCCTTCGTACGGATCGCCCGGGGATGTAACAATTTCTGCGCGTATTGCATCGTGCCCTATGTCCGGGGCCCGGAACGAAGCCGCAAGCCCCGGGACATTGTGAGGGAGGTCACCCGGCTGGTGGAGGCCGGTCGTACCGAGATCACCCTGCTCGGGCAGACGGTCAACCGGTATCGCTGGCAGGAGGGGGAGTTGTCGGCCGGCTTTGCGGATCTGCTTTCGATGGTTTCCGGCATTGCCGGCTTGAGGCGGCTTCGCTTCGTGACCAGCCACCCCAACGGCTTCGGGACGGAGGTGCTCCAAGCGATGCGCGACCTGCCCAATGTCTGTCGATACCTGCATGTTCCCGCCCAGAGCGGCTCGGATGCCGTGCTGCGGAGAATGAACCGAGGCTACAGCCGGAGCGAATATGACGATCTGGTCGATCGCGCTCGCGAGATCATGCCCGACATCGTTCTCGCTGGGGATTTCATCGTGGGGTTCCCGGGTGAGACAGAACAGGATCATCGCGCGTCGGTCGAGCTTATCCAGCGCAGCGGATACAAGAACACGTTCGTCTTCCGCTACTCGCCGCGTCCCGGGACCTCAGCGGCAACGTACCTGGCCGATGACATTCCCCCCGATGTCAAGAAGCGTCGGAACCGGGAGTTGCTGGACGTCCAGCAGCGGGCGGGTCTGGAACACCACAGGGGCTACATCGGGCTGCGGATGGAGGTGCTGGTGACCGGGCCGTCCACGCGGGTGGACAAGCAGGCCCGGCAAGCCACGCCCGAGCGCATGCAACTGGCCGGCAGGACGCGCGGCGACCACATCGTGGTTTTCGACGGTCCCGAGTCGTGGATCGGCCGGTACGTTGATGTGTCCATCGAGGACGCCAACAGTCTGACGCTTTTCGGGCGGGCGTGAGTTACTGCATCGCGCCGATCGCTTCGTGGCCCCACTGGGTAGCCGAGCGGAACATCTCGGGGATGACACGCTCGTCGACGGGCAGGTTGGCGGCGTGAATGGAGAGGGACTCCCAGTCGCCCAGTTCGTAGGCGATTACGGTATCGAGCACTTCCCGGAACGGGCCGACCCCGCCCAGCAGGGCGGTTCGGATGTCGGTGCTGACGGGAAGGATCTCCAGCGCCTCGGACATGGGCATGTCGGTCAGGGCGTCGATGAACGACAGCATGCCCATCAGGAAAAACTCAGGTGCCCGCTTCTCTTTGCCCAGGTGCTGGGCGATCTGCTCGGAAACGCGCGCCCGGATCAGCGATCGCAGGATCAGCTCGCCCGGTTTGTCCTCGCCGAAATCCCGGACCGTGTATACCGTCGCCCACTTCCGCACCTCCTCAGGCCCCAGAAGCACAAGGGCATGGCGGATGGAGGTCACCTCGTAGCGCAGGCCGAAGCAGACCGAATTGATCAGCTTCAGCAGGGTAAAGGTCATCGACACGTCGCGCTTGATGACGTCGGCGATATCGTCGTAGGAGAGCTCCGGCTTGGAGATCTCATTGAGCAACTGAATGCGATTGAGCTTGTTGCTCGGAATCTTCTTCTCGGGATGCTCTACGGGTTTGCAGAAGAAGTTGCCCTGGAAATAGTTTGCCCCGAAAGCCAGCACCTGCTCGAACTGGGACGACGAATCCAGGCCCCGGACGATTGTCGCGACCTTCTGGTTGTTCAATTCCTTACAAAGACTTTCGATCTTCTCGGGCGCAACGTCCTGGCTGTCGATGCGCGCAACCGCGCACGATTCCAGGAACGCTGCACGCTCCTGCTCAACATCTTCCAGATCGATTGCCATCACGCACCCTGACTGTGCCAGTCGCTTGCAGGCGGCGAGGTTCCGTTCGGTAGGGCGCAGCTCGGGAGGCAGGCCGACAATCACCGAATCTTTCGGCAGGACGCTGAGGAAGTCTGCCTGGAGCAACTCGGGGGTGAAGTTCACCAACCCGCGCTTCCCGCCTGTGAGTTCATCGAAACTGACCATCGCTTCGAGGTCGACCACGGCACGGTCTTCCGAAAGAGACTTGTAGTAGGGCTCGAATCCTTCCCGGAACTTCAATTCGAAGGCATTGACGTTCTTCTGCTTATCGAAGATCGGGAACCTTGCGACGAATACTTCCATGGCCAGACGCCTCTTTCCTGACAGAAATCCGTTTTCCGGCGACAGGGATACCCCGAACACAGAACGAAGTCATTCTAGTGGCCCGAAAGACCTGCGTCCATTTCCGGGCCGGCCGGTTCGTCGTTCCCCCGCGCCGTCCGAATCCCTCTTTCCTCTTCGGCAGTTTCCGAGGGGCAACTTCACGCGCCCACCCAGTTTCGCAGCGGATCGGGTGAAGGAATCCTGGCCAGAACCAGCCAGGCGATATTCAGACCTGTGATGATGTCATAGGGAACCGTTGCCCGAGGCCACCGCCAGGGCTGGATTCTGACCCACCAGGGCCCGTCCTGGGCATGCTCGTTGGGTGTTTTTCCCTCGAGCGCAGCCTTGGTGTAGAGGATCCGTCGCAGCGCCGACATCAGCGGCAGCGTTGCCTGCTGGAGTACCAGCGCGGGAATATTGTAGGAGAACGTGCCGATCAGAATCGCCGCCGACCGCTCCCCCCGCTGCCAGTATCCTACGCGACAGGCGTCGATGAGATCCTCCGCGCGGGCCCGGGTGTAGGAAATCATGAACGCATTGAAGAACGCCAGCATGCTCAGGAGAGTGAAGGTGGCATTGGCGGGGGTCTGCAGGGCGTAGTGCCCGGCGATGCCCGCATAGACGGCGAAATCGCTGTAGCGATCGAGAGTCGAATCCAGAAACGCACCCAATCGGGTGCCCTTTCCGCCGATGCGTGCCACCGCCCCGTCGAGCATGTCGCAAGCCGAGGCAAGCACGATCAGAACTCCCGCTGCAAGAGGGTAGCAGGTCTGCTTCCCGAGAGGCTCGAGCGACCAGCCGAACCCGGATGTCGCCCCCAGAGCGAAGCACACCGACGCCCCGGCCGTGAAACCCATGCCCGTAACCGAAAGCATGTTCGGGGTGATGCGGGTGCGGACGAGCAGTCGGGCGATGGTATCCCGTGCAGAGGCAAACCCGAATCCGATCCCTTTGCCGATCATGCAGATACGGTACCGCCGGCTGATCCCGGGTGCAACGGTCGCGGGCAGACGGTTTCCTCAAGGCAGCCGGTTCTCACTCCCCCGGAGGCGAAATCAGCAGAAGAAACTCGCGGTTGCCGCCTTTGCCTTCGATCGGGCTTGGGATCCAGCTTCTGATGGCAAAGCCCACGTCGCGGATCTGGCTGCAGACCGTTTTGAGTACCTCCTCGGTTGCCTCCGGGGTCAAGGAGACCTTCTTCTTCCTGCCCCGGCGGGGCTGGATCTTGTCGAGTTCGTAGACCGGCTTGAGCAGTGAAACGATGTGCCCGTCCGGCTTGAGCCATCGCTGCCCGGCAGGGAGGATCAGCTTCTGGGGCGTCCATGCGACGTCGATGGTCACCAGGTCGACCGGCTCGGGCGGGTCGGTGTGCAGGGCGTTGGTCCGTTCCATTACCACTACCGCCGGGTGATTGCGCAGCGTCCACGCCAGGTCTCCGTAGCCGGTGTCAACGGCATAGACGCGGGCTGCTCCCCGCTGGAGCAGGCAGTCGGTGAAGCCCCCCACATTGCAGCCGAAGTCGGCGCATACGAGTCCTTCGACGGGCAATTCGAAGGCGTCGAGAGCAGCCTGGAGTTTCAGGCCGGCTCGGCTGGCGAAGGCGTCGGGTTCAGGCGACATGGTTCATCCCGCTTGCGGCAGCGGCGCAGAAAAAACCGCCCCACTGCCGGAGAGGCAGTCGGGCGGAGATGGTTCGGATCGAGTCCGTCGGGTTCAGCCTTCCATCTTCTCGACGCGCCTGGCCAGCCTGGCCTTCTTGCGGTCGGCGGTGTTCTTGTGGATCGTGCCCTTGGATGCGACCTTGTCCAGCGCCTTGAAGCAGACGCTCAACTGCTCCTGCGCCTTGCTCTTTTCGCCGCTCTGGACGTGCTCCTCCAACTGGCGGATCGCTTCCTTGATCTGGTTCTTGCGCCACCGATTCCGGGCGCGCTGCTTGACATTCTGTCGAATGCGCTTCTTGGCAGAAAGCGTATGTGCCACAGGTGATTCTCCTGACTTCAGGTAATCTGCTCAACAATCAGCGAACCAAGCATTATACGGCTGGGCTGTCGGCTGACAAGTGCTTTTTCCACATTGCCCGGCCTCGGTGGGCCGGAGCTAGCCTTCCTGCTCTTTCTCGAGTTCCTTGCGGACCCTGTCCAGTCGCTGCCTGACATCTTTGAAGTTGAAGTCCGTCTGCGCGACGGCCGAGAACTGCTCCTGGGCTTCCTGGAGCTTGTCCATGTGCTCCAGCGCGTCGCCGAGATTGTACCGCAGCTCCTTGGCACGCTCCTCGGGGACCTCCCTCTCCAAGGCCCTTCGGAAGGTATCGGCGGCTTCCTGGTACCAGTCCTTCCGCGCAAAGGCCATTCCCAGGTAGTTCAGTGCGAGCAATTCTCGCCGTGGGTCCCGCTGGGCCTGCTGAAGCGAGCCGATCGCCTCGTCGATGTTGCCCGCCAGGAACTGCCTGCGGCCAAGTTCGTACTTGAGACCCAGGTCAGTCGGATAGTTCGCTGCGCGTTCCTTGTAGACATCCAACTCGAATTCAAGCTGCCTGCGGGCCAGTTGCGTCGCTTTTCCCTTGTTGCCTTTCTGGACGGCCTGGCGGTACTCGCGGGTCATCTGTCGCATGCGGATGTCATCGGTCCGCAGCTTGAACTGGTAGTTGCCCGTCTCATCGTAAGCCTTGCGGAGAACGTCGATGGCCTCGTTCTCAAACGACTCGTCTTCACTGCGTGACAGAGCCTCGGCGTAATTCAGCACCTTCGCAGCCACATCCGGAGCCTGCAGATACTCCTCCCTGGCTTGGGCGATCTGCTTTTCGAGATAGCTCTTGGTCTTGACCAGCGCATCCTTCTGGGCGAGGTCCTTCTGCTTCTCCATGTCGCGGACGCTCTTGCTGACGTCGCCTTCCTGGTCGTACTTGCCCTGCTGAATGGTGTAGTTGGCGCTGAGTTCCTTCTGCTTGGACTGCAGCCACTCGTCGTTCGGGGCAAGCTTCAGCGCCATCGCGCAGGCCTGACTGGCCTTGCCGTACCGTTCGGTCTGGCTGTAGGCGTCGATCAGCAGCCGAAGGATCTTCATGTTGGGCTTCTTGGCCTGGCGCATCGCCTCCATCAGCATGTCGCAGACCCAGGCCAGCACATCCATCTGGTCCATTTTGGCCGCAGCCTGGAGAACCCCGACCATCCGCTGGATGTTGCCCGGATCCTTGGCCAGCAGATACTCGGCGTTGGCGAGATTTTCCTTCGGGTCCTTGGACGAGCCGTGCTTGAACGCGTCCATCATGCCCGCAGGCTTGCCGCCCTGGAGCTTGCGCTTAAGCGAGACTTCCCGCAGGGGCTTGTGGCCTCGTTCGATGTTGTCCGGCTCGCGTTTGATCCCCTCGATGTACATCTCGATGGCGAAGTCCCAGTTGCCTGTCTCGGCTACCTGGTCCGCGCGGTCGAAGAACGCCTTTCCCTTGCCCTTGGTGGATGTGCCTTGGTCGCCGGTTTCAGTCATGTCAGTGTCACACCTTCGTAAGTGGAGATACGGCCTTCCCTACTGTACCGCCCATCCGGCTTGCAGGCAAGGTCACAAACGCGTCTCTGCCCGCTCGGGGTGGCTGACTCAGGCGGTCATCTCAGATAAGGTTCCAGCCAATCGGCGGAACTCCTCCGGCGAGATGGCATCGGGCCTGGCCTTGCTGTCGATCCCCGTTGCTTCCAGCGCCCGGCAGAATACGTCCTGAGACCAGGGAAAGTTCCTGGTCTTGGCGGTCCGCGAAACCTGCTTGCGTCGATGGATGAACGTGAGATTCACCACCTTCATCAGCGTTTCGATGTCCTGCACTTCGCCCGCCCGGTCGGGCAGAAACTCGATGCGCACCATTCTGCTGAGCACCTTGGGCTGCGGCCAGAATGCCTGGGGCGGAAGAGTGGCATCCAGCCGGATCTCGCTCAACAAGGCCACCAGCACGCTCACCGGGCCGTAGTCTGCGTCTCCCGGGCCGGCAGAGAGACGCGAGGCGACCTCCTTCTGCACGGTGAAGGTCAGCCGGTTCAGCTTCGTCAGGCCTCGGTCCAAGCCGTCGGCGCGAGAGCAGTTCCACGTGTCGATCAGGCATTGCGCAACCAGGGGAGTGGCGATGTTGTAGGGCAGGTTGGAGACCATTTCTGCCCGATCGCCCAGCGCGTCGTGAACGTCCTCGGAGATCCGGTGCTTCGAGGACAGTACATCGCCCTCGATGAGCGTGAAATGCTCCTCGCCCCCGTAGCGCTGTCTCAGCATTTCTGCCAGGCCGTGGTCGATCTCCGCCGCGACGACCCGTCCCGCCCTGGCCAGCAGTTCCTCGGTCAGCGAGCCGGTCCCCGGTCCCACCTCCAGAACCGTCGCGCCTGGCGACACATCCGCCAGTTCCAGGAGTCGGCTCATCAGGTTCTGGTCGTACAGGAAGCACTGACCGAACCGTTTGAGCGGAGAAAGCCCGCCGGCTGCCAGAATCTCACGAATTTCCGTCAGTGTCTGCATGCAACTCCCACAGGGGTTCAGAACGTCAGCTTCACCGAAACAATCTCTCGGGCAGAGAGGCTGATACGGAACCCGCCTTCGACCGGTTCAGCCCGGTTGGTTTCGACGGGTCTTTCCAGCAGATCCACTTCGACCGCGCCACTCGGACACGCCAGCAGCTTGCCGTCGGTCGTCACCGTCACCGTCCGGTCATCACCGGTGGTTTCCACCAGCCGGACAACTGCCCCCTGACCATCTTCCGCCGGTTTGAGCGTGATGACGGCTACGCCTTCACCCTCGACGGTCAGCCCGTCTGCCGCCGAGGGAAGTGTCCCATCGCGGGAGGGCACGTTGACCAGTCGCAACGGCTGGGTGAACGCGTCCGCCGCTGCACGCAGCTGGGCGTCGGCGAGGCGCCCGTCGTGCGGAATCAGCCCGAACCGCCAGTGATGCGCGCCCAGCTCGGGAAGCGGATCGGGGTTGTAGCTGCTTCGCAGCAGGTTGGCCCGAACGGTCTTGCCGTCGAACTGGTAGCCATGGGTCGAGTCGTTGAGGATCGCCAAACCGGCCGGGCCTGCCTTGCCCCCGCCTGCCGCCTGGCCATTGACGTTCACCCATCGCAGTGTGGGCACCCACTGCCGGTCGCTGGGTGAACGGGTTACCGAACCGTACGGAATCTCGTAATGCGCCCGGTCGGCTCCACCGAGACCCATCGGCAGCCGAAGACGCAAGCCGGGGATGCCTTTCTCGCTGGAACCGGTCTCCAGCCAGTCGACGCGGATGTCGACTTCCAGGCAGGGGTTTGCTGCCCGCAGGATGTAGGCGATTTCCACGCGCGATCGCTCCACATGCATCACGCCACGCATAACCGCCACGTGCGGCCCCGTCGCGGGCTTGCCGATCGAGGTTCCCGGCATGGCGCCGGGCCCGAACGACTCCATCTCCAGCGGACAGCGGCACTCGCGCAGTGGATGCACCGTCCAGCTGCTCATGCCACCCGCTCGCTCCACGACGTACTCAACCAGGCCCATCGGGTTCTCAGGGTCGGCTGTCTCCCGGCCGGAGGATTTGTCCACCAGGCTCACGATCCCGCCGGTGAGGCTGTCGAAGCGGACACGGACGAACTCGTTCTCCAGCGTCAATCCATCGCGGGTGACGCCCGGAGAGAAGCCCGGCACGTCGGCCGTCGGGGATGTCCCGGGATAGCCCACGGTGGGGTTGTCGTTGAACTCCCCGCACGGTTCGACGGCAAACGACCGGTACCCCATCGCGCCGATCTCCACGGGGAAGGCGACGGTTACGTACTTGTGGCCCAGCCACGAGCCCTGGTCCACGCGCTGGGTGGGAATCACGTGGCCTTGGGGCGTCCGAACGACGAATCTCATGCGGTCGAGATTGTGAGGCCCCGGCCAGAACCCCGACTCGTAGATGCCCAGCGTCGCCACGGATCGCACCGGAGACGGGGTGGGGTTGAAGACCACCACCGCCCGAGGCCAGGCCGTGGGGGCGCCGCCGGCGGTGAATTCCTCTACGCCCGCGCCGAACCCGCCGGCCTGAGGGTTGTCCACCCAGATCGACAGCGGCGGGACGGGCTTCTCCGGGCCTGCGAAGCTCGTATCGACCTGTCGGGCAATCGATCGCAGGCCGTGCATCGCCACCATACCTGTCTCGGCCTTGGTTTCCTGAAACTGCCCCAGATGGTGCTCGCGGGGTTCAGACGTACACGAGCCGGGCAGAATATCGTGGAAGTGCGCAAACAGCGTGCGCTTCCAGGACCGCTCGATTCCCCCAGCGGGTATGGGCGTGTAGCCCGTTCCGCCGGCGAGCACGCTTACGCGCTCAGCGAGCTGGCAGAGCTCCTCGGATCGGCGGTTGGTGCGCTTGATGTCGCTCTGGGATGTATAGCAGCCGGGGAACTCGAAGTTCAGTTCCCCCTCGATCTCCGGCCAGCGGTCGCCGCCTTGTTCCAGCAAGTCGTAGAACCGACGCGTGGTGTCGAAGGTCAGCGTCGGCCAGATCGGCCAGTCGTTCATCTCCCGGGCGCGGAGCAGGTCAGCCCGGGTCGGCCCGCCGCCGTGATCGCCGATGCCAAAGACGCACATCCAGTTCTTCATGCCGGTCTGGGTGGCGAATCTCACCATGGCCGGGGCGATCTGGGGCCCGATGCGGTCGTTGTACCACGACGATTCACGGTTGACGAGAATCCGCCTGCCGTCCGGGCCTTTCCACCAGAAGACCACGGGCAGGTCCTTCCTGCCTCCGCGACAGAGATAGTACCGCCGCACGCCCCCGCGCGACACGATCGACGGAACCGTTGCCGCGTGGCCGAACGTGTCCGGCTCCCAGTCGAGGCAGGTCTCCTCGGGCGACAGGTCGTAGGTTTCCTGCATGAACGTTCGCGTGGCAAGCAGATGCCTCGCCAGGCTCTCGCCGCAGACCATGTTCTTGTCGCCTTCCACCCAGTGGACGGCTGCGACCTCCCAGCGTCCGGCAGCAATATGTTCCGCGATCGGCCGGGCCAGGTCGGGGCAGTACTTCTGCACAATCTCGTAGACCGAGGCCTGGCTCTGTGTGAAGTGCAGCTCGGGGAACTCCTCCATCAGCCCCAGCAGCGTCGTGAACGTGTCGTTGACCGTCGAAACCGTCTCCAGCCATGACCACTGCCAGTTCATGTCGATGTGGGCGTGGGCGACCAGGTGAATGGTGTATTCCTTCGCAGCCTGGCCGATGGGGGCGAGCACCTGCTCGCCTTCCTTGCGTGCCCGGCAGATGCCTTCGTAGCTGCCATCCTCGATCGCATCGGCGAGGGCATGGGTGGCCTGGTCGATCAGCCCGGCCCACGATTCCCTGCGGTCCTCGTCGGCGAGGTCCAGGAAGCTGCGCGCGAACTCGAGTTGGTGCAGCAGCCTCTGGGCGTCGTGCCCCCAGAGGGCAGGTTGGCGGGAGGCCGCAAGTTTCAGTCGGTCGAAGTCCAATGGATCCATGTCGGGGGTTCCTCGTGGTGCGGGTACGCAAGCCGAAGGGCTGATCTTCCCCTCGAGTCCTCCCCGGTGCAACCTTGGAATATCCGATCTTCCCTGGAACGGCCGTCGCAGCGACAGGGAACATGCAGCCGGTCGGGGCGGAAGAGGGGCTCAGACTGCGTAGAACCCGGCTGGCTGAAGCTCAGGCCAACTGGCTGTGTCACGCAGATGCCGTCTCGTGTCGTAGCAGAGGTCGCACTTGCTGATGTAGCCTTCCCGGCGGGGCTGGAACCCGTGTTGCTCGGCCAACTCCGAAAGCCCGAATGGCCCGCTCTCACAGAGCGTGCAGAACACCGGATGCGTCTCGGGGGTGATGCGCGGGTGCAGTTCCTCGGCCGTGCCGGCGACGATCCCGGGACACAGGCCTGTGAACAGGTTGCCGGATGGATCGATGTGGAAGTGGGAGGTGGTCATCAGGTCGCGTTTGCAGGATTCGTCGCGAAAAGCCCGGGCGGGTCGGGGTTGATAGCAGTGTCGCAGTTCCTCGGCCGCCCTGCCTCCGGGGGTGAGGTGATAGAGCGCGGGCAGGGCATCGGGCTTTTCGTCCATGCCCGTCCACCGGAGGAACTCCTCCAGGGTGTGCGTTCGCGAGTCGGGCATGTTGCCCAGCAGGTAGTAAAGTTCCGGAACCCAGACGATGACCCCGCCCCGGCCGAAGACCTCGATGGCGGTTTCCACCGCCAGGCGCGTCCGCTGGAAGGGGATGAACTCGTTGTGGAACATCGAGGCGCTGATCAGCACGCGGGGCAGGCCCGCATCGCGCAGCCATTCGAGCACGTCGCGGGCACGCTCGGGGGAAGTCGCCCAGTGGCCGTTGGTTTCCAGGTAGCTCAGCGGAATGCCCATTTCGCTGGCCAGGCGGATGAACATCGTCAGCAGTTCCATGTTCAGGGTGGCTTCTCCGCCGGCGACGTGGATGTCGTGGAGCGAAGTCTCTGCCGCCAGGGCGCCCAGAACGCTCTCTGCCGTGGAGAGGTCCATCCATTCGTCCGGCCAGCGGGACGAACAGCGGTACAGGCAGTGCTTACACGTGTTGGTACAGCGGTAAGTCAGCATGATGCCGCCGGAAATCAGCGGCGGGATTGTCAGGTACGGCGGCTGGGACATCGCGGAACCTTCCTCCGGAACACAGGAGTCTATGCGCGCCGCAACTGATTTGCCAATCTGCGTTGATTCGGCGCAGGCAAGAATCTACCCTGATCCCCCCAGCCGGGGCAGGAAAGAGAGGATCAGGTCTCACGATGAGCAAAACGCAGCTGCGGTTCCGACAGGTTCACCTGGATTTCCACACCAGCGAAGCGATCGGCGGCGTGGGCGAGCAGTTCGCCCCCGACGAGTTCGCCGACACCATCGACCGGGCACGCGTGGATTCCATCACGGTCTTCGCCCGATGCCATCACGGCTGGCTGTACTATCCCAGCAAGCATCTGCCCCATCGCGTGCACCCGAACCTCCGGAGGCCGACTCTGCTGGCCGAGCAGATCGACGCGCTGCATGCCCGGGACATCCGCGCGCCGATCTACATCACCGTTCAGTGGGACCAGGCATCGGCGGAGGATCACCCGGAATGGCTCTGTCGCGACTCGCGCGGCACGCCGATCACCGAGGTGCAGGAAGACCAGTCTTTTCACGATGCCTTCGCGCCCGGGTTCTATCGCTTCCTGTGCGTCAACACCGGCTACCGGGAGTATCTCAAGTTCGTCACGCGCGAGGTTATCGAGATGCACCCGACCGACGGGGTGTTCTACGACATCGTCAAGCCCGTCGCCTGCGCGTGCACGACCTGCCGGGCGAAGATGCGCGAGCAGGGCCTGGACCCGTCCGACCGCCAGGCGCGCATCGAGTACGGCTACCGGGTGATTACCGAATTCATGCACGAGATGAGCGACCTGGTGCGGTCGCTCGCGCCGGATGCGACGATTTTTTACAACTCGTCGCACATCTCCCCGGCCCACCGCCCGTGGCTGGATGCGTTCTCGCACCTGGAGTTGGAATCGCTGCCTTCCGGCGGTTGGGGGTATGCCCACTTCCCGCTGACGATGCGTTACGCCCGCACGCTGGGGCTCGACTGCATGGGCATGACGGGCAAGTTCCACACCTCGTGGGGCGATTTCCAGTCGTTCAAGAACCCCGCAGCGCTGGAGTTCGAATGCTTCCACGCGCTGGCGCTTGGGGGCACGTGCTCCATCGGGGACCAGCTTCCGCCTTCGGGCAAGATCTGTCCCCACACCTACGACCTGATCGGAAGCGTCTATCGACAGGTCGAGAGGAAGGAGCCCTGGTGCGCCGGCGCCGAGCCCGTCGTGGATATCGGCGTGCTGTGCACCACCGACTTCGCCCGCGGGACGCACAAGGACCTCTCTCCCGCGCTGCTGGGTGCGACCCGCATGCTCAGCGAAGCTGCCCAACAGTTCGACATCATCGACGAAGCCGCCGATCTGGCGAGCTACCGGCTGCTGATCCTGCCCGACGACGTGAAGCTCTCGCCTGCACACGCGCGAAAGATCCGCGATTGGCTGGGGCAGGGCGGGGCGCTGATTGCTTCCTGTGCGGGCGGCTTGGAGGAGCAGGGAGAGCGGTTCGCCCTGCCCGAACTCGGCGTGACGCTGCGCGGCGAGGCTGAGTTCAGCCCCGATTTCCTGCTGCCTCTCGACGGCATGTCGTCCGGGCTGGCGCAGACCGAACACGTGATGTACCTGCGGGGGATGGACGTTCAGCACGCCGATGACGCGGAGGTGCTTGCGGAGGTCATCAAGCCGTACTTCAATCGCACGTGGGAGCACTTCTGCTCGCACCGTCACACGCCGTCCTCGGGTGAGAAAGCTGGCTATCCCGGGGTGGTGCAGGCGGGCAGCTGTATCTACTTCGCGCACCCGATCTTCAGCCAGTATGCCGAAAACGCCCCGCTGTGGTGCCGCAAGCTGCTGGTCAATGCCCTCGACCGCCTGCTGCCCCAGCCGGCGGTCCGCACCAACGCGCCGTCGACGGCGATCGTAACGGTGACCCGCCAGCCGGCTGAGAGCAGGTTGGTCGTCCACGTGCTGCACTACATTCCCGAGCGGCGGGGCAGGGCGTTCGACGTGGTCGAAGACGTCATCCCCCTGCGGGATGTCGAGATCTCGTTGCGGGCGGACGCCGGTGGGGACTCAGCCCGGCTGGTGCCGGACGGTCAGCCGCTGGAGGTGCGTCCCGAGGGTGATCGGATCGTCGTGACCGTACCGGAAATCCAAGGCCATGCGATGATCGAACTGACGTGATCGACAGGCCCGGTGCCGCCAGCGCCGGTGCCGCAGGCGCGTCAGTTCTTCGCCAGCGCCTTTCTGGTGGAGACCACCACCTTGCCGTCTTTGATCTGGTAATCGACCTGGCGCCCGGCCGCTGACAGGATGAGCTTGAGCATGTTCTCGGCCGAGAGATTGCTGAGCTTCAGCGTGATCTCGGTGTCGGGTTTCACGTCGGCATCGGCGAGCGCTTCCCAGTCCGGCTGGACGGGCACGTCGGTCATCTGCTCCAGCCAGACCAGCACGCTTTTCAGAGAAGTGCCCCTGCATTCGAGGTTCCGGATGAGGACGTCCAGACGCTTGGCGACGGTTGCATTGTCCAGCGGCTTGTCCTGCTTCTGCGAGCCGTCGGACGAGGCCGATTCGTCCTCCTCGCCATCCTCCTCCGCGTTCTTCGCTTTGTAGTTCTCGCCGCGGATATCGTAGGCCATCAGCTCGTTGCCGTGGCGAACGTACAGGACGCCGCCCCCGATGGCCGGGTGCGCCCACAGCGGCCCCTGTCGACGACCCACGCGGAAAGTGCTGACCACCTCGCACCCCTTGGGCGAGACCTTGGCAATGCCCACCGTGCCGCGGTCTTCGAAGTAGTACATCAGCCCGTCGGCGTAGAGGATCGAACCGACCTCGATCTCCTTGCTTGTCCAGGCCGTCTCGCCCGATTTCGCGTTGATGCAGGCCAGGAAACCGCGACGGACTTCCCTGCTGGTCGACGTGCCGTACACGTAGCCGTCAATCTCGACCATCCCGCCGTGGAAGGTCGCCATGTCTTTGCTCGCCCACTCTTTGGAAACCTTGCCGCCGTCGTCGGACATCTCCAGGCCCACCGCGCCGTATCCGTACCCGGCTGCCAGCACGATCATGTCCTCGTGGCGGACAGGGGTGTTGGCGTAGACCCGCCAGCGGTTGACGAAGGGGACCTGCCACAGCAGCGAGCCCTTCTCGGCGTCGAACCCTGCAGCAGCACTTTCCAGGTGTGTGACAATGATCGACCGGTCTCCCTGCTCGATGAGCTTCGCCGAGCAGTAGCCGGACTTCTGCGCCTTGCCGTCGGCCTTGACGACGGGGGATTTCCAGATCTCCTTGCCCGTGTTGCGATTCAGGGCGACCATGCTGGACTTGGTGCCTCCGGGTGTGACGATGAGCTTCTCGCCCACGATCAGCGGCGCTTCGGAGATGCCCCACTTGGTCACCTGCGCGCCGTATTCTTCCTGCAGATCGACTGTCCAGATCGTCTGGCCGGTTCGAGCATTGGCGCAGAGCACGTTTCCGTGGGCGCTGACAACGTACACCTTGTCGTCGTAGACGGTCGGCGTGGTCCGCGAGCCCCCGTAGCTGCGGGCCTGCCATCCCTTGCCATACGAGGTCTTCCACAGCATCTCGCCCTGGTTGCTGAAGGCGTAGACATACCCCTTACCGTCCTCGACGCCGGAGGTGTAGACCTTGTCACCGGACGTGGTGACGCTGGAGTATCCGTCGCCGATGTCGGCCTTCCAGAGCAGCTTCGGCCCGCCCTCAGGCCAGGACTTCAGCAGGCCTCTCTCGGGCGATTTGCCATCGCGATCGGGCCCGCGCCACTGCCAGAAGTCGTCTGCCGGGCTCGCAGCCACAGCCAGGAGAATCGTCGAGAGCAGGATCAATGCTGTTCGTTTCATGGGTCGGATTCCTCGCGGATGTCCCGCCGGAGCGGGGGGTGGTTGTCGGGTCATGGTCCTCTTCCCCCGGCCGGTAGTTCGGACCTGCAACAGTATACACAACTCGCAGGGCAAAAGGTGGGTCTGTCCTGTCCGGCGTTACTCTTGCTGTTCTGTGATTTCCTACGAGCCGCCCGAGCCGGATCGGCCTGCAGGTAGCTCGAGTCCCAGGTGGTTCATCACCTGCTGCAGGTCGCTCCAGACCTTTCGCCGGTTCTCCGGGGTGTACTGTCGCAGTACATAGGCTGGGTGGAACGTGGGCATGACCGGAATGCCCCCCAGGCCGGGCCCGATTTCCGGCAGCGGCTGCCAGTTGCCTCGCATGCGCGTGATGCCCGTCTGGGTGTCCAGCAGCTTCTTGGTGGCGGGGTTGCCCAGCGTGACGATCGCCCGGGGCTGGATGATCTGAAGCTGTCGCACCAGGTAGTCCCAGCACGCGCCGACTTCCTCGGGCGCCGGCGTGCGGTTGTGGGGCGGGCGACACTTGACGACGTTGCAGATGAACACATCCTGGCGGGTCAGGCCCATGGCGGTGATCATCTTCGTCAGTAGTTCGCCTGCCCGGCCTACGAAGGGCCTGCCCGAGAGGTCCTCGTCCTGCCCCGGGCCTTCCCCGACGAACACCAGGTCGGCGTCGGGGTCGCCTTCGCCGAAGACCGTCTTCGTGCGCGCTTGGGCCAGCTCGCAGCGCGTGCAGACGCTCACCTCCTCCCGGTCGATCTCGGCCAGGGCGGCGGCTTTTTCCTCGCGCGAGAGTTGGGGCAGTTCCTGGCGGGCGGGCTGATCGAACCCCACGCCGCTGGCCGGGGCGATCTCCGGCAGGGCAGAGTCCCCGACGGGCAGGTACTCGCTGCCTCCGAGCAGCTGTTCAAGGGCCAGAAGCTGCGCTGCGATTTTCGGCAGGTCGCTCGTTTCGCTCATGGGCGGAATCATACCACGCGCCGCCCGTCCAGGCCAGCGGGCGTCAGGAGCCGTTGACCAATCGCCCTCGCAGGCCGGTGTCGGTTACGCCCTCGATGTGAACGTTCACCACCGAGCCGATCAGATCATCCCCGGCGGCCGGGAATTCCACGAGTTGATAGCGGTCGGTCATGCCCTGTCGCACGCCCTCTGCCGGGCGCGTGCTCTCGACGAGTGCTTCGTGTACCTCGCCCACCAGTTGCCCCCGGAAGCTGCTCGCCAGCTCCGCCTCCAGTTCGGCCAGGCGGGCCATACGCTGCCGGACGACCTCCCGCGGCGGCTGGTCTTTGCGATGTCGCCACGCCTGGGTGCCTTCGATCGGGCTGAACGGGAACGCGTGGATCTTGGCGAATCCGGCGTGGCGGGCGACGTTGAGGGTTTCCTGGAAGTCGCGGTCGGTCTCGCCGGGGAAGCCCACGATCACATCGGCCGACAGCGCCGGGCGGTCGAGGGCACTTCGGAGGCGGTCGACAGCGCTGCGGAATTCGTCGGGCGTGTACTGGCGGTTCATACGCTTCAGGACGTCTGGCGAGCCGGACTGGAGGGGCAGGTGCAGATGCGGGGCGACGGCGGGCAGGGCGCGGCAGACGTCGATCAGCTCGTCGGTGACGTCGCCCGGTTCCAGGCTGGACAGACGCACCCGCCAGAGGCCTTCGATGGAGGCGACACTCCGCAGCAGTTCGGCCAGGGGCTGGGGGCCTTCCGGCCAGCGGACGCGGTTGGCCGTATCCCGGCCGTAGGCGCCCAGGAAGATGCCCGAGAGCACAATTTCGCGATGTCCGGCTGCGACCAGTTGCCTGCATTCGGCGAGGACATCCTCTCGTGGGCGCGACCAGACATTCGGCCGGGTGTAGCAGACGATGCAATACGAGCACATCGCGTCGCAGCCGTCCTGGACTTTCACGAAGGCGCGCTGGTGTCCGGCGAACCGTTCCAGCGTGGCGAGGTCCCGCGTGCCCGGGGCGTGGCCCTTGACCGCCCGCCGGCGGGACGCGATAATGGATGTGGAAGGATCCAACGGGACATTCGGATGGTTTGAGCTGGACTCGCTGGCCTTCATTCGTACGTCATACCTTCCAGCGTCCGTTCGAGGATCCCGCGGCTGCTGCCGACGCGTGTCGGCGAGCGAAGTAGCCAGCCGGCTGAGACAGTCGGCGAGGTCGCCGTGGTGACCCACGATGTATTGTCGCTCGGGCGGGACGCCCACCGATTGAAGCACCGACCGCACGTGCTGCGCGTCGTAGTCGCCGTAGCAGCCGGAAACCAGAACCGATGCCTCCGGGCTGGTTCGCACCTGGCGCCGGATCGCCTGGCGGGACTTGCTCATGGCGGTGCGCGTCACGCAGCAGGTATGGATGACGACCAGGTCGACCGGCTGGCGTGACGACGCGACGCGCGACAGGCCGGCCCGGGCGAGTGTCGCCGCGATGGCGTGGCCTTCATACTGGTTGACCTTGCAGCCGAGGGTTGTGATGCGGAATGTAATCACCATTGAACCAGCCGGTGCGGCGGGGGTTTCGCCCCGCACGGAAATGTCGAGGATCGGGTTGTTGCTGTCACGCATGAAAAGCCGTATTATACCGAACGCTCCGCGAATCAGGAGCGCCGTGTCGCCCGAACCGGGCACCGGGTGGGCGTTTTGGTTTTCCCGGACGGTCCGGCCGGCAGCGCTCTTGCCATAGATCGTAGACGCACAAACCAAGGCCTTTGCAGGCGGGCGATGGTTTGCCCCGCCCCGCAGCAGCCAAGGAGTACGCAGTATGGCTTCGCCCAAGACGGTCTGGGGCATTGACATCGGCAAATGTGCCCTCAAAGCCCTCAAGCTCCGCAATGCCGGCGGGGACATCCAGGTCGAGGCGTTCGATATCATCGAACACCCGCAGATCCTGTCCCAGGTGGAACCGGCCGAACGCGACCAGTTGATGCTCAACGCCCTCGAGCAGTTCCTGGCCCGCAACGACGTGGAAGACAGCGAGATTGCCGTCGCCGTACCCGGCCAGAACAGCTTCTCGCGATTCGTGAAGCTTCCGCCCGTGGAGACCAAGAAGATCCCGGACATCGTCCGGTTCGAGGCCGAGCAGCAGATCCCCTTCCCGATGGAGGAGGTGGTCTGGCGGTGGCAGACGTTCCAGGACCCCGACAGTCCGGACGTGGAAGTGGGCATCTTCGCGATGAAACGCACCGACGTCAACGCGTCGCTGCGGCACTTCCGCGACATCGAGCTGGAAGTCAACACCGTGCAGATGGCGCCGTTGTCGCTGTACAACTTCCTGGTCTTCGACGAGCAGACCGCCTCCGACGGAGCCACGCTGCTGGTCGACGTCGGAGCAGAGAAGACCGACCTGGTCGTCGCCGACGGCTCGCGGATCTGGACGCGAACCATCACCATCGGGGGCAACAGCTTCACCGAAGCCCTCGTCCGTGCGTTCAAGCTCTCTTTCGCCAAGGCCGAGAAGCTCAAGCGGTCGGCAGCTTCCAGCAAGTATGCCCGCCAGGTGTTCCAGGCTATGAGGCCGGTGTTCTCCGATCTCCAGCAAGAGATCCAGCGGTCGATCGGTTTCTATACCCAACTGCACCGCGAGACCCGCTTCAAGCGGGTGGTGGGGTTGGGCAACGGGTTCCGGCTGCCGGGCCTGCAGAAGTTCCTCGAACAGAACCTCAACATCTCCGTGGTTCGGATCGACTCCTACAACAACCTGTCGCACTCGGCGTCGATCAACGCCCCGGCCTTCACCGAGAACGTCCTGTCGTTCGCGGTGGCCTATGGCCTGGGTGTCCAGGCGCTGGGCGAGGCATCGGTGGTCACCAACCTGCTGCCGCGGGAGGTCGCCTCCCAGCGGACCTGGGCGGCCAAGAGGCCCTGGTTCGCGGTGGCTGCAGCGATGCTGCTGGTCGCCCTGGGCCTGAAGGTGTTCTCCAGCTATTCGACCCTCAGCAAGCTCGAAGAGAACGAGCCCGAGCTCCAGCCTGCCGAACGGATCGTCAGCGGGATCGAGTCTCTCAAGAGCCGCTACAGCCGGCTTCAGGGACGCGTCGGCCAGGGCGAGGAAGAGAAACTCCAGGCCCTGAAGATGTTCGGCCATCGCAGGTATTGGCCTGGCGTTACGAAGATGATCTCCGATTCCCTGGCCTATGTGGCCTCCGACCAGGACCGGTACATCAGGGCTGTCTCCCTCACCGATCCCAACGCCCAGCAGGCGGCATTGAAGAAAATCCAGGCCATCCCGCGGTCTCAGCGGCGCCTGGTGTTCCTGCTGGAGCAGGACTTCCAGTACGTCCCCGACATCTCGCAGGTCAGCCGCAAGGAACTGGAATCGAAAATCGGCGAGATCGTCGGTGTCCGGACTTCCGACGACGGCCCCGGGAACCGACCAGGGCCCGAGGAGTCGCCGTCCGGAATGCCACCCGAGCAGGTCAAGTCCGGCTACATCGTCTGGGCGGTCTGCAGAACTACCGTCGGGGCCGACGACGTTCGGAGCGTGATCATTACCCCCTTGCGGAAATTCAGCCGCGACTTCGCGTCCGAGCGACTCAAGAGCCTCCGCGTCGAAAGTGACATTTACGTCTACAGGCCGATGCAGGCCGTCGACCGCCAGGGAACCGACCGGGAGGACACCGGTTTCCGTCCGGGAGCGAGCGCGTCGCCTGGCGGGATCTTCCGCGGAAGGGAAGACGAGGACGATTACCGACGGGGTCGGGAGGATCTTGACGGCCCGGCCGAGCCGGAGGTCGTCCTGCCCGACCCGGTATTCCCGAAGGAATCGATGGCCAGCGACACGGTGTTCGGGATCATCTGGCTGTTACCGATCGAGAGCGACGGCGTGAAACTGCCCCCAGGCGTCAGCGACGACGCCCGCATGGCCCGGACCGGTGAGGTAAGCCCATGAATGTCATCAAAGAGCACATGTTCCTGGTGGTTCTCGGCGGCGTGACGCTGGTGATCGCCGGTCTGCTGATCTTCGTCGACAGTGGCCTGGCCGGGGATATCGAGGACCAGCTCCAGCAGCGCGAGCAATTCTCCGGCAAGATCAGGCGGATGGCACGCGGCGAGCAGGTCAACCTGCGCGTGCTTGAGGCTCTGGAGGCCGATGCCAACGCCTCGGAGCGTCAGCTCAGCGGCGTGATGGACCTGGCGCTGGAGACCAGCAAGCAGTACGACGTGCTCCGGCTGACCCGGCCGGACGGTCGCGGCGAGATCCCCGCGTTCCCCTGGGACTACCAGCTCGACGAGCAGTTGACCCTCAGTGACCCGTTCGTGGACGCCTACATCAACACGATCCAAGGCCTGCGGGAGAAGCTCAACCCCACCCAGCCTTTCCTGGACCAGCCGCCGGAGGTCGAAATCCAGCGGCATTACCAGTCGCTCCTCCAGCAGGAGCAGGAACGTCTGGAGAAGCTCCGCGAGGAGGCGCCGGAAGGAAGCGATGCCTCCACGGCGACCCCCGACGCGACGCGCTACGGCGAAGAAGACCGTGGCAGGGGCATCGGGCAGGAAGACGGCCCGAGAGGGATCCGCCGGGGCAGCCGGTTTGAGGATGCCGACGACGACGGGATCGACTCGCGCATCGACACCCGC
>CAZXSK010000029.1:0-18592 GCA_964642855.1 uncultured Planctomycetaceae bacterium | reverse complement strand
CGCATCGACACCCGCGAACTGATGGATCGGGCCACCGCCAAGGCCTACAAGCAGATGGTGGTCGAACGTGCCAACGCCGGCACGGTGTACCTCCAGCCGTTCGCGCTGGATCGCCCGATCCGCCGAGGCGCCAGGCCGCTGCTGAGCCAGATGTGGTTCGCCCAGGTAGGCCTGTGGGTACAGAAAGACATCATCGACGCCATCGTCGCCACCAACCGGGACGTGGCTCCGGGCGACGACGTCACCGTTTCCGAGGCCGCGGTCAAGCAGTTGGTGTCGGTCCAGGTCGACCGGAGCTACGTCTGGCCGTCCGCGATGCCAGGCCGGCAAAGGGATTCCGGAGGAGACGACCGGGACCGTCGAGAGGTCGACCTCACGGGGCAGGCAACCAGCCAGACCCAGGAAGTCATTCGATACCGGTTCCAGGTGGTCATGCCGTATCGGTACGCCAACCGGCTTCAGGCGAACCTGATGGCCGGGAAGATGCACACGGTCATCGGCGTCAGCAGCCAGGCGATGGAAGCGGTTCCGCAGGGGTTCTTCTACGGGACCGAGCCGGTGATGGTCGTCACGATCCGCGGCGAGTTCCGTATGCTGTCGAAATGGACACGGAAACTGATGCCCGCGGAAGTGCTGGCCAATGTTCCCGAATCGGCCCTGCGTCCGGAGGACAGGCAGCGCCTCGACGAGAAGGGCCTGACCCCCTCGGGCACGCCATCTACCGGTGGCGGCGGGTACGAGGGCGGCTATCGGGAAGAGCGTTCTGGCCGATACCGTCCGCGCGAGGAATCCTGACCCCGGTGGGTAGTCCAGAGAACCACAAGGAGGCCGCAGATGGCCAAGAGTAACGCAGTAGGGATGATCAACCAGCACGTCGAAAAGATCGTGCTTGGCCTGTGTGTGCTGCTTCTGCTGTACGCGGTGTTCGCCTGGATGCTGGGTGGCGAGAAGCAGATCGAAGTGGCACGCGGACTTCGTGGCTCGACGGAGGTGCCGATCTCCCAGGCCGATGAAACGCTGGTGGACGCAGCCCGGCAGGTGCAGCGGTGGCACGAGGGGGGCACGTACAGCCCCTCGCCCCAGCCGGACTGGACCCTCTCGATGCGCGAGATGATTCGAACGCCGTTGCCGGAATGGATGATCCCGCTGAATTCCTGGGCCATCGGCGAGCAGGCTCCCAGCGTACGGGTCGGGAAGATCAAGAAGGTCTCCCTTGCCTCGCTGGTCGAGGCCGTCCCCGCTCCGTCGGCGCCTCGCGCCTGGGCGGGCCCGGAGCTTCGCAGACTTTCCAACGCCTCGGATACCAACGTTGCCCGCGGCGTGGCTGAGCTGGACTGGAGCACGCACGCTGCCCGGTGGTCGACGATTCTCCGGCGGCGGGGTCTGCGCGGCGAGCCGATCGTCGCGCGGGTGGAGATCCAGCGGGCAGAGGTCAAGTCCGACGGATCCCTGGGCGAATACAAGCCCGTCGAGACCGTCCGCAGGCCGTTCGTCGACGCCCAGGGACAGATCGTGCCCGTGAGCGTTCCTTCGATTCCGGATTACACGGGCGCCAATGCAGATGTCGTCCGCCAGGCGGTGGAAACCCTCGCCGGCCGATCGATTTCGACAGGCATGCGGGAGGACGACCGCGGCGGCGGGGGAGCCCTGGACTACCAGCAGATTCTCCTTCAGCCCCGGTACTGGGATATCTGGTACAGCGCGGGCAAGGCCTACGGGTGGGTTCCGTGGGAGATTCACCTTCCCCAGACGGAACTGACGCTGAAATACGCCTCGACCTACACGGATCCCAACATGCTTCGCGTGGAGCTCAGCGGCGACGACGACTCCACCGACGACCGGGATTATCGCGAGTACGAGGACGAGGAAGACGAGGAGGCATACCGGCCCCGCCCGTCGGGCACCGGGACCCGTGTGAACCGGCGGGACGACGAAGACCGCGGCGGAGGTCTGTATGGGGAGGAAGAGGAGTATCGCCCGCGGCGTCCGATCCGCGAGGATCGCGACCGGGAAGACCGGGACCGACGCCGGCCTCAACGGGCGGATGCCGAGTCCGAAGAGGTCGTCGCTCCCCGGCGGACCCCCGTGCCGACCCTCAACCAGCAGAGATCGATGGGCAAGGTGCTGGTCTGGTTCCACGACGTGGGCATCCGTCCCCGGACACAATATCGGTATCGTCTGCGGGTGGTGTACGTCAATCCGCTGCTGGCGAATACCGAAGCCGATCGCGTGCTGGAAGACCCGAATTCCGCGAAGGTCAAGACAATCGCCTCGCCATGGAGCAAGTGGTCGGCGCCGCTGGCCGTGGAGAACAAGACGGAGTTCTTCGTGACGGGCGGCAACGAGCGGTTCAAGCAGGTGACCGTGACGGTATTCGCACGCACGATGGGCCAGTTGGTGAGCACCACGTTCTACGTTGTCCCCGGCCAGCCGATCGGCGGGACCGAGACGGTGACCGTCGACGTTCCGCAGGTGGAGGGCAATACCGTGGTTCCCCAGAAGCGGAACGTGGATTTTTCGACGGGCAACCTGGCCGTCGACTTTGACTTCAATCGCATGAGCATCGGCAAGGGCGACATTCTTCCCCGGCGTACGGTGGGGATGGTGTACCTCGATGCCGAAGGTCAACTGCGAACGCGGGTTGCCCGCGAGGACCAGAAGTCCGAGCGGCTTAAGGAACTGCAGAAGGAAGCGAATTGAGCATGCGAGTTGCCCCGCGGGGTCCCCGGTCAGCGACCGGCCTGCAGGTCGATTTTCGGCTTGCAACCCCCATGGGGCTGGTGTATGTTTTCGCCGACAATGGGCCGTTGCCGCCTGTTGATTGCCGAGAACGATACGTGCATTCGGAAGGTGGAGGCACCTGCGGATACCGAGGTGCGAAGATTGACAAGCCGCTCCACACGTTGTCCCCCATCCCGGTTGTTCGCGTGTGAAGCGTCGAGCGATCTTCGGAAAGGAGCAGTAACGACATGACATTGCGTCGACTGGTGAGTCTGGCAATTCCGCTTGCGGTACTACTTGGAATCGCCTGCCCCGTGGGGGCTCAGGAAGAAGGGGCCGACCAGGCCAAGGCCCTGCTCGAAAAGGGAATCAGTCAGTACCAGGCCTACGAGTTCAAGGCGGCTAAGAAAACGCTCCTGAGCGTCGAGTCCGAGGACCTTTCGGAATCGCAGCAGAAATCGCTCTCGGAGTACCTCGCCAAGGCGGACACGGCCATCGAAGAGCAACAGGCCGCCAAGGATGCGCTCAAGCAGGCCAACGAGGCGCTCAAGGAGAACGATCTCCAGAAGGCGCGACAGGGATTCGCCAAGGCAGCCGGTAGCGAGTATCTCTCCGACGCCGAGCGCAAGAACGCCAAGGCGCAGCTGAACTGGGTCGAGAAGAAGATCGAAATCGCCGAAGCCGCCGACCCCTCCTCCGACGATACCGACACCTCCGATACATCCGATACCGACGCGTCGACCGATGACCAGGACGACCAGACCGATGACGCCCAACTGCCTGTCGCCGACGACGATGACGACGAAGTCGCCGCCGAAGACGACGACGCGCTGATGGCGCTGGCCGCCCGTAGAAAACAGGCCGACAAGTGGGTCGAGCAGGGCAAGGCCGAACTCGACAAGCAGCCTCCCAACGCCGAACAGGCCGAGCAGTACTTTGCCAAGGCTGTGGCGATCTACGACGGCAACATGGAAGCCCAGCGGCTGCTCAAGAAGGCCCGCGACATGCAGGAGGCCCAGGGCGAAAACTCGCCGCTGACCGAACTGGAGCGCAAGCGCCGCGTGCTTCGAGGGGCAGTCAACGTCGACTACAAGAAGTTCCTCAACAAGGCCAAGGACCGCCTGAGTCTGGCACTGAGCGAAAAGGGCACGGAGGCGGACTTCAAAGCCGCCGCCGAAAACGCCCGCGCCGCCTGGCAGGTGGTCGACTCCCACGATACGCTGTTCACCGACCAGGAACTCAAGAGCCGCCAGACCGAGGTCGAGAACCTCCTGGACCGCATCGAGAGCGAGCAGGACGCCTGGAACCGCAGAATGGCCGAGAAGCGCCGCAAGGAGATCCTCCAGGCCGAGCGGATGCGCCGGATGCAGACCGAGCAGGAGCGCCAGGAAGCGATCGAGTCCTACACCCGCAAGGCCAAGGCGCTCACCGACGACCGCGAGTATACCAAGGCCCTGGAGGTCATCGAGCAGATCCTCGATATCGACCCCCAGAACCGCTACGCCCTCCAGGAGCTTCGTTGGCTGAAGCACACGATCCTGCTGATGCGGCAGAAGGAAGCCCGCATCCACGTTCGCGACGAAACCCTCAAGCAGTACACCGACACCATCGAGAGCGAGGTGCCCTGGTATGAGCTGCTTCGGTTCCCGCGCAACTGGAAGGAAATCACCGACAAACGCAAACGCTTCAGCGCGGGAGAGATCAGCGAGTCCGAAAAGGATCGCCGCACCCGTAAGAGGCTCCAACAGAACTTCAGCAAGGTTGACTTCTCAGCCGGCGTGACGTTCGAAGCCGCACTGAACTTCATCCGCGAAATGACCGGGGCGAACATCGTTCCCAACTGGCAGGTCCTGCAGGACAACGGCATCGATCGCCAGACCAACCTGACGATCGACCGCCTCCTGGACGTCACCGGCCAGGAGCTGCTGGAAGTCATCCTCGAGAACGTCGGCGGCCTGACCGCCCCGCTCGGGTACATCATCGAGGACGGCATCGTGAAGGTCTCCACGCGCGATGACCTGGCCTCGAAGGTCAAGACCCGCGTCTACGACATCCGCGACCTGCTGGTGCCGATCCGTGATTTCACGGCTCCGGAGATCAGCGTCAACATCGGCGGCGACGACGATGACGACGACGACTGGGGCGACGACGACGATGACGACGGCGGCATCTGGGGCGACGACGATGACGATGACGACGACGATGACGACGATACCGCCAGTCGTTCGGAGCTGTCGCAGCAGATTCAGGACATGATCCGCCAGAAGGCCCCGCCGGAGTCCTGGACCGACCAGGGCGGGCGAGGCTCGATCGACGAGTTCAACGGCCAGCTGGTTGTCACCCAGACTCCGGAAGTGCACGACGAGATCATGGGCCTGCTGCAGATGCTCCGGGAAGCCCGCTCGCTGCAGGTGTCCATCGAGGCGAGGTTCGTCAGCGTCAACAGTGGTTTCCTCAACGACATCGGCATCGACCTGGACTTCTTCTTCAACCTCGGCTCGGGGCTCGGCGCCGGCGGCACGACCCTCGACACCCAGACCGGGGCGGAAGTGCCCCTGCTCGGGCGAAACGCCTGGGGCATGGCCAAGCGGCGAGGCAACAGCCTCACGCCGATTCCGGTGTTCAACAACACCCAGGAGTTCGGCGGCCTGATCGGCCAGTCCACGGGCATCACGCCGGGCATCGGCGGACAGGTGACCAACTCGTCGCTGAATATCTTCGGGACGATTCTCGACGACGTGCAGGTCGACTTCCTGATCTCCGCCACGCAGGCACATACGTCCAGCCGGCAGCTGACCTCGCCGCGCGTCACGATGTTCAACGGCCAGAGGGCCTACGTGGCGGTGGGTACCCGGCAGGCCTACGTGTCCGGCCTGGAACCGGTGACCGATGACAACACGTCGGCCTTCCGGCCCGACGTCGACCAGATCACCAGCGGCTCGGCGCTGCAGGTGAGGGCGACGGTCTCGGCCGACCGGCGATTCGTTACGATGGAATTGACCCCGCGGGTGAGCACGCTCAACGGCTTCCAGCGGTACTTCATCAATGTCACCGGAACCGCCGACCCGAACGATCCCAACGCCGCCCCGACCACCGGCAGCGGGTACATCATGCTGCCCAACGTCACGGTGACCGAGGTGTCTACCACGGTGACCGTGCCCGACGGCGGCACGCTGCTGCTGGGCGGACAGAAGCTCTCGGCCGAAATCGAGCGAGAGAAGGGCGTGCCGATGCTCAGCAAGCTGCCGATCATCAAACGCCTCTTCACGAACCGCTCGAAGGTTCGCGACGAGAACACCGTGTTGATCTTCGTCAAGCCCAAGATCCTCATCATGAACGAGGCCGAGGAAAACGAAGACCTGCACGTAGAAGTGCCACGGGGACCGTAGCGTCCCACCCAACCCGACGTGAATCGACGGGCCGCATGTTCCTCGTGGACGTGCGGCCCGTTTCTGTTTCCGGAGGCGGCGAACCGATACAATAGCCGACAGTCTAACAACAGGGTGCAACGCCTTTTGCCAACAGGAGTCCATACGCCATGAAACGCATGATTCCACTGTTCGTCGGTATCGGGGTTTGTGTGCTGGCCGCCATCGCCCAGCAGGACGGCAAGCCCAGCGCGACCAACAAGCCCAAGCCCAGGGCCGACGCAAACGCCCACGAGATCAAGATCGACCTCAAGAATCGCAGGATCACTTTCGAGGCCGACGTCTGCCGTCGGTTCGCGCCCGACAGCAACAGCCCCGCCGACTTGGAAGTGTTCGTCAGCAAGTGGCAGGAGAAGACCCACGAGAGCATCCTGCACACCAAGGTCTCCGGCTGGAAGATCCATGCGGGGTTGGTGGCGATGGGCCTGACGCGCGGCAAACCGGCCAAGTGGGAATACGACATCGAGGAAGAAGAGGGCAAGCTCTACCCGCCACGCGGCGGGGAGGTCACGGTACGTCTTCGGTGGAAGGACGACAGCGGCAAGGTGCGCACGGCCAAGGCCAGCGACTGGATCCAGGCCAGCCAGAAGAACGTCAAGGTCCCCGACAGGTGGGTGTTTGTCGGCTCGGAGGTCATCCCCGGTGTCGGGTACGTCGCCGACCTCGGACGAGACTACGGCGGCGGGGTGTTCATCTCGACGTCCAACTTCGCCGGGGCGATCATCGACGTGCCCTTCACCAGCTCCGCCGACAATGCAGAGCTGTTCTTCCGGTCGGTCCCCGCAGCCATTCCGCCGGTCGGCACGAAGGTCGAAGTCATCGTCGAGCCCGTCAAGGGGGCAGAAAAGGCCGCCCACGCCCGGGCCATCCTGGATATCGACCGCTTCGGCCGGCTGAAGATCGAGGGACGCCAGGGGTTCATTCAGCCGGACGAACTCTCCAGGTGGGCCTCGGACTTCATCGACGAGCACAACAAGGGACAGGTAATCATTCGCGCGGCGGCCAAGTCGCTGATCTTCGATGTCTGGCGCGCTCGCCAGGAACTGTGGATCGGCATGGCCCGGGATATCGAAATCCAACGCATGGGCCCGGACTCCCCCGTTCTCCCGCGGACCCCCGATCAGGCCAAACGTGCCCTCCAGGCATGGGGCAATCGGTTCGCCAACGCCCACGAGGAGGTCCGTGATCCCGCCTTGGAGGCGGACTACGAACTCCAGGCCATCAGGCAGAAGGTCCATGAACTCAAGGTCACCCGGGAGTTCCTGGAGAACTACCGCGACGAACTGAAGGCAAAGACCGACGAGTTCCGCAAGGCTCGCGAGGACGCCGACGGCGAAGACGACAACGAACCGGAGCCCGACGCCGAATGACCGTCGCGCCCGCTGAGGACCATGCCGTCGACGCTCGGCCAGCTCCGGCAGGCGTGCTGAGACGGAACGCGAAACCCCTCGCGCTGATCGCAGCCGTCACGCTGGCGGTGCCCGTCGGGACCTGCAGTATCGGGGTTGCCGCGGGCGCAGGTCCCCGGGCCTGCTCCCTGGCTGCAATCTGGCTGACGGTGACCTGGTGCGCCCTGGCGTGCCCCATGTTCGCCGCCGGCGCCGGATGCGGATGGTCGAGCTTCCTGCGGTCCGGCGCTGTGGCCGATGCGTCCGTGCTGGGCCTGCTGGCCATCTCCGCGGGAGGCTGGTTCACCCGAACCCAAACCCTCTCCGCCGTCGATTCCCTGCAGGTCTACGTCACGCTCGCGACGCTTGCCGTTCTGGCCCCGGCGGTCGTAACGCTGCTGTCCTCCCCGATCCGCCGACTGACAGCGGGGCTGGTCGTTGCTCTTGTGCAGGCGGCGCTGCTCGCCACGCCGTTCTGGACCGACGGCCTGCTCAGTTCCGCTGAGCCCGATGCTGCCCGACGGCTTGCGGATCTGTCGATGGCGATCAACCCGCTTTACTCTGTCGCTGCCGCGGTGGGCATCAGCTGGAACCACACGTCGATGATGTACGGAATCACGCGCCTCGGGGAGGATATCCCGGTGGCCGGTGTGGAGTGGTACACCTTCGCCCTGTGGTGCGGCGGATTGGCCGGGGGGTTGGGCGTGCTGCACCTGCTCCTGCGCAAGCGAGGCCGGTCGCATGATCCTCAGGCCGGGCCGCGTTCTTCGGAATCCAGGTAGTCTCGCAGCAGCGAGGCGAAATGGCGAACCGCCTTGCCGCGATGGCTGATGCGGTTTTTCTCGTCAGGGCCTAGCTCCGCGGTGGTCTTGTCCAGGTCCGGCACGACGAACAGGGGGTCGTAGCCGAACCCGTTCTCGCCGCGGGGGGCATGTCCGATGATCCCCTCGACGGTGTCCTCCGCCTCCAGGAGGATCTCTCCGTCTCCTGCCAGCGCCAGGTGGCAGACGAATCTCGCCGTCCGCCGGCAGTCGGGGACGTCGGCGAGTTCGTCCAGGAGCTTGCGATTGTTGGCCTGGTCCAGTTGGTCGCGGGGCGCTTCGGGCCCGGTCCGGTCCAGCGCGTAGCGGGCGCTGCGCACGCCCGGGCCGCCGTCCAGCGCGTCGACGGCCAGGCCGGAATCGTCCGCCAGGCACCACCGCCCGGTGTGCCGGGCGTAGTAGAGCGCCTTGTCGCGTGCGTTCTCTCCGAAGGTCTGGCCGGTTTCGTCCGGCTCGGGTACGTCCGGAAACTGCCCGAGAGAAACGACCTCCACCGGCAGGTCTGCAAGCTCGGCCTGAATCTCGCGGAGCTTACCGGGGTTGCGCGTAGCCAGGACGATCGGACGGGTCACTCGGGGCTCCTGAACGGTTGGGAATGCGAACGACGTACGTGCGGGTCCGAACCTTCTTGGCGGTGCCGGTCCGGGCATCCGGGACGGTCACGATCTCGGCCCGACCATTGACGGCCATGTAGGGAAACTCCTTCATGATCCGATGGATCCGCGGCTCGACGACCTCGGTCGTCGTAAGCCTCTGGGTTCGATTCTCATTCCACTGGCTGACTTCCCGGACGGCCTGCTCGCCGAACGAGCCGATCGTCACCGACGACTTGCTCGGGCCGTGGAAGTAGTAGGCCTCCCGGCCTTCTCCTCGCAGTTGCTCGCAGTACTCCACCGCAGCCTGCTTGCGCAGGTACCAGTCCTGGTCGGGCTCGTTGTAGAAGATCGCAACGCAGACGGTGTATGCTCCGCGGGCGTTTTCGAGGTCCCACTCCGCCGGGCCGATGTCGCTGCCGGGCGTCTTGATCAGGATCGCCTGCGGGAAGTACTGCTTGGATTCCTTGAGATCCTCCCGGGCGTCCTCGGGCGAGCGGTAGCTGCCCCGGTAGAGCTTGCTGACGCCGGCTTCATGGACCACCAGCAGGTCATTCCAGCCGGTTTCCTGCTGCACCTCGTCCTTGCCCTCGGTGCCGAGGCGCACGTGTCCGGCTCCGCGAATGGTCGAAAGCAGAATCGTCCATTCGCCTTCCTTGGGCTTGCCGCTTCGGTTTCCGCCCAGTCCGCCGCCGGGCAGGTTCATGCTGTCGCACCCGGCCAGGGCGATCATCCACCCGGCCAGCAGAATCGCCCACGTCGTTCTTCGCATCCAGGTTCCAGTCACGATGGTTTTCCTTCGCGGATCGCGCGTCTCTGTTGGGTCATCAGTTTCCGGATGCCTCGCCCCGCCAGGGCGAGCATGTCGGTCAGTTGCTGCGGGTCGAACGGGCTTCGCTCGGCCGATCCCTGGACCTCCACGTACTGTCCGCGGTGGGTCATGGCCACGTTCATGTCGACCTCGGCTGCGGAGTCCTCGACGTAGTCGAGGTCGAGCAGCGCCTGGCCTTGGACCATGCCTACCGAGACGGCCGCGATGAGTCCGTCGACGATGGTGCGACGCCACAGGCCTCGCGCCCGGCCGACGTGATCGGCGATCGACAGCGCCACCTGCGCCCCGGTGATCGAGGCGGTTCGCGTGCCCCCGTCGGCTTCGAGGACATCGCAGTCGAGCGTGACGGTATGCGGGCCCATCCGGTCGAACCGGGCGACGTTTCGCAGGGTCCGCCCGATGAGTCTCTGGATCTCCACGCTGCGCCCGTCCGGGCGGAAGCGCCGGTCGCGCCGCCGACCGGTCGAAGCGGGCAGCATGCCGTATTCGGCGGTGACCCACCCCAGGCCCGATGCCTCCCGCCACGCGGGCACGCCCGGGGTGATACTGGCCGTGCAGATTACCCGCGTTCGGCCCATTTCGATCAGGCACGAGCCGTCCGCCGAGGCGAGAAAGCCCGGCGTGATCGTTACGTCCCGCAGCTGGTTCGCCCGTCGTCCGTCGTTTCGTCTGCCACTTGCCATGGTGCGTATTGTACCCCATCGACCCCGCACGATCCAACGCACCTGCCAAGACGGCAGGCGGTCTTTGGCGCCCCGCCGCGCCGGTGGTATAATCGTCCGCGAAAGCCCGTTCAGATGGAGCGTCGCAATGGCCCGCCGTGCATGGAAGCCCCGATCCCTTCGCTGGGAGATCGCCCCGCCGTCCGAGAAAGCCGAGCAGCTGGCCGCCCAGCTCAAGACCGCGCCCCTCGTCGCCCGGATGCTGCTCAACCGCGGCATCGACGATCCCGATCACGCGCGGGCATTCCTCGCCCCGAGATTGACCGACCTCCACGATCCCACGGAACTGCATGACACCCAGGCCGCTGCCCGGCGGATCGTCCAGGCCGTTCGCGACGGCCGGAAGATCGTGCTCTACGGTGATTACGACGTCGACGGCATGACCGGCGTGGCGATTCTCCACCGCTGCCTGAAGCTCTTCGACGCCGACGTAACGTACTACGTGCCCCATCGCCTGGATGAGGGGTACGGCGTGAACCCCCAGGCCGTCGCCGGTATCGTGGAAGACGGGGCGGGGTTGATGGTCACTGTCGATTGCGGCATTACCGCGTCCGAGCCGCTCGCCCAGGCCGTCGACGGCGGCGTGGACGTGGTCGTCACAGATCACCACGCCCCGGGCCCGAGCTTGCCCCCCGCCGCGGCGATCGTTCACCCGGCCCATCCGGACGGATCGTACGCCAACCCGGGCCTGTGCGGGGCGGGGGTGGCGCTGAAGGTCGCCTGGCAGGTCGCCCGCGAGATGACCGGCCGGGAGAAGGTCGACGATCGGCTCCGCGAGTTCCTCCTCGACGCCACGTGCCTGGCCGCCTTGGGCACCATCGCCGACGTCGTGCCCCTGGTGGGCGAGAACCGCGTGCTTGCGATGTACGGGCTGAAGGGCATCCCCGCGTCGCGACACGAGGGGCTTCGCGCATTGCTGGAGAGCGCCAACCTGCTGGGCGAGAAGCTCGACGCGTATCACGTGGGCTTTCTGCTCGCCCCGCGCCTGAACGCCTGCGGGCGCATGGGGCACGCGGCGGAGGCTGTGGAACTGCTCACCGGCGGGGGCGCCGACCGGGCCGGCGAAATCGCCGCCCAACTGGTGAGACACAACACTGATCGCCAGAAGACCGAACGCCAGATCGCCGACCAGGCCGTGGAAATGGTCAAGGCCCACGGATTCGACTCGCCCGAACGGCGCGCGATCGTGCTGGCCAGCGAAGACTGGCACGGAGGGGTGATCGGCATCGTCGCGTCGCGCCTGGTCGATCGCTTCGCCAAGCCGGCCGTGCTGATCGCCATCAACGGCGACGGCTGCGGGCAGGGGTCCGGGCGCAGCGTGCCCGGCTTCAACCTCCACGCCGCGCTGACCGCGTGCTCGGGGCATCTGCTGAGCTTCGGCGGGCACGCCATGGCCGGCGGGCTGCGCATCGCCCAGGACCGCATCGACGCCTTCGCCGAAGCGCTGGGTGAATATGCAGCTACGCACCTGCCCGACGAATCGATGACCCCTTCGCTGCGCATCGACGCGGAAACCACGCTCGGGTCGCTGAATTTCCCAGCCGTGCGGGAGCTGGAGCGCATGGCCCCGTTCGGCGAGGGCAATCCGCGCCCGGTCGTCGCCATCCGTGGCTGCCGGGTGCTTTCGCCGCCGAAGCGCATGGGGCGATCCGGTGCCACGGCGGGGCTCCTTCTTGAACAGAACGGCACGCGGATGCGTGCGGTGGGGTTCGGCATGGGGGACCTGGCCGATCTGCTGGTCGGCGTCGGCGAGGTCGACATTGCAGCCGAGCCGGGGCTCAATCACTTCAACGGACGAACGAGCGTGGAGCTCAAGCTACGGGACGTGCAGTGGTGACCGCGGCCTGGCGGTCGCCGTTTCCTGCTGGCCGGGCCTGGCTTATTCGCCTTCGGAGATCCGATCGGCTTCGGGCGGGGGCTCCTGTCGACGTTTGAGCAGGCCTGTTACCAGCCCCAGCACGACGAATCCTACCGCCACCAGCGCCAGCATCCCCAGCGGCTCGATGAACACGAGTACAAGCAGGACGGTGATCTTCACCAGCGAGCCGAACGAACGTTTCGAGCGGATGAACTGGTTGACCAGGTGGGGGTAGGGCACGCGCGAGACCATCAGCAGCGCCGAGGCCAGCCCGATCACCGGCAGGACGATCGCAGCGGTCAGGGGCAGCCAGGTCGTCGGGCCCCAGCCGGCCCAGGTGAGATCGGTGAAGTACAGCACCGGTGCGGCGACGGCCCCGGCGGCGGCAGGGGTGGGCAGGCCTGCGAACCGCATGTGCGACGATTCGTCCGGTTCGTTCTCGACGTTGAACCGCGCCAGGCGGAGCACCGCACACGCCACGTAGATGGCAGCAACGCACCAGGCCACGCGCTCCAGCGACGTCTCCATGCCCCCGGGGATCGCAATCAGCGTCTGCGTGCGCAGGGCGTGGGTCACCGTTCGGTGAAGGATGATCGCCGGGGCCACGCCGAAACTGATCGCGTCGCAGAGGCTGTCGAGCTGGCCGCCGAAGTCGCTGGTCTTGCGCGTCATCCGTGCGACGCGTCCGTCGAGCATGTCGCAGACCATCGAGGCGGCAATCAGCCAGCACGCAACCGCCAGTTGCGTCATCGTCGCCTGTCCCTGGGCGCTCTTGGTCGCGAAGTGAATCGCCCCGAACCCCAGCACCCCGTTCATCACCGTAAACAGCGCCGGCAGCAGATAGATGCCACTGAGAATCCGCTCGCGCATGCCTCGCCCCGATGGCAGCTTGCCGTTCGGGGCGTCCATCGAGTCGAACCAACCCTCGTCCGGCGCGTCGGCCTGCTTGTCATCCTGCTGCGATTGGATCATCGGTCTCCCGTGAAACGCCGGGCATGTGTCATCTGCGCCCGCTCCGCAAAGAAGTCTATGACGGCCGGGCGATCTCCACCAGCACCGACGCCCCGGCGCGGACGTGTTCGCCCGGCGTCACCCGCACCCGACCGACCAACTCGCGCGGAACGATCAGCTCGCATCGCGAGCCGAACTTGATCATGCCGATCCGCTGGCCGCGGCGGACGTGCTCGTCGACCCGAACAGCCGTCACGATCCGGCGGGCCACCAGCCCGGCTATCTGCCGGAACACCAGCGGATACTCCCGCCCCGCAACGCTTATCGACATGTGGATCGTTGTCGCTTCGTTCTTTTCCGATGCGTGCGGATCACGGGCGTCCAGGAACGCCCCGTCCTGGTGGAACACCGAGCGGATTACCCCGGCTGCCGGGGCGCGGTTGACATGCACGCTGAAGATGCTCATGAACACGCCGACCTGCGTGGCCTCCCGCCCGAGCACGCAGTCTTCGCCCAGCAGCGTGACATCCGTCACCCGTCCGTCTGCCGGGGAGACCAGTTCGCCCTGGCCGTCGGGGATCTCGCGGTCGGGGTCGCGGAAGAACCACAGCACCCAGCCCAGCACGGCCGCTGGAACAAGGGCCGCGGCAAGCCAGGCCCACCAGCCCGTCGAACCGGCTGCCAGCCAGACAAACAGCGCGATCAGCCCCCCGCAGACAAACACCGCCAGCGGGACCTGCGGAATGCAATGTCGGGTGAGCCTGCAGTTCACGTCGGGTGCCTCCGGAGCCTTGGGTCGATCCATCACAGTACCGCCCCCGCAGGCCCCAGTCAATCTCCGCCGGAATCGCGTTGATCGCCCGAACCTGCGCGGTTCGCCCCTGCACCCGGTCGCTCGCCCCGCGCCCCATCTCGCGGTTGCTACGGAAACATCCGGCGCGGTACAATTGCAGACATGGGGAAACCAACCTGCATGTCCGCCATTCTGCTCGTGGTGCTTGGTTCGGCGATCGGACTGCCTGCCGCAGAGCCGCGCGCATCGGATCCACTTGCCGAGCACTACCTGACCGACAAAGACGCCGCCGTCCTGGCCAAACTCCGCAACACGCAGGCCAAGGTCAGCCGCATCACCGCCGACATCGAGGTGCAGACGTGTGTCGATTTCGCAGCTTGCGTCGCCCAGGTCCAGGGATGGATCGACGAGGACACCCTTCGAAACGCCAGACTCGACGATGTGTCCTGTGGCCTGGAATGGACCAACGTTACGCGAAGCGCCCACGAGATCATCACGGCTGCCTTCGCCCATCGCGTCGGCGACCCCAACGGCCAGGTCGTCTGGCTGATCGACGACGGGATGGTGATCTGCTCCACGCGCGAAGGCCTGGCCGATCGGGCCATCACCCGCGTGTTCCCCTGCAAACACAAGGACGCGCCCGGCTGGGTTCGCTCGCTGATCGCTCCTGCCCGGTGGAAGAAGCAGAAGCAGTGGTCCGTTGCCCGCAAGGGCGAGACGCTCACGGTGACCGCTCCGCTGGCTCAGCAGGAGCAGGTGCTGCAACTGCTGACGTACGCGGAGAAGGGAATGGCCGCCGACGACCGGGCGGCTGCGCTTCCGGTGTTCACCCGGCTGAGGCGACTGGTGTACGATGTTCAGCTCCGCCGGGTCGCCGTGCGGGACGTACTGCCCATCATCGCCGCCGACGCGAACCTGCCCGTGACACTGGACGCCCGCGCGGTCAGGCAGAACCTGGGCGATCCCAATGCCCGGGTTACTCTCGACAGCCGCGGGATGAACGCCTGGACGCTCCTGACCCGCCTGGCCGCGGCCGTCGATGCCAACGCAGCCGTCGAAGTGGACCCCACCCGCCGGGCCGTGACGATCAGCCCGGCGCGAAGCGACCCGAACACCATGCTGCTGGCTGCGATCGATCTGGGTGACGCCGCCCGTCGCACGCTCGACGCTCGAACGCCCAAGGACGCAGTCCGTGCTCTGCGACGTATTGCAGCCGGCCCGGTGCAGACTCGCGAAGGAAACCAGCCAGCCGCTGCGCCCTTCCGGGCCGTGGCGGTCGGAGACGACCGGGTCTGCCTGGCTGTTACGCCGGCTGGGTTCCGTCGGATTGCTTTCGCGCTGGACCTCTGCGCGCCGAAGACAACGCCTGCCCCCGTCCGCCTGCTGCCTCACTGGCTCCGCCAGGCCACGGGGCAGGACTAGCTCCCCGTCCCGGGCGACCGTGCGCCCAGCCTGCATGCCGACAGGCCGTGCGGAGCAGGAAGACGGGCCTGCCGCTGGCGTCATCCGCAGCGATCCTCCTTCTGCCTGCCGAAGGAACCTCTGGCCGTGGAGTACGTCCAAGGGGTAGACTCGCAGCCTGCGGGTGCGAGACATTTCCGACAACAGCCCGGGGACCGGGCCCAACGGGAAGGAAAGCGGGCAATGAAGCGATCTACGATCTTCACGGCATGCGCAATAGCGGTCATCACCAGCGGGTTCGCCTGGGTTCGAGCGCAGGAGACAGCCAGCAAGGGAGGCGACGGGCAGAAGAAGATCGCCGGTGGGGTGGCGGTCTTCGAGTACGGCAAGGTCTACGACGAGAGCTGGCAGGTCAACGAGTTCAACGACCAGGTCGACCAGTGGCAGAAGCAACTCAACGAAGCCAATGAAACCGGCGAAAAGGCCAGGGCAGCTGCGATCCGCAAGGCCTACCGCGAGGCGAGAGACTCCGTGCTGCCACGATTCAACAAAGCCCTGGCGGAGATCCTGCCGAAGGTCTGTCGCAGCAACGGGTGCATCGTCGCCATCCGCAAGGAAGCGGAGATTTCGTGGATGGACGATCGCGCGAAGAAGGTCGACATCACCGCTGCACTGCTCAAGGCGATGGAGGCAACCAAGCCGGCCAGCGGCGCCGCGGATCCCAACGGGACTGGCCCCAACGAGGCAGATCCCAACGGGACTGGCCCCAACGGCGCGTCGGAAGGTCCTGCCGACGCCAACTCGGCGGAATAACGCCGTCCTGGACGTTGTCAGCGGCGATCAGTCGTCGTCTTCATCATCGTCGTCGTGGTCGTCATCATCGTCGTCATCATCGTCGTCGTGGTCGTCATCATCGTCGTCAGCATCGTCCCGATACCACCGGGGCTTGCGAAGCACGGTTCCGTCTTCGGCGATCAGCATTTCGCCTTCCCGCCTGCCCCTTTTCAACTCGACTTCGTAGACTTTGGCGGGTTTGTCCAGCGGGACGGCTTTCCACTCGGCGTGGACTTCGACGGCCTCGACTTCCGAAACGCGGGCCCTGCCCCGATGCTTGCCGATGGCGTCGGCGACGGCCTTGGGCAGGTCGCGACGGGAGATTTCTCTTTCGACCGACAGGATCTGTCCGTCGGGGGTGACGGTCACTTCGATTTCGCTGCCGCGGTGTTCGATTTCGACTTCGCAGGCAGGGATCTGCACGCGGACGCGAGTGGATTCGACCTCAACGATGCGGGCTTTCGGGAACGCTTTGAGGGCCACTTTGCGGGCAAGGCTCAGAGAGTTGTCCCCTTTGGGCTTCTTTAGGGGCTGCTTCTCCTTGTCCTGGGTGGAGGCCGATGAGACGGCGTCTCCGGATCGGGCGTGGGGGGCGGTGGCGGTGAGAACGACAACTGCCGCGATGACAGCCAGTGCGGCGGGCAGTGTGGATCGGATATTCACAAGGCTCTCCTTTCGAAGGGGCGGACGAGAGATAGAAACGTCTCGCCCATGCCGGTGCATTATAGGGTGGGCTTGTGGGGGGGCAAGGGGCGGCTGGTTGCCTGCGGGGCTGAATGGGCACCGGTCGAATGCGGATCTTTGTGATTATGGACAATCTTAAGGTTTGACGCGCAGGGCCCCGATAGGCTATAAGGCTGTTATCTGAAAGGGGCTTAGACGGTTGGGCTCATTGCCTGTTGGGGTAAGGGGCAGCAACCGGGCAGTGGTTTCGTTCGGTCGGTTCGTGTCGTGGGGACACGGGCTGCAGAGGGTCCAGGTGGCTCCACAGAGGGCCGCCGCATCGCCACGAGAGCAAGGGTTTCTTGGATGGCTTCGGCGTTTGTTGCGAGGCAGCCAATCTTTGATGGGCAGCAGGACGTGCACGCTTACGAACTGCTGTTCCGTTCCGGCTTGCAGAATTTCTGTGACGCGGTCGACGGTGATCAATCGACACTGGACGTGATTGCCAACAGTTTCCTGGTGATCGGGTTCGATGAGCTGACCGGAGGCCGACGTGCGTTCATCAATTTCACCCGGGATTTGATCCTCCGCGGTGTTCCCAAGCTTCTGCCGAGCCACTTGGTGACGGTGGAGATTCTGGAGGACATCGAGCCGGACGAGGAGGTCCTGGCTGCGTGTCGGGAACTGAAGGAAGACGGCTACACGCTGGCGATGGATGATTTCGTACTCGCCAGCGCCAAAAGCGCGTTTCTGGACCTGGTCGACATGGTCAAGGTCGACTTCATGCAGTCCTCGGATGAAGAACGCCGGACCATCGGGAAGCTGCTGAAGGACCGCCAGCTCGAGGCCCTGGCCGAGAAGGTCGAGACGCCGGACGACTTCCGCCAGGCGCTGGATCTGGGATACGATTTCTTCCAGGGGTACTTCTTCTCCAAACCGGTCATTCACGAGGGACAGGACCTCTCGAGCAACAAGCTGGTGTACCTGCAGATCGTCAACGAGGTCAATCGCGACGAGTTGGATTACGAGGCGATCGAATCGCTGATCAAGCAGGACGTCTCGATGACCTACAAGCTGCTGAAGTTCATGAACTCGGCCTGGTTCGGATTCCGGTCCGAGATCGAGTCGATCAAGCACGCACTGGTGCTGCTGGGCCCGCCGGAGGTCCGCAAGTGGTTCAGCCTGTTCGCGCTGACGTCAATGGGCACCGACAAGCCGCGCGAGCTGCTGTTGCGGGCGGTCTCCCGCGCCCGCGCCGACGAGTCCGTTGGCGCCGAGGTGGGCATGGACAAGCACGGCCCGGACCTGTTTCTGACGGGCATGTTCTCCGTGATCGACGCGATCATGGACATGCCCATGGAAGAGGTGCTGGGCAAGCTGCCGCTCAAGGAGGATGTCCGCGAGGCGCTCATCGGCGGGGAGGGCGATCTTCGCAAGGTGCACGATACGGTGGTCGCCTACGAGCTGGGCGAGTGGTCGGACTTCTCGGAGAGAGCTTCGCAGATCGGGCTTTCAGAGGACCGAATGCCCGAGCTGTTCAACGAGTCGCTGCAGTGGGCGACCCAGACGTTCAACGCGCTGTAGCCC
>CAZXSK010000028.1:41824-47145 GCA_964642855.1 uncultured Planctomycetaceae bacterium | reverse complement strand
TCGATTGTACCTCTGACTTGCCCGCCGGGCCGCTCGATCCGCTGAGCTACGGGCGGGCGTCGATTCATCCGATGGCTCGGTTGTCGACTCGTCGGTCGGCTCGATGGTCCGCTCATCCGACGGCTGGATTGTCCGCAATCGCCCAGGGCGTGTCAAGCGTGCATCTGGCCCGGGGGTTGCCATGCCAATTGGGTTACAGCCATCCGGCCCGGGGGGCGCCATGCCATTGGGTTGCGGCTGGACCTGCCAGGGAGAGAGGCATTGGTCGAGGCGGGGAGGCCGGGTACAATGCGGCCATGAACTATCCGAAGATCAAGCGACGCACCAGCCGGGCGGTGGACGTCGGGGGGGTAACCCTCGGCGGCGGGGCGCCTGTCAGCGTGCAGTCGATGACCAACACGCCCACCAGCGACATCGCCGCGACGACCCGCCAGGTGCAGCGACTCGCCGAGGCCGGTGCCGACCTGGTCCGGGTCGCGGTGCCCACCCGCGAAGACACCGCCGGGCTTGCCGAGATTGTCCGGGCTGCGCCGGTACCCATCGTCGCCGACGTGCACTTCCACTTCGACCGCGCGCTGGAAGCCATCGATGCCGGCGTCGCGAAAATCCGCCTGAACCCGGGCAACATCCGCGACCGCGGGCAGGTCCGCAAGGTCATCGCCGCTGCCGCCGATGCGGGCGTCGCCATCCGCGTGGGCGTCAACGAGGGTTCAATCATCGACCGCACCGACGCCGACACCCAGGCCGCCGAGATCGCCAGACCGCTCGACGAGCTGATGGCCGAGAAGATGGCCGAGTATCTTCGGGTGTTCCAGGACGAGGGATTCGAGCAGTTGGTGCTCTCGGCCAAGAGCCACGACGCGATGACCTGCGTGGCCGTCAACCGTCGGCTGGCCGAGCGGTGGGACTACCCGCTGCACCTGGGCGTTACGCATGCGGGCACCGCCCAGACAGGCGCGATCCGCTCCGCCGCGGCGCTGGGGGCGCTGCTGGCCGAGGGTATCGGCGACACGATCCGCATCTCCTACGCGGGCGACCCGGCTGCGGAAGTTGCGGCAGGGCTGGAACTGCTCTACTCGCTGCGGCTTCGTCAGCGTCGTGGCGTGGAGCTGATCGCCTGCCCCACCTGCGGGCGCCTGCAGACGGACATCGACCCGGTCGTGCGTGCGGTTCGCGAAGGCCTGGCCGATATCGAGGCACCGATCACGGTGGCCGTGATGGGCTGCGTGGTCAACGGCCCGGGCGAGGCTCAGGGCGCCGACGTGGCGCTCTGTGCGGGCAAGGGCAAGGCTGCGCTGTATGTCCGCGGCAAGCTGGCGGGCACCCTGGCCGCCGAGGACATGGTCGACGCGGTGCTGGCCGAGGTACGGAAGCTGGCAGAGCAAGCCGCGCGTTAGCGATCGCAGCCGGCCGCGCCGGGCGCTATTCCTCCGCCTGCGGGCCTTCCTCGACCTCGCGAAGCTCGCGACGCATTGCCTCGTTGACCTTGCGCATCAGATCCACGTATTCCACCTGCCCAGCCGTGAACTGCTTGAACGTTTCCGATGCGATCAACTGGTTCTGCAGCTCCTGGAGCCTGCGTTTGTCGTCGACCTCGATCGGCTGGCCGGACGACTCGAGCTGCGACATTTTGTCCATGTGCTGCTGGGTGTCCTGCAGCAGTTGCTTGAGCTCGGGCTCGGCTTCGAGGGCCTGCTGGGCTTGCTTGAGTTTGCCCGCTTCGGGGGAACCGGCGATCATTTGTCCAAGCTTGGCGGCCTGGTCGAGAATTTCCTCACGCGACATGGTGTCTCCTGTCCTTGGTTGCTGAATCAGCGCCCCACCTTACCCGCAGAACGGGCCGTGGTCCAACCCTCGCTCTGTGAGAACGCCGATTACCCGCTCGGCGTGCCAGTTCGGGTCGTCGCTGACGGCGATCCACAGCGGGCCATCGGGGTCGGCGCCGTCCAGCAGATGGGCAACGTAGTCGCCCAGGCCGGAGAACCCGCTCGGGCGGAGATCCGACACGTAGGGCACGATGACCGCCCGAGGCAGATGAGGCCGGACGTCTTCGACGCGCGTGAACGGCAGGTGGACTTCCGCCCCGAGAATCTCGATACCCGACGCACCCAGCGCGGGGGCGTGTCGGGCCCACTCCCCGCAGCAGTGGATGAACACGGGCCCCAGCGCCTCTGCCACCTGGCGCAGGTACGGCAGGCCGAACTCGATGTACTGCTCCGGCGAGAGCAGGGGCATCATGTCCTCGGTCATGCAGACGCCCACGTCGTGGGGCACCCAGACGAACGGCCAGATGTTCCCATCCAGCCGCCCGGCCCGGTCGCGAAGCTCTCGAAGGATGGCGATATTGCGTTCGGTGATCCGTTGCAGCAGGTCGTGAACCGCCTCGGGCTGGTCGAACATGCCCATCAGCAGCGCCTCCTGGCGGACGATCATCGCGGCGGTGTTCAGCGGGCCCTGGAAGTCGATGGAGCGAAGCCCCAGATCGTTCCTGCCCGTCTGCCGTCGGGCGGTTTCCAGCAGCGAGATGGCCCGGTCGACGTCCTCGCAGGGCCCGGGGTCCAGCGAGAGCGCCTGCTCGACGGTTTCCGCAGCGGGGTGGATGAACGGGTTGCCCTCGGAGGACAGCTCCACGCGCCCGCCCCATCCCCTGGCCATGGAGATCGTGCCGAAATCGGGGGAGACCTGGGGGGGCAGGTTCGCGTCCCGGTCATGCCAGCTGCGGATATTCTCCACCGCGGCGGGGTGCATCTCGGTATCCGGGAGCTGTCGGTAGGACGGCTCGTGCAGGACCGAAACGACAGCCCGGCGAGGCTGCTGCCAGTATTTCCGTATGTCGATCGGCCTGCTATCTGCTTGGGTTTGTCTTGCCATGGCAGTAGGATACGTAAATGCCAGAACGATATACAGAAGCCATCATGAAGTACCTCGCCCAGCGCGAGGGTCAGCCCATCAAGCAGCGCCAGCTCGCGCGGCAGATGGGAATCGAAGACCAGCAGTACGGATCATTTCGCCAGTCGGTCAAGCTCCTGCGCGACCAGGGACGGGTGGTGCTGGGGTCGGGCAACGCCCTGACCCTGCCCGAGATCTCCAAGGAAGTCATCGGCCAGTTCCGCGGACACGCCAAGGGGTTCGGGTTCGTGCTGCCCGATTCCCCCAATGCCCACGGCGACCTGTTCATTCCACCCGACGCCACCGGCGGGGCGATGACCGGCGACCGCGTGCGGGCGACGGTCCACCGGCGCGGCATGCGAGACGGCGAAAAGGCCTACGGCGGGCGGATCGTCGAAATTCTCCAGCGAGGCAACAGCCGGTTCGCCGGAACGCTCGAACACGCCGGACAGGCGTGGTTCGTCCTGCCGGACGGCAAGGCGATGACCTCGCCCATTATCGTCCGCGACCTGCCGACCTACCAGACGCGCAACGAAGCCGGCGAGATCGTCGCCGGCGCGCCCTCGGCGGGCACGAAGGTGGTCGTGGAAATCACCGAGTTCCCCGACCATCCAGGCGACCTGCCCGAGGGCGTGATCGACGAAGTCCTCGGCGAGCCCAAGAACATCGATGTCGAGACCCTTGCGGTCATCCGTGCCTATGGCCTGGCCGACGTGTTCCCCGAGGAAGTCATGGCCGAGGCGCGCGAAGTGGTCGACCGCTTCGACCCGGACGATCCGGCCGAGCTGGACCACCGGGAGGACCTCACCGACGAGCTGGTGGTGACCATCGACCCGGACACGGCCCGGGACTACGACGACGCAATCAGCCTGACCCAGGGCAAGAAGGGCGGGTACGTTCTCGGCGTGCACATCGCCGACGTATCGCACTTCGTCAAGGAAGGCGGTGCCCTGGACGCCGAAGCCCGCGAGAGGGGCAACAGCGTGTACTTCCCCACGCGCGTGCTGCCGATGCTTCCCGAGGTGCTCTCCAACGGCGTCTGCAGCCTGCAGGAAGCGCAGAAGCGCCTGTGCAAGAGCGCGTTCATTCAGTACGACGCGAAAGGCAACCGCACCGGTTTCCGCGTGGCTGAGACGGTCATCCAATCGGCCAGGCGGCTGACGTATCGCCAGGCCCAGGCGATCTGCGACGGCAAAAAGGGCAACTACTCCAAGGGCGTGGTGCAACTGGTCCGGCGGATGGAAGAACTTGCCCGGAAGATCGAAGCCCGCCGCCGCAAGGCGGGAATGCTGCACCTGGATCTGCCCGACGTGGACCTGCTGCTGGACGAAGCGGGTTCGGTGATCGACGCGGTTCCCGAGGATCAGTCCTACACGCATACGATCATCGAGATGTTCATGGTCGAAGCCAACGACGTGGTCGCCACGCTGCTGGACCGCGAAGACCGCAAGTTCCTCCGCCGGATCCACCCCGCCCCGGAGAAGGAGGCCGCCGGGAAAGTCTCCACGTTCGTCCAGGCGTTGGGGCACAAGATCGCCGGTGACCTCGGCCGCAAGGACATCCAGGAGTTGCTGGAGGCGGTCAAAGGTCGGCCGGAAAGCTATGCGGTGAACCTGGCGATTCTCAAGACGTTCCAGCAGGCGGAGTACTCACCGATGAGTATCGGCCACTTCGCGCTGGCGTCGGAGCACTACTGCCACTTCACCAGCCCGATCCGCCGATACCCCGACCTGACGATCCACCGGATGATCGAGGCGTACTGCCGGGGCAAGCTCAAGGACCTCGCCCCCGACGACGTGCCCGGCCTGGTGGAACTCGGTCAGCATTGCTCGTCGACCGATCGCCAGGCCGAGGCGGCCAGCAACGAGCTTCGGGACGTGCTGGTGCTTCAGTTCCTGGAGACGCGCCTGGGCGAGACGTTCGACGGGGTGATTACGGGCGTGACGAACTTCGGGATTTTCGTCCAGTCCCAGCGGTTCCTCATCGAGGGGCTGGTGAGGCTGGAGGACCTCGGCGACGACTGGTGGGAGATTGAGGGCAAGCGGGGCCTGGTCCGCGGCGAGGTGACGGGCAGGACGTATCGCCTGGGAGACGTAATGCCCGTGCGGATTGCCGCTGTCGACGTAGCGCAGCGGCAGTTGAAGCTGGTTCCCGAGCGTCAGCTCAGCGCCCGGGCAGGCAAGAAGGGGGGAAAGAGCAAGGGCGGGAAGAACAAGGGCGGCAGAAAGGGCTCGCGCGCCAAGGGCGGCAAGATGAAGGTAGCCGCCAAGAAGGGCAACACCGAGCAGCGCCGCAAGATCGCCAAGGGCAAGGCAGCCGACAAGACCAAGGCCAAGCGTCGCCGCAAAACGTCGAAGAAGTCGGGCTCCGGGGATCAAGGGAAGTCTTCGGCGAAACGGTCGGCGAAGAAGTCTTCGGGCAAGAAACAGTCC
>CAZXSK010000028.1:36195-41724 GCA_964642855.1 uncultured Planctomycetaceae bacterium | reverse complement strand
AAGAAGTCTTCGGGCAAGAAACAGTCCCGTACGTCTTCCGGGAAGGAATCCGGCGGGAAGAAGTCGGCAAAGAAGGCCGGCAGCAAATCCGGCAGGAAGTCGACGCGCAAAGCCCCGGCCAGTGGCAGCAGGAAGCGTCGCAGGGGCAAGAATCGCTAGGCTGTGTCTGACCGGAAGAAGCTTGCCGGTCGCCCAGGATGGTCCGATGCCATGCCGGGCGGCGTGGGCGGTCAGTACGCGACCGAGTGCATGTAATCGAGGTTACTCAGCAGGTCCACCAGCCCCTGGGTACGGTGGAGGGTCTGGGGGCTTGCCCCGGCCTGTTGCTGGGCCTCCAACGCCGAGCGGATTTCCGACAGCAGGTCGATCGGCTGGTCGGGACTGCCCATCATGCCCGTGAACGAGCTGATCAGGTCGCGGTGGCTTCCGCTGAGTTGCGGCTGGAAGGACAGGAACGTCGACTGGTCGAAGCCGATCAGCCCGCTCTCCAGCAGTTCGTCGGCCATCTGGGAGATCTGCTTGGGGGTAATGCTCCGGAGGTCGTACTTTGCGGCGATACGCACCGCTGGCGAGAAGGTCGTCTCGCTCGCCGGGGAGGGGCTGTGGCGTTGGGCGGCGCTTCGTGCCGCCTGGCCGGCCTGGTTGTATGCCCTGCTCGCCCCGTAGACCGATTCGGCTCCACCGATGGGATTGATGGCCATGGTACCGCTCCAGACTGCTCATTGCTGCGAACCCAGCGCCGGCCCGAAGGCGCAAGCGCACCGGGAGTCTCATCGGAACGGGGGTAGTGGAAATTGCAGAGAACCCGCTCAAGTTCGCGGGGATTCCTGCGAAAAGGACATCGGACTTTCGCGCCGACCAGCCGGAGTGGTGGACTTTTTGAGGGGTCGAGCTATTCCCAGGAGACCGGGTGGTAGAGCTCCACGCCCAGCAGGCGTGCGTAATTCCAGTGCTGGTTGGGATCGAACTCGCCGCCTTCCCGGAACCGGCCCGGCGTGATGAACTGCCCGGGCAGCCTCAGGTCGCTGATGGTGGCAAGCAGCTTGCGGAACTGGCGGTGTTTCTGGCCTTTGCCCCGCGGGCTGAGTTTCTCGACGGGCATGTCGAAGACATCCATGCCGCGTCGGAGGGTTTCGTAGTAGGCCTGCTCGTTGGGCTGGACCACGACGATCTCTTCCATCTCGATGGTTACGTACTCGCCGGTCATGTCCAGCAGGTCGCGTTTGAGGCACTCGACGTGCTCGTCGAGCCGACCTTCTCTGCAGAAGAGGGCGTCCAGGCGGGGCAGGGCGTCTTCGAGCTGGTCGATGCACTTGTCGCGGTCGGCCAGGGGGGCGATGGGCGCCACCTGCACGCCCTGGTCGATGAAGATTTCGCGCCGCATGTCGTCGCGGCGGAACAGTGCCAGCCAGAGCAGCGGGATGCAGTTCTGGGCGAACGCGAGGGTCGACTCGGCGGAGCGATAGTTTTCGTCAACGAAGCTCGGGTAGAGCCCCTCGTAGTCGGTGCAGCAAAGATAGGCACTGTTGGGCATGGACGCTGCGCTCCAATCCGTACAAGATTCATTGTCGGCATGGGGAGCGGGAAGCTTCGGTAATTCCCGTATTTCCGTATCCGCAAAACCCCGCAGCTTCGCGTGTGGACCCCCGGAGAGTCGCCGTGGGTATTGGCCTGCAGGCGTCTCCCCCCGATGTGGCTGATTCTGTCACGGCTCGATGTCGACCACGAGCATCGTAATGTCGTCTTCTTCCTCGGCCTGGTGGAAGTTCTCGTCGATCCAGGCGTTGACCTGCAGGAGCATTTCTTCGCGGGGCACCCCGGCCAGCGTCGCCAGCCGGTCGGCGAACTCGCCGTCTTCGCGATCGTCGCCGGTGCCCATGATGGCGTCCTCCAGGCCGTCGGTGTAGAGCACGATCCGGTCGCCCGGTTGAAGTTGTGTCCGCACGCGCTCAAACGGGCTCTCGGGGAAGATACCCAGCAAGGCCCCGTCGGCCTGGAGCAGCTCAAGCCGGCCGTCTGCACGCATCAGCAGCGCCTCGGGGTGCCCGGCGCGCGTGTGGTCGAGCGTCAGATTCTCCACGTCCAGCACGGCATAGATCGCCGTGCAGAACTGGCACCGCGAGAGGTTCTGCTGGCAGATGTCCTGGTTGAGCTCGGCGATGGCTTCGTCGGGCGGGACGATTTCGTACGAGTGCCCGACGATGCGCTTGGTCTGCAGCGCCTTCTTGATGAACATCGTCAGCAGGGCAGCGGGCATGCCGTGGCCGACCGCGTCGACCACGTAGAACCCCACGTGGGTCTCGTCGAGGCGGGCGATGTCGTAGATATCGCCGCTGACCCAACTGGCCGGGCGGAACAGCACGCCGAAGCGCGTCTGGCCGATTTCCGGCAGCCGGCGGGGCAGGAAGTCCCGCTGAAGCCTGGCAGCGAGGCGCATTTCTTCGTCGAGCACTTCCAGCTTGCGGTCGTTGCCCGCCAGCGAAAGCTGCAGTTCGCTCACACGTTGACGCAGGCTCGCGAGAGTCTGGTGCATCGTCCGAACGGCGGTCAGTTGGGCTGCGAGTTGCTCGGGCGGGGCATCCAACGACGCCCGAATCCACGGAACGTCCGTGCCGTGCGTTTCAGCCGGATGCTCCACGCCGGGTTCGCCCAGCAGCATGCCGGCCGATCTCCCCTCGGCTAGCAGTGCCCGCAGCGTGTCCAGCCGCTGGGTGTCGCGGGCCAGTCCGTCGGGCGGAACGGCTACCAGGGCGGCTCCCTCCAGTTGGGCATGGAGCGGCTGGGATGGGTCGCAGGGGATCAGTTCCCACTGGTCGTCCAGTGCCCGACAGAACGATTCCGGTGCCGGCGCGTGGCCCGTCCACAGCAGCTTCGATGGTGACGCAACCTTCGTTTCCACAAGGGCCCTTCCGAGAAAACGTGCGGGGACCGAAACGTCCCCATTGGGGTATCGTCAGGGCCACCGGCAGCCTTTAGGGAGCATCCGGAATGTCGGCGGAGATTCTCGCGGTATCCCCTTCGCGGACTCCGGCCTTGGCGAGTTGTCCGGCTACCACCTCGAGGGCGTATTTCGTCGGAATCACCGAGCTGTACCGCGTCCGGCCGATGCCGTCGGGCTCGACGGCCATCGTGTAGGTCTTCACGACCGTCCCGTCGCGGTCCAGGAAGGCGATGTCCAGTGGGATGAGGCAGTCCTGCATCCAGAAGTCCCGCACGGCCGAGTTCTCGAAGACAAAGAGCATGCCGCGATCGGCGGGCAGGTGGTCGCGTCCGGCCAGGCCCTGCCTGCGCTGCTGTTCGGTGACCGCCAGTTCCACGGTCCATGTCTTCCCGCGGAGGGTCACTTCGCCTTCGCGCGGGGCGGGGGCCGCAGGCGGTTCGTCTTTCGCGCCGTTGCAGGCGACCGACGCAAGAGCAAGCCAAACCAGGCTGGCTGCGAGTCCAAGGCCTGCCCGGCGTATGGGTTCGGTCCACTGGGCTGCAGCCCGGATCGAGGTTCGAAGTCCGCTTCTAGTCATCGTCGTCTTCCGCCGGTGGATTGTGCGTGTTGTCTCTGCAGTGGCTGTCGGGCCCGTCGGGCGGCCGGGCTGCCAGCCGGTCGAGCATGCTGCTGACCAGTTCCACGGGCAGGCCCACGACGTTGGTGAAGCTTCCCTCGACCTGCCGGACATATCGGTCGGCCGTTTCCTGGATGGCGTACGCCCCGGCCTTGCCTTCCCACTCGCCCGACGCGACGTACTGCTCGACGTCCTCGTCGGTCATCGTGGCCATGGTGATGTAGGTCACGTCCGAGCGGATCCATCGCTGGCCTGCTTCGTCCACGATCGCCACGCCGGTAATGACCTCGTGGCGCGTGCCCGAGAGTTTCCGGAGCATCCGCCGGGCGTCGTCGGCGTCGGCGGGTTTTCCGAGCACCTCGCCGGCCAGCGAGACCACCGTGTCGGCTCCGAGAATCCGCCGGCGGGGGGTGGCGTCTGCGACGCTGCGGGCCTTGAAGTATGCCAGCGCTTCGGCCTGTTGGGCGGCCCGGGCCCGGGGCGACAGCCAGGTCGGCTCGTCGACGCTGGGCGGGACGACCTCGAAGCAGACGCCTGCCTCGGTCAGCAGGTCGCGTCGCCTCGGACTCGACGAGGCGAGGATCAGCGGCATTTTTCGGCATTCTTTCATGGATCGGCTTGCTCGGCTTATCTGCAGCGCAGTTTCAGGTGCGGACTTTCTGTCCGGGCGTCTGCGACCAGCGGTTCCGGCGGCCGTCTCAGCCCTGTCGGCGAACCGCATTTCGCCGACGGTACAGACGCCCCGAAATCCGCCGGGTTCTCCTGTAGTCTAACCAATCTGCCCCCGCGAAGGTTCGGCCTCGTTGTCAGCGGCTGTTCGGGCGATTTTCCCACTTCCAAGCTCGCAGCCCTTCGCGGATGGTACTCAACGCCCGGGAGCTTACCACAGACCCGGGAGCATTGCGAAATGGCAACATGTTGCATATCCACAACGTGTCGACGTAAATCGCTTCTAAATAACGCCTTAACCCGAAGCGTTGCCATGCGTTAACATTCTGGCTATTCCAATGATGCGTACGGGCAACGTCGCCCTCACAGGCCGCACATCCTGCCCGTCTTTCCGTAGGTCGCGTCGTGGTTGTAAAGGTTGCATTGTAAATGTTTTACAAAGCCATGGATTCGCCTTGTGAGTGTTTCTTCCTATGGCATGGGGGTTGCAGCTCAGTGGGGCGATGGAGGAGGGCCTCGGAGCCCCGAAACGACAACCCAAAACGGAGAGGAAACGCCATGAACGAGGCGGCAATTCGCGAAAAGATCATCGAAGTATCCGAAATTCTCGATACCAAGTCCACCGGCACCACCTCGACGACCGCCACCGCAGCCAGGAAGGATTCCTATCTGCCCGAAAGCCCGGCAGCCACGGATTCCGCCGAGGCGGCTGTCGATCATCTTCGCCTGCAGGTCAAGTACCTGCTGTTCGATCTCGAAGCCACCAAGCGGGAAAACCGCTATCTCCGCCAGATGCTCCAGCGTCGCAACGACGGCGGATATCGCAAGGACGACTGACCGAATTCACTATCCGGCCGGTCCGTCAACTCCCGCGGGCCGGTCGGCGAACTGTTTCTCCTCACGGCCCGCCCCGTGGCGGCCTACACAGGCCTCTTCGGGGCGTTGCTTGCGCTCCGGCCGATGTCCGAACCCGATGCTCTCCGAACGCGCTGCGGAGATAAGGCCCTCGTAGTCCTTGACTTGCCGACATATACGCCCGGCGAGATACGTTCAGGGCCGGCAGATACCGGCCAGGGCCGGCAGGAGACGGCAGCCACCGGCATCGGCTGGCAGGAATCGGCAAGGGCTGGCAAGAAACGGCAAGAACGGTACAGGTTCGTACGATTCCCTGCAGGTCCCGTGAACGCCGGTCGGCGTTCCACGACGCTCTCCCACCGATGGAATCGGTGGGCTTTGCTCCGTTCCGCGTGCGTGCGGTTCGGGTCCGCGTGTGATTCCAGTCCGCGAGTGATTTCAGTCCGCG
>CAZXSK010000028.1:0-36095 GCA_964642855.1 uncultured Planctomycetaceae bacterium | reverse complement strand
TGCGTGCGGTTCGGGTCCGCGTGTGATTCCAGTCCGCGAGTGATTTCAGTCCGCGTGTGATTGGGGTCCGGGTGTGATTCGGTTCCTCCCGGGCTTTGGGTTGGCCATTCCCTGTTTGGTTGTCAAAGAGCTTGCGGGATCCGCCAGCGGATCCCATTCCCGGGACCCAGCCCAGGGCGCAGGTTCGGCGCTGCGCGTCGAGGAGTGCACCACGAGGGACTCGCATTGTGTCTCTCTCCGTGCGCTGCTCGCGTCACCCGAGGCCATCTGTTCACCGAGTCGCAGTGCGCAGACGCGTAGACGGGTCCTCTACCCTCTCCCCCCGCGCCCCGGAAATGTCGAAGCGAAGCGTTCCGCAAAACGCGCACGAGTCCCGCCAACGTGCAGGCTGTCCCGAGAGTTACGCAAATGTTATTTTCCTGCGGGACCGGGGGGTTCCCCTGCGCCGGCGGCGCGCGCGAACGGCTCCGCAGGGCCACGGCGTGAAGCCCGCTATCGTGTCCTTCCGACCCGGTCCGGCCTGACTGCAGTCGGGCCGGAGCTCTGCGACGTCGAAGCTGTGGCCCCTCTTCTGTCGCAGTGTGTTAAGGTATAAATGAAGGACCGCCCAGCCGGGACGGTTGCGAGGCCATGGTACACTGCGATGAGGCGCGTCTGATGGCCGGGGGAGAGAACGTCGGGTCGTACCGCTCGGGCGAGAGCGGGGATCAGTGAGTTGATTCGAATCTGTGGGCTGGCACGAACCTGCCGTGTGTCCGTGGTTCCGCACGGCCATTGCCTGCATCCGGCGTTGCACGTGGTCGCCAGTCAGCACGGGAAGGTCTGCCCGATGGTAGAGTATCTGCTGGGGCATTCTCGGCGGCAGCAGTACTCCCACGGCCGGACGCTCCGGCCGATCGACGTACGGATTGCCTTGTCCGATACCTCCGGATTGGGTTCCGAACCGGACGACGGACGCATCGGGAACCTGACGCGGATAACGTGGCAGCAGTTTCATTGGAAGGCGACCAACAGCATACCGCTGTGACGGCGGCTTGTTTGCGTGGCCTGGAAGGGGCGCGGCGAAGCTGTCCGAGCCGGCCCGGCCGTGGCGTTCCGACCAGGAAGAAACACCAGGAGTTCCGAACATGGCGACATCTCCCGCTACCTTCCGCGCACTGAAGTTCAACCTTCCGTGGTCGAGCTATCGGCCCGGGCGCGTGATGACGCTGCATGAGGACACCTGTCGGTCGAAACAGTACTGGGCGACGCTGATCGACATGCTCTCGGTCAACGGCTTTAACGTGTTGAGCCTCTGGTCGATGCACCCGTTCGACCTGATGATCCGTCCGCGGGGCTTCGAATATGCCTGTCCGCTGAGCCGCTCGCAGCTGGCGGAGTGGCAGGATCTGTGGCGATTCATTTTCGGCCGTTGTCGCCAGCGGGACATCGATTCGTACCTGATCACGTGGAATATCTTCGTCTCTCCTGCGTTCGCGGAACGGCACGGCATCGAATTTGGCGGCCCGGAATACCTTTGGGGCCCGGGCGACACCTCCGACCTGGTCAGGCAGTATAATCGCCAGTGCATTACCCAGACGCTCGAAACATACGAGGACCTCACCGGCTTCGGCTCAGCCTTGGGCGACCGCATGCAGAACCTTTCACATGCCGAGCGTCTGGCGTGGTTCGAGGACGTGATCTATCCGGCCGTTCGGGCGGCAGACAGGCCGGTGAACTTCGTGCAGCGTGCGCCGTTCCGGGGCGATCCGCAGACCACGCGAGAGGCGATCGAACGTGCGGGCCTGCCCGGAGAGGTCTTCGTCGAGTACAAGTTCAACTGGTCGCATGCACACTCCACGCCGCAGCTGTGCATGATGCACGACGAACTGTCGATGGGGGATGGGCAGTTCCCGCGAGTGGACGATCGGCTGTGGAATCCGCCGCCGGAGAAGTACCGAATCGTCTGGACAGCCCGGAACGAGGATTTCTTCATTCTCCGATGGGGTCAGCCTGACTTCGTGCGCGAGCACATTGCCGCGAACATGCACGAGTACGTAGCCGGGTACTTTGTCGGGTCGGAGGGGTACATACCCGCTGCAGAGATGGCCCACAAGCCCGGGCCCCACGTCGACTGGCAGTACGCCTTCCAGAGGCAGTGGCTGTTCTACGCGATCTGGGGTCGGCTTCTTCGTGACCCGGACACGCCGGACGAAGTCTTCGAGAACGAGTTCGCCCGGCGGTACGGAGCGGACGTTTCGGCAGACCTGCTGGAGGCGTATCGCCGGGCAAGCAGGATGCCGCTTCGCCTGGCAAGCTTTCACGGTGCGACGTGGGATTACACGCTGTACTGCGAAGGGTTCCTGACTCCCTTCGCGTCGCTGGGCCCCCATGACGGAAACCCTTTCCTCGGGATCGATGAGTTCATTGCCGGTCCGACGCTTGATCCGGCGTTGATGTCGATTCCCGAGTTCGTCGAAGCCTCCGCCGAGACCGACCGCGTGACGCCGCTGGAACTGGCCCGGGAGAGCGAAGCCGACGCAACGGCGGTGCTGGACATCCTCGCGGGTCTGCGTGGACTATGTCCCGGCCGGCCTGGTTCGTTCGCCTGCGAACTGGACGATCTGCGGGCATGGGCTTACCTGTCCCACTACTTCGCGGCCAAACTTCGCGGCGGGGTTGCTCTGCACCGGTTCCGTCTGCACGGCGAATCGGAAGACCAGGCTTGTGCGGTGGGCTTCCTGACGGAGGCAGCCGACCACTGGGAGCAGGTCGCCAAGGTGACGGATGAGCACTACCGGCGGGTGCCGTACTTCGAGCGGGAAGGCGTTGATTTCCGGTTCTCCTGGAGCGACTGCAGGCAGGCGGTTCAGGACGACATTGAGGTCGCCCGCTGCGCCGCCCCCCCTGGCCGCAACGAAAGCAGATGACGCCGCACGGCATCGCACACAGCCAGACAACCCGTCGCGGCTGGAGTGCGGTGCTTGAAGCACAAGGGGGCTTACGCCAAGGGCAACAGGCTGCCAAGTCGGTTGATCTCCCATCGGGAACGTCCCCTGCCGTGCAGGCCCCGGACACGAATGTCGCCGTTATTGCGGATCAACCGAACGCGATGTGCGATCAGTTTGGCCATGGCGGCAGTCTCCAGGTCATCCACCTCCGAAAAGTCGATCACGGCTCTCCGGTGGGTACCCAGAATCTCGGTAAGCCTGACCGCATCGTGATAGGTGAAGACGCCGTCAGTCCCTTCGGCCTTGATCGCTGAGCAGCATACCATTGCTTTCTCCTTTCCGGTTCGCGGACATCGCCGCTCACATGCGGCCTCGCCAACCCATACGGCAGAGATGCTCGACTCTGACAGTCAGGAGGGGATTTTCCTCGGTGGATCCTCTGCGTACGTGGGGCGGATGACTTTTCTGAGTTTTCTCCGGCGAAGGCTGTCAGACAGGTCGGGCCTCTCCGTATGGGCTGGCAGATCCGCAGAAGTCGCTGGTGGTCTCGTGGACTGTCGGCGCGGTAGCTGGAAAGACAGCAGTGGAAGGAGAGAACAATGGGATCAGCACCGACCCGTATCTGCAGTGTCATGGTGCTCGGGATGGTCTGCACGACGGGCTTTGTTGGAGGGTGTCAGCAGAGCGCAGAAATCACCTGGGACTCACCGGAGCCGGTCAGCCAGGAGCAGACCGCGTTGCACGTCATGCCAATCAAACGTCTCGAACAGAGCAGCATCTGGGGCGCCAAGCCTGAGGGTGAAAGCATCGGCAAACACACCTTCACGCTGTTTGCTCTGCCGGTGGGCAACATCAACGCCGACTCCAGTACGCCGGTGCTGCCCAGCTATGACAAGGCGCTCGGCGAAGCGCTGACAGCAGCCGGCTTACGGGTGACCAGATCGAGCTGGACTTCTGCCCGTTCTGCGGGACCGATGTCAGCGAAGACCCTGTAGAGCGCAGTGTAGTGCCTCCGTCGCCCCAGGCCTATGGTCCGGCGGTGCCCAAGACAGGTCCGGGCGAGTCGTTCGATACCAGAGTGGGAATTCTGATACCGGCCCTTTTTGCGGTTCTGGCGACGTCGGGTTTCCTGGGGTTGCTCTATGCAGCCAAAGACCAGTGGATTTCACGGCTGTTTCTGCAGCGCGGTCCCGTGCCGTACATCGTTGCCTTCATGGCATTTCTCTGTTTCGGCATTCTGCTGGTCAAGTGGTGGAAAGTACGCAAACAGACGAGTCTCAAGAAGGAGGACCCTCTGCCGACGACCATCGGCCTGGAGATCCGCAGGTCGAATCTTGATGCATTTCAGCGGCACCTCGACTCGCTGCCCCCGGAGGCCCATCGGGGATTCCTGGTTCGCCGTGTCCGACGGGCACTGGAGTTGTTCGCCGCCCGTGGGAAAGTTCAGGAGGTCATCCATGTGTTGAATTCGCAGGCAGAGATCGACCAGGCGAAGGTGGAATCAAGCTATACGATGCTCAAGGTCATGGTCTGGGCCATGCCGATCCTTGGTTTCATCGGGACAGTTCTGGGTATTGGCGCCGCGGTAAACGGGTTCTCCGATTCGCTGGCCGGTACGAATGAACTCGACCAGATCCGCACATCTCTGGGAACAGTTACATCGGGCCTGTCCGTGGCGTTTGACACCACCCTCATAGCCCTCATTGCCAGTCTGCTGGTGATGTTCCCGGCCCGGTCGCTGCAGAAATCGGAAGAGGATCTGCTGACCTGGGTCGACAGCTACACCCAGGAGCAGCTTGTCCCTCGTCTGGCTGAGCGTGTCACCGAAGATCAGCGCGACTCGATCTCGCAATCAAAGGAGTTGCTCCAAGCCTTGGCCCGCACGCAGGCGTCTCATTCCCGGCAGTTGGCCGAGCAGGTTGCCCAGCTCGCCCGGGCGGTCAGCGAGAAGATGGCAGAAACGTGGCAGGGAACGATTCAGGAATCGATGACCAAACAGCAGGAGCAACTGGGCATGTTCCAGTCCTCGTTCCAGCAGGCAGCGGACGCACAGAAGCAGGCGATTGAACTGCTCCAGAACAACATGTCGCAGGTTGAGAAGCGGCTCTCGGGCATGCAGGAAAGCTGCACCAAGGAGTTTGCGGACACCATGCAGGAGATTTCGTCCGACCTCAAGGGAATGCTGGCTCAGTCCTCAGAGATCCAGGAAGAGAATCTCTCGCTGATGAGAAGCAATACGGATGAGTTTTCGAAGGCGCTCGAGAAGATCTGCGCCACCGCCGACGGTTCGCAGGAAGCCATCGCCAGGAGACTCTCGGAGCAAATTGGCTCGCTCGACAGTGCTACCGAGGTCCTGCGTTCGAACTCCAAACGAATGTCCCGTGACATCGAGGATGTGCGATCGCGGTATTCTTCAGGAGTCAACCAGGCCGCACAGGCATTCACGAGGATGATGCAGAGCATGGTGAGCGACTTGTCCAGCCAGTTGGGACAGTGGGATGGCGACGGCGGGAACGGGCAGGATCATGTCGACGTGACCTCCGAAGAGAGCAGCCGGTAGGACCTCTTGTGGGAGACAAGCCATGAAACGCAAACGTGCGGCTACATCGGGGCCTCCCGTTTCCTTGTTCGCCTTCCTGAGCGTGCTGACCAGCGCGATCGGCGTGTTGATTGTCGTGATCTCCGGCCACAGTGCACTGTCGGTCAGTCAGGCCGACCAGGTCGTAGCTGTCAACGAGACCACTCAGTCTGGCCATCAGATGAAGCCGGCTTACCTTGAGTGCGTTGACAAACGCGTGCTGATTCACAGCAACGGCACAGAGATATTCGATGAGCCGAACGTCATTCCGTGGGAGCAGTTGGAAGAAGTAGACCAGCACATCACCGCTCTGATCAGGACGAATAGGGGACTGCTGGACGAGTATCATCGCGGAATCAAGCCTTCGGAGAGATCCATCAACCGGATGCTGGAAGCCATGCAGAATGAATGTCCGCCCGGCCGGATCGAGATCTGGGACCTGCTGATGGAGATCTGCCGCTCCCAGCCGGCGATCGATGAGATCGGATCCTCGGAAACCGGGTGGCTTCCCGATAGAGACGAGACGTCTCCGCCTCGACTGGACGAAGAACATCTTCCAGAATCGCCGATTCCCGACTCTCCACCCGATGAATCCCAATCGAAGTACCTGGTGATGTTCATCCGTCCCAACGGTGTGGAAACCTACCATATGTGTCAGCACTGGGCGCGGGTCTTGCGAATCGAGACGGGCAAGGAAGCTCTGCTTGGATTCGGACGTTTAAGACTGACTGCAGGAACGAAAGAAGGAGGCGGTCAATGAGAAGGCGGCGGGAAGACAGCGATCCTGTATCTCTGGATTCGTTCGTGGATATCGTGACCAATACCCTGGGACTGTTGATCCTGGTTACAGCGCTGGTCCTGGTGGGCAACCGAGGCATGAGAGTTTCTCTCCCTGCACCGGTCATGAAGCCCCCGGCCGAAGGCAAGGAACGCGTGATTTTTGAGTGTCGACTGCAGCGCGTGGTGCCTCTGTCCACCGAAAGGGCCAATGGTATTGCCGACGAGTTCTGGAATAAGTTCCGGCGCGAAGATCACGACCGGCGGGAGTTGAAGGAGATTTTCGAGCGGCGCGTGGAGGAGCTCAACGAGAGCGATATGCCCACGACCGAATACCATCGTTACCGCTGGGATGCCGAACTGGTGCGGTCGCCGTTCGGCTACTACCTTCGGAGTTCGATGGTAGTCACGCCCAACAAAAAGGATTCGGGTGACAGGGTCAGTTCGCTTCTGGGCAGCGACTGCGAATTCGTTCGGCAGCTTGACGAACTGGATCCCGAGAAACACTGGCTGTTCATTATCACCCGCAGCGACAGCTTCGATGTGATGCGCGTGGTCCGGCGCATTGCCGAAGAGAAGGGCTTTGAGGTCGGGTGGCATCCGATGGAGAACGGCAAGGAGATCGTTTTCTCTGAAGGCGGAAGCCAGGGCGGCAGGACCGACTCGCACTAGGCTCTGGTTGGAAACCCAACCACGGACTTCAAGCGGGCCTGCACTGTGCCGACTTCGTCCGGCTGCATCGACAGATCCGGTGGCTCTGCCTGGTTCACCGTCCTTGTCTGCCCAATGAACTCCGTGTTCTCGGGCCGCAGCATCCTCAAACAGAGCCTGGCCCTGTCGAGAAACTTTCCGGATCCGCACATCCTGACGGTCCGCCGATGGCTTTACGGGCGGGTCTGTGGATTGTCCGGTACGGCCCACACGCATCGGAAGCCAAGATCTACGCTGCGGAAGTCTCTTGAATAGCCACGAAGCCTTCCGTGGACCAGTGCGAAGACCTGGCAGGGAACCATCCATGACCCGCCCTTGACCAACTGGGCGCCGGGCAGGGCAGGGACGAAGTCGCTGGCGGTCCATTCCATTACGTTGCCCCCAAGGTCGCGCACGCCCAAGGGGCTGACATCGGAGGCAAAGGTGCCCACGCTGGCCGTGGCAGGGGCCTTTGCGTCCATGCCGCCGTTGCAGACGCCCTGGGCGAATGTGTCGCCCCATGGATAGTAGCGGGACGAGTCGCCCCGTGCAGCCCGCTCCCACTGGTTGCCCGTGGGCAGACTGCCCCCCGCCCATCGGCAGAACGCCCAGGCGTCCCACCAATCCACTCCGACTACTGGAAGGCTGTCACCGTTGAAAGTGGCATCTGACCAGTGGCTGGGCGTGTGGTCCTTGTCCTGCGGCTGGTCAGGGTGGCGGAACTCCGCATCGCCGTGCCGACGGACATGCTCCAGGAAGCGGCGATACTGGGCGTTGCTTACCTCGTGACGCATTATCCGGTATGCGGATACTTCCGTGTGTGCGTCAGGGACATTCACCAGGAACTGCTGCAGTTCGGCGACCGTGGCTTCGGTTCCTCGGAACGCGTCCAGCAGCGGGCTTTCTTCACCGCCAAGCCTGGCCTCACAGCCCGTGATCTTCACCATTTCCGCTTCGTCGTCCGGTTCTGTATCACTCGCCAGCCGGATGCCGACGTTGCCCGCCCGCATCGTTGCCAGGGCGTACGATCGGTTGAAAGTCAGGCAGGTAAGATCGCTGGCAGGCAGATTCCACGCGCCTCCACGTACTACGCGAATCCCTTTGTCGCCCATTGGAGTGGCTGTCCATTCGGCTACGTTCCCCGCCATGTCCAGAACCCCGCGCGGGCTGCGGTCTTTCGCGAACCGGCCCGGTGGCACAGGGCGAGTGGTGGGAGTGTCGTTGGTGTTCGCCGCACCGGCTTCGTAGGAGTTCCCCCAAGGGTAGAGCCTCCCCTCGTCGCCGCGAGCGGCCAACTCCCATTCGTTCTCGGTCGGCAGCCGCTTGCCGGCCCACTTGGCGAACGCCCATGCGTCGAACCAATCTACGCCAACCACCGGTTGCTTATCGCCGTTGAATGCTTCGTTTTCCCATGTCTCCTCCAGCGGTACGAAGCTCTTCTTGTCCTCCGGCTGCTTGGGGTGACGGTAGTCGTCCATCCCGTCACGACGCACTGCTTTGAGAAACTGACGATATTGCTCATTCGTCACTTCGGTGCGATCGATCCAGAAAGTCTTTACCGTGGCAATCCGCGGTGTGCTGGCAACCAGTTCGGGCAAGGCTGTCCCTGAATCCAAACCGTACTTGCGGACCAGCTTCATGGTCTGGGTCCGGGAGTCGTATCCAATCCTGAGAGTGCCCTTCGGTATCTCGACCGTGTCGTACTCCCGCCATGGTGAGGGCGAGGTAGCCACGGGATCCTGTCCGGACGGTTCCGATCGTTCGGACAGTATCTGGCGTCCCAGCAACCACGAACCGCCGGCGATCAGTGTGGCCAGCACAATGACCGCGACGAAGGAGAGTGCCCTTCGTAGAGAGCCCTTCGGCCGGTCCGGCAGAACTGATCCGGTCGCTCCTCCGGCCAGTGAGGGAGAGGCCGGTTTTGCTGCCCCCGGGGCATCCCCGTTATCGATACGGCAGAGGTCCGTCCGACCGGCCGGGAGAAACAGCGAGGGCAGGAACCAGTCTCGACGGTCGACCCCGCATTCTACCCGAACGCTGAATCTACCCCGGTTGACGGCCAGGTCCAGGGGCTCGGAGCGGGCGATCGACTCGTACAGCCCCCGAGAGAACACCGAAGCCGCCTCCGCTCGCACAGGATGTCTCATGCCCACCAGTGCGATACCGGCTTTGGCCATCTGACGCCACGCGTACGCCGTGTCGCAACAATTCAGCACCGCAAGCCGCACCGATTGGGGTTGCTGAAGTATCTCAGCCAGGAGCGAATCATCAAGCAGATCAGGGTGACCATCGCGTCCCGGCAGAAACACGCCGCACCCTCGCCCGACTCGCCTGCCGTGTCCGATCAGATGGAACACGTGAGGCCGGAACGCTCCGACCGTTCTGCGCAGTGCCGGGCGGGAAGGCTTCGCCAGATACTGGACCCGCAACTGGCCCGAGGCTTCCAGCGTCGCGAGCACTTCCTGCATTTCACGAAGCTCTCCCTCGGCGTTCAGCGACGGCAGGCCTTGGGGTTCGGAAGCGATGATCAGAACGCGAAGTGGAAGTGTGATCGGAGATGTCGCGCCCATCTGGGCATCGACGTAGCGACTCAACGGCGTATGGGGATTGGCACCCAGCCACAGGCCCGACGTCCTGTCGTACATGCACTCCCAGGGCAAGTCTGTCAATTCCGGGGTCAGCACCCGTAGCTGCATCCTCAGCAACCCACCGCTCTCCAAAGCATTCTGTGAGTTGATTTCGTAGCTTACGCGGTGCGCGCCCAGCAACGACTCAAAGAGGGCTTCGCCCAGGTTGCTCAGCAGTGCTTCCGACGTCTGTCGCGTGTCAACAGCCTGAAGCTGAGAGAAGACCGGTTCGGCCGAGCAATCCAGGCTCGATGGGCGCGTGGCCTCGCCGTGGACTCGCGGCGCGTGGATCGTAACCACCTGTCCGTCCGAGCTACTTCCCAGGTCAATATGAAAGCGGATGGAATTGTGCATGTAGAGCCAAGGTCAACTGCACCAGCAACAGCAGGTTGTGCTGTCATCGCATCGCCATCATAATCCGGCCTGGCCGGGCGGGCAAGAAGCAGCGCATGCGGACCCCGCCTCCTCGACCTTCCGGCGAACAGAACGACTCGCGGTCGTGATAGCGCACAGCCTGCTGTCACATCAACCGTATCCCAGGCCGCTGAGAACGCAAAGTCACGTCCCCATCGCGACCCATCTGCATGGGTAGTGTGTTAAGGATGAGTAAAGGCCTTGACTCTACGCAGCCCCGGCAAGGGTGTCGGGCGCTGGCGGATGCGAGTAAGAGAACGAGAAGCCATGCAAATCGCAGCGACAGAGCTCTGGACAGGTCCACCGGGCGTGGTGCCGGTGCTCATCGGCCCGCTCCAGGTGCTGCTGGCCATGCTCCCGGCGATTGTCGTAGCCATCGTCTCCACGATCGTCTCGCTGCTTCGTCCCTCGGCGGTCAAAGCCCTGCTGAAACTCCTGTGGCGGCTGAAGCTTCAGGTCGCCGCAGTCGTATTGATCGTCGTCGGCCTTTGGTATGGGCTCGCCGCGGTTGTCCCGTCTTCGCCTGCCCGGCGTGTCGTTGGCGGTCAGGGCGAGGCAGGTCGAGACTGGCCGGTGTTCCGCGGGGATCTCGCCAGAACCGGCTCCGTGGCGGGCTCGCCCGACCCCACCGGTGGCGGCATCCTATGGCGGTACACCCACGGCGACGAAGCCTATCTCAGCTCCCCGGCCGTGGTGGGCAACCGCGTGTACTTCACCACCGCGCAGATCCGGATCGGGCGCGGCAAGGGCAGGATCGTCTGCCTCGATGCCGATACCGGGAAGGAAGTCTGGACGCTTTCGCCGAAGCGCTACGACGCGACGTTCTCGTCCCCGGCCATCCGGGGGGAGTATCTCGTGGTGGGGGAAGGCCTGCACACCACGACCGACGCCCGCGTGCTGTGCGTTTCGCTCGCCCCAGGCCGCGAGGGCGAGATCCTCTGGAGCTACGAGACGCAATCGCACGTCGAAAGCACGCCCGTGATCTACGACGGGAAGGTATACGTCGGCGCCGGTGACAAGGGCGGGTACTACTGCTTCGCGCTGGAAGGCGACGGACGCGGCGGGCCGAAGATCCTCTGGCGCCGCCACGGCGACGATTTCCTCGACGCCGAGACCTCGCTCGTTGCCGCGGACGGGCGGTTCTACGCCGGCCTGGGCAACGACGGCCAGGCGCTGGTCGAGCTCGACGCCGACACCGGCGAGCAACTGCGGCGCATCGACATGCCGTACCCGGTCTTCAGCCCGCCGGCCATCGTTGAGGGCAAGCTCTACGTTGGCTGCGGCAACGGGGACTTCGCCAAGAAGGCGTCCGAACTGAACCTGCCCGCGGGGGGCAAGCTCGTGCGGGTGGACCTCCAGACCTTCACGATCGACTGGAGCTACGACCTGCCCGATACCGTTCTGGGCTCGCCGGCCGTGGGACATGGCAAGGTGTTCGCCGGTTGCCGCAACGGCGAGCTGTTCGTGCTGTCGACCGAAGGCCGGCTGATCCGCAGGCACGCCACCGGGGCCCAGATCATGACCTCTCCGGCCTTGGGCGAGGAAACGGTCTACGTGGTATCCACCAGCGGCATGCTGCAGGCTTTCGATGTCGCGACGGGTCGTGCCATCTGGCAGCGGACCATCGGCAACGCGCCCACCGGCACGCAGTTCGGATACATCTCGTCTCCGGCCGTTGCGAGAGGCCACGTCTACCTCGGCACCCAGGCAGACGGCCTGGTTTGTGCAGGCGAACCGGAGCGAATCAAGCCGGTCTGGAGTTCCCCTCGCGGGGGCGACCTGCAGGGCTGCAGCGACGGAGTGCCCCTGCCGGCGTCGATGGAGTACCTCGGCCAGTTTCCCCCCAGCCAGCAGGGCACCGACGTCGTCAGCGTGCGCGCCTCCCCGGCCGTCATGGGCAGCGACATTCTCGTTCCCCTGAGCGGCGCGGGCGATGCCAACGGGCTGGCGTGTCTCAGGCCTGATCGGCTGGGCTACCGAATCCGCTGGCACGCGAAGGATCACCTCGGCGTGCAGTCCGCGCCGGTGGCGATCGGGGACGAAACAGGTCAGCTCGGCAGGGTTGTGTTCGTGACAGGCGCACCAGGGGCTGTGTCCCGCAAGCTCCGGTGCGTCGACGCCAACGGCAGCCAGCTGTGGGCCCGCGACGTCCACCGCGCCGCGGGAGGCGAACTGTTGGCCACGTCGGATGCGCTCTTCGTTCAGACCGAAGGGCCGGAAACGCTCACTTCGCTGTCCCTGCGCGGCGAGCACCGGTGGACGGTCGACGTCGGACCGTTGAGCGGGTCGCCTCGCGTCATGGACAGCATGCTTCTCTGCCCCGTCACCGGAGATCGGCCGGAGGTGGTCGTACTCGATGCACCCACCGGCGCAGAGCTGTTCCGCCAGGCTCTCCCGGCCGGGGAGTTGCCGGACCTGCTGGCCCACCGGCAGACGATTCTTGCGTTGACCGATCGCGGGGTGTTGACGATCGATCCGACAAGGCCCGACGCCGCGCCCCGGCGCATCGGCCCTCCGGCCGGGTCGGCCGGTACGCTCCACGGCGATACGCTGTGGCTGGTGTCCGCAGAGAGCAAACTGCTTCGTCTGGACCTGACGACGGGCGAGACGAACGCCGGCCCGGACGCGTCGCCGGATGTCGCCCCGCTGATTGTCGGTGAGCACGTGGTGTTCCTCGGCCCGTCGGGGGAGATCCGCATCCTGTCGACGGACGGGCAGGTTTCGCCGGACGATGCCGAGCCGATCGTACCGGGCGGCATGAGCTGGCTGGGCAGGCCAACCACGCCGCTGCTCGCAGCCGGCGGGCGTCTGCACGTGGGCCTGTACGGGTGGGGTATCTGTACGTTTGGCGGTGGGGAGTGATGACCCGACGCGTGCAGTATTTCTCCGACCCGCTGCCCGATGGCGTCGACGCGCGCCGGCTGCTGGGGGGCAAGGGCGCGAGCCTCAAGGCGATGACACGGGCGGGGCTCCGCGTTCCGCCCGGGTTCACCATCACCACCGATACCTGCGCTGAGTATCTCTCCGCCGGCGGGGTTTTCCCCGACGGGCTGGAGGAATGCATCGGCGAGAACCTGCGCCGCCTGGAGCGGGAGACGGGCAGGCAGTTCGGCCGGGGCAGCAAGCCGTTGCTGGTGTCCGTACGTTCGGGGGCTGCCCGTTCGATGCCCGGAATGATGGACACGCTTCTGAACGTCGGGCTGCATCCGCAACTGGCCGGTGATCTCGGCGACGACCATCGCTTCTGGTCGCTGTGGATTCAGTTCGTGCTGCAGTTTGTCAAGACGCTCGATGGCGTGGAGGCGAATGCGTTCGACGAGGTCCTCCTCGGCAGGCCGGCTTCGCGTGCGGTCAGCGATGCGCTCCTCGCTGCCTGCCAGGAGAAGATCGGCCGCACCGTGCCCACCCAGCCGGAACCGATTCTGCGCGAGTGCATCGCCGCGGTGATGGATTCGTGGAACAATCCCCGGGCGATTGACTATCGCCGGCGAAACGACATCCGGGGGCTCAACGGAACGGCTGTGAATGTGCAGATGATGTGGCCGTCGGAGGTGTCGGGCATTGTCTTCACGCAGGATCCGACCGCCTTGGAGCAGGGGCGCATGGTGATTGAGGCATCGCTCGGGCTGGGTGAAGCGGTGGTGTCCGGTGACGTGTCGCCCGACCGCTACCTGGTGCCGCGCGACCGGCCGACGGACTACACCGTGGAGGTCGGCGAGAAGGCGACGGTCTTTTCCGCACTGGGAGCCGAACTGCCCGCCCACCAGCCTGAGCAGGCATGCCTGGCCGACGAGCAGGTCGCGGAGCTGGTCGAGCTGTCGCTTCGCGTGGAGCAGCACTTCGGGCATCCGGTGGACATCGAATGGGGCCTGGCCGGCGGAGAGTTGGCGCTGCTCCAGTCACGGGCCATTCGTGGCCTGGACATAGCGGCTGACGTTGAGCCCGGCCGGCGCGAGGAGATCGAACGACTCCGGCAGATTGCGGGGAACTCGCGGAAGGTCTGGGTGGCTCACAATCTCGGCGAAACGCTCACCGCCCCGACCCCGCTGACGTGGGACATCATCCGGGCGTTCATGACCGGGGCGGGCGGGTTCGGCCGGCTGTACCAGACCCTCGGTTACCGGCCCAGCGAGGCAATCCGCGAGCACGGATTCCTGGAGTTGATCTGCGGCCGCATCTACGCCGATCCCGACCGGCTGTCGGAACTGTTCTGGGACGGCATGCCGATGGTTTACGACCTTGACGCGTTGATCGAGGATCGCTCGCTGCTGGACGGCGCGCCCACACGTTTCGCCCCCGAACGGGCAGACAGTCGGTTCCTGCTGAATCTGCCCCGGAACCTGGCGTCGATCTTCCGAAGCTGGCGGCGGATGCGGAAGCTCGCTCGCAGCGCTGGAGAGCGTTTCGAAGAGCAGGTGCTTCCCCCGTTTATGCAGTGGGTCCGCGACGAGCGCCAGGCCGACCTGACGCAGCTGGACGACGGGCAACTGCTGCAGCGGCTGGGTGATCGACGCAGGCGTGTGCTGGACGAGTTCGCCCCGGAGTCGCTGCTGCCCGGGTTCTTCGGGGGCATGGCGCTGGCCAAAGCCGTTGCGCTGCTGGAGCAGATTGCAGGCCCGTCGGAAGGGCCCGCGCTGGCGGGGGAGCTGACGCTCGCCCTGGAGGGCGACATTACCTTCCAGCAGGACGCGATGCTCTACGACGTCGCCCGGGGCGAAGCGACCCTGGAAGAGTTCCTCGACCGCTTCGGCCATCGGTGCCTTGGCGAGATGGAGCTTCGCAACCCGCGCTGGCGGGAGGACGACAGCTACCTGCGGAAGCTGGTTTCCCGCTTCACGCGGGATGACGCCCGCGACCCCCGCCGGCTCCACGCCGCCAATGCCGCCCGTCGACGGGAGGCTGACGACGACCTCGGCAGAAAGCTCGCCGACTGGGGCGGCAGCAGCTTCGAGCGTGAGATTCGCGAGCATCTCCGGGCCGCCCGGTCGTTGCTGCCCTATCGGGAATCCGGCAAGCATTACCTGATGATGGGATACGAGCTGATCCGCCTGGCGATCGAGGAAATCGCCCGGCGGTCGGCCCTCGGCCAGGACGTGTACTTCCTGAGGATCGGGGAACTGTCTGCCGCCCTGGCCGGCGGGGACGGACTGGCCGAAGTCGCGGCCGCGCGACGGATTCGACACGCCTCCGCCCGCAAGCTGCACCCGGCCGACGTGATCGACTCGCAACAGCTTGAGAGCCTTGGCAGGCCCCCGGAAGTATCCGCGGCGGAGAACATGCCCGCCACCTGCCTGGCGTCCGGCGTGGCTGACGGTCCGGCGCGTATCGTCCGCGACCCGGCCGCTGCGGATGATCTCGGCAGCGGTTACGTGCTGGTCTGCCCCTCGACCGATCCCGGCTGGACGCCGCTGTTTGTGAATGCGGCCGCCTTGGTCGTCGAGCGAGGCGGGACGCTCAGCCACGGCGCCATCGTGGCGCGCGACTTCGGCATTCCGGCGGTGTCGTTGCCGGACGCGACGCGGCTGATCTCCCACGGCCAGTTGCTTCGGGTAGATGGCAGCGAGGGGATGGTTCACGTGCTGGAAGCGGGTGAAGACCGGCCGGTAGGGAAGGAGGCCGGCCATGCTTGACGGATTCCTGACCATCGCCGACGCGGTACTGGGCTGGCTGCTTCTGCTGCCCCGGCCGATGCCGGTCGTTGCCCTGGCCGCTTTGTCGGCATTGGCGATGGTTCTGCTTCGCAGGCTGGTGACCGACCAGCAGCAACTCTCGCGATGCGCAGCCGACAAGAAGCGCCTCCGGCACCTGATCCGCCAGGCCAGACGCCGCGGAGACAAACCGGCTGCCAGGCGACACAAAGCCACGCGCAGCCTGGTTCAGCTGAAGCTGCTGAAGGCGGAGGGCTGGCCGCTGTTGCTGAGCATTCCGGTGATCGGCTTTCTGGGAACGTGGGCCTACTACCGTCTGGAGTTTCTCCCGCCGGACGCGGGGGAAACCGTGAGGGTCGAACTGTCGCTGCCTGCCTCCGCGGAAGGAACCCTCGTGACGCTGGTACCGGAGGTGGGACTCGACGCCGACCGATGGATCGGCCGGGCGGTCGAGGGCCAGGGCAGCCCGTCCCACAGCGTGGTTCGCTGGCAGGTGAAGGCGCAGGCACGCCCCGAGCCCTACCGGCTGCAGATGCGGTACCGCGACCGGACCTTCGTTCACCCGCTGCTCGTGGGGCAGGAGACCTACGCTCCGGCGGTGCGCCAGCACGAGCAGGGCCTGCTGCTGCCCCAGTCGGCTGTCTACATGCAGCCTGCGAAGGTGCTCGGCGTGCTGCCCTGGCTTTCGCCGACGTCGATGGTCGGAGCGATCCTGCCGGCGTGGCTGGTGACGTATGTCCTCGTGGTCGTGCCACTGGTATACCTGCTGAAAGCGGTGCTGAGGATTCACTAGCGCTCGGAGAATCCCGGGCGAGCGAGCCAAGCCGGGCAGAGGTTCCGGCTTGGGTCGCGGAGGCCTCTGGTTTTCCCGCGACCGTTAAGATTCCGCAAAGGGTTTTATCTGTGGTGGAGACCCGGCCGGCTCGGCGGGTGAGGCCCCCCGGGGAGTGCGACCCCACGGACAGAAAGCGATCGACAGGACGTGACTCATGAAGGCCTTAATGACACTGCTGGCAGCGGGACTGATCTGTACCTCCCTGGCTCGAGGTGATACGCCGATGGACCTGACCGACGGAGCGGCCTGTGCATTTCGCGTGACGACAGCCGACCGGCACGGCCCGTGGAAGCAGACGGTCGCCGAGGCCCTCAAGGCCGGCGGAGTCTCCAGGCCGCAAGCCACCTGGCCGGGCCGGTGGCGGACGTTCGTCGCCTGGGAGCCCAACGAAACAACCCGGACCACGACCAAGCCAGCCCTGCAGAAGGATGTCCCCACGACACTGACACTGGGGGGTATCAGCGGGTCTCGCGCCACGCTGCCCCTTTACACCGGGGGCGTGCTGGACCTGACGATCGGCCACGGGGCCCCGGGCAAGGGGCGATGGGCCTGGTGCTTCGGCGCCATGCAGGCCGAACGGGATGAGAAGATCACGCTGATCGTCGAGACGGCCGGGCCGGTCAAGGTCTGGATCGACGGCGCGAAGATCGTGGACGCAGACCGCGGCGGGCAGCACGCTGCCTCGGTCGAGCTGGGCAAGGGCAGCCACGTGGTGTCCGCACGCGTTCACAGCGGCCCGGGTCGCTGGTTTCTCCGAGGGGCGGTCCATCCTGCAGCCGGCAGGACGACGATACAAGGCCGGCGGGCATTCCGGGCGAAGTCGCCGGATGAGTTCGTCTCGCTGACGATTTCCGGCCCGGGCTGCGAATCGGCGAAGCTCAACGGCCGGCCTATGCCCCGGCCCCTGGAGGGCCTGATCTACGAGCAGCTCCCCGGCGTGCCACCGTCCTTGCTGGGAAAGGACAAGAACGTGCTGACCTGGTCGCTGCCGCTGGGCAGGGCGATGGAGCTTGCCGAAGCCAAGGGCAAACAACCCGGGCGGCTGACGGTTCTCGGGCTTCGGCCGAAGGATGTACGTCTGGCGATGGGCCCGGTGGTCTCCCCGGCGGGCAAGGGGACTTTGCGGATCGCTATCGCTGCCGATGCGAACGTGCCGGCCTCACTGACCATCGACGGCCGGACGATTCGCTCGCAGGCCGGCGTGTATCACCGCTTTGTTGTCGGGAATCTCAAGGCCTCGACGGCGTACGATTACGCGGTGTCGGTTGGCGAGGGCGAGACCGGCCGCTTCACGTTGCGGACGCCGCCGGAGCCCGGGCAGGACATCACCGTCGCAATCGTGGGAGACCCCCAGTCGGGCAAAACGTGGAAGGACGTAGCTGACGCGGTTGCGGCGCGAAAGCCCGACCTGGTCGTCATTGCCGGCGACCTTGTGGTCGACGGGCTGCGGGTCGAGCAGTGGCGGGAGACGTTCCTTTCGCCCGCAGCCGACCTGCTGTCCGCGGTGCCGGTGCATGTCGTGCCGGGCAATCACGACCGCTACAGCCCGCTGCTGGAACAACTGTTCGGCGACGGCGAGGATGGTCTGCGATGGACGCAGCAGGCCGGCGGCGCGCTTCTGGTCGGCATCGACGGTGGGGAAGACTTCTCGCCCGACGGCGAGGCAGGGCGGTGGCTGGACCGCACGCTGAAGACGCGTCGCGAGAAACTCGCGTTCGTGGTGAGTCACTACCCCGCCTATTCGTCGCGGAACCACGGCAAGCTGGCCGACGATGGCCGGGTGCTGGAGTGGACCTCCCGTGCGGCGAGGAACCACCTGGTCCCCATCCTGAAACGCCATGGTGTCACCGCCCTGTTCGGCGGCCACGATCATGGCTACGAACGGTCGGAATTGCCCGGCGGTTTGACGGCGATCGTCACCGGCGGGGCAGGGGCGGGTACGTATCCCAAGCGGGACGACGCGGAGAAGCAGAACCCATACTCGCGGGCCTTTGCCCGGGAGCATCATATCAGCCTTTTGCGGATCACCCGGGACAGCGCGACGCTGCAGGTGGTGACGCCCAAGGGAAAACAGATCGACACGCGGACGTGGTCCGCCAGGAATGCAGAGGAGAAGAACCGGTGAAGACTCGATGGATGGTCCTGTTGGCAAGTTGGGTGACATGCGTCCTGTGGGCGCCGGCGGCCAGGCCGGCGCAGGGTCAGACCGTGCTGCTTCCGGAGGGCGCGCCGTGGCGCGTGTTCCTGACAGCTGCGAGGCTCAAGAAGCACAGCCACACGGCGGAAAGCTACACGCAGGCCCCGCCGAAAGGCTGGGCAGACCGGGACTTCGATGACACCGGCTGGGGTCGGTACAGCTCGGACATCTCCGAGGCGATGGGCGAGTACGGTTCCCAGCAGCCTCCCGAGCGGGCGCTGATCTGTATGCGGACGCTGTTCGGCGTGGAGGACCCTTCGAAGCTCACCGACCTGACCTTGACGATGGAATACCGCGGCGGGGTCGTGGTGTACGTCAACGGCAAGGAGATCGCGCGCAGGCACCTGCCCTCGGGCGAGCTCAGCCACGAAAGCCAAGCCGATGCGTACCCGAAGGAGGCGTTCGTCGACCCGGACGGTAACCGTCTTCGGCGGACTTCCAGGCCGGCAGAGGACTTCCGCGATCGCTACGAGAAGCGCATCCGCTCGCTGAAGGTGAGGATTCCGGCTGACTCGCTGCGCAAGGGCGGCAACACACTGGCGCTGCAGATCCACTGGGCACCGCTGAAGGGCATGCGCACCAACAGCCGCGATGCCTGGGCCACGGCCGGCCTGTGCAGCGCGACAGTCACCAGTGAATCCGGCCGCGGGGCGATTGCCTACGCCGACGCGCTGAAGCAGGTGACCGTCAACAATGCCACACCGCTGGACACAATTGCGGTCAAGCCGGGCAAATTCCGCGAAGGCTTTCTGTGGTGGAACATGACCATCACCCCGTCCGGGATTACGCGGGGCAACCCGTTCGAGACGATCCGCCCGATGCGCGCGGTCGCTCCGCGAGGGGGAACGTGCTCGGCGCAGGTGGTGGTCAGCGGGCCCGAGGGTTTCCGCGGGCTGCAGGCCAGTCTCTCGGCCATGCGACACGTCGACGGCGGGGCTGTCCTGCCGGCCAAGGGTCTGTCGGTGCGGTTCGCCCACCAGGCGGACTACGAGGAGTTCTGCAACGGCCTGAGCCCCAAACCCGCCGACGGCGCGCCCGTTCAGCCTGTGTGGGTGCTGGCGGATATTCCGCGCGACCAGAAGCCCGGCTGGTATGTCGGCACGCTGACGGTCAAGCATGCCCGGCGAACGTGGGAGGTCCCGGTGCAGGTGCTGGTCTCGCCCTGGACCGTCCCCGACCCGAAAGACAACGCCACGTTGGTCAGCATGTACCAGTCGCCGGAGACGCTGGCTGACACGTACGACGTGGAACTCTACTCCGACGAGAACTTCAAGCTCATCGAGAAGTCCTTCCGGGCCATGGCCAAGTGCGGCAACGACGTGGTGCTTGTGCCCGTGATCCTGGACGATTACCTGCATCACGAGAAGGGGATGATCCGCTGGGTCAAGAAGGGCGACGGGTACCAGCCGGACTTCTCACTGTTCGAGCGGTACCTGGATCTGCATACCGAGGTCTTCGGCAAGCCCAAGGTCGTGACCCTGCTGGTGTGGAAACACGACTTCGGCTGCCGAACGTGGTTCCGCGGAATGAACAGCAAGGAGATCAAGCCCTGCATGGTGACACTCCTGGATCCCAAGACCGGCAAGACCCAGCCGATGAAGGCGCCGCACTTTGGAGAACCCGATAGCGAGAAGTTCTGGACGACCATGATCGAGGGCGTTCGCGAGATCGTCAAGAAGCGGAAGATCGACGATCGCTTCCTGCTTCTTGGCGAGGTATTCGACTCCCGGCCGCTGGAGCAGCACGTCAAGTTCTTCAAGAAGATCCAGCCGAAGATGCGCTGGCAGGGCTACGCCCACTGGGTTCGCGAGCCCAAGCCGGTCAACGGGAAGTTCATCGCTCACAGCGGCGTGGAGATCGGCTTCAAGATCGGACCCAACGGGGGCGGGCTGCCCGAACTCAGCCGCAACTGGCCGGAGAGACCCAAGCGAGAGTACCTCATCGCCCAGGCGGAACGCACGACCATCCATTACGAGTCCAGCCCGCTTTCGTACCGGGCCGTGATGTACGGCGATCGCGACGGCGGGGGCACGATTGCACGGATCGGCATGGACTTCTGGCCGAACATCACCGACGACCGCGGTCGCCTGCGGAGTCGCTATCGGGCACCGCAGAAGGAGGGCTGGCTGTGGCGGGGGCACTGTCCTTCACTGACCTCGCCCGGGCCCGACGGAGCGGTCATCACCACCCGCGGGCAGATGTTCCTGGAAGGCGTGCAGGAGACCGAACTGGCCGTGCAACTGGTCCGCGACGCGGTCGATGCCTCGGACGACGTCAAGAGCCGCATTGAAGACTGCCAGGCGAAGCGCCGGGATTCCTGGCACGTCGGCGCGTGTCTGTCGCAGGCGACCATCAGCCTCGACTGGAGCGCCCTGGCCGCCCGGGAATACGCCCTCGCCGCGAAGATCGCGGGCGTCAAGGATGCCGAGAACCTCTGGAACGAGCCGCCCGCGGCAGGGGGGGCGAAGGAATGAGCAGGATTACCAAACGAACCGTGCGAGGTCTTCTTGCAGCGGCGGCAATCGCGCTGGCAGCAGCCAGCGGGCTGGCGCTGGTGAACCCGAACTTCACGGTTGTCGATCTCAAGTCGGCCAGTTCGGAAATCCTCGTCGGGCGCGTCGATTCCGTGACCGACTCGCAGATCACCGTTGCAGTCAGCAAGACCCTTGCGGGCAAGCAGGCCGACGCCGACAAGCAGCGCAAGATCATTCTCAAACCCAGCGGTTCGGAAGCAACGGCCAAGGACATCCAGAACGCGATACGCGCGTCGGGTTCGCACCTGGCGATGCTGTTTGTCCGCAAGGAGCCCAACGAGGACGGTGACGTGGTAGCCTCGCTGCAGGTCGGCACGAAGTGGTTCGGCCTGATCCGCACCGGGGAGGACCGGTGGGATCTCGTCGCCGATCCGGACGATCTCGAGACCGTCTGGGCGGGCTCCGCCAGCCAGTTGCTTCGGGCTGTGGAGTATGTGCTCAGCGACCGCAGCGCCGAGTTTCCTGTAGAGTCCGGCCTGACGTGGATCGACAGCGAGGACCTTGGCGAGCTCAAGGGCGACGCCCACGGCATGCTGGCGACGGAAGACGGCGTGATCGTTCTCAGCGAGGGCGGCGACCGGATCTACCGAACGGGTAGCGGCAACCAGGGCCCGAAGGACGTTACCGACAGGCTGGGCCTGACCAGCAAATCCCGCGCGATGACAGGGGGCGACTTCAACGGTGACGGCCTGGCCGATCTGGCCAGTTGGGACGGCGGCAGACTTCGGCTGGTGCTGCGCGCGAAGGACGGCACGTTCAGCGATCCCACGGCTGGCAGCGAACTGAAACAGTGCCATTCGCTGGCGTCCCTGGGTGGGTCGCTCGTTGCAGCTGGCAGCGACGGCGTTGCGATTGCGGCTCCGGATGGCGACGACGGATTGACGATCCGCCGCCTGCCCGGCCCGCCGAAGGAGGCCCGGCTTGGTGATGGTGGAGCGGCCGTGGTCGCCGACTTCAACGACGACGGGCGAGCTGACATTCTGCACGTGTACCCAGCCGGACTGGTGTTCTATGCCGGCGGGGAGGGAGAGCAGCGTTTTGCCGAGCCGGTCGTGCAGAAGGTATCGGTCGTGAAGGCCCCGGCAGCGGCGATCTGCGGCGACTACGACGGCGACGGCCGGCTGGATGTGTTCGTCGCGGGGCAGGGCGGGGCGATCATGCTGAGCCGCGACGGCAAGGGCCAGTGGAAGAACGTGACCTACCAGACGGGCGAACTCGATGCGGCGGTGGGCGTGGATCGTACACAGACCAGCGCTGTCGGCGCGTGCCCGGCCGATCTGCGCGGTGATGGCAGGCAGTCGGTGGCCGTCTTCTCCCGCGATGCGGCGCCGGGGTTGTTCTACGCCCGGGGGTTCGGCTGCTTCGCGATCGCGATCTCGCTGACCCGGTCGCAGGAGGACAACGACGGCTACGATGCGCTGTCCCGTGGTCAGCAAGCGGGACTCGTGGTCGACCTCAACGGTGATCGGGCGCCGGACCTTCTCGGCGTTGATCTCGATCGGAACGTCTGGGCGGTGCTCACGGAGCCCGATCGGCTGCGACGCTTCGCGGTCACCGTCGGAGTGCGTGCGGAGTCCGAGCCCGTAACATTGCGCGCGGCGATGGGGTCCCGCGGGTTAGGCATGTACGTGGTCCGGCCTGGATGTCCTCAGACGATCGTCCTGCCGCGAGCGGGCAAGTTGACACTTTCGTGGAAGTCTGCCGATGCGAAGAAGCGATCACGAGAGGTCGTGGTCACTCGGCCGGTGACGATCGAGCATCTGACGGAGGAGAAGCAGTAGATCCTGCTCGCAGCCGAACGGGTTCAGCCGGTGCGGATTTTTGTGCGAGTGGTGTTTCCGTTACAATCGATCCAAGGATGATACAGCCGCTTCTTACAGACGGGAGCACAACGTGTTGGACAACCTGGTGATTTTCGTGATGGCCGCGGTCGTGCTGGCCATGGGCGTCGGATCGGTGTCTGCAGAGGACAGCGACTGGCCGGCGGATGTCAAGGGCCACAAGAAGGTCAAGCGGAACGAGCACCCGCGGCTTCTGTTCCGCCAGGGTGATCTGGAGGCCCTCCGACGGCGCGCGAAGACCGACGAGGGCCAGGCGATTCTCAAGCGCCTGCGCGAGCAGCTCAACGGCTCGGACGGCGAGTCGATGCCGACGGAGTACCAGACGTCTACCAAGGCGTACCAGAACGCGCGCAAGGACCTGCCCGTCGGAGCGTACACGCTGTGGCACGGGGCGGGGTTCGGTTTTCTCTACCGGATCACCGGCGAGCCGAAGTACGCCGACCTCGGCCGCAAGTGCGTTGAGAAGGCCATGCAAGGCCAGCGCGACCGCGACGACCGCTACGCGTTTGTCAATCCGGGGGGCTTTCTTCGGGCGGGGCCATCGGTCGGCGCCATCGCGATGGCCTACGACCTCTGCTACGACGGGTGGGACGAGGACTTCCGCGTGAAGGTCGCCAAGGCGATCCAGAACTACGACGGCGGACACACCCGACGGGACGGCGGCGGGCAGCAGACGATGAAGCGTCTGGCGACCAAGCCGAAGTTCATGCCCGGGTCCAACCACTACGGCATGCAGGTTGCCGGCGCTGCGCTGGCGATGCTTGCCATCGCCGGCGACGACGGAACCGACGACAAGCTCGTGAAGGAGTACCTTGACGCCATCGAGAAGAACACCATCGCCAACTTCACCAAGGGCTTCGGCGATCACGGCTGGTTTGCCGAGGGCGACGGCACGGGCGTAATGAGTTCTCACATCGCGTTTCTCTACGCGCTGCAGGCGTGGCGCGTGACGGCGGGCAAGGACTTCACCTCTCCTCGACCCAACTGCCGCTACCCGGTGCTGAAGTTCGTGGTGCTGACGATTCCCCGTGACGGCAAGCCCGATTTCCCCAGCCGGGGGGCGTATCCGCACAACGTCTGGTGCCGCACCGGCGTCAGCGGGCCGGGCACGTTCTGCGGGGGCTTCGGCGTAGTCAACGAAGACGAGAAGCCCGCGCTGCTCTGGCTGTACAACCGCGTGTCGAAGGAACTGGACGCCAAGGCCGGCGGGCCGTTCGAAACGTCGTGCGAGTACCCCTACCGAAGCATCGCAGCCTTCGTCAATTGGCCGATGGACATGCAGGAGGACAATCCCATTCGTTCGGTCAGGCCGTACCTGCACGACAAGCGGTTCGGGTTCTTCGCCTTCCGCGACGGTTGGAAGGACGAAAACGACATTCTCATCACGTGTCAGCCTGAGGCAACGCGGGGGTGGCATCGGGCGAACAAGGAAGTCGGCGACGTGTGGGTGTGGGCGTACGGCCGGAAGGGCAAGTTCGGGCGCTGTCGCGGGAAGGTGACACATTTCGAGGGGTACGCGGACGGGTCCGGCACAGTAACGGTCGGCGAAACGGCCATGGGCGTGGACTTCTCCGGTGCCTGCGGGACCGACGCCATGGTCGTGATGTGCGGGAAGGGCGCCGGGAAGGGCAAGACCGTATCGGCAGGGGGGAACGACTTCAGTTTCATGTTCCTGGGCGAGAAGTTGCCCACCCCCAAGGCCGATGGCGAGAAGGTTGTTGTCGGCGAGCAGACCGTCCAGCTGGGCGACGGGAACATCGTGTTCGGCAAGACGGCCGGTCCGTGGAAGCCCGCCGGCGAGAAGGACTCCGACAAGTAACGCTCCAAGTGTGCGCGTTCGTAGCAGGTGCAGGAAGGAATCACCATGAATCGGCTCGTTGTCTTCGCGTTTGCATTGCTCACGATTCTGGCTGCCGTCGACCCGGCAGGTGGCGGGGAGCGTCAGACGGAGCACCCGTACATTCTTTGGACGCCGAAGCAGGCGGCCGCGATCCGCAAGACCATCGAGACCCGCAACTGGGCCAAGGCCGAGTACAAGCGTATGAACGACATTCGCCCCTGGACGGCGTTTGTCGATCTGTTCAACGCCCAGGTCATGGGCAGCGAGAAGAAGATCCAGTCGGAGGTGAAATATCTCCTGAGCTTCATCGGGGCGGGCATCGGCGACAGCCGCCGACACACGATGTACATGCACGCCCTGCGATACGACGCGCTGCATGAGCACCTGACCGACAAGCAGCGCACGGATCTGGAGAAGACCTTCCGCAGGCATATCCGGTACCAACTGGATCACCCGAAGCGGGAGAACCGCCTCAGCTGGCTGCCGAACATGCAGTACCCCCGCATGCTCAGCGCTCACCTGATGGCTGCCGCCCTGGGCGACGAGAAGCTCATCCGCGAGATCTGGACCAGTCCCAACGGCTTGAAGTGGTACTTCGACGAGTATCTCGCCGACGGCGGGCTGTACTTCGAGGAGTTCGGTAAGATCAGCTCGTGCGTGGGAGCCATGCTGCTGTGGTGCCGGGCGATGGACAATCTCGGCCTCTCGGAGATCGGCTACGACTACAAGGGCAAGGGCGGGGCTTCCATGCGCAACTACGTCGAAAGCCTGCGATGGATTACCTATCCGCGGACCACCATCCCCGGCGGGCTGCCGCGCTATGAGCGTGTGACCATGGGCGATGCGAAAGGCTCCAGCGGCGACGTGCCTTCCCTGGGCGTCTTCCAGCACGCGATCGTCTCGGGCTCCCTGCCCGACGGCTCGGGCGGGCTGGAGGAGTACTTCGCCCGCAACATGAACGGCCGGGATCACAGGAACCGCAAGGTCACCAAGCTGGGCCTGCCGCACTGGTTCGAGATGCTCCACGCACGCTACCCCAAGGGCGGGTTCGACTACTTCCTGGCCCAGATGCGAAAGCCCGGCCAGGACCGATACATCCCCTCGCTGCTGTGGGGCCTGGAGCCGATCGATCCCGAGAAGGTCACTCCTCCCCCGGCGCCCGCGCGGGTGTTCCCGCAGCGAGGCTTTGCGATGATCCGTGCCCGGCAGGATCGCGGCTACTGGGAGTCTTCCTCCCCGGCCGTTGCGATGCAGTTCGCGATGCTGTACGTCCACTATGCCAGCGACTGCTTCAGCCTGCTGGGTTACCACGCCAACAACCGGCCGATCTACCTGAACCGCGCCATCTCCGCAGGCTACAACGGCGGGCCTTGGGACTTCTCCGTACGCGGGCACTGCGGCGTGGTGGTCGACGGGGAGCAGGCCCAGCCCATCGGGCGGGTTCCGGTGCGGAAGGACTTCTCGCAGCTCGTGAAATTCGTCTCCGCGCGCGGGGTGCTCGCCGAAGGGGCTGAAGGCCTCAAGGGCCGGGGTGAGGTCCGTTCGTCCGACCAGCCCAGACAGGCCTTCCGCGATGTCTACACGAACATGGATCTCTCGCGATCGCTGATGCTCACCGACGAGTATCTGTTCGACGTCTACTGGCTGGCCGACCGAGACGACCGATCGCGACAGTATCACTGGCTCGTGCATGCTCCCGGCGTCTGGCAGGCACCCGGCGGCTGGCAGGAGTCCAACCGTTTGCAGGCGACGCTGATGAACGTCAAGCCCGTGGTCACGCAGAAGCGCACCTGGCCGCGGTGCGACGACCCCAACGACTCCTGGATTCAGATCGATCGCGAGCGCAGCAGAGACGTCAGCGACAACGGGCTCGACCTGACGATCATCCAGCGGTGCGCCCTGGACGATGTCTCCCAGGCCCGGCTGCCCAAGGCGTGGTACGACCGCGGCGTGGGCGTGCGGCTTCGGATGGCCCCAGCCGAAGGCTCCAAGGCGTACGTATTTGAAACGCCCACCAGCTACCGCCCGGGCACGCCCCGAGGCCCGCGCGACGGAAAGGTTCGCCCCAGGCCCGAGACCGGGGGCATGTCCGTAGCCGTCGCCCGCAGCACGCCCGAGACCATGTTCGTCGCCCTGCACGAGCCCATCGAAGGCGGCAAGTCACGGATTGACGACTTCCGGCAGATCGCCCGCACCGATGATGCCGTCCTTGTGGCCGTCGGCAGCGAGGACAACGAAGCCGGCGTCCATGACAGGCTCATGGTTCGCGCCGGCCCCGACGCGGATAAGCCCGTCACGCTCTCCGGAGGCGGCGAGAGCTTCACTTTCACCGGCCACGGTTTCGTGCGGATCGGCCCGGAGGCCGTCCGCGCAGAGGGCAACATCACCGCCGTGAAGCTTCGCGTACCCTCCAGCCGCAAGCTCGTCGTCAACGGCAAGTCCGTCGATGCGACGATCTCCGACGGTGTCATGACCTGGCGGAAAGACTGAAGCGTTCCTGAAACCGTGGGGTTTTCATTCCCGCAACACGCCCAGGCTTTGTTTGAAAACCCAATGGCGGGCTTCAAGCGGGTCTTTCCCGTGCCGGCTTTGTTCGGCGGCATCGACAGATCCAGTGGATCTGCCTGCTTCACCGTCCTTCATGGAAACAGGTGCTCATGCTCGCTTATCTCACCGCTCAGGCGACGACGTTCCGTTCGCGGCCTTCGACGAACGCCCGGAGGTTGGCGGCGGCTTCGTCCAGCAAGCGGCGGCGGGAGGCTTCGCTCGCCCACGCCTGGTGTGGCGTGATCACACAGTTTTCGGCTGTCAGCAGCGGGTTGTCAGCCTTGGGCGGTTCGGAGCTGAGCACGTCCAGCCCGGCACCTGCGAGTCGGCCTGCGTTGAGGGCATCGGCCAGTGCCTGCTCGTCCACCAGCCCGCCCCGGCCGGTGTTGATGAGGATGGCCGTGGGCTTCATCGTCGACAGGCGCTCGGCGTTGACCAGCGCGGACGTCTCGGGAGTCAGGGGACAGTGCAGGCTGACGACGTCGCTCTCGGCCAGCAGCGTCTCCAGGTCCACCGGGCGGGCGAGCTCGTCTTCGGGTATCGGCGAGCGCGTGTGGGCGATCACGTTCATTCCGAGTGCTGCGGCGACGGAGGCTACGCGCTTGCCGATCGTCCCGTAGCCGATGATGCCCATGGTCTGGCCGGCGAGTTCGCGGATGGGAATGTCCCAGTAGGCGAAGTCTTCGCTGGCGGTCCATCGGCCCTGGCGGACGGTCTGGGCATGATGGCCGACATGATTGGTCAGCTCCAGCAGCAGGGCGAACACCGCCTGGGCCACCGACGGAGTGGAGTAACCGGGCACGTTCGTCACGCGGATGCTGCGCTGACGGGCGGCGTCGAGGTCCACCACGTTCGTCCCCGTGGCCAGTACGCCGATATACCTCAGGCCAGGCAGTCGCTGCAGGACCTCGGCCGGCAGGAGCGTTTTGTTGGTCAAGACAGCCTCGGCGTGGGCTGCCCGTTCGATCACCTCGTCCGGTGCGGTTCGCGGATAGACCGTGATCTCGCCCAGCGCCTCCAGGGCGTCCCAGCCGAGGTCCCCCGGGTTGGCTGCATGTCCGTCCAGTACCACGATTTTCATACGTTCAGTCCTTCCTGCTGCGTCTGGTGGTGTCGGGTTGAATTGCTTCGGCAGTCGCACGCCAGGTCAAGCCCGGGAACGATCTCCCGCCTGAGGCTGTCCATTGTGTACCGGTCGCCCGGAATTCCGATCCGGCTTTGCGGGTGCGCCATGGCATCCCCGAAGGAGATGTGGTCCGGCCTGTCGGCGAGAAACTGTTTCGGCTGGGGTTATCATAGTAGAACTCTTCTGGTCCCACCGGCTCGCCGATGCTACCAGCGGTAGTACCGGTACGGATCGTCGCCGTACTCGAACTGGTCGCGGTAGTCGGGGTGGTACCATCTCGCCGATGGCGGCAGCTCCCCCCGACGCAGCCACATACTGTTCTCGGGGCCATACAACCCGCCGCCCAGGAACCTGTCGAACACGCGAACGTGAATCACGTTCATCTGGCCGGGCTTCACCAGCCTGGCCGGGACGGTGTACTCTCGCAGGGCGCTCCAGAGCTGGGTGCTGCCCACCTTCTGGCCGTTGAAGAACGTTGTATCGTTGTCGTCGATCTTACCCAGGTTCAGCTTCAGATCGTCGCCCTTCCAGTCGGCGGGGACCTTGACGGAGAGTCGATAGACGGCCTCGCCGTCGATCGATCCGAATGGGCCCGAGCGATCGGGGACGTCAACGCGTTTGTACTTCGGTTTCTTCTCCGTTCCGGCGATCAGTCGCCTGGCCAGGTCGGTCATGCCCGGATCGGGTGTCATCTTCGACGCATCCTTTGCGGCCTGCAGAGACAGCGTAACCTGCATCTGCCAATGCCCCGACAGGGAGATCTGGTAGTCCCCGGAGTTGCGGAGAGTGAAGAAGCCGGCGTCAGGCTGAAAGGTGCAGCCTGCGTTGGCCAATACCTGGGCCAGTGCCCGGGTTGCTCGCCATCGGGAGAACCTCAGGTAGGGGGCCTTCTGGCAGTCGAACCGGCGCGGGTCGAGTTGTGCGACCCAATGGGTCCTGCCCGACAAGCTGCGACGGGCCAACAAGCCGTTCGCTGCGACTTCAATCCTCGCTTCGGGCCGAACGATCACGGCCGGTGCAGCCGTGCGGGTGCGAAGGTCCGAGACCGCCAGGCCCCGTCCGATCGGCCAGTTCAGCGGCGGGGACATCGACCCGTCGTACCGCTCGACGGCCTTGAGTGCCGTCTTCCATTGCTCGGGGTTCGATTGTGGCAGGACGACCAACGGCCCGGGGTAGCTGCCGAAGTGCGTGGGATCGTCAGTCAGCAGCAGATCCTTTCCGTTTGCTTTGGTTACCCTGCTATAGACAACGCCGAGGGCATCGAGCAGCTTTTCGCCTTCATCGGAGCCGATGTATTGAACCGGCCCCACCGGCCGGAGCGGCTCGTGGGCGGCATAGTCCAGGAGGTCCGTTGCCAGTCGGCTGGCGGCTGCATCCCTGCCAACCGCGTCTTCCAGGTCCAGCTGGCAGACGATGATCCTGCCCTTGCCCAGCGACATTTCCATCAGCGGGGTGTACTGCAGGTCGAAGCCGCACTGCAGGATCGGCGTCCAGCCGGAGGTGTGCGGCTTCTCGACAGCGGCCGAGCTGACCGCGCCGTCGGTCCCCCATCGCCATCCGTAATACGGCTTGCCGTGCGGTCCCATCGGCTGCGTGACAGGGCGGGGCTCGACCAGTGACCCATGACCCGCCCAGTCGCGCAGGTCCGCGTCGTCGAGGCCGGAGAGGATCGCATGGTTGGGGTCGACCGCGAAGACACGACGTTGCACGTGTCCGCTGACCCTCAGACCCATTCGTTCGGTCAAGTCGCCGGGGCTCTGTGCCATCACCAGAACACGTCCGCCGGCACGTACGAATTGTTCCAGACCCTCCGGCCATTGACGACCCTCCGCCAGGGTCTCTCGCCCGATCACCACCAGCGGCGTCTTGTCCGGATCGAGCTTGTCAGGAAGATCGACCGTTGCGATGCCCATGCGTTTGAGCATTCCGGCTGTCAAGGCCACCGGATCATGCAATGCCACCGACTTGACCCGAGGCGCCTGCGAGGCGAGCACGGCGAAGGCGAAACTGTCCGAGTGTTTCTCCGATCCGATCCGGGCGAGCAGTTTGATCGTGCCCTCAAGCCTTCGTCCCGAGGGCAGGGACTTGGGCATGGTCAACTCAATTGGCAGTTTGCGTATCTCGCCGACGGCCAGTTCGCCGGACAATTGGCGCGAGCCGACGGTCTCGGACCCGGCTTGGCCCCGCCAGGAGACACGGTATCGGCAGGGCTGACGCGAGTCGTTGATCAGCACGACCTGCTTCCTGACAACCTGACCGGGGTAGAAGGAGTGGCTCTTCTCGGAGAACTGTCCCGGTCTTCCCGCGATGTAGGCCAGCGTGTCGGTCATGACGCCCTTGAAAGCCTGCCCCGCCGGGGTGAGCCTGTGCGTTTCGGCAGAGGACTTCTCCAGCAGGCCTTTGGCGACCTTCGGCCAGTACGAGCCGCGCCGGCCCGGTTTGAACGGCTGCACGGTAACCTGCTGTCTCGCAGCCGGCAGATCGATCAGCGCGTGGCCGGAGTTCCACGGCAGCGCTCCGCCGGACAGACCGTACGTGCGTATCGATCGCCACAGTCGGGTGGTGTGATCGGCGATCATCTCCTGGAAAGCGGCTTGGGCGTGGATCACCGGCTGGCGGAACTGCCATCGGTTGTCGCCACGATACGCCTCGGCGATTCCGCGACGGTAGCTCTCTTCCTCGACTCGATAGGCCTTGTCTCCCAGCCAGGCGGCGGCGAACTCCGTCACCCACGGCTCGGACTTGTCTGCGTTGGCATGGTTGGCCCGGCTACGGCGCATCGTCAAGTTGATCGGCATTTCGTACTCGACGGCCATGAAGGGCATCTGGCCCTTCTCGGCCCAGTGGCTGAACCATTGCTCGCGTTCCTGCAGCGGGATGAAGTTCAGATACATATTCGCCGTGTGGATGTCGCCGACGTACGCGCCCTGGTGGGTAAAGACCGGACGGGTCGGGTCGAGCCGCCGGACATGGTCGCAGGCTTCCAGGCCCTTCTTCGCGTGGGCGACCCAGGTGGTGTCGTCATCGGCCCAGCCGCGCCTCCCGATGTTGCGGGGGTTCTGGTCCTGGTGGTGTCCGTAGTAGTTGGCGCTGATCGCCCAGGCCAGCACCGACGGGTGGTTGCGATAACGTTTCCACTCGCGTCGGACGCGCCGCTGCCAACCCTTGCGTTGGTTCGAGTCCTGCCAGTTGCGAGCCACGTCGTTGACCGAAGGCAGCACGCCCGTCAGCAGGAAACCCTTTTCGTCGGCCCGATCGGCGATCCATCGGCGCGACAGGTACTTGCCCCGCTGGTCATGATCCCACGGCCAGAGCTCGCACAGATTGAAGCCCATCCCGCGAACAAACTCGATCTCCGCGTCGATCAGTTCCGTCATCGCCTGTTCGCGCATCAGCCACGGCCGCAGACGAATCGGCGTTCCGTTGAGCATGAAGTGACGGCCTTCGATTGTGAATTCGCGGAACCCGAACCGCTGGGCGAAGGCGTCTTCGATTCCCTCGCCGCGCAGTTTCAGCCGACAGGTATAGAGGTAGGGCTTGTCCAGTTCCCACAGGATCGGGTCAGCCCAGTCCCAGCTTACGGAGATCGTCTGGCGGGCAGAGGCATCCAGCGTTGCCTTGCCCTTGAAGGTCTTGACCACCCGCCCGTTGGCGTCGAGCATCTCGGCTGTCACCTGCACGGGACCTGCTTCGGTCACGTCGGCTACGTCGGCATCGATGCGGATCTTCCTGTCGGCCACCGAGGTCCGGACGAAAACCGATTCGACGTGAGCGCCTCGAGGCCTGCTGTGCAGAAGCACGTCGCCGATCAGCCCGCGCGATTGCAGGATGGCATCGGTCTGGCTGACCTGCTGGGTGGCGGTCTCCATGTAGACCGTCACCTTGTTGGGGTTCGGCACGGCTGCGACAAGAAGCCTTAGATGATGGCGTTTGCCCGGTGTGACGTGGGCGGTCAGGTCGACGGTACCCTCCGGCCAGTGGACCTGCCCGACCTCCTTGCCGTCGAGATAGACCTTGGCGTCGGTGCTGACGCGCGTCAGCTCGAGCAGCACGGCTCGGTCGGCCCAGTCTTTCGGAACGTCCAGGGGCCTGTCGTACCAGGCCTTGGACACCTGCCGCATATCGTTGACGTTCCAGCCCGGGCCTCGATTCGTCACCAGTTGAGACACAGCTGCATACTGCCAGCTGCCGCTGCGAGACCACGAGCCGGGTACGCGGATCCAGCCGAACGGGATCTTGTCGGTCTTGGCCACCGGAGCGAACCGCCACCAGCCATTGAGGCAGATCCGCCCGCGACCGGGGGCAGGCTTCTCGTCGGGCTCCTTGCCCCAGGAGGTCTTTTCGCCGGCAGGCAGCCGGCCTGGGATGACAGGCAGCACCTGGATATCATCGAAATCCGCCACGCCGACGCAGTTCATCAGCGCCGGTTGAATCCGAAGCGATTTCGCCCCGGTCGGAATGGTGTTGCGGACCTCCAGTTGCGTCCAGTCCGCATTGTCCGACAGCGACGGCACGCCAGGCCACTGGCCCACCCTCTGGCCATTGGCGTCGAGGAAGACCATCTGCACCCGGGCGTTCTCCCAGCCGTTGCTGCCCGTCCGAAGTTTGGTCGCTCGCATTCGAACGCGAAGCACCACCGCCGACCACTGGGGCTTGAGCGGGATGTCGGCCTGAATCATCGCCGTGCCTTGCGTCTTGCGGACCAGCCGGCAGAAACGATTGCCACCCTGGCTGACGAAGCCGGACCGGGACTTGTCGGTGACCTGCCAGCCCTGGCCGTTGCGGTCGAACGAGCCGATCTCAAGCACATCTCCCTGTTGGGCTTGGGCGAGCGTGCAGAACGCAGCCACCAGCAGGCATGCGACATGGGTCGGGCGCAAGTGTGCAGTCATTTGCGTTCTCTCCTCAGGTGTGGCCGACAGGCAGCTGCGCTGGTCCTTGGGCGTCGGAGCAGTGCCTCGCCACCAACGGCAAACAGCCCGAGCGTAACAGGTTCAGGTACCCGAGCAGTGAAGACCTCCCAGCGTTGGCCATCATAGCCAAGCCCCGATGCGGACATGACCATCAAAGCGCATATGGCTGTGACACAGATGACCGGATCGCCTGGAGACATGTCGATTCTCCCAGTGAGTCTGGTCTGCATGCGGAAACTTGGCCGCGGACTGGCCCAGGGAGCGATGCGGAGAGCGAGTGCGCTCAAACCCCTTCACTCGGTCCCGCTGCTTCCATGGGCGGAGAGCGGAGCATGCTCCATGATATTCGGGATCGAGGACACGTCAAGTCCACGTGCCGATCGTGATCGTGTCAACTACTGTGTGTAAGTTGATACTGTCAACTGTTGTGTGCGAGTTTGGTTCTGTGCCATCGGAGGAGTTGTCCGAAGGCGGCCCGTTCGGTGATGGGAGGATCACGGAAGCAGTCGATCTCGACGTCCTCAAACCTTCGTCGGCGGAGATTGCACAGCACTTCCTACGATTCTCCCTCGTCGATCGTGCACTTCCTGCAACTGGAATCCACCGTCGAGATGGCCGCTCGCGCATCGGAGGGCGACACACCGGCGAGATCTACCCTCGCGCCGTGCAGGTCCTTGCCCCAGAAGGCTGCCATGGGTACGTCCGGCTCGTCCGGCCAGGCGATGCGGAGCCCGTCGATGAGTAGGTCGCCCAGGCCCTCAGCCACGACGGCTGCCCGGGCCACGCGGGCTTCGGGGCTGTGCGAGCTGTACTGGCTGCTTCGGGCATTCCGGCTGCCTTCGGTGTCGGGGTCATCGATCCGGTCGTACCGTAGCGTGACGTCCCGCAGGCTCAGTCGTTCCACCCGGCAGCCATCGGTGCAGGTCATCAGGATCCGCCCGTCGGTAGCTGCGCTGAACCCCCGCACCTGCACGTCGCGGACGGTGCTGGGCAGGCTATCCTCGCTGCGCTTGCGGATGTCGATATGGATCGGGCGGTTGAGCACGAATCCGCACTCGGTATCGCCCGTCACGTTGGACACGAGAATCTGCTCCATTGTCCCGCCGTCCATTGCGTAGAGCCCGAAGATGCGCGAACACTCGTACGCCACGCAGTTGCTGAAGGTGATCTGCCGGAAGTCGTGCCAGCTCTCCGTGCCGCACTTCATGGCCACGCAGTTGGTCCGCAGGACACAGTTGGTCACCGTGACTCGCTCGCAGCTGCGGGCGTCTCTGGTGGCCTTCAGGACGATCGCATCGTCGCCGCAGGAGATGTGACAGTCGGAGACCATCACGTCGCGGCAGCCGTTGATGTCAAGCCCGTCGGTGTTCGGCCCGAAGAGGTAGTCGTCGATGCGGATTCCACGGATCCAGACACGGTCGCAGCAGTAGGCGTGCAGCGTCCAGCCGGGGCTGTCGTGCAGCGTGATGTCGCAAATGCGCAGGTCCCGCACGTTGCGGAAGTCCAGCATCGGGGACACGCGCGGCTTTCGGGCCTTGACCCAGGTCCGGGGGCCGGGGATCGGCTCCCAGAAGCTCGGCCCCTGTCCGTCGATGACGCCGGTCCCGCTGAGGGTTACGTGTTCGGCATCCCGGGCGCGGATCAGATACCGTGCGTCGTGCGCGCCGCGGTCGATCGTCTCGCAGTCGGCATCGTCGGGGTAGTCATCCACGTTCGGCCAGGCTGCCAGTGTCGCCCCGCCGTGCAGGTGGAGCGTGGTGTGGCTGCGAAGCTCGACGGTGGTCGTCAGGAATCGCCCGGCCGGGACGTGCACGGTCCCCCCGCCCGCGGCGTGGGCGTCGTCCAGGGCAGCCTGAATCGCCCGCGCGTTGTCGAAGTCCGCTTCCGCTTTGGCTCCGTAATCGAGGATGCTCCGCATGGTGTCTCCCGTGCTCAGCCCTGCCGGCGCCAGTCGCGAAGGATCGGTCCGACCTGTTCGGTGATCTGTGCGGCTGGTTCTCTGACAAGCGGCTGGTAGTAGATGGCGATGTGCTGGACAGGCTGCTGGAGGAATTCCCCCAGCCGCTGCAGGGTTACGTCCGCGTGGTGTTTGTCGAAGCTCTGCGTTTCGATCAGGCAAAACGACCGCTTGCCGTGCCTTTTCGCTGCGTCGATGAATCGCGGCATGTTGTCGATGAGGACCTTGGGCGTCTTGAGGTCCTCGCCCCGGGCGACCTTGCCGTCCGGGCCGATATCGTCAAACCCCTCGGTGCCCGCCCAGGGCAGGATGATCTCGTCGGGCAGTTCGGCGTAGAGGAAGCTCACGATGCGCAGGTCGGGCTTGATCTCCCTCGCCTTGCGGTTGCAGGCTGCGAACAGGTCGAGCGACGCCTGGATCTGCTTCTCGCCGCTGACGGGCCCGCCGTATTTCTCGATCGCGACGGGGTGATAGTCGGTCTCGTGCAGCGTCTTGAGCTCGTCCCAGGTGATGCCATCGAATTCGAACGTCTCCAGCATCCGCTCGACGCACGTGAGCATGTGATCCTGTACGTCCGGATGGTGCACCGAGCAGAGCGGCCCGCAGAAGTTCTTGATCAGCGGCTGGCCGTCTTCGCGCAC
>CAZXSK010000027.1:10554-47268 GCA_964642855.1 uncultured Planctomycetaceae bacterium | reverse complement strand
CTGGCCATCGACGACGACGTGGTGGCAGAGGCAGTGCGGTTTATCCACACCCACCGGAACCGGCCGATCACGGTCAAGCAGGTGGTCAGCGAACTGAGCGTTTCGCGGCGGTCGCTGGAGCTTCGGTTCAGCAGATCGCTGCGGAGGACGCCCTGGCAGGAGATCCGCCGGTCGCAGATCGAGCATGTCAAGCAGATGCTCCGCGAGACGGACCTGCCCGTTCAGGATCTCGCGCGGTCCTCGGCGTTCGGCAATTCCCGGCGGTTGAGTACGATCTTCCGCCAGGAGACCGGCGCTACGCCCACCGGGTATCGCAGGAAACACCGGGCAGGGACCTGATCTGGAGCATTCCCGGGCCGGCGGGCAGTCGACTTGGCGAGCGCGGGGTCAGTCGGCGTCGTTGGCCGGCGCCTTGGCCCACTGCGGCCAGGTATATTCCATGGGCTGGTATTTCCATTCGATGCGCGGGTCGTCCTGCGGCGCTGCCCGCAGGGAGAAGGCTTTCAGGAGGTCGTCCGCGGAGACGAGATAGGTGCGGTAGGCCTTGACGGTGGCGGTGGTCTGCGAGTCGTCGCCGATGTAACGGGCGTCGACGCCGGAGGGGACGTTGGCGTTGACGAACGGGAACCACACCCCCCGGCCGTTGCCGCCCGTCGCCAGCCAGAGCACGCCGCCGGAGTCGGGCAGCACGTAGCTTCGCCGCATGCGGGGCAGGGCAAGGTTGTACTCGCCGGCGAGCCTGGAGAACCCGGGCAGGATTTTCTCGACGTCCTGGCCCCACCCGGTTTCGATGAACGGCCAGCACTTGTTGGCCATCAGTCGGAAGGCATGGCGGTCTGCCTTGACGGTACCGGCACCGGGGGGCGTGGCCTTTCCGCGGTACCAGAGGGTGGTGTGGGGCAGGAACCACCATTCGTCGACGAACTCCTGCCTGCTGAGTTCGATCGAGCAGCTCATCACGGGGCAGCCCTGTCCCTCGGAGACGAAGGCCATGCCCTGTCGGCTCCAACGGGCCATCTGCTCCATCCAGGTGCGGAAGCTCGGCTGGCGCCGGCGGTCGTTGCTCACGACCAGGGCCCACTTGTGCCAGCTGTCGGCCCAGATGCCGTGGAGCCCGAGCGTGCGGCGGGCGCGGTCGATCCGGGCGACGTACCGCTCCAGCAGCACGTTGTTGTTGGGGTTGTGGGGCACGTTCAGCCGCTCGAAGAAGTTGGGGTCAGAGACCATGGCGTCGAGGTTCTCGAAGCCGGCGAAGTCGGATTTGTCCAGGCCGGCGTCTTCGCGAAGTTCGCGGATGAACTGTCCCGGCCCGACGCTGAAGTAGCTGCTCCAGCAGATGTAGGCCACCTCGTGCTCGGCGAGCTTGCGGGTGAGCTTCTTCCATTCGTCGGCCACGGTGGGACGCGGGCGGTAATCGTAGATGCTGCAGTCGCCCCCGCCGACGGCAAGCCGGCTGAAGTTTGGATCTTTGCACTCCTTGAGCCCCCGGCCGTTCATCCAGCCGGGCTGGTGGACGAGGATCATGCGGACGCCCATTTCGGCCAGTCGGTCCATGCGTTCGGTGAGTTTGCGAATGCGAGGTTCCCAGGCGGTGTCGAGGTTGAGCCCCACGCCGGGGAGCGGCTCGGCCTGGACGAACCCGAGTTCCTTGCTGACCCGCCTGCGGGTGTACTGGTCCATCTCCTGCCAGCGGGTTTGGCATTCGTGGACGGCGAAGGGCTTGTCCGGTGGGGCAGGGAGGGCGAGGTAGTACTGGGGCGTAGTCTCCAGCCGGGAGCTTCGGGGGAAGGCTTCCTCGTTGATCTGGCTGACGGCGTGGTCTCCGTGGAAGGCTTCGGTCACGGCGCGGAGGTCGGCCAGGCGGTCGGGGAAGCTGGCGAACAGCCCCTCGGGGCGGTGCTGGAACTCGAACATGGGCGAGCCGGCGCCGCGGACCATCCGTCCGATCCACGGGCTTACCCGGTGGGCCAGGCCGAATCCGCGATCGTTGCGGCCGCTGCCGGCGGGAACCACCGGGCTGATGACCGGCGCGCCGCCGGCTGCTCCGGGGATGATCTCGGTGGTCGTGAAGTTCCGGTCGATTCCGCCGCCGTCTTCGGCGGGTTGGAAGGTTTCGTCCACCCCGCCGAGGCCCCGATATCGCAGGGCTACGACGGTGGTGCCCACAGCCCGGCCTGCGAGTTCCCACGTGCCGCTCTCGCGGAAGAACCGTGTGCTGAGGCCCTTGGCGAGTTTCAGGTGGTACTGGTGCTTCCAGCCGCGGTACGGCCAGCCGGCGACGTTGATCTTCACCGGCGTAAAGGTCCAGGTCAGTTCGCCGGCGGGGAAGGTGTCGTCGCCGCCTGCCCGGGCGAGGGTTCCGACCGGGCCGGGGCGGTTGACCTCTGAAGGCAGGCGGAACATGGCCGAGCCGAAATAGTCGCGATGGATCCGCCCTACCTCCAGGGCGCGTTGGTTGCGAAGGTCGTGGAAGGTTTCGATCTGGCGGAGGGCGGTTTGGAGGTCGGTGTCCGCCTTGGCCAGGCGCGGATAGAGCGACTCGCGCAGCGAAGGGAGCTTGGCTTTGAGACGACGGATGCGGTTCTGCAGGGGTCCCAGCCCGCGCCGGCCTGCCTTCTTGCGCTCGGCGAGCTGCTGCTCAGCCTTGCGGATGTCGCCGCGGGCCTGTTTGACTTGGGCCAGGTTCTCGGCTGCGGCGTCGAGGAGTTCCCTGGCCTCACCGGCGAGGCGCTGCGCTTTGCGGAGTTCCGGAGTGATGGCCGGGCCGAGTGCCTTCCCGGTGTCGCCAGCCCAGAGATAGACGCCCTTGAGGGCTTGCTCGGCGCGGCTGGCGTGGAGGGCGAGCTTCAGGGAGACCACGCCGTCGCGGACGGACACGTCGCGCAGGGTCATGCGGTGAACCACCCAGGGGCGGTCCTGCTCCCACGCATCGTCGGCAATGATCGGTCGCAGGAGGGTCTGGTCGTGGGTCAGGTCGAGGTCGCCGACGCGTGCGGTCTGCAGCCCGAGGAACCGGTTGCCGCGGAGTGCGAAGGTCAGGGCGGTCCCACCGGCCAGTTTCACGCGCAGGGCGTTTGCGTCGCGTTTGACGAGGGATGTTCCGTTGATCTCGCCGGAGGGCATGGCCTGGGAGGGCCTGTCGGCGACGGCGTCCTTCTTGCCGGCGCAGGAGACCCCCGGAAGGAGCAGGCAGAGCAGGGCAAGGATTCGCAGGGCAGATCGGATGTGCATGGTTTTCCTCTTGGCGGCAGTTCCCTTGCTGATGGGAATCGGTAACGTGTGGTCGGCTGGCTGGTGCGCGGGCAGAATGCAGGCGGCCACCACTTGGCAGGAGTTCAGTATGTCGACGGGTAGAGGGTGCAGTAAAGATCTGTCTCAGGAATCGGGGGCGAGAGAGGGTTGGCCTGAGGCCGTGGGGGTATCGGCGTTACGGGTGTCCAGAGGAGGATGTCCGCTGGGCAGGGGGGTGTATGCGGACGGATGGGCCGTGGACGGGAGGATTCGTACGGAGTGGGGATAATTCGATGGGTCGGGGGCGTTTCCGGGAGGTCTTCCCGGGGGGATGATCGGTGGGGTTCTGGCGGGATGTCACGGGGCTGCATTGGGTTGCGTGGATCATGGATTGGTCAGGTTATCGGACGAGGGTCTATGCGCTTTCCAAGCGCGTACTTAGTGGCGGGTAAAAGGCTTGGGGATACGGTGTCCGCATAATCGGAAAGGCTGGAAAACTCATGATTTGTGTTTGAGGGATGGGGCAAAAAGTGGATTTTGGGTGTTGCAAAGTCGGGCAGCAGGGGCTAGTATATTCTGGAAATAAGGGCTGCTCGCTCGCAGTAGGGAAAGGACGGACCACACCTCGAAACGGAGCGGTTCGAGACTTTGTCGGAGCGAAGCGGCGCACATGTGTCTGTGTGGCGTGCCCGCGGTGCTCGTAGTCGAAAGATTGGGGGATGCACCTGATACCCGCCAAGGATCGGCGAGAGCGCCGTGTTTCCGAGTAGTTGAGATGAAGTCCGGGCACAGAGTCCGGTCTGCTATCGAGAAACCAAACAGAGCAGCGGCGGGCCGATGCAGCGATTGCCAGGTCCTGATCGACCCCCCGCTCGGATAGCTTGCAGGCCCCTGAGCCGGTGATGAGTATATCGGCCGGTTCGGACGGAGGGTCCTGCGGATTCCGGAAAGTGTGTTCTGTACGAAGAATTGCCCCGGAGGCGATTCGCAACAGTAAAAGGAGTGGAGGACCATGCCCGAGCCCATCACAATCGTGGGTGTTGGCGGCGGCTTGATCGGCCTGACGGTGCACCTGGCGCGACGGTATTTCGACATGGCCAAGGAGGTCGTTGACATCACCCTTGGCGTGATCCTGCTGGCCTTGCTTTCCCCGGTGATGCTGCTGTGTGCCTTGTTGGTGAAGGCCTGCAGCCGCGGGCCCGTGCTGTTCACGCAGATTCGCGTGGGCAAAGACGGCCGGGAATTCTTGATGTACAAGTTCCGGACCATGTACATCGACGCGGAAAACCGGGTCGGAGCGACGTGGGCCCAGGACAAAGACCCCCGCGTGGTGCCGGTCTGCCGGTGGATGCGTCGCAGCCACATGGATGAACTCCCCCAGTTGCTGAACGTGATCAAGGGCGACATGTCGCTGATCGGCCCGCGTCCCGAGCGGCCTGAGATTCTGTCCGAGCTCGAGGAGGTCTACCCGGACATCCGTAGCCGGCTCCACGTGAAGCCGGGCATTACGGGCCTCGCCCAGATCCGCCACGGGTATGACACGTCGATCGAGGGCGTTCGCCACAAGCTCAACTCGGACCTGGAGTACATCGAGAAGCGGAGCTGGTCGAACGAGATTTCGATTCTGCTTCGAACGCTGGGCAAGCTCAACGACAAGACGGCCCGCTGATTCCCCACAGAAGTGGGGCGTTGGCGGAGATGGTCGGCTACGGCCGGCAAGGATGCGAAAAGGTGAACCAACGTCGGGCAGGCGCGATCGCCAAGCCGGCGCAGCAGCACCTCCTCCCGGGCGCATCGGGAAGGAGCCAAAAACTGAGTATATTGTTCGTGAATGCCCAGCCTCGGAGGCAAGGGCGGAAAGGAGCTGGATTGTGAGCAAGTTGAAAGTGATAGTGGCGCTGGCCCTGGTTACAGGGATTGCAGCGTCGGCAGGAGCGGCCGGTATTCCGTTCCAGCGGGCCTATAATGGTCCGGTCGTGATGGATGTCATCGGGAATTCGAGTGGGACGCTGTATACGGGTTTCCTCGCCGATGGCGTGACCCCCATGGACCCGGGCGTGACGTACGACCCCGCGGATCTGGAGAAGTCGCCCGACAGCGGCATGGCCCTGAACGCCGGTGAAGACGGCTTCGGTGTCTTCTACATCTCCAACATCTATGAGGGTACGATCAACCCGGGTACGCAGGAGGTCTTCCAGACCGGGCCGACCGTGTGGTCCGAGGCTCTGGATACCAAGTACGAACTGGTCGGTGCCTACTATGGCCGGACCGATATCGCGGTCACGATCGACCCCGGTACCGGCGACCAGGTCATTGAGTCGGTCGGCGATCGGCTGCAGATGTGGCTCCAGCCGAAAAACACGTACTTCAGCACCGAGCAGGTTCCGCTGAAGGGCGAAGCCGGCCGTCTGACGGATGGCAATGGCGTGTATCTGGACAAGTACGATGGCGTCGGCTACGACGCCAATGGCGACCCGATCGGCGAGTTGGTTCTGACTGCCGAGACGAGCCCCGGCTTCATCGGTGAAGATCCTAATGCCGAGACCGTCGTGAACTTCGAGGCCTCGTCCAGCACGGGCAATGGCCGCTCGTTCGCGGACGTCACCGGCGGGACGGACGCCTACAAGTTCGTGGCCGATGACGGCATCTTCAAGCCGTTCAAGGGCGCCGGTTTTGACAACGCCGACCTGAACATGCGTTGGAACTTCGGCGTGCTGACCAACTCGGGTTGGTTGACGAACTTCAACGACCCGATCGGTGCCTACGTGATTCCCGAGCCGGTCACCATGTTCAGCGCCGTGCTGGCCATTGGTGGTCTGGGCGGGTATCTGCGCCGTCGCCGTAACGGCTAAAACCGAAGACAGCCTCCGGGCTTGCGGGCGAAGCCTCGGCTTCGCCTGTGACGGGTAAGACGTAACCGCCAGCCAGGGCGACCTCTACAGAGATGTCGCCCTGGCCAGGCGTGTGTATAGGCCGAAGTAAGATGCCGTGGGATCGCTGCCCGGACGACCCCGGAAACGGTATCAAGATGTCGTACGTTTTTGCTGATTTGCGGCTGAATCCGGAGGAATTCAGGCGCCACGGGTCGCGTGCTCGTCATCTCAAGCGGCCGGAAGTAGTTGCGATCAATTCGTTGGATCTGGCAGGCCGGTATCGGCCTGTTGCGCTCTGGCTATGCAGCAAGCGAGGAGAATGCTGATCTGCCCATCCGGATGAGGCGTCTGAACGCCGTACCGCGAATGTAAGTAATTACAAACAAACTACTTGCTCGTACTATCATCCCGCGGCGACACCGCATGACGCTGGACCCGAACGGGCAGGAATTGCCCAGGCAGCAGATGCTTGCCGACCCAGCGACAGGTGCGTTAGACTGGGCAAACTGCCGGACACTTCTGATCCTAGCTTAATCCGGCAGCGGGCTGGGACGAAATAATGCGGGGGGAAGGTTCGTCCTCAGGGCCCGGATTTGCCCCGCGGGCAAGCGTTACGTACGTTGTCCGATGGGCAAGTGATGGTGCAGGCTCAGCAGTGGAGGAGAAGGAACGATGAAGTCCCGTGATGGTGCAGCGGCCAGCGCCGAGGCAAGGACGTCTCCGCGGCGCGAGAGCAGAAGGATGAAACTGCTCAAACGTGCAGGGCTGTTCACGAACGACACCATGGGTGCGGAGATCACCCGTGCGTGCAGCGTGGGCGACCTGCAGAGTGCATTTCGCCTGGTCCACGACACGTTCGTGGAGGCTGGGTACGTCCTGAGGCACCCCTCGGGAATCCGGGTGCGGGCCTACGAAGCCGTCGTCGAAACCGCGACGTTCGTCGCCAAGTCGGATCAGCAGGTGGTGGGCGTTCAGAGCATCGTTCTGGATTCGCCGGACCTCGGCGTGCCCTCCGACCAGTCGTTCCGCAGGGAGATCGACGTCCTGCGCGAAGGAGGCAAGAAGATCGCCGAAGCGACCAACGAAGCGATCTGCCCATCCTATCGGAAATCTGCCGTCCCAACCGAGCTGATGCGGTCCTGTTTCGCCCATGCGGTTGCCAACGGCTGCAATGAGCTCCTGACGACCGTCAGCCCGGGGCACGCGAAGTTCTACGAACTGCTCGGGTTCCGCGTGGTCAGCGAAGTCCGTAGCTATTCCAGCAAGATCGACGATCCGGTCCTGGTGGTGAGTCTGGACATTGACGGCCTGGAGGAACGGTTCCGGGGTGTGACCGTCGAAGACGGCGACGACGAGGGGTTCATCTACTCCTACTACATCGCCGACAATCCGTACAACCGCTACGTGGATACCTGGGGCATTCTCGCCGAGCGGACGTTCACCGACCCGGCCTTTCTGCAGGAGCTGTTCCTCGTGGGCACCCCGTTGCTTCAGGAGTGTTCCGAGGAAGACCGCAGGAAGATCTGCGACCACTGGGGATCGCCGCTGTACAGCCAGGTCATCGCGGGCAGGCCCGAACTGGCCGTGGAGTGAGACAAGGCGACACCCGCCTGCCGGCGACCGGCCGGAGTGCGCGGTCAGTCGTCGCCGAGGTAATCGAACTTGCGCTCGTAGTCCAGCGACATGCCGGACGTGAATGTCTCGTAGGCACCGCACCGGACGTCAACCGGCGCCTGGACATATCGTGAGATGGCCTGGGCGAACCGTTCTTCCAGGGTTTCGTCAGGCTGAAAGCCCCTCTCGAGCTGAAGCCGAACCATCGCCCGCTCGTTCCGGGCGGACAGGCGGAAGTTGGCCGTGGTCTGCCGGGCAAGATCCGCCTCGGCGTAGATGCCTTCCTTCACCTGTTCGGGGGTGACCTTCGCGCCGCCCGCGTCTACCGAGTTGCCGCGTCCCTCAATGGCTACCAGCGGCAGGGCGTTCAGTACCTCCACCGGCAGCGGGGACCCGGCCAGTGCTTCCAGGACGGTATCGGGCAGCGTGATGAACCGGCCGACGTCGCCGGTCCGATAGCGGATCAGCGGGATCCTGCGGGTGACGTCCAGCGTAGTGACCACCAGGCAGCCGTCTTCGAGGAACTCCAGGTGGATTCGCCGCGGATCGAAGGTGAAGATCATCGGGACATGGGTTCGACCCGGCCCGAAGACCGCATCCCGCAGGGCGGCGTCGCGGTGCAGGGCGCGTCGGAGCAGGGGAATCACCGCCGGTGGGGGCGCTTCGAACAGCAGGTTGAGCCCAAGTTCCCCGACCCCCATCGTGGACCCGACGAGGCCGGTTTCGGGCCGCTCGGGATCGATGCCGCAAAGCTCCTGGAGATACGCCCGGGCGTTCTCGGCGATCGGCTCCTCGCCGACGATGATACTGACCTGCAGGGAAGGCCAGTCGATCCCGCGACGGGCTCCGAGTTCCAGCAGGTGTTTGATGAACGCGGTCTCGCCGACCAGGATGATCTGCGCGAACTCGGAGGCGAAGCCTTCCACCAGCCCGCAGGCCATGTCGGGGCGAACGGACGTTTCGCCCAAGGTGCATGCCTGTGTGTAGACTTTCACGCCCATCGGAAGGCAGTTGATCAGCAGGGTCGGGCGGGTCTTGACGTCGAACAGCAGATCGAGGGCTTCGTCGATGCGATCGACCGCCGCCTTTCCGCCCACCGTGTCGTACAGGCCGAAGGCGAACACCCCGGAATGCCCCGAACTGGTCAGGACCGAGGCGATCCTGCCGGTCTGTCCGTTCCGGCAGAGCTCGCGGACGGGGAACCGCTGGAAGGTGTTGTGTTTGTCCAGGAGGGGAACCTTGCCGACGAAGTCATTCTGCGTGCGAATCTCGCCGGGGTCGAGGCCCTTCTCGGCCAGGAGAGTGCGGTAGGCGGGAACCTCGCAGGCTGCCTGGTGGAATGCCTGCAGGGCTGCTTCGGTCTGACAGGTCAGGTCGAGCATGGTCATGTCTCCCGGCCGGAGTGTCTGTGGGCATCCTCAGAGGCGGGGACCCGAAAGGCCGGGTGGGATTGCAGAGACGGGTACCATCGCGTGACGCGCCGCTTCCAGTCGCCGGAAAGGCGCTGTGCGGCGTGGGTCTTCTGGTCGTAGAGATAGGCCACGTCGTCGTCCTCCAGCACGAACGGCGAGGGCTTCTGGCCATCGGAGAGCGGGCTGAGGAACAGCTGGCGGATCTGGGCGTTCCGCGCTCTCCTGGGATCGAGGTCTTTCAGGTCGAACCGCATGAGCACCGCCGTGGTGTCCTCGACGGCCGGGTAAGGCCGGGCCGGTCCGAACAGTTCGAACCCCAGCAGCCTGGAGTAGAAGCCGGTGTGCCTCGGATGGACCGCGATGATCAGGTCATCTCGCCGGTCTTCCCGCGCCTGGTGGAAGACACACTTCATCATACGCAGCAGGGCGGGGACGCTGCGGGAAAGCGAGTCGCGGCGGTCGGCGAGCATGCCTACCTCGCACAGTCGTCGCTGTTCGCTGCGCAGACGGTCGAGTTGCTCGGGGAAGACCTCGTCGGACGGCAGGCGCGAGTCGCTGTCGGGAACCAGCGAAACGGTGGCCACGATGCTCTCCCCGGCCAGCAGAATGAACGTTCGTGCTTCGGGCACGAGGCAATGGGGCACCAGCCGCAGGCCCGAGGGGTGGGGCTTCATGTACCCCTTGCGCACATAGCTGTCGTGCAGGAGTCTCAAAGCGGCTTCGAACTCCTCCCGGGAGGTAACCGGCCTGGCCAGGGTTGCCTTCTTCTCCGGCGGGCTCACGAGTTGTCTCCCGGCGGGGGGGGCGGAGAGTCATCGCTGGCCGGGGGGGACTTGGGACTCTCGGGAGGCGCTGCGTCGTCGGTCCCGGGTTCTTCCGGCGTTTGGGTCCGGCCTTGCGTGCTTTCCTCGATTTCCTTCAGCAGGGGGTCGTCAAGCAGGTCGGGCATGTTGAGGTTGATATCCGGCGGGGCGGCTTCGAGTTCCGAGAGCTTCTCCGGGGCCGGTCTGCGGTCGGAGACGATGCGTCCGTCGAGGAACTCGACGCGTCGCCCGGCCCGGCCGGCCATGTCCTGGTCGTGGGTGACCATGAGGATCGTAATGCCCAGCTGCTGGTTGAGCTCTTCGAGCAGGGCGATGATTTCCTCGCCGGTTTTCTGGTCGAGCCTGGCGGTGGGTTCGTCGGCCAGGAGCAGGTCGGGTTCGTTCATCAGGGCGCGGGCGAGGTTCACTCGCTGCCGCTGGCCGCCGGAGAGCTGTCCGGGGCGGTGGTCCATCCGGTCGATGAGTCCGACGCGGTCGAGAAGCTCGACGGCGCGCCGGCGCACGAGTCTGGGTTTCCGCCGGCCGATTCTGCCCGGGATCATCACGTTTTCCAGCGCGGTGAGGTTTTCCAGGAGCAGGTCGTCCTGGAAGACGAACCCCAGATGTTCGTTTCGGAACAGATCCAGGGCGCGGTCGACCATGTCGTGGACCTGCAGGCCTCCGATGGCGACCCGACCGGTCGTGGGCTTGTCCAGCGTGGCGATGACGTTCAGCAGGGTGGTTTTCCCGGATCCCGAGGGGCCTACCAACGCGGCGAATTCCCCACGCTCCATCGCGAAATCGACATCGTGGAGGACCTTGACGGGCACTTTCCCGCCGAACTCCTTGCTGACTTTTTCTGCTTCCAGGAGCATGGGGGCCTTTCGTCAGTTTCCGAAGATGACTTTCACGGGGCTGAGCTTTGCAGCCCGGCTGCCCGAGCGCAGTGCCGAGAAGACCATCGCGGCCAGGGACAGCGTTCCCGCCCAGATGAACGGTTCGACCTTGGGTTTGGTGGAGTACACCCCGATGCCGTAGGTTTCGGCGGAGACCTGGAAGAACGGATAGGCGGTCTCGTAGGCCATCACGCCCAACGACAGGGAGAAGCCGATCAGGGTACCGGCGACCCAGATGAACAATGCCTCCATCATCAGCACGGCCCGCAGGGAGAGCTTGGACGAGCCGATCGCCCGGAGGATGGCCAGCTCTTTCTGCCGGCTGAGCACGAACATGCTGAAGACGTTGGCGATCCCCACCGAGGCTGTGACAGCCACCAGAACATTGATGATGAGCGTCACCAGCCGGACGGTCTCGAATTCCTGCAGGAGCGAGGCGTTGTCGTCCATCCAGTTCCGGATTTTCAGGCCCAGGCTCCGCTTGAGATCGGCCGAGACCGGCGCGGCGGCGTTGAGTTCCTCGGTTCGTACGGCCAGGCCGGATACCTCGTTGCCCATCGAGAACATGTTCTGGGCGTCTTCGATGGACACGTACGCGTGATAGAGGTCCTTCTGGTAGTAGCCCGAGTGATAGATCGCGCGGACCTTCATCCGCCGCGTGGTGGTCGGCGTGGAGATCCGGATGCTCTCTCCGACGTGGACCGAGAGTTTCTCGGCCATGCGGAAGCCGATCGCGACGTCCATGGGCCCGAGCTTGGGCAGCACGCGGTCGGGGAAGTGCTTGGCGATGTTGACCACCCGGGAATACTGCACGGGCTGGATGCCCTCGACGGCGATGCCCATCGTCACCTTGCCGTGCTGGACGGTGGCGTCTCCCTTGATGAACGGCGCGACGGCTACCACGCCGGCGGTGTTTTCGGTTTCGGCCGCCACGGCGCGGTGGCCGTTGAGATCGCGATGTCGAGGGAACGTGCGGTCCTCCAGGGCGAGGATGGCCTGGGCTCCGTATTCGCCCCGCAGGGCGCGGTCCATGACCCCGGCCGGTCTCTCCCGAGGCCAGACCGTCACGTGGGCTGAGTTCTGCTCGATGGCCTTGTCCTTGATGTCGTCGTAGAAACTGGCCATCGTGGAGGGGATGTAGGTCATCACCAGCACGGCAAGGGCCAGGCCCCCGACCATCCCAGCGGTGTGGAAGGGGTGGCGCGACAGGTTGCGGTGTGCGAGTTGGAATTCGTAGGGAAAGGCCACGTCTGATCTCCTACGGTACGCGGACGACGTCGCCGGCCTGGAGACCCTCGCGGATCTCGATGAATTGTCCGTCGGTAACGCCCGTGACGACGTTTCGCTTCTCGAACCCGCCGCCGCTTCGGATCCATACGAACGCCCCGTTGCCCTTGCCGAAGACCGTCTCGGCCGGTACGCGGACAACATTCGTCCGGTGGTTCCGAATGAGGGCAACGTCCACGCCCATGCCGTCCATCAGTTCGATGTCGGGCCTGCCCTTGATCTCCAGCAGGACCGTTACCGTGCCGCTGGTTTCATCCACGCGCTGGAGCGGGCCTGCGACCACGGCGGTGAAGGGGGTGTCGGGGTAGGCGTCGGCCAGGACCTTGGCTTCCATGCCCCGCTCGATATGTCCGAGCTGGGCCTCCTGGGCCTGCGCGCGGATCTGAACGGTCTGCAGGTTGTCGACGCGCAACAGCGTCTGGCCGGGCGTAACGATCTCTCCGACGTTGACGTACTTGGCGGTCACGTGTCCGTCGTGGGGGGCGCGAACGATGTAGCGTTCGCGGATGGCCCGCATCCGCTGGGTCTCGGCGCGGGCGAGTTTGAGCTTCGACCGGGCGGTCTCGATCTGCTCCTGGCGGACGCCTTTCTTGAGCAACTCGAGGCGTGCCTGGGCCTGCTTGAGCAGCGCCTGGGCTACGCTGCGGCGGCGCTTGGCCAGGTCCAGCTCCTGCTCGGACGCCCCGCCCTGCTGCGAGAGCTTCTGAAGGTTCGCAAAGTCCTTGTCGGCGTACTCGAACTCTGCCCGTGCCTGGGCGACGGTCTGCTCCGCCTCGGTGATTTCCTCCTGGCGGGCGCCTTTCTCGAGCTCCTCCAGATGCTGCTCGGCGATGTCCTCTCTCGCCAGCGCCTTGTTGTACTCCGCGACCACCACGCCGCTTTCGAGCTCCAGGAGAATGTCATTGGCCTCGACAGGCTGGCCTTCCTTGGCGTGGATCTCCTGGACCGCTGCGACCACTTCGGCGGCCATGGCTGCCTTCTCGGTCATCGAGACGCTTCCCGAGATGGTCACGCCCTCGACGAGGTCGCCCGTGCCGACGGTGTAGGTCGTCGCCTGGCTGGCTTCCAGTTGATACCACCAGTACCCGGCTAGGGCGGACGGCCCGAGAATCGCCGCCGCCAGGAAAATGCGAAACGTCGTCTTGCCCACGATGTTCTCCCTGTCCGTGCAGAGGGGTTCTGTCCGTGGGAGACACATCGGATCGGACGCACCGGGGATTCGGGAAACTTGCGGGGGAAAACGCCTACCGTCTTCGGGAGCAGGAGGTCAGGCGTGGGCGTCGGTATCGGACGGGCCGTCCGAAGGCTGGACCAGCGATTCGATGACGGGGGTCGCCTGCCCGGCCTGGATCTCCGAAACGTCGCTGAAGCCGGCGAGCGATTTGCCGTCGGGCTGCTCGGTGCAATGGCGCAGGATGGCAGCGTAGAGTTTCTGCTCGTCGCTGCGCGGGTCCTCCATACGGACGACAGCCTTGTCGTCTATGTCCACCGGCAGAGAGGCGGAAATGCTCACGCCCAGGCCGCCCTGGGACCAGTTGACAAGCCGGCCTACCTTGCGCGGCGAGTCGCCCCGGTCGGCCAGCAGGTCCCACGACCAGATCGAAACGTTGATCGGCCTGGTGGGGTCGATCTCGTGGCGAGGCTGATTTCGGCGGTCCTGGGAGGCGATCTGCCGAGGCATGCGGAGTACGACGGCTTCGACCTTGCGCGTGGGCGACGTGTCGAAGACGGTGTGGTCGATGACGGTTGTCTGGGCAGAGAGCAGATAGTCCGTTACGGGGAAACGCAGTTCGAGGTCGGCTCCGTCGGGTACGAAGACCTTCTCCCCGCTTGCCTCGGCTCGGGGGACTTCGATCACGACCCGGCTGTGGTCCTGGGTTCCGAGCAGTCGGCTGGTCAGGGTGGCTTTGCGAAGCGAGGGGGGCGACTTGACGCTGATTTCAACGCGAGCGCGGCGGGCGACGGCTTCGAGGAACGACATCTCTGCGAAGGATTTTGCCTCACGCGCGGACATGGGAAACCCTCAGGGCGAGTTCTGCCGCGTGCAACAGGCACGCTGCCGGAATCGCCGACAAGTGCACAGCATTGTAGAGAACTGTGTCCGGGGAAACAAGCCCACGCCCGAAGCGGAAGGAATCGGCATAAACTTAGACCAATTATTATCTTGGGGTCGCCCTGAGACCCCCGACCTCACGCGGGGGCACTCGTTCAGGCCAGCCATGCAGGGCCTCGGGATCCTCCCTTGCCGGACCCGGGCGGGCGGAACGATCAGCCAGACGCCAGTTCCCGCGACGCCCGTCTGGGCGTGCAGGCGGGTTTACGGGTTCGGGCGGCAGTGGTATACTTAGGTGTTGGTATCAACAACGCACAACGGCTCGCTTTCGCCCGTTGACCCGGTTCGTTTCGAGTTTCTCCTGCGCCTGGCGAAGTGCGCAGGCAAAGAAGAATGAACACTTTAGCTTACCGGGACGTACCGAACGGTCGATAGGGGATACAGCAGCCGCGGAAAGACGCCATCGGTCCGCGCGGCAACGGCCGGCCTGGTGGTGACGGAAACGTGGTTCTTACGAAGGAAGAGCGGACATGAAATCGCATCGGATTCTCTGGGTGGTTCTGCTGGCGGTGGTGGCGGGGGGCGCAATGACGGGATGCGACAGCCCCGCCGACAACACGCAGCAGCTGGTGACGTTTCTCCAGGCGCAGCGTAGGCCCGTAGCCTCGCAGGAGTACCGGGTATACCCGCCGGACCGCCTGGCACTGCAGGCGAATATCGTCGAAGAAGTCAACGACGTGACGCGCCAGGTCATGCCCGACGGTACGATCAACCTGCCGATGATCGGTGAGGTGTTCGTAGCCGGCATGACCCCCAAGGAGATCGAGAAGGCCATCGCCAAAGCGGCCGGCGAGTATTACGAGCGCGTCGGTTGGATTCACGTGCAAGTGGCGGGCTACAATTCCCAGAGGATTTATGTGCTGGGCGAGGTCAATCGTCCCGGCCCGCGTCCGTATACGGGTCGAGATACGGTCTTGGATGTACTCTCGGAGGTGGGCACGAATGTCTACTCCTGGGGCCATCGCGTTCGGGTGCTTCGTCCGACGCGTGCGTCCAAGGGTGGGTTCATGCCGGAATCCGAGGAGAAGGAGGAGCAGGCGGAGGAAGAGGACGGGTACCTCTATGCCCAGGTGGTGACGGTGAACCTCTGGGAGATGGCCAAGCACGGCGATTTGTCACGAAACGTGTACCTCCAACCGGACGATATCATCTACGTACCTCCGCACCCTGCAGCGGCTGTGGCGAAGGAGCTTCAGCGCTGGCTGTTGCCTGTGAGTCCGGTGCTTGAGGCTGCTCGCGCCCCGGCGACTCTCATGTCGACGGGTGACCAGATTACCGACTTCGATGACGATGACGACGATTGACCGCTCGCCGGGCTGGCAGGTTCGCGGGCGGACAAGAGCGTCAGGGAGAGGATCCCATGGCGGCAACGAATGACCAGAAGACGCTTCGCGACAGGCTTCAGCTCGTATTCCGCCGTCGTTGGCTGTTTGTGATCAGCGCCTGCCTGTTCGCGGCGGGTGCGATCATCGTCGCGCATTTCATGCCGCTCCAGTACACCGGCACGGCCAAGTTCCGTCGTCGGGTGGACCCTGCGTCGGAAGGCATGGCCGATACGAAGGTCGAGGGTTTCGCTGCCAAGAAGCTCACGCTTGCCGAAGAGCTCACCGGCCGGGCGGCGGTCATCCAGGCCGTCGAGCAGATTCCCCAGCTGGTCCAGGGCATTCCGGTAGGTCGCGACGGTCGGTATACCGATGACGGCCAGCGCATGCTCCAGGACATCGTCGACCGCGTGATGTCCCGGGTGGAGGTCCGCTGGCCGGTCCGATCCGACGTGGTCGATGTCATCGCTGTCAGCTATACCGACGGCGACCCGGTGCTGGCGAGGAAGATCCCCAACGTTCTGATGGAGAACTACATCGCCAAGGTTACCAAGGAGTCGGCCGACCGGCTGAAGGAGTCTCTCCAGCATATCGGCGAGAAGATGCAGGACGCCAACCAGCTCGTGCAGGAAGCGCTTCGCAAGAAGACGCTCTTCCAGGCAGCCCATCCCGATGCCATGCCGGAGTCTCCCGGCATGTTGCGGGAGCGCATCGAGAACCTCTCTGCCGAGATCAGCGCGTTGCGGGAATCGCTGCGGATCGACCGGATGGAACTGGCGCAACTGGAAGAACTCAGCCAGCAGCGGGCGGTCGAATCCAACGAGCCGATCTCCGTGGTGCGGATGCCCAACCCGAAGTTGGACGAACTCAAGGGCCAGCTCGCCAACCTGCAGCAGTTGCGTCAGCGCGAGAGGCAGATCAAGAAGGAAACCCACGACGACATCAAGGAGATCGATCGGCAGATCGTCTGGATCGAAGACCAGATCAAGCAGACCCCGCCGACGGTCATCAAGGAGTCGGTCTACGGCCGGACGGACAATTCCATTGATCTTCGGATGGCCAGGGCACGGTTGACCGCTTCGATCAAGGGCACGGCGAACCAGCTGGAGCGCAATGAACAGCGGCTGGCGCGGTCTGAGAAGGTCATGGAGAACTTTGTTCCGATCCGCCAGGAGTACGAGCAGCTCCTCCGGACTCTGGGCGACCACCAGAAAAAATTCTCGGACTACCGCGACCAGTACATGAGCCTGCAGGTAACGCTTTCGGCCGAACTGGCCAAGCGAAGGACCCGCCACGAGATCATCCAGTACGCCCAGAAGCAGTACACGCCTTCCTCGCCCACGTTGGCGATGGTCCTCGGGATGGCCGTCATCGGGGGCCTGGGATGTGGAGCCGGGCTGGCTTTCCTGGTCAACGCAGTAGATCACTCGGTGAACCTGACCCAGGACGCAGCCAAGCGATTCGATATCCCCGTTGTTGGCGTGATCGGGATGATCGAGTCCGGCCCCCAACGGATGATCAAGCGGCTGAGGACGTGGATCCTCGGGCCGGTCGTGGCGGTGGTTCTGATCGGCATTATCGGCGTTGCGGGGTTGAGCATTACCCTCAAGCTCCACTATCCCGAGAAGCACCAGCAGTGGAAGAGCGACCCGGTGCATTTCATCGTGACCCATACCGCCGAGCCGATCCGGGACCTGACGAGGTAAGGTGGATTCGTGTATCTGAATTTCTACAAGCTCAAGGATTTCCCCTTCTCGATTACGTCCGAGGAGCGGTTCTTCTATCCCAGCTCGATCCACAAGGAAGCGCTGGCAAACATGCTCTACACGGTCGAGCAGGGCAAGGGGATGGTCCTGATTACCGGCGAGGTCGGCGCGGGCAAGACGCTGGTGGGCACGGTGCTGTGTTCGGAGCTTCAGCCCGTCTGCCAGCCAACATGGATGACCAATCCGCCACAGAAGCCCCGTGAGCTGCTGCATGCAATCGCCGCCAGCGTCGGCATGGACACCCATTCGCTCGAAAGCGACGAGTCCCTGGCCGATGCGTTGCAGAAGCACCTCGAGCGGATGTTCCAGCGGGGTCGCAGCGTGGCGCTGATTCTCGACGAATCACAGGACATGTCCGACGACGCACTGCAGCAGGTCCGGCTGCTGTGGAACTGGGAAGTATCCGGCCGGCGCGTAGTGCAGATCGTGATGATCGGTCAACCCGAGCTGCGCGAGCGCCTGATGAACCCCAAGTGGGAATCGCTTCGCCAGCGGATCGTGCTCAGTTACCATCTCGGCCGCCTGTCTCTGAAGGACACGGCTGCGTACATCCTGCATCGGCTGAACGTCGCCGCCGATGAGGGATGCAGGGTGAAGTTCACGGTGGGGGCGGCGAAAGACATTTTCATGGCGACTCAGGGCATCCCTCGGCTGATCAACGTGCTGTGCGACAACGCGTTGCTCGTGGGGTACGCCAAGGGGATCCACCGGATCGACCGGCAGGTGATTTCCGAGGTGCTTCGGGACATGACCTGCTGGGGGATGCAGGATCCGGGCAAGAGCAACCTGCCCAGCGACTCGGCGTCGCTGATACGCTAGGAGATCGATCGTGGCAAACGTTTGGGATGCAATGCGCAAGCGCAGGGCCGAACAGGACCAGCAGGAATCCCTTGAGGAGATCGTCCCCGACAGCGCGCTGGAACAGGACGAACTGGTCCCTTCGCCGCAAAAGGCGCCGAAGCGCCGCAAGGTGGAGGCGGAGAAGCAGCCTGTCGGTTTCGAGGGCTATTCCGAACTGCTCCGGGCCCACCACGACCGTGGCGGCTCGGTAACCGAGGAGTACCGTTCGCTGCGGACGAACCTGCTGGCCCAGAGCCCCGACGAACGCTTCTGCTATGTCGTCACCTCTGCCGATCCGGGCGAGGGCAAGACGGTTACGTGCGGGAACCTGTCAATCGTGATGGCCGAGCGCACCGACCGCCGGACCGTGCTGGTGGATTTCGATCTTCGACGCGGCAGGGTTGCCCAACTGTTCGGCTGCGAGAAGTCTCCCGGCGTGGCGGAGATGCTCACAGGCAAGGCATCGCTGGAGGAATGCCTCCAGCCCACGGGCCACTCCAACCTGTTCCTGCTGCCATGCGGGACGGTTTCCCACGCCTCTGTGGGTGAACTGGTCGGCAAGCCGGAACTGGAGGACGTGGTCCATTCGCTTCGTCAGCGTTTCGACTACGTGATTTTCGACACGCCCCCGATCAATATCGCCTCCGACGCGGGGATCATCGGTGCGGTCGCCGGCGACGCCCTGGTTGTGGTGCGCATGGGCAAGACGCGACAGGAGTCGGCAGAGACGTGCATTCGTCTGCTTCACTCGGCCAACGTCCGCGTGGGCGGGCTGGTGCTGACCCACCGGAAGTTCCACGTACCCGACTATCTCTATCGTTACGCATGATGGCAGATTCGCCGTCGCGACCGACACAACCCAGACCGCGCGCACTGTTCATCGCGCATCGTCTGCCGTTTCCCCCCGACAAGGGCGAACGCGTTCGCGCGTTTCATGAGATCCTCGCGCTCGCCGAAGCCTTCGATCTCACCGTCGCTTCCCTGGCGCCCGACAGGCCCGATCCCTCGGCCGTCGAGAAGCTCTCGCGGTACTGCTCGAACCTGGTGGTCTGCAGGGCTGGTGGACCGGCCGGACTGGTCCGGGGTGGGCTGAAACTGCTGACCGGTCGTTCGGTCACCGAGGGCTACTTCGACAGCCGATCGATGAGGAAGCAGCTTGGTCGGCTGGCGGGCGAGGAGCCTTTCGATCTTGCGTTCGGGTACTGCTCGAGCGTTCTGCGTCACCTGCTGGCCGTACCGGCGCGAGCGCGGGTGCTGGACCTGGTCGACGTCGATTCGGCCAAGTGGGCCCATTACGGCGAGCAGGCCGGGTTCCTGAAGTCTCGCGTGTTCCTGGCCGAGGCCCGCGCGGTGGGTCGGCTGGAGCAGGAGGCCATCGGCCGGTGTGACGCGGTGTTCCTGGTATCGGCCGACGAGGCCCGGGTGCTCAAGGCCAGTCCACACGCCGAGGGGAAGCTCGTGCCGGTGTCCAACGGTGTGGACGTCGATTTCTTCACCGCTCCGGAGGACCTGCCCCCCCGGGAGGGGCTGGTGTTTACCGGCACCATGGACTACAGGCCGAACGTCGAGGGCGTGTGCTGGTTCGTCCGTGACATCTGGCCGGAGTTGCGGAAGCAGCACCCGCACCTGACACTGACGATCGTCGGCCGCGACCCGGTGGCCGAGATACGCCGGCTTGGCGACCGGGAGGGCATACGTGTGACGGGCACGGTCGAGGACGTTCGTCCGTACCTGCATGCCGCGGCGGTCGCAGTCGTGCCGCTGCGGATCGCCCGAGGCATCCAGAACAAGGTTCTCGAGGCGATGGCAGCCGGGTGTGCGGTTGTGGGTTCGCCCGGCGCCCTCGAGGGCCTGGAACTCCAGCCCGGGCGGGACGTTCTGCGGGCGGGGACGGTTGGCCAGTGGCGGAGTTGCATCGATGAGTTATTGTCCGCGCCGTCGCGGCGCGAGGAGCTTGCCCGGCGTGGGAAAGATCTCGTCGACCGGACCTATCGCTGGGGGCCCAGACTGGCCGACATGATGGAAGTGTGCACCCGGCTGGCGGGTCGGGGTCCATCGCAGGATGCCGACACCCGGGGCAAAGGAGCCCGGTCATGATCGAGGGACAGACGATTCTCTGTTTCGCAAGCGGCTACGACGCGCCGCCGACCAGCAAGCATCACGTCATGCACCTGTTGGCGGAGAAGAATGTCGTGCTGTGGGTGAACTACCACGCCTCGCGGGCCCCGTCGGCGAGTTCGTCGGACATGCTCTACATGGCCCGGAAGCTGTGGCAGGTTGCGGGGGGGCTCAAGCAGGCCCGCCGGAATCTGCACACGCTCACGCCGCTGGTGGTGCCTTTGCCGTCGAGCAGATGGGCGATGCGGCTGAACCGGCGAATGATCGTGCTGCAGGTCCAGCGGGCGCTGCGGAAGGTACGGCGCGGGCCGGTGCAGCTCTGGTCGTTCACGCCGGATGTTTCCTACCTTCTGGACCGCTTTGACGCTGAGCGCGTGGTGTACTACTGCGTCGACGATCATTCCTCCTTCACCGGCTACGACACACAGCGGGTGCTCGCCGAAGAGGAGGATCTCTGTCGTCGCAGCGATCTGGTGATCACGACGGGCACGGTGCTGCAGGAGGCGAAGAAGGGCTTCAACGACAATACGGTGCTCGTGCCCCACGGCGTGGACTACGAGCATTTCTCACGGGCACATCGCGACCGACTCGAACAGCCGGCCGATCTGGCGGAAGTCCCCCACCCGCGGCTTGGCTTTTTCGGGCTGATTCGCGACTGGGTGGACCTCGACCTGCTTGCGGAGATCGCGGATCGTCACAGCGACTGGCATTTTGTGCTGATCGGAGACGCGACGTTCGACCTCTCGCCATATCGCCGCCGGGCGAACATGCACTTTCTGGGGCGCAGGCCTTACGATGAGTTGCCGGCGTATTGCGCGGGGTTCGATGTCGGGCTGATTCCGTTCGAGGTCAACGAGTTGACCCGCGCGGTCAATCCGATCAAGCTGCGGGAGTACCTTGCGGCCGGGCTGCCGGTGGTTTCGACGCCCATGCCCGAGGTGCAGCTGTACGACCGCCTGATACGCGTGGCCGATGGCGTGGAGGCCTTCGAGTCGGCGATTGCCCGATCCCTGGAGGATTCGCCCGAGGCCAGACGGCAGCGGATTGAGGCGATGTCGCAGGAGACCTGGCCTGCGAAGCTCGAGAGGATTTCCGAAGCACTGAGATTCTGACGGACGTACAATTCCGACCATGGCAGAAGGTCTTGAACATACCCCCATCCCCAGCCGCTTGCCTCGCTGGGTGACCTGGCTGACGGCGATTCTGGGCCTTTCGTCGCCCGCGTGGATCTGGCTGTGGGCGCTGCACCAGGGTCTCTGGCCACTGGCGGGCACGGCGTGTCTTATCACCCTGGCGATTGGGCTGTACGCCCTGTGGTTCGCCGGCAAGATCCTCACGCGACGCGCTACCCCGTGGCTGGGCAGCTATCTCTTCGATCCGGCCCCCAGAATCCATCGAGATCGACCCCTGGACATTTGCTTCGTGTTCGTCGATCGCTTTGTTCCTGCGGGCGACCCGGCCGCTCAGCTGGAAGCCGTTCGGAATTGGCAAAAGGCCTACGGCGACCTGCTGGAGGGACACGCCGATTCGCGAGGCAGATGCCCGAAGCACACTTGGTTCATCGAACCTTCTCAACTCGGCCCCGAGGCCCGCGAGCAGATGGCCCACTGGCCGGAGCGATCGTGGGGTGAAATCGAGTTCCTTTTTGATCCCTCGAAGCAGGGGGGCGCGGAGGAGCTTCGCGAGAGCATCGGCCGGGAGGCCGAACTGTTGCGGGAGATGGGCGCCTGCCCCCAGGGACGCTTTGTGGCGGCGCGTGGGGGGGCGGCATTGACCGGCGGATTGCAGGCCGAAGAGGTCGCCGAACTCCTGCATGCAGGTTGCCAGGCGGACCTGAGCTTCCCCGCTTTGGGCAGTCCCGCCCAGCCCGCGAACGTCAATCGGATTCTCGACCTGCACACCCATAGCGGCGAGGTGGTGTTTGACGTGGCGCGAGCGGACAACTCTCCGCCGGCCGAGAGTTTGCTGCTCCTGCCCGGCCCGACACACATCGGCCTGACCTTGGGCGTGTTCGACGGGGGAACGATCGGCCCGGGCGACCCGCCGTACATCTGGCGGATCTACCATTGGCTGGCCGCCCACGTGCACTTGCCAGGCCGGCCGAACTGGGTGTTCTTCGTCATCCACGGCAGCACCGCCTCCGACCCCAGCCGACGCATGCTCCTCGGCAAACCGCTCGATCGCCTGTGGACCGCGATGGAGGAGCGTTTCAAATCGCCCGGCCACCGGTTGCACTACGTCACAGCCCGGGAAGCGGTGAACATCGCACGCGCCGCCCAGGCCGGTCGCGACGGCAATCCCAGCGACTACCGCGACTTCAGGACGCCTCCACCGGAGGTCCTGCAATGAAGTTTCTGACACACGAGGTCTCCGACTGGCCTAAGCTTGCATGGATCGCCAAAGCAAGACGCGACGAATCGGCGATCGAGGTCTGGCACGGACCGTACGTGGAGGCCAGCGAGCGATGGATCATCGAGGGCGTCTGGGACGGCGACTTCGACAGTGGGAGCTTCGATCGCACGGAGGGGATCTTCGGCAGCGGGATCCGCCTGCGTGAGACCCACGCTGACTTCGTCAGCTCCGGCACGATCAACGACCGGCTGGCATGGTATTGCGCGGGCGATACCTGGTGGATCAGCAATTCCCTGCCCGGCCTGCTCGGGGTAGCAGGACTTCACCTGCGGGATGACTACCTCGGCTACGAGAAGGACATTGCCCAGATCGCCTGGGGCCTGGACACGCAGGTGCAATCGATTCCCGCCCGTGAAGGCGACATCCGGCTGACGTACTTCCACAACCTCCGCTTCGACGGACAAGATCTGCGCGAAGTCGAGAAGCCTGACACGGCTCCCTGTTTCGATAGCTATGAGACGTACACCGGCTACCTTGCCGACGCCTGCCGAAGGATCGGGGACAACCTGGTAGATCCGGCCAGGACGTTTCGGATCGACCAGAGAGTGAGCATCTCCAGCGGATACGATTCGCCGGCCGTAGCTGTGCTTGCCCGGGAGGCGGGGTGTGAGGTGGCCGTCACGCTCGCCAAACCCAACAGCCTCTGGCGGCGTTCGGATTCGGGGCGTTTTCTTGCCCATCGCCTTGGCTACAAGTGCAATACGTACCCCAGCCGCTGGGATCGCTGCGAATTCGAGGGGGCAGTCTGGGCGTCCACCGCCAGGCCGGGCTGTCTGAACATGGCCTCGTTGGGACATCCACCCGGATTGAGCGTTCACTGGAGCGGGCACGCGGGAGACACCGTCTGGGCCCGCGAGCATCCGCCGCAGGGCCGGTCCGCGATCCGGCGGGGATTCTCCGGCCTGGGCGTGACCGAGTTTCGCTTATGGCGAGGTTTCTTCCATGTGGTCCTTCCGTATCTGGGCATGCGGCGCGAGGCGGAAATCAAGGCCATCTCCATGTCACCCGAGATGCTCCCCTGGTCGGTGGGGGGCGGTTACGACCGTCCGATTCCGCGTCGGCTTGTCGAGGACTGCGGCGTGCCGAGAAGGGCCTTCGGGGTGGACAACAAGAACACGGCTGCGGAGACGTATTTCCTCTGGCCGTACTCCCGAGCATGCCAGCAGCGCTACGCTGACTGGCTTGGGGAGAGGGGGATCGCCTCCCCATCGCCGTGGCAGGTGGCCCTGCTGCGCAAAATATGCCACCTGGATCATCTGCTTGCTTCGAACGTGACCAAACGACTTGGTTTCGATATCGGCATCCGCAGACGGGTGCTTACCCGGGCCAATCACCTGATGTTCCAATGGGCCAACGATGAGCTGGCGGATCGATACCGCCGGGCGCTTGACGGATCGGGAGAGCAGGCTTGAGCGCCGGCCGGCGATATTTGAAGAATCTCTCGGCTACCGGTCTTGGATATCTCGTCAACGCCGTGGCCATGATCCTGCTTTCGCCCTTTGTGATCCACACGCTGGGTGACCGGGCCTACGGGATCTGGACGGTACTCTGGGCCGTCACGAGCTACATCGGGCTGATGGATATCGGTTTGAGGCGTGCCCTGGCGAGGCACGTTTCCTACGAGATCGGGCGCTCGCGAGTTGGGCGGGTGGCGAGCCTGATGAGCACGGCGTTGGCGGTGGTCTTCGCTCTGGCGATTCCTCTGACGGCTGCTGCACTGGCTGCCCGGGCGCTGTTGCCCCTTCTTCTGCCCGAGCTGACAGCCGCTGAGCTTCGACAGGGCAGGACGACCCTGGGCATTCTGGCAGCCTGTGTGTGGCTGATGCTGCTGGCCGATGCGCTCCGCATGCTCCTGGTCGGTCGGGAGCGATTCGACGTGCTGGCCGGGATCGACGTCGCCGCTGTGCTCGTGCGAGTCGTGCTGACCGTCGCGGTGCTGGTGGCCGGGGGGGGGCTGGTCGGTCTGGCATTGGCTCAACTTGCCGGCGACGTTGTCCGCACATCGGCTGCGGTGATCAGCGTCCGGTTGATCCATGGCCCGGTGGGTCTGGCCATGCGACGTGTCCGGACTGCCGTGCTGAGGCGCCTGTACGGGTTCGGTGTGTGGGAATTCCTCGATGCGCTCGGGCACCGGCTGATTTTCGCGGCCGACTTCCTGGTCATCGGTTGGTTCTTCGGCCCTGCCTCGGCCACGATTTACTGGGTGGCCAGCACGCTGATTGCGCGGTCGGACGACTTGCTCCGGCTGGTTGGCGTGGTCTTTGCCCCCAGGCTGACGAAGGATTGGGCGCGGGGCGATCTGGCATCGCTTCGCAGGACGCTCCGGGCGGGCACGCAGGTGGTTGTCGCCCTGGGGTTGCTGGTGGTCACGGGCCTGGTGGTTTTCGGACGCGAGTTCATCGGGCTGTGGATGGGCGAAGGTCGGTTCCTTCGCGCCGGTGGAGTTCTGGGAATCCTGGCGATCTCCCAGATGCCCGCGTTTGCGGCCATGGTATATCCCCACCTCTGCGCAGCCATCGGTCGGGTGCGGTTCCGGGCGATCGTGACCCTCGCGCATGGTGCATGCAATCTTGGTCTTACGCTGCTGCTTGTGGGCGTGATGGGAATGGGGCTCGAGGGCGTCGCCTGGGGCACGTTCATTCCGCGTGTGGTCTTCAGTGCGTTGCTGGCGGTGGTTGCGGGGCGTTGGATCGGCCAGCGGGTCAGCCTGTTCCTGCGGCAGGACCTGTGGCGATGGCTGGTGTCTGCTGCGGTGGTCGCAGGCTGGAGCCTGCTTGTGGCGGGGGTCCTCCCCGCAGGAAGCTGGGGATGGTTTGGAACTCGCGTGCTGCTCGTGGTTGTTGCATGGCTTGTTGCGTCGGTGATGGTCTTGCTGGACGTCGATGCCCGCAGAAGGTTGCTTCGCGCTGTCCGCCCCGGTTCGGGCGAGCCGGCCGGTCAGGTGCAAATAGCGACGGAAGATCGCAGCGATCCACGAAATGCCGATGTTCCCGGCGTCGATGGACGATCCATAGAGGAAGGCACGCAGTTGGCCTTGCCGAACGAGATCTCCGCCGGGCGCATGGAGAGCACGTACAGGTGAGCCGCCTGCGCAGACAACTACATCATCGCGAGTCGATGACCTGCCACGCCGGCCGAACGCCGGGGGCCCCGTCGATGGGCGAATCGGAGTGCACGCATGAGTAGTGGGCGCGTCCATGCACGCAACCTGTCTCTGAATACGGCCAGCTTCGCGCTGAACCTGGTCGTGATGTTCCTGCTCTCTCCGTACATCGTCGGTACGCTGGGCAAGAGCATCTATGGTGTCTGGAGCCTGCTGAACGCGGTGGCTGGCTACATGGGCGTGCTGGACCTGGGGATCCGCTCCAGCGTGGGCAGACATATCTGTCTGTATCTCGGCAGGAAGGACAGCCAGGGGGTCGACGAGACCATCCGCTCCGGCCTGGGCTTTTTCTCGATCGTCGGCGTGGGGGTAATCCTGGCCGGGGTGGTCCTGGGATGGGGATTCCCGCACATCTTCGACTCGGTGCCCGAGTCGCAGAGAGGCACGATCCAGTGGTTGCTTCCGCTGTTGGCGGCGAACCTGCTGATCATGGCTTCGGGCTCGATTTTCTCCAGCGTGCTGGCAGCCCATGACCGGTTCGACCTGACGCGGGGCGTCGACCTGGTGGTCCTGATTGTTCGAACCGCGGGCATTATCATCACCCTGGGCCAGGGCATGGGCCTGGTGGGGTTGGCGCTGGCGACGGTGGGCGGGAACCTGCTGGGGATGGTGGGCAATTACGCCCTTGCCAAGTGGGTGCATCGCGATCTGCGGATCTGGCCGCTGCACTTTTCAAGGTCGCGCGCCGGGGAGTTGTTCGGCTTCGGCATGGCGGCGTTTATCTCCTCGATCTCGGTGCGAGTCATAGGTCAGACCGATCTGCTCGTGATGGAGTGGGCGGAGAACGTCGAGGCCGTGGCTGTGTACTCGATCGGCGCGATGGGCATTTACTATTCCAATTCGCTGATCCGGCAGATTACCCGGACGTTTTTTCCGCCGGTTCAGCGCGCCGTGGCCGCCGGGGACATGGACTCCGCCCACTGGTACTACTGGCGTCAGTCGCGCCTCGCGCTTATGCTTGGCATTCCGATGTACGTAGGGGCTTTCTTCTTCGCCGAGCCGTTCATCAGGCTGTGGATGGGCGACGAGATCGGCCCCCAGTCGGTGCAGATGGCTGCGGTGGTGATGATCATTCTTTCGGTGTCGAAGCTGATGGTCCTGATGAATATCGGCGTTCGGCCGCTGCTGACGTCGATGGGCCATGTCTGGCTGCTGACGGGTATCACGGTGCTGGAAGCCGTCACAAATCTCGGACTCAGCCTGCTGCTTGCGGTCGGGCTGGGGTGGGGCATGGCCGGGGTTGCGTGCGGTACGTTGTTTGCCAGGCTGCTGACAGCCTATCCGCTGCTGCGTTGGTTCGTGTCACGCAAGGCAGGGCTTCGAATGTCGAGGCTGGCGCTGCGATCGGAAGGGCTTACGATTCTGTCCGGCGGATTGTTTGCGGGCGTCTGTTGGGCGGCCTGGCAGATCGGTGCGATCGACACATGGGCCGATCTGGGCGTTCAAGTGCTGGCGGCGATGCTGGGATTCGTTCCGATTGCCTGGTTCTGCCTGCTGCCAAAGAAAGACAGAGATCGGGTCGTCGCCCGGGTTCGGACGATCGGCCGTTCTGGAGGTGCCGGCAATGGCGACGACAGGTCGAAATGAAAAGCTGCGATCACGACAGCGGGACGATCTTCCCCGTGAGCTGGAACGACGGAGATAGCCATGGCCGCATATAACCTGATTCTCGACGTGGGGTCGCCCTATAAGCTATGGCCCTTCTCGAACGGTACGGAGGTGATCGCCTCGCTCGCGACGGGCAGAGGCGAATTGACCGATGATGGGACATTCCACCTTTACAAGGGCGAGCATGTTCGGTCGCGAGACTCCATCGTCAGACGGTGCGAGGTCTATCGAGTCTGCTCCAACTCATGCGAGAAGTTGGCCGATTTCTACAGCGATAATGAGATGGCGACCAACACCGGCCAGCCCTTCATTACGAGCAGGGGCTGGTATCTGGTTCCTGTCTGGAATGTCGATTACTACTGCTGGGGCCAGGCCTACGGGGCGATATACCTGAGTGACGACCGCGGAAGCACGTGGCAATGCGTGTACGAGAACCCGGAGGCTACCTACCTGAATCATTTCTACGAGGATGAGGACGGTGTGCTCTACATTGGCTGCGGGCTCGGAGGAGGCGGGGGTGACGGGGAGTACTCCTACACCCCGACGAAGGGCTTTCTGCTTCGTTCCGAGAACGGTGGACGCACATGGGGGGAGGTATGGAGCTACGCCCGTCCGGGAGCATTGTACTCGGCTGTCCGTTTCAACGGCAGCCTTGTCGTATCTGCCCGGGAAGACAACTCCCTGTTCGTGCAGTCCGACGACGCACTCGGACGCATTGACGTCGGGGAGCAGACCAGGAACATCGCGGTAGTCGATGGTTACCTGGTGGTGGCTTGTGACAACTGTTGTCTGCGCACGAGAGATCTAGCAACCTGGTCAAGGCATGAGTTCAGGTCGGATCGATACATGGTTCTGCGGTACCCCATGAAACTGGGCGACAGGACGGCGTTCGGAGCGGTATCGAAGCATCCGAAGGCATACTTGCTGTTCACGGATTGGCGTCGGGATTACTGCTGGGACTTCGCCGAATGCTGTGAAGGCTACTTCGCCCGAATCGCTGTGTGCGATGGTCGGGTCTACGCAGGCACGGAGTACGATGGAAGGCTCATATCGGTCGACCTGGAAGACATCGACATGCGTCCACTGCGAAGGTCAGCTGTGTCTGCGTTGAAGTCCGGCATAAAACGTCTGCTTCCGGGTTACCCATGCGATCGGAAGAAGACGGAAACCTTCTCGACGAGCATAGAATGGCAGACATGCATCGGCGGGGAATATCCTGCAGACGCATCGGGCAGTGGAGCATTGGAGAGATGAACCTACTTGAAATATCCGCGTTGCCAATCTGGTCGATGCAGGGCAAGGGCGGCATGCCGTCGCTGCGGGAGACGTTGCGCGGGCATGTCCGTGGCGGCCATGATGTGACCGTGATTCTCCCGAAGTACCACCTGTTCAATGACGATCCGACGCCGCTTGCGATCCGCCGCGACGGCGGCTACGACGTGCACGTAGCCGAGTGCAGCTGGCTGCCGTATTTCAAGAAGGTGCGAGCCGTCGCGCGTCGTCTTGGTCCCGCCGGGGAAATGCCCTACCTGCTGCGATGGATGCTGAATACGACCAGTTGTCTTTGCCTGACGGTCAGCCTCCTGCTGGCTGCGGCGCGGGTGAGGCGGCAACAACGCAAGCGATTTGACCTGGTCTACGCACACAACCAATACGCCGCGCTGGCCGGCTGGCTTCTGCACAGGGCATGGGGCGTGCCCAATGTCACGAGGTTGTACGGGACCTTCCTGGCCGACCTGATGCACCGCCCCCTGGTGACCCTTCGCTATCCGGTGCTTGCGGCGGGCTACCGTGTGCCCAGCGACCTGCTGATCTGCGCCAACGACGGCACACGAGGCGACGAAGTAGCCGAGAAGTTCGGGACCTCGCCCCGGCGGTTCCGGTTCTGGCAGAACGGCGTGGACCCCCCGGAGCAGCCACCCGACGTGTCGCGCGAAGAGTTGGCCGAGGCCCTCGGTCGCGGACTCGACCCGAACAGCAAATGGGTGGTTACGTGCTCACGGCTGAGCTACTGGAAGCGGATCGATCGGATCCTTCGCGCCGTTGCCGTGGCAGCCGATCAGGGCGCAGACATTCAGATGATCGTCGCCGGCGACGGGGACAAGCTGGCGGACCTGCAATCTCTTGCGGCTGAGCTGGAGATCGAGCACCTGGTCATCTGGCTGGGCGCGGTCGCTCACGAGCAGATCTGGTCGCTGATGCACGTCGCCGACGCATTCATCATTACCAACGACGTAACCAACCGATGCAATCCGATTTATGAAGCGATCTGTGCCCGCTTGCCGATTGTATCAGTGAAGGATCCATCCACGCGCGACCTCCTCGAGCATGGCGTCAACGCGATGGTAGCCGAGAAGGACGATCATCAAACCCTCGGCAGGCACCTGGCGGAGGTGTGTCGGGACGGTGAGCTGAATGAACGGCTTCGCTCGGGACAGGATTCTCGCGCGAAGATGATGTGGAGTTGGAGCGAACGGATGGACGCGGAGGTGAGCGAGTTGGAATCGCTCGTCGGGTCCGGTGGCGGGCGCTAGGCGCCGCCCAAACGTGGAGACGCAGCCGTGGGACTACGGACATTGCTCTTTGGCGGGTTGTTCGCGGTATGCGTCGTCGGTGCGCTGATTCAGCCCGTGCTCGGTCTGGTAGGGTACATCGCCCACTACAGCGTCGGCCCGGAGAGCCAGTGGTGGGGTGCGCCTCTCAACAGATTGGGCATCCGTTACTCGTTCACGCTTGCGATCGCTACTGCTGTGGGTATGGTCCTGAACTGGAGAAGCCTGGGCCTTCGAGGTCCTCTCCTTCGAAGCCAGGAAAAGCTCCTGCTTGTGTTCCTGGGCATCGTGTGGCTGTCGGTTCTGATCGGCCAGGAGACGGTTGGTCGTTACACGACCGCCGTGGATCACCCATCGATCAAGTTTACCAAGATCGTGATCTTCGTGTTGATGCTCACGCACATCGCCAACAGGCCGCGCAAGCTGGAGATCGTGCTGTGGGCGCTGATCGGCGGGGCACTCTACCTGGGATTCCATGCCTGGGAGATGCCGCGCCGGGCGTTCAGCGGAGGAAGGCTGGAGGGCGTGGGCGGTCCGGACTTTGCCGAGTCCAACTTCTTCGGCGCGTACATGGCCATGATGCTCTGGCTGATCGGCTTTCAGTTCCTTCGCAGCCGCTGGATCGGTCGGGTGGTGTGTTTCGTGGCAGGGGGGTTTGTCGCCAATGCCATCATTCTCACGCGATCCCGCGGCGCGGTGGTGGGGCTGGTAGCTGGCGGGCTGGTAGCTGTTCTGGTCGCACCGGCCAAGCACCGCATGAAGATCGCAGCCGGGCTGATCGTGGCAGGCATCGGTTTCCTGTGGCTGACCGACCCGCAGTTCATTCAGCGCTCCACGACCATCATGCGCGCGGAAGGCGAGCGCGATTCTGCCGCCCAGAGCCGGGTTCGCTTGGCGAATGCTGGTTGGAGGATGATGAAGGATCATCCCCTGGGTGTCGGGGCGGGGAACTTCTACCAGAACATTGGCAGGTACATTCCCGAATATGCGGGCAAGGACGCACACAACACCTACATCCGGGCTGGAACCGAGCTGGGGTTTCAAGGGGCAGCGGTCTTGGTCTTGCTGATTATCAACGGCTTCCTGACACTGCGACGGGCCTCTCGCTCGGCCGAGGACCTGCCCGAAGACCAGCGGGACAACGTGCGCCTGCTTGCCCACGGGCTGATGTGCGCGCTGGCGACAATGCTTGCCTGTTGTCTCACCGTGTCGCTGACCTACGTGGAGTTCACCTGGTGGGCTTTCCTGCTGCCGGTCTGTTTCGAGCGAAGCGTCCAGCATCAGCTTGAGGACGCCAAAGACGAAGTGCCCGACGAGATCGACGGAAGCAAATTCCGGCGCAGGCTGGCCGGTTTGCCCCGCAGGACCAGACGCGACGCTGCATCGGCCGAACCGGCAGGGGTCCGGTAAGTGTCCTTCGACGCTGCAACTCCGAACGTTTCACCGCCCGAAGCGATGGCTGCCTGCGCGGTCCGGCGCGTCGCGCTGATGATCGCATCCCTGAAGCCGGGCGGGGGTGAACGCGTGGTCGTGCACCTGACTGAGGCGCTGCGAGAACTCGACGTCCATGCCGACGTCATCTGCCTTCAGCGGGAGGGAGAACTCGGCAGCGAACTCCGCGAGAAGGGCGTTGGGCTGCACGTGCTCAACAGCACGTCCGGCTGGGACTTCCGCGCCGCAGGCCGGCTGCGCCGGTTGCTCAAGGAGCTCAAGCCCGATCTGATCAATATTCACGACAGGTCCTCCCTGCCCTACCTGGTTGCAGCCAATGCCTTCCGGCGTTGCCCCATTGTCTACACTGCCCACGGGCTGCTGTTCAACGCCGACCGCGAGCCCCGGCTGCGGTATCGACTGGCTGTTCGGGCCGTCGCCTCGGCCGTCGCTGTGTCCCCGGAGGTAGCTGCACGCCACACGGAGGTCCTCGGCTTCCGCGGGCCCTGGAGAGTCATTCCCAACGGCGTGCCCGAGCCGTCGCCCCCGTCGGACGCAAGACGGAGTCTCCGGGCCCAACTCGGGATCGATCCCGAGACCTTCGTGTTCCTTGCGATGGGAAATGTCCGCGAGGAGAAAGGTTTCGAGGACCTGCTTGCCGCTGCCAACCGACTGGCCAGCCGGGCTGGTGGTCGGCGATTCGTCTGTCTCGTCGCGGGGCGAATGCCCGAGACGCCCTACGTTCGGGGCATTCGGGAGCAGCACGCCCGGCTGGGTCTGGTGGAGACGGTGAAGTTCCTGGGCTATCGATCCGACGGCGACGCGCTTCGATCGGCCGCGGATGCCTTCGTGCTCTCCAGCCGAAGTGAAGGGCTGCCCATGGTCGTGCTCGAAGCGATGATGTCCGAGCTGCCCGTCGTCGCGACGCGTGTGGGCGGCGTTCCGGACGTTCTGTCCGACGGGGCGGGGCTGACCGTCGACCCCGCATCACCCGATCAACTCGCCGGCGCGATGGCCAGGATGATGGATCAGCCCGACCTGCCATCCGAATTGGCGCGCGAAGCCCGCCGTAGAGCTGTCCAGCAGTTCAGCGCTTCAGCCATGGCCCGCCGGTACCTCGACGCCTACACCGAGACGCTGGAGCGGTCGGGCAAGAGAGGTGGACGCCGGTGAAAGTCCTTTCCTTCTCGTACTGCTTTCCGAATACATCTCACCCCACATGGGGAGTCTTCATTCTTCAACGCCTGCGGGCGCTCGCGAAGCGTGTGGAACTGGAGGTAGCCTCACCGCTGCCGTCGTTCCCGTTGGTGACCCGTCTGCGAAGCGGAAACATGCCCAGCCAGGAAACCTGGGAGGGGCTGGAGGTCCACCGACCCCGGTTTTTCTACGTCCCCGGCATGCTCAAGAATCTCGATGCAGTCTTCTACGCACGCGGTCTGAAACGCTGGCTGAGGCGACAGGTGGAGCGATTCCAGCCGGACTTGCTGGATGCGCATTTCGTCTGGCCTGATGGGGTTGGGGTGGCTCGACTTGCCCGGGAGCTTGGCATTCCCTGCGTAATCACACTGCGCGGGAAAATCTATCCGTGTGCGGAGATCCCGTCGCAGCGGCGGCAGATGACCGAGGCACTGCACCAGGCCGATGAGGTCATCAGTGTCAGCTCCGACATGGCCCGCCTCGGGCGGGAGTTGGGTGCCGATCCTCAGCGGGTGACCGTCATCGCCAATGGCGTGGACATCCAACGGTTCCAGCCGCGGGACAAGGCGGCTGCCCGAAGGAAACTCAGCCTGCCCGAAGAGGGCCGGCTTGTCGTCATGGTCGGGCACGTCAAGCGGACCAAGGGTCAGGGCGAGGCGATTCGGGCGATGCAGCAATTGCCCGAAGATGTTCGGCTGGTGATGGTTGGGGGCGATGCAGACGGCGGCGCCCTCCGCCGAGAGATGCAGCCTCTGGTGGACCGGCTCGCCGACAGAGTGACCTTCACCGGCCGGGCGGACTATGGCCTGATCCCGGTGTACTTCAACGCCGCCGACGTGTCGGTGCTTGCATCGCATCGAGAGGGTTGTCCCAATGTGGTGCTCGAGAGTCTGGCAAGCGGCGTGCCGGTGGTGGCTACGCGTGTGGGAGCGGTGCCCGACCTCATGGCCGACGGCCGGGATGGGCGCATCGTTCCGGTCGACGACGTCGAAGCTCTCGCCGGCGCCTTGCAGGATGTTCTTGCCCGGCCATGGCTTGCGGGGGAGATCGCGAGCGGACCTTCCGTCAAGTCGTGGGACCAGGTAGCCGAGAAGGTACATGAGGTGTTCCTGCGCGCCGTCGAAGCACGTGGAAGAGCGGAGAAATCGCGATGATCCAGCTGAAAGCCCCCCCGGCGGGCAAACTGAGAGGTCCCAGAGACAAGCGGGTGCTCGCCTTGTGCGGCGACACGCAGGTTGGGCTCTGGATGGTGCGAAGCCTGGCACGCAACGGCCTGACCGTTTTCCCGGTGGTCCGCTCGCCCGTTGGGCAGTCCGCCCACAGTCGGTATTCCACCGGCGCCTGGGCCATCGACAAGGGTCCGAAAGACGTCGAGTTCGTCGACGAGATCCTTACCCTTGCCCAACGGCTGGACGTGGGCTCGGTGATGACGATTTCGGAAAGCTACCACGCCGTGTTGATCGGGCAGCGGGACCGCTTCGAGCCGGGCATCAAGGTCTTCTCGCCCGGATCGGAGCAGTTCGCCAAGTCTACCGACAAGGACTACATGCAGAAGTTGTGTCACGAGCTGAGGGTGCCCGTGGCCCGGGGCAGCACGCTGGAGAAACTCCAGGCCGGGGAGGTAGACCTGGCCTTCCCGCTGGTTCTGCGCACGAGCAAGCAGAACGTGGAGGGAGGCAGGGCGCCTTGGAAGGCTGCCTACGCCCGCGACGAGAAGGAGCTTCAGAGAGTGGCCTCCGAGGTCGCCGGAATCGCCGACAACGTGCTGGTGCAGGAGTATCATCCTGGTGTGGAGGATCATGTGCAGATCCTCATGCACAAGGGCAAGCCCTTCATGATGGGCGAGTACATCGGAGAACATCACATGCCCCTGGCCGGCGGGGTGACCGTTCAGCGGATCAGTTGCCGGCACAGACCCCTTCTTCACGATGCCGTCCGGTTGCTGCAGGCGCTGGATTGGCAGGGCATCGCCGGCGTGCAGTTCCACTACGACACGGACACCGACGAGTACATCTTCCTGGAGATCAACCCGCGTTTCATCGGCGGGTTGCCTACCGTGATACAGGCGGGTTTCGAAGCGCCGTTTTTGTTGTGGCAGAGTCATTTCGAGCCCCACCGGATGCGTCGCACCTCGTACCAGCTTGGTCTGCGGACACGCATCCTCGGCGGCGACGCCAACTGGATGCTGGGCATGATCCGTGGCGACGCGTTGCCACCCGGCCAGAAGAGGCTCTCCAAGGCATCGGCGGCCGCGCGTTTCCTGTGGAACACCGGGCCCTGGACGAAGGACGACACGTTCCTCCTGGGCGACCCGAAACCTGCCTTTGTCGATTTCGCGCAGATGCTCAAGCGTCTCGGGGCCGAGTCCTTCGACATCATCGGCAATCCCGAATCGCAGGAGAATCCGCGGTAGGATATCGGAGGCAGGATGACACCGGGCGTGTACATCACCGTCGACGTGGAATGCTCGATGGGCGGGGCGTGGGACTGTGACCAGCTCAGGCCGGTTCCGCCCTCCCGTGGCATGATGGGCCAGTACGGCGACCGGGCGTTCGGCGTGCCACTGATCGTGCAGATTCTTCGAGAGTACGGCTTGGCGGGTACGTTTTTCCTCGAACCCTTCAACGATGAGCTTGGCCACCCCGACCAGACCGAGCCGGTCTGCCGGTTCCTGCTCGACCGCGGGCAGGATATCCAGTTGCACGTGCACCCCAACCACGTCCACTACGGCCAGAAGCTGCGCGGCGAGGCGTATGTGACGTGCGACCAGATCGGCGAGCTTGAGGGCCAGCAGCAGGAAGAGCTTGTGCGGGCGGGCATCGAGAGGCTGCAGAGCTACACCGGCCGAAAGCCGGTCGCCTTCCGTGCGGGCAACATGGGCGCTTCGGAGGAAACGCTCGGTCATCTCAGCGAAGCGGGAATTTGCATCGACAGCAGCTATGCGTTCCCGTTCGCCGGGGGGCAGTGCCTGTTCCCTGCCGGTGAGCCATGGAACGGCAGCAGGTGGTACGGTGATGTTCTGGAGGTGGCGCTGTCGGGGTACTACCAGCCTCGCTGCCCCGGCCTGCATGCGGCCAAGCCGCTGGACTTCGTGGGTATCTCCGCCGGCGAGATGATCGAGGCGATCGAGAAGATCGCCGCCGTCGGGGCGGAGACGGTCTTGATCCTCCACAGCTTCAGCCTGATGAAGGTGCGCGACCTTCAGTACAATCGCGGGAGGCTGAACCGAATCGTGGCGGGACGTTTGAGGAAGGTCTGCCGCTGGTTGTCGGGTCGCAGCGATCTGGAGGTCCGCACCTTCGCGGGTCTGTCGGATCTCGTAGCCTCCGGGGACTTCACCGCCCGCGCGGTGACGCCCTGCAGACTGGGCAGGCCGGTCCGGGCGCTGGCGCGAAAGGCCCTGCAGGGCTGGAACAATTTCTACTGGTCGTGAAAGGGCTTGTCATGCTTCCGATTCTCGCTCGCACGCTGTTTGCCCTCCAGGAGCGAATGCTGGGACGGGCCAGCTTCCGGATTCTGCGTGAGCTCAACCGAAGCCAGCACTGGTCTCGTGAGAAGTTGCGCGAGCTTCAGCTCCAGCGACTACGCGAGGTCGTCCGTCTGGCCGGTGAGCACACACCGTTCTGGCGGGAGCGGTTTGCCCGGGCGGATCTGAAGGCCGATGGCATACAGGACCTCGACGACCTTCGAAAGCTGCCTCTGCTGGACAAGGAAACCATTCGTGCGCATCGCGAGGAGATGGTCTGGCGGGAGGAAGGGCCTCGCGTGAAGCTCGTCCGGACCAGCGGATCGACCAACGAAGCGCTCGAGTTTTACACGTCGTCCACGCGCGAGGCCCACATCAACGCCGCTCGGATGCGAGGACATGAATGGGTGGGAATCCGTCGTGGTGAGAAGGAGCTGTACTACTGGGGGTCGCCAATCGAACTGAGCAAGCAGGACCGCATCAAGCGCATGCGCGACTGGCTGATCAACGATGGCTTCACCAACGGTTTCGAGGTCACCCCGGACCGCGTGGAGAGGTACTTCCAGCAGTGGAAGCGATTCCGCCCGAAGTGCATCTTCGGCTACCCCAG
>CAZXSK010000027.1:0-10454 GCA_964642855.1 uncultured Planctomycetaceae bacterium | reverse complement strand
GGGGAGGGCGAACTCGTCGTGACAAACCTGGTGGGAACTGCGTTCCCGGTTCTCCGCTATCGCACGGGGGACATCGTTCAACTGTCCGAAGAGCCCTGCCAGTGCGGGCTGGCCCTGTCTCGCGTGGAGATCTCAGGCGGCCGGGCCGTGGACTTCATCGTCACGACTGACGAGAAGTGGCTGGCGGGATACTCGCTGATCTACGCGTTGCGGTCGGTCAAGGGGATCACCAAGTGTCAGGCTCACCAGGAACGGGTGGGTGAGGTGCGCGTGCGGGTCGTGACCGACGAGAACTACCCGGCAGACGGGGACGAGAAGGTGATCGCCAGCATGGCTGGGCGGATGCGGGACGATTCCGATATCACCGTCGAGCACGTCGACGACATCAGGCCTGCCCGGTCGGGCAAGTACCGCCCGGTGATCGGCAACGTCGCCCGGCAGCGTTGGGAAGCCCGTGCCCAGCCGGAAGAGGAAGATCAGCTTGGCGGGTGATGCCCGGGCTTGAGGCTGCGTCCGATCAGCCGAATGCCGTTCACGAAGTGTCGCGGGCGAAGCCGACGGAGGTTCCTCCATCGCAGATGGTCCACGATCGGGCGGATCGTGTCGACCCGCAGGTGTTCGCACCGGTACCGCCTGGGGGTTACTCCCGCTTCGAGACGTTGCTGGACGCGGTTGATCCGCCGGCGTCCGAAGGGCTCGGAGATTGGTCGCACGCATCGACCGTCGTCGAAGGTGGGGATCAGCTCCCAATCGAGCAGACGATCTTTCGACAGCGTCGCGCGAAGGACGGCTGAGGTCCGTTCGACGCGGTTCCACGTGAGCACGTCGCCGTTGTCATAGAACACGTCGCCGGCTACGAAATTGCCCAGCGAGTAGCAGATCAACCCTTCGCCGTGGGTTTCCGTTCCCTGGAGTACGTGCGGGTGGTGTCCGAGGACAAGCGTAGCCCCGGCGTCGATCATCGCCCGGGCCTGCTCGATCTGCTCGGGGGAGGGGATCGAGTACCGCTCGCGTCCCCAGTGGGGAGAGACGATCACGTGGTCCACGCGTTGGGAGAGGTCCGATATCTGCTCCAGGAGGCGATCCATGACCAGGGCAGCGACGCCGTGTTTGGTTCCGGCTGCGAATTGCCGCACGCCCGACGATCGGCTGGCGGCTGCGAGAAACGCCAGCGTAAGGCCCCGAACCTCGACGATGGCCGGGGCGGTGGCCTGCCCGAGATCGTCCCCCGCGCCGTAATGTCGTACGTCCAGCTCATCGAGCAGGGCGCGGGTTCGTCGGAAGCCGTGCTGCATCGCGTCGAACATGTGGTTGTTGGCAAGGGTGACCACGTCGAACCCGGCCGAGGCGACCTCCCGTAGGAACGCTTCGTCGCCGATCACTCGCGGCTCGGCCTCCACAACGCCCTCGTCGCCCGGGAGGGTGCATTCCAGGTTGCCCGCCAGAATGTCCGCCTGGCTGAAGAGGTCGGACAGGGGGGCGAAGATACCCTTGCCGGGTCGCGTACGGCCCCGGCCGGTGGGGTCGCAGGACCGCAGGAGATCTCCCGTAGCCATCAGGCAGATTGATCCGTTGGTCTCGGCGGTTTGGTTGTCGGTAGCTTCCGGAGCCATTCTTTCGGGTTGCGTGCGATTCGCGTCGATATAGGTTATACACGATCTATCGGTTCGAGAGGTTTCTCGGAGGACACCAAAGTTGCCAGATGGCTGTGAAACAGTGCTCGGACCTGCTTGACAGGCTCGCATGACCGAAACGACCGACAACAATCATCTATCCGAATCCCCCGGCCTCCCGGCAGACTCCGTGTCTGTCGAGGTCTCGTCCGAGGCACCCGACTGGGCGGACTTCCATGCCCGCCACCCCCAGGCCACCGTTTACAATGACCCGCGGTGGGGCGAGGTGATCCGCAGCGTGTATGGCAATGAACCGGTTTATCTTACCGCCCGCCGGGGAGGCGAGGTGGTCGGCACGCTGCAGTTGGTCTGCCAGAAGAGCCTGCTGTTCGGCTCGCATCTCTGCAGCGTTCCTTGGTTCGATGCGGCAGGTATTCTCGCAACCGATGCTCAGGCCCGCGATGCATTGCTCGCTGCTGCACGCGAGCAGGTCGGCAGGCGGAAGGTCGATCACGCCGAGATCCGGCAACTGGAGGTACAGGACGAATCGCTGCCGACCCGCACGGACAAGGTGACGCTCTGGCTGGACCTGCCCGACAGCGAGGAGGCGATGTGGAAGCAGCTGCGTTCGAAGACCCGCACCAAGGTTCGCAAGGTGCTCAAGAACGATCTATCGGTAACATTCGGCGGAGGGGAACTTCTGGGCGATTTCCACGCGGTGTACTCGCGTACGATGCGGGATCTGGGCTCGCCGGCCCATAGCAGACGTTTTTTTGAAGCGGTGTTGAGTTGTTTTGGCCAGCAGGTGCAGATCTGCACGGTGCGCGACGGGGAAGAGTTGCACGCGGCTTCCTTCGCGATGACCGATGACAGGATGTACCACGTGCCCTGGTCGGGCAGTCTCTGGCGGTATCGCCGGAGTGGGGCGAACCGACAGCAGTTCTGGTCGATGATGGCCAGGGCGGCTGAGGGGCCTTGGGAGGTCTTCGACTTCGGGCGAAGTTCAAAGGGCTCGGGTACGCACGAGTTCAAGCTCGAATGGAACCCGAGGGAGGTGCAGCTGCGGTGGCATTTCATCCTTTCCGAGGGGGCCGAGATGCCGCAGCTTAATCCCGATTCCGGCAAATTTGACCTTGCGATGCGTTGTTGGCGGAGATTGCCCCTGTCCCTGGCGAACTTCCTGGGTCCGCATCTGATCCGCAAGCTGCCGTGAGTCTGTGGGTTCCGGAGGGCTCTCTGTCCGGTGGCGTGGTGAATTCCTGTGCGCATGGCTGTACCATGCGGATACGTTGGACTGTCAGCGTGGTTTTTCTCTCCCGAGCAGAACAACAACGCGTCCGACAGCGTCCAAGGTACGGACGACGCATCATCGCGATACAGGCATAGCGACCGAAAGGGTCTGGATATGCGAATTGGAGTGAAAGCGGCAATTCCGGGGCGATTTGGCATGCTGGTGGGGATGGCTGCAGTGACGGTACTGCTGCCGGCCTTGGCGTGGAGCAAGGAGATCAAAGGCCTGCATCTGCCCAAGGATCGTCAGGTCAATCTTTCCTCGTTCGCGATGACCGATGGCGGGGGATACCAATGGCAGATCCAGAACTGCGGAAACGTGTACCAGGGCACCAATTGGGCCTACAGCTCGGGGATGTACTTCCAGGTATCGGGAAACAACGTCTACTCCAGCGACAGCACTGGCTGGTCGAACAAGGAAGGCGACGAGATCGAGATCGGGCCGATGGGCATCTCGAACCTGCAATGCTACCGGCGGATCAAGGTCTACAAAGATAAGCCCCTTGCCCGATGGATCGAGATCATCCAGAACCCCACCAGCCGGGATATTACGGTCCAGGCACAGATGTACTCGTCGTTTAATTACGGCATCAATAACAGCATTGTTACCAGCAGCGGCGAAGGGACCTTCGGTGAAAAGGATTTCGCGTTCATCACGGATCCCCGCTACCGGGGCAACAACACGCCGTCGGTGCTGCATATCGTCCGGGGACCCAAGGCCAGGAAGTTCCCCGTCAACCTGAACATCAGCGGCAGCTCGATGTATGTCCAGTACAACGGGCTGACGATTCCTGCCGGCGAAACGGTCCTGGTGGTCTCGTTCGAAGTCCAGCACCGTTCCAAGCAGTCGCTCGAAGAGTTCATGAAGAGCTTCGACCCGAGGGATCATCTTAAGGACCTGCCGCTGAGAGTTCGCAGGATGATCATCAACTTCGACGCCGATTTCGGCTTCGGCGGGGTCGAGTTGGACCGGGCCGCCGATGCGGATGTGGTTCGGCTGGTCAACGGTGTGGACGTCTTCCGTGGGAAGGTGACCAACGAGAGTTTCACGGTCAGGACATTCCATGGAGACATCGAGGTCAAGGCGAAAGACGTGATCGGAATGGCGGCCGTGGGGGCAGAAGACCACGCGATGCTTACCGCCCTCTCCGACGGCCAGGTTTTCTACGGCACGTTGCCGGACCAACGACTGAAGATTCGTATCACGGGCGGATCGATTCTACGGATTCCGTTCGACAAGATTACCCAGTGGTCGTATCGGATCAGCGAGGACCGACCCGATGAGATCGCATTCCACGGCCCCTACATGGTTATGCGGACCGGAGATCGGCTGGCATTCGATCCGGAGTCGGTCCGGCTGCAGTTCCGCACCCGTTACGGGCTGATCGATCTGCTGCCGGAGCACCTGTTGAATCTTCGACTGGACAACAAGGGCAACACGGTCCATCGCGTGCAGTACCTCAATGGTTCGCACATGGGCGGGTTCCTCCAGCCGCGGGAGATTGACGTCAAACTGCGCGTGGGTAACACGCAGGTCAAGATCCAGCGGGGTTTGCTTGCGGCGATCGAGTTCGCCCAGGAAGAGAAGCCCGATCCGTCGCTGACCTATGCGATGCTCACCAACGGCGATGAACTATTCGGGCAACTCGACGAGAGTGACATTCAGCTGATCACCGACTATGGGGACGCGACAATCAAGCCGGGCTCGGTACAGTTCATTCGGTTCAGCGAGGCGCACCTCAAGCGCGCGGTGATCAAGATGTGGGGGGACAAGGGCGAAGAGGGCTCGACGCTCCGCGGGCAGCTAGGCCGGGACAGCGTGGAGTTCAAGGTCGCAGGGGGACCCAATCTGGAGTTATTCCCGAACCAGTGTGTAGCCATTGTCCGCTCGCATACCCTTCCTCAGACGAAGGTGATGGACCGCGTGGGCGATCTTGTGGCTATGCTCGGAGCGGAGAGTTCGGTTGATCGCGAGAAAGCGACCGAGGAGCTCAAGGACTTGGGCCCCGGCGTGCTGAAAGTGCTGGAGAAGTTCTACAGCAAGTCGCGAGATCCGGAGGTCCGCAACCGGCTTGAGCATGTAATCGAGCACATCAAGGCCAAGGAGTCAAGCAGCAGCACGCCGACGCCGGAAGAAGTGATCCAATGGATTGATCGGTGAGAACACTTCGTGTCATGCTTGGACCGGAGGCGATTCTACTTCACTTGGGATAGGGAATGCAGAAGAGCCGCCCCGGAGCGTCCCAAAGCGCCTTGCGGAGTTCAAGACCGACGGTCCAGCTACTTGCTCGCCACCGAGTCGGGCAGTTGGGCGCGAAGCTTCCGCAGCAGTTTCTGAAGCGAAGCCCCCGGGCACCGGGTACAGGTGCCTTCCGCCTCGCCATGCCCCATGACCTCCGAAGCCGGAATCTGGTAGGTTTCCGCGAGGTACTTCACGAGCTTGGCCAGAGAGGCCAATTGGGCTTGCGAGGGCTTGCCCTCGTCGAAGTTGCCCACCAGGCAGATCCCGATTCCGTAATCGTTATACCGGTTGTCCGGGGTCTTGCAGTGGGCGCCCCATTTCTGTTTGGCCCATCGGCTGCCGATCTGGATTTCGCCGTCCCGGCCTCCGTCCCCGTTGGTGATCACGAAATGATAGCCCAACTCGTCCCAGCCCCGGGCTCGGTGAGCGCGGTCGAAGATCTTGGCGCTTCCCGCTTCGGTGGCTGAATGATGGATGATAATGTACTTCCAGTCCCTTGCGGGAACCTTAATTGCCCAAGGGGAGTTTTCGTGTTGAGGCCTGGAGACGGTCCGGGTGACAGGGGTCGGAGAAGCCGGTCTTGCGATCGCCAGTTCGCGGCAGAGGACAGGTTGCGGCAGTGCGGAAACGGACTGGCTGGGGTCGGGCGAGCAGCCCGCCAGGAGGGAGAGTGTTGCGAGCAGAACCGGTGCGGCCTTCCATGCCCAAGGGGACTTCATGCGTGCCTCCATGCAGCAGATCGCGGAGTCTCGTCCGGGGAACATCCTACTGTCCTATCGCCGAAGCAGCCAAGGATTCTTTAAACTTTCGCAGGTCGGGGTAGACCTGAAGATTCGGGGGAAGCCGGCCTTCCTCCCTTGCTCCGATGAGCCGAACCTCCAGCCCCTTCCGGACGGCTTGCCATCCCAGATCCGGCTTGCCTGTAACCAGCGTTACTGGCCCGGGCCGGCTCCTGCCCAACTCCCGTACTGCATGCAGCACTACATGCAGAGGCGTGGTCTTCTGGCCGCCCCAGGCAAAGACCGTCGACAGGGGATCGGAGTGTTTCAGCGACGCCACCGATTGTTGATACGTTTGGAGCGTACCCGCGTGCAAGTACACAAGGTCACTCGTCCGGCGCAGCTGTCTCGAAGTCTCCAGCCAAGCGTTGCTTTCTGCCATCGTGGCCAATCTGGCATCAACGAGAGTCACCGGACGGTCCTCGGGAATGATCTGCATGGTGACTTCCTGGCAGACCAGTGCCAGCGGACCATAGGGAAAGCCGCGAAGATTCATACGAACGGGCCCCGGTCTTGTTGCGCGGGTCGGCAGGAACATTGTGGGCCTGCGCGAGAGCGCCAGAACCGGTCGATCCGCTGATCCCGGGCTGACGACCAAAAGTCCTGCCCCTGCCGCACTTCTGGGCTCGGTAAGCCAGACACGCGGGTAGGCGGTTTCTCGAGGACGGGTGATATGGTCCGGTGCGACGATCCTGGGTTGGGGATCGAACGTGCCCCCGGCTACGCCCGAGAGGATCACGACAGCCAGGGCGACCACACCGACAGCCGTCAGCCCAAGAAGGGCGTACCGGCAGAGCGTTCCGATGACTTCATGGGTTTCGTGTCGCATGGCAGCAGGGCCTTGCCCGTCGGCGGGCCTATCCATCATGTCGGCTGGTGGGGCAGACAGATTCGGTCTTGGCGAGGCGAATCACTCGTAGAATCGCATTCGCCGGCGCGTTGTCGCGGGGCGGCCTGGCAGGCAGCCGTGCCCCAGACTTCCTTAACGTGGAGCGTCGACCGGATCCATCCGGAAGTGGGCCTGCCTGCGAAGACCCAAAATGCGGGCTACGATCTTGTGCACGAACTTTCCGAGTTCCTCATTGTACTCGTCCACGCACTGGTTGTACTGCTCGTTGGCGAAGTCGATACGGCTGTTGATGTCGTCCAGTTCGTCCCGCATGGCAACGTATTCGGGGCTCGCCTTGAGTGACGGATATCGTTGGGCGGCTCGGATCAGTTCGCGAAGCGCGAAAGTAAGGTCATCCTCGGCGTCGGCCTTGTCGGTGAAACGCTCGACCATCAGCGCGTTCTCCCGGGCCTTGAGGGCCCCGTCGATGACCTCGGCCTCGTGTCCGGCGCGGGCGCGAATGATCTCCGCAAGATTTGGCGTCAGATCGTAGCGGCGCTTCAGCTGCGCCTTGACCTGCCCCCAGGCCTCCTGGCCGCGCAGTCTACGAGAGACCAAGTGGTTGTAGACGTACATGAACACCACGGCCAAGACCAGCACCAACCCTACGATGATCGCCAGAACATCCATGCCACGCTCCTTGACGATAGAACTGCAACCATCCTACCGTCCGTCCTGTCCGGCGCAAAGAGCGCAACTCTGGCAGATCCGATAGGGCCGTGATACGATCCCGGCATGCCACCAGGAAAGGAACCGCGCATGACCCCTCTGGACACGGTTACCCACTCGCCGCGCCCCAATATCGTCCTGATCCTCGCAGACGACATGGGCTACTCGGACATCGGCTGCTATGGTAGCGAGATCTCCACGCCCAATCTCGATCGGCTTGCAGGTGGCGGGGTGGTGTTCTCCCAGATGTACAACTGCGCCCGATGCTGCCCCACGCGCGCAAGCCTGATGACCGGGGTGTACCCCCATCAGGCGGGGATTGGCCACATGGTCTCCAATCGCGGCATCCCAGCCTACCAGGGATACCTTCGCGACGACTGCGCTACGATTGCCGAATCGCTGCAGCAGGTGGGGTACCGCACGTTGATGACAGGCAAGTGGCACGCCGGTGGCTTCTGGTCCCGCGTGGATCCCGAAACGTGGCGGATCGGTGAGCATACGCATCCACTGCCGGTCGATCGCGGCTTCGACGAGTACTACGGCCTGCCCGGAGGTGGCAGCTATTACAACCCCTCCCCGTTGATGCACAATCACGATATCATCGAGGTGCCGGAGGGCTTCTACACCACGGACAACTACACGCTGGAGGCCTGTCGGATGATGCGGGCTTCGGCAGCGGGTGACCAGCCGTTCTTCATGCATGTCTGCTACAACGCGCCCCACTGGCCTCTGCACGCGCCCCGGGAGGACATCGAGCGGTACCGAGGTCGGTATCGCAAGGGGTGGGATGAGACCCGCACCGCCCGGCACGAGGAGCTCAAGGGCCTGGGCATGCTCGACAGGCATTGGGACATTTCTCCGCGGGATGAGAACGCGCCGCCCTGGGAGGACGCCGACCACCACGACTGGGAGGACTCGCGCATGGCTACATACGCAGCCATGGTGGACCGGCTCGACCGCGGTGTCGGTGAGATCGTCAAAACTCTTCAGGAACTCGGTATCCTGGACAACACCCTGATCATCTTCCTGTCGGACAACGGCGGATCGGCAGAGTTTCTGGCTGAGAACGGCAGGAGGGAGCAGGAGCTCACGCAGACCCGCGACGGAAGAGAGGTGAAGATCGGCAACATACCGGGCCTCGAGCCAGGCGGTCCGGATACGTTCATGAGTTACGAGGTGCATTGGTCCAACGTTTCCAACAGCCCCTTCCGTCTGCACAAGCACTGGGTGCACGAGGGCGGGATTTCCACCCCCTTGATTGCTCACTGGCCGGCGGGAATGACCCGACCGGCCGGGGAGATTTTCCACGGGTCTGCTCACGTGATCGACATCTCCGCTACGATCCTGCAGGTTGCGGGGGCTACCACGCCGGAGGAGCGCAACGGCAAGCCCGTAACCGCCGTCGAGGGCGAGAGCTTCCTGGATGTTTTCGCGGGTCAGCGGTGGCAGCGCGAGCGGCCGATCTTCTGGGAGCACGAGGGCAACCGTGCGGTCCGCGACGGGCAGTGGAAGCTTGTCAGCCAGTGGGAGAAACAGACCTGGGAGCTGTATGACATGAACGAAGACCGTACCGAGTTACATGACCTTTCACAGAAGAATCCGGGGAAAGTGCAGGAGATGTCATCCATGTATGATCGATGGGCCCAGCGTGTGGGCGTCGTCCCGTGGGGTCAGATGATCGGACGCAAGTGATTGTTTCGCAATCTCTTGCTGTAGGCGCGATCCCGCGGCTACTTCCCAGGCACGATCTCAGATGAGTTGCCGGGGTTGATGAGGGTTTTCACCCATTGAAACAGTGGGTTGACAATTCGCTCTTCCTCGAATAGGCTGTGGTTGTTGAAGGAGCCTTTGCCCGGGAGGGGCGCAGGCAGCTTAGAGAATGTGTAATGGGTACTGATGTGCAGGAGAGGAGGAGCTCACCTGACCAGTCCCCGTTGTTTCTCTCTGCTTCTGCGCCATGAGGGCGCTCCGAATACGGTATTGCTCTGATGCGCGAAGACTGTGCATTGCGCGCTGGAGAGCAGATCGCTCACCTGCTTCTCAGCCCGACGAAAGCCATACGCAGACTGTGTGTCTGCCTGATTCGTGGGACCCCGACGTTCGGGGGGAAATTGAGAAAGCGAGGCAGTACCGTGACATTCCGCAAATTGTGCATCACATTGGCCACCTTGGCCTTGCTGGCGGGTTTCGCTTCCGCCGGCGTGCTGAACCCCGATCCGACCGAGATCGGTACCATCGAGGGCATTTCGTCGACGAAGCTCGACACGTCGTTTTCGCCGACTGGCGGAACCGGCCTGGGCATGCTGACCATCAGCGACGACGCCATCATCGACATCGAAGCCGACAACGGCCTGTTCACGTTCGCAGGATCCGGAACCAGCTTCCAGTTGACCGCCTGTCTCGCCAGCGACCTGTCAGCCGGTGGAGATGCCCACGGCGAGTTCGTCGGGGGGAGCTACGTTCTGGCGGATACCAATGGAACGACTCTGCTTTCCGGGATGGTTACCGAAATGGATCTCGTTGAAGATGATGACCTCAATTGGCTGATCGGTTCGGCGTACCTGACCGTCGACTCCGGCTCGCTGCAGAGCGCCTTTGGCGCCCAGTACGGCCAGGTCGTGCAGATCAGCTACAACCTGGACCCCGTCGATGTGCAGGACTTCTCCTCGGCGTTTGCCGGCGAGTCCAACATCACGATTCAGCCGTCGGATATCCCCGAGCCGACCACCATGGCGCTTCTGATCGTGGGTGGCGTGTCGGCGCTGATCCGACGTCGGTAGGCTGGTCACTGCACAACCAGAGAGAAACCGGGCGGGCGAGCGTGGGATCCGCCCGAACAAGGGCCCGTCAGACGCCTGACGCGCGCGGATACTGGAGGGTATCGGCAGCGCATGGGACGTCGAGCGGGCCCATTTCAATGTCTTGGCATTGCCGTCGCAGACCCGTGCAAGTATGCTCTACGTGCTGGCTAG
>CAZXSK010000026.1:20031-50153 GCA_964642855.1 uncultured Planctomycetaceae bacterium | reverse complement strand
ACCGTGCTGGACAAGTGCCCCGAGGACATGGAACTGTTCAACAAGTGGGTCGACAAGACCGTCATCGATACGCTGACCCACATCATCGACAGCGAGTTCGTGCGGGTGACGTACACCGAGGCGATGAAGCTGCTGGAAGACTCCGGCCGGTCGTGGGACTACCCGGTTTCGTGGGGCAGCGACCTGCAGACCGAGCACGAGCGTTTCCTCACCGAGGAGACGTTCAAGAAGCCGGTAATCATCACGGACTACCCGGCAAGCATCAAGCCGTTCTACATGCGGGTCAACGAGCCCGACGACCAGGGCAGGCTGACGGTTCGTGCGATGGACGTGCTGGTGCCCAAGATCGGGGAGATCATTGGCGGCTCGCAACGGGAGGAGCGCCTGGACGTGTTGGAAGGTCGGATGTCCGAGCAGTCGATGGATCTCGATACGTACTGGTGGTATCGCGACTTGCGGAAGTTCGGCACGGTTCCCCATGCGGGTTTCGGGCTGGGGCTCGAGCGGACGGTACAGTTCGCGACAGGCATGGCGAACATCCGCGACGTGATTCCGTTCCCGCGGACGCCCCGGTCGGCCGATTTCTGAGGGCCCCGCGCGGGGCCTGTGGGGCATGGGTGGCGCAGCAGAAAGGCCTGCCCGGGGGCAGGCCTTGACACGAGACCGACGGGATTCGAACCCGCAACCACCGGATCGACAGTCCGGTACTCTAACCAATTGAGCTACGGTCCCGTTCCGCCAGCGGGAAACACGTCCCCCGCCAGGGGGATGCTTACTATATCGACTATCGGCGTATTGTCAACGAAGTTTCGCACCCTTGCGAGAGGTTTTTGCCGGGCTGGCCTGGCGGTCTGTGCAGGGGGCCGATGGCAGCGAGGATCGGGAGCTCGCCGGAGCAATCGGCGGGCTCGTTCCGGCTGGGGGGCGGGGGTCCCGGCCCGAAGGTCGGTGGTGTCGCCGGGAGGGTCGGTGGCGGGCAGCAACGGCCGGCGCGGCTACCTGTTCCCTCGGGCCAGGTCGTCCAGCAACGAGAGCTGACCGGGCTCGAAGTCGTCGTCGCGGTCTTGCTCGCCGTCTTCGGAGTCGGCGGGGTGATCGTCGCCGGCTGCGGCGAGGCGGATGGGCATTTTGCCCGAGGCAACGGGTCGGTCGTCGCTGCGAGGGGTATCGTCGGAGGCTTTGGGGCTGGGCTTTGAGGCAGTGGCGGCTCCCATCGCCTTCCGGAGTTTGCCGAGGTACTCGCGCAGGTCGGGGCCGTCGAACTGGGCCAGAAACTCCGGCTCTGCGGTGGGGTTGAGGTCCATGATCTCGTCGATCATCTGGCGTTTGGTCATCGGTTCCGTCCTTCGCTGCCTGGGCCTGAGACCCTTGGCCGGCATGGGGGGGTTCATGTCCGGCCAGCATCTGCATCTGGCGTTACGGCGTCGGTTCCGGGGCCGGCCGCGGGCCGACCGATCCGGGCGGAGACGATTCCCTTCGCCTCCCGGAAGGGTTATCGGCCGGTGTGTTGCGAACTCTTTAGTGGGGGTCCTCCCCAAGGTTTCCTTTGAGGGGAAACCGCCGATCTGGCGATAGTATGGGCAGAAGGAGAGTCGTATGTCCATGGATTTCCACGTCGAAGAGATCGAGTTCGAGACGTTTTCGCCCCTTCAGCGGACCGTCAAGAAGTGCATCGTCTGCCCGATCGCCAACTACCTGCCCGCGTCCATGCTGCGATCGCTGCTGAGGTTCGGCAAGAGCGAGCTGGCAAACGCCAACTGGAACGATCCCGGCGGGTGGCGGTCAATGGTCATCAGCTACGAGGGCGACCCGGCCCAACTGGCCGACAAGATCCTCGTGGGAGCGGGCACGATGGCCACGGCGCTTCGCAATCGAAGGCGGCTGGCCAGCCGGGTGCTGGCGACGTTGATCGAGACGGCCGGTCACGAGCCGGTCCACGTGCTGTGTCTCGGGGCCGGGCCAGGCATGATCATCACCGACGCGATGGTCATGACCGAGGTCGCCTCCCACGCGACGCTGGTGGACATCAGCTCCGACGCGTTCGACTTCGGGCGAGAGCACGCCGGGAAGCTGGGTCTGCAGGACCGGACGCGCTTCATCGAGTGCGACGTGCGGGACGTCGAGCAGTTCCTGGACTCCCCGCCGGACGTGGTGAAGATGCTGGGCATCTGCGAGTATCTCGACGACGAGCATATCGTATCGATCGCCTCGGCTGCGGCAGCGCTGATGCCCGAAGGCAGGCCCATCGTGTTCAACAGCCTCTCCAAGGCCCATGGAACCGATCGGTTCTTCCGCCGGGTCTTCGGGCTGCACATGAACCACCGCAGCCCGGAGCAGCTGATGGCGCTGATGGAACGGGCGGGGTTCGGTGATTTCCAGTCGATTCCCGAGCCGCTCGGCGTGTACCATGTGGTCGTCGGGAGACGGACATCCCGGCCGGTGCCGGAGCAGGGCTGACCCCGCCGCCCGGGCCGCCCGAGGCCCGAGCAGCGACCGAAAGCCCGGAAGGACAAGCCGATGGCTGACATCTCGGTCCCGTGGGGACGGGACGAGCTGACAATCGAGCTGCCCGAGGCGTGGACCGTCCGCCAGGTCGCCCAGCCTCAGCTCCGACAGGCATCGGATGGCTGGCAGCAACGGATTGCGCGGGCATTGAGCCAGCCCGACAGCGGCCTGCCCCTCGGGCGTCTGCTGGCTGCGCGTTCGGGGGGACGCATCGCGATCCTCGTCGAGGACCTCACCCGCCATTCGCCCCTGCCGGAGATTCTCGAGCCGGTCCTTCGCGAGATCCATCACGCCCGGGTGCCCGACGAGAATATCGAGATTGTATTCTGCACCGGCATGCACGCCGACATGACCTGCGCCCAGGCGCGGGAGAAAATCGGCGACCTCGCCGACACCCTCCGCTGGCGATGCAACCCGTGGACCGATCCGTCGCGTTACGTCCGCGTGGGGCGGGTCGAAAAGCTGGACATTGCCATCGACCGCGACGTAGCCCAGGCCGATCTGCGGATCGTGATTTCCTCGGTGAGTCCTCACCTGCAGGCCGGTTTCGGCGGCGGGTGCAAGATGCTCTTCCCGGGCTGCGCGTCGCTGGAGACCATCCGCGGGCTGCACCGGCTGGGGCTCGGCCGACAGGCCCGGCAACTGGTGGGCACTCCCGCGATGCTCAACCCGATGCGCGCGACGATCGAGCATGCGGGCAAACTCGTGGACGCCTGGCATGGCACGACGTTCGGCCTGCAGTACCTGCTGGACGAGCGGAACCTTCCGGCGTACGTGGCTTCGGGCAACCCGTACGACACGCAGAGCATGCTTGCCAAGCAGTGTTCGGTGGCGTGCGGAGCGATGATCGAGGAACCCGCCGACGTGGTGATCACCAACGCCCACCCGCGGGACTTCGACCTGTGGCAGTCGTTCAAGGGCATCGCCAACGCCCAGTGGGCAGCCAGGCCCGGGGGGGTGATCCTCTGCCTCACGCGATGCCAGGCCGGTCTCAATGACATGAGCCCACCGAGGTGGCCGATCTCGCCGGCATGGACGCGCCGGATCATCCGCCTGCTGGGTCCGGAGGCGCTGGCATCGCTGCTGACGCGTGCGGTGCCCGCCCTGGCCGGTGACGCAGCATTCTTCGTGCGCATGGGTTTGCAGACGATCCATCGCAACCCGGTGCTGTTCGTCTCGCCGAAGCTCGCCGAGGCCGGGCGGTTCCCGGGGGTGGACATCTTCGCCGAACCCGCCGACGCCATCCACGCCGCCCAGGCGATCGTCGGGACAGGCCCCCAGCGGGTGAACGTGTTTTCCTCCGGTGGGATCACCTACCCGATCCCGCGATCGGTGACCTCCCGCGCCGGCCGGGGGAGTTGAACCCCGCCCCTTCTGGCCGTAGCATGGTGACATGACGCGGGCGACGCGAGGGCGTGCCCGCCGAAGGGGAATCTGCCCCAGGCGATTTCTCGACCGAGGCCAAGGCCATGTCCGACGAGTTGACAGACGCCCAACTGCGGGAGCTCCGTTCTTTGCGTGCGCGGGTCGCGGAGTTGGAGCAGTCCCAGCGCGAGCTCCGGCAGGCGCAGCACGCCTTGGGCGAGAGCGAGAGGCGATTCCGCGAGACGGCCGATTTCCTGTCGACGATCATCTCCGAAGCTGCCCCCGACGGCACGCTGCTGTACACCAACGAGATCGGCTACCGGTCGTTCGGCTACGCGCCCGAGGAAGTCCGGAAGGATGGCCTTAACGTGATGGACCTGGTGCATCCGGAAGACCGGCCCTTGGCGCTGGAGAACATGTCGCGCCTGCTCCGGGGCGAATCGACGGGCCGGACCGAGTATCGCATGGTCGCCCGCGACGGCAGGGAGATGAACATGGTCCTGCGCTCGGCGCTGATCGTCCGCGACGGCGAGGTGGTGGGCGTGCGAACAAGCCTGTCGGACATTACCGATCGCAAAAAGGCAGAGAGAGCTCTCCGTGAGAGCGAGGAGAAGTTCCGTAGTGTTTCCGAGTCGATGCTGGTGGCCTTGGCGATCCTGCAGGAGGGAAGGGTGGTGTACCTCAACCAGGCCGGGGCCGATCTTCTGGACAGGCCGGCTGAGGAGGTCCTCGGAATGGGCCTCGACGAGTGGATCAAGATCGTGCATCCGGACGACCGGCAGTGGGTTCGTGGCCGCGTCTCGGGGCTGATCGAATCGCGGGAGGAATCCCGTGCGCGCTTCACGTATCGCATCGTGCTGCCGTCGGGCGAGGTCCGATGGGTTGATCGCCAGTCGCGGACGATCCACCACTTCGGCAAGCCGGCATACATCCTGTCCATGCTGGACGTCACGCAGATTCACGAGGCGGAGAGGGCGCTACAGGAACTCCAGCAGCGGCTGATCTCGGCCGGGGAGCAGGAGCGTCGCCGTCTGGCGAGGGAGCTTCATGATTCGATCGGTCAGTCGCTCTGTGCCCTGCGGCTGAACCTGCGAAGCGCCCTGTCGGAACAGGCGGAGGGTCGTGGGGCATCGGTCGCCCGCCTGGATGCGATGTGCGAGGAGCTCATCGGCGAGGTCCGGAGTCTGTCGCACGGCCTGTACCCGCCTGCGCTGGAGTCATTGGGGCTGGTCTCGGCGCTGCGCCGCCTGATGCGCGACGCGGAGGCAAAGGTCCGATGCGTGCTGCACTTCGACAAAGGCCTGGACCGCAGGCGCTTTGCGCCCGAGGTGGAGATTGCCCTGTTCCGGATCGCGCAGGAGTCGTTCAGCAACGCCATGCGCCACAGCGAGGCGTCGGTCCTGGAGATTCACCTGGGCGCGCGGGGCGGGAACGTGTTCATCAACATCCTGGACGATGGCAAGGGGTTCGACCCCCAAAGCCACTCCGGCGGGATCGGTCTGAGCACGATGCGGGAACGCGCCAAGGCCATCGGCGGGAACGTGTGGATCAGTTCCCAGCCGGGAAGAACGTGCGTGGAGGCGATCGTGCCCGCCCTGGAGACTGACCCGGCCGGGCGTGCTAGCCCGTCGGACCCAGAAGCAGGTTGATCGCTTCGGTGCGGGTGGCGAGCTTGCTCTTGAACAGCCCCCGCATCGCGGAGGTGACCATCTTCGAGCCCGGCTTGCGGACCCCGCGGATCGTCATGCAGGTGTGCTCGGCTTCGAGGACCACAGCTACGCCCTTGGCTTCGAGCCGCTCCATCAGCAGGTCGGCGATCTGGCAGGTCAGGCGTTCCTGAACCTGGGGCCTGCGTGCAAAAGCTTCGACGACCCGGGCGAGCTTGCTGACCCCCACCACCCGTCCGCGCGGCAGGTAGGCGACATGCGCCTTGCCCATGAACGGCAGCAGGTGGTGCTCGCACATCGAGAAGAACGAGATGTCCCGCAGGACGACCATTTCGTCGTATTCCTCCTCGAACGAGACCTCCACGTGCCGCGACGGCTGGTCGCTCATGCCCGCAAACAGCTCTTCGTACATCCGGGCGACGCGGGCAGGGGTCTTGCGCAGGCCTTCGCGGTCGGGGTCTTCCCCCACAGCCAGCAGAATATCGCGCACCGCTTTCTCGATGGCCTGGCGGTCGACGTCGTGTTGGGGCAGTGGTCCGTTCATGGCGTGTCCTGGAAACGAATCAGTCTACCGATTGGCCGGGGGGAGGTCAACCTCGGCACATGTGCGGATGCGCTTCACGCAGGCCGGCTTCACGGGGCAGGGGGTTCCCACCACTCGGGGAAGGTGGTAGGATTCATCCCGTTGCTCCGGGCGAGGTACTTCATGAAGTTGCTGATTCTGCAGTTTGTCGACCCAAAGGAAAAGAACCCCCAGCCGCAGTTCCACCCCGATCTGGGCAGCCTGATCTCACAGATGCATGCCGACCGGATGAGCCCCCGGGCGATTGCCCTGGCCGGCTATCAGCCTCATTGCCTTCACCAGCAGATTATCCAGCATCGTCCACGGGCGATCCTCGCCGAACTCCGCCACCCCACGATGTCCTTTGCCCGGCGAACCTTCGCGACCATCGGCGAGCAGTACAAGATTCCCCTGGCCGTTCTGGGACCGCAGGTAACGGTCGATCCGTCCGAAGCCTGCAGCCAGCCGGGCGTACGGGCGGCGATCATCGGCGAATACGACCGCTCGGCGACGGCGCTGCTGCGCGCGATCCGCGACGGACGCGACCCGGCCGGACTTCCCGGCGTGTGGATCCGCGACGAGGACGGCCTGGCCCGGGGCGCCCTGCAGGGGCCGGTCAGCGATCTGGATGTGCTGCCGCTGCCCGATCGCCGGGTGCTGGGCGACCTGCCCCGCATCGCACGGACGGGACGGGCAACCTTCGCCGCCAGTCGAGGCTGCAGCCAGGATTGCGGCTTCTGCCGGGTTCCGTTCTGTCGCAGGTTGTACGAAGGTCTCGGCCCGTTTGTCCGTCGGCGGAGTCCTTCGGACCTGGCCAGGGAGATCTGCCTGATCCGCCGGGCGTGTCCGTCGCTGACGGAGGCGGTGCTGGTGGATCACGCCTTCGCCTCTGACGCCGGCTGGCTGGACGCCTTCGCCGACGCCCGGGAGGCAGAGGGTTCCTCCCTGGCGGACGTGACGCTCAGCGCGTACGTTCCTCTCGCCGACGCGGGGGGCGGGCAGGCGGATCGGCTGCGGCGGGCGGGGGTTCGCCGCGTCCGGACGGATATCGGCTCGGGCAGCCGGTTCATCCGCCAGGATGTCTTCTCGCTTGCCCTGTCGGACCGGCAGATCGTCGACGCGCTGACGAAGCTCTCGCAGGCCGGGATCCGGCCGCTGGTTCGCGTGTTTCTCGGCGCGCCGTACGAAACGGAGATCACGCTGGTCGAAACGCTGGAGTTGCTCCGGCGGGCGAAGGCGAAGGAAGTCGACGCAAGGGTATACTGGCCCCGTGCCGGGACCCGCTCGACGCAGGCGTGCAGGGACAACGGGTGGCTTCCCGTGCGGAGCGAGGAGGACTACTGGCAAGGCCGAAGCGGGTTGGACATGCCCGTGATGCCGGCCGGCACGATCGAACGGGTCGCCGGACGTTTCGCGTCTTTCGTGAGATCACGCCGGGGCGTGGCCCGGCTTCGCAGGCTGCTCGCGAGATGCCGCTGACGTGGCCTTCAAGTCGAGTGAAGTTCCCCGTCCCAGCGGGGGGAATTCCTCAAGCGAGCTTCGCGATCAGACCGATAGAGCCGGTGGAGACGGAAGGCTTCCCAATCGCAAATGCCAAGGATGGCAGGAGATCGAGCCGTGTGTCCATTTGTGAACTCGTCGGATCCGAGATGTTCGGCGCACCTGACCCTGCGTGAGATTGTCACCGCGTTCGCTCACTGCGCGGGTCAGTACAGCCGCTGCCCGGTCTACCAGACTCTCGCCCAAACCCATGTCGGCGAATTGCCCGCAGTCGTCCCCGTCGCAGCGAAGCTGCGCGTGGCCTCCTGAAGCCGCTCGTCGGCTGACCGCGTTCCTGGACTATCTCCAGGTCGAGTGCGGTCTGTCGATTAACACCCGCAAGGGCTATCACCGCGACCTCAAGCGATTTCTCGATCACCTGGCCGAAACCGGTCTGCCGTCGCTGAAGGATCTCCAGGCCGGCGATATCGAACGCTTCCTCAAGCAGGCCAAGCGTTCCGGCCTGGCTGTCAGCACGGTCGCGCGGAACCTTGCCGCGGTACGCATGTTCTGCCGGTTTCTCGCGATGGAGGGTATTCTCCCAGAGGACGTCTCCGCATGCGTGCAGTCTCCCAAGAAGTGGTCGCGCCTGCCGACCGTGCTCGACCCCCGGGACGTGGAGAAGCTGCTCGAGGCGCCCGATCCCGAACTCGACCGCCACTGCCTCCGCGACCGGGCGATCCTGGCCATGCTCTATGCCACCGGGATGCGGGCGTCGGAGCTTGCGGGGCTGAAGCTCGCCGACGTCAACCGCCGCCTGGGGGTGGTACGGGTGCTGGGCAAGGGCAGCAAGGAGCGGATCATCCCCGCAGCCGAGCGTGCCGTGCGGGCGGTCGATGAGTACCTGCCCCATCGCCGCGAGCACTCGCCCGGTGACGATCGCCCGGAGCTGTTCCTTTCCGCCCGGGGCAAGGGGATCTCGCGGGAGGCGGTCTTCCGCGTGGTCCGTCGATACGCAAGCCGGGCCGGGCTGCCGAAGTCTGTCGGCGCCCACACGCTGCGCCACTGCTTCGCCACACACCTGCTGGCACGAGGGGCCGATCTGCGAAGCGTGCAGGAGATGCTTGGCCACGCCGATATCTCCACCACCCAGATTTACACGCACGTCGACGCCGATCGTCTGAAGGCGATCCACAAGAAGTTCCACCCCCGCGGCTGAGGGATCTCCCTCCTTCCCGGAGCAGCTTCCGCTGTTGTTCCCATTCTCTCTTGGAACGCTTGCCCGGGCGGGCCTGTATTGTCGCCCGGCGCGGCATCCCAGAGGAACGCATCGCCCCGGGCAGGGTTACAGGGAGCAAGGTCGGGCCAGCCTAACCAATCTCGAGCAGGTGAAGGAGCAGCGATGTCAAGGTTTGTTCAACCCATATGGTGTGTTCTGCTGATCGCGTTGACGGTTTCATGTGGCCGGCCGGGGGGGCAGACAGCCGGCGCTGCCGACGCGGAAGCCGGCGCCAAGCCGAAGTCGACCGACCTGACCGGCAAGCCGTTCGATCTGCCGCCCGTTTCGGCGGAGACGTTCCGGGCAAAGCTGCTGGTCGAGGGCCTGCTCCCGAGGTCCAAGAGCCCGGCGAACTTCGAGCTGGACATCCTCCGGGCGGCCGGCGAGTGGCGATCGGTAATGGGCAGGGCGATCCGCTACAACCAGATGAACCACACGGTCGAGGCGGAGAAGCTCCAAGCCGGCGACGACAGCCTGGCCGGGACGGTCCACATCACCATCCATCCCGATGCCTGGGTCCCCGCCGACGGCAAGAAGCGGGACATCGAGCTTGCGTTCAAGGTGTCGTACCACAAGGCCGGCGAGGACGGCCTTCGCCAGGCGACGGGCACCTACACGGCCACGATCAAACACCCCGACGGCGGAAGGAAAGAGATGGCCGGCAAGGTTCGCGGCGTAATCAGCCCGACGCACCTGCCGGGCACCTGGAGCCAAGGCAGCCAGGCTGGCGAGGACGGCGTTGCGATGCGGTTTGACATGGGCACCCGCCGGGTGAACTGGAACCATTTCCGCTGTGCGGTGCAGGAGCTGCCCCGCGTCTCGGATCTGTCGGACTACCGGGGCGTGCGCGTGACCGTCGGAACAGACAAGCCCCGGCAGGATGCCAGCGTCACGCTGTGGATTCGCGAACTCGACGGCAGCTGGTACTACGTCCGATCGGCGGTTCCCCTGGCCGGGCGGACCCACACCGCCGAGATCGACTTCGCCGACTTCTCCGAGGCCGAGTGGGTAGCCCCGGGCAGCCACGTCGACGAAGATTACCGGATCGACCTGTCGAGCATCTCGCACCTTGCGATCGGCGTGGTGAATCCGCTGGGCGTGGGCGAGGTGGCCTTTGCACTTCGGAAGATCGAACTGACGGACAAACCCGACGTCGATCCCGTAACGCCCCAGGCGACCTGCACGGGTAAGATGCTGGCCGTCAATGGCCACAACGTGATCCCGGCCGGTCTGTTCGGGGGGTTCGCCGGGCACATGCCCCAGGAGTACCGCCCGGGCTGCCAGCGTCATCTCTACGCCCGCAGCTACCCGCGCAACCCGTGGCAGAACTGGTATCACTTCCACACGTCCTGCTTCACCGACTGGCCGAAGCTGATGGACATTTTCGCGGGCAAGGTCGACCGGTACCGAGCGGTTGTGGACTACCTGCACTCGCGCGTGGACGAGGGCGAATTCAAACGCCGCTTCGAGCGTTTCGACCTCGACAAGCACCGGAAGGGAAGGGACGGGAATGTATCGCCGCGAGAGCTGCGCGGGTTTCTCGATCGGCTGCTTGGCGTCGAGAACCTCTACGATCCCGCAGCGTGGAAGGGCATCGACTTGCCCGACGGGGTCGTGGCGAACGTCCGGAAGAAGGACAAGGACGATGTGGAGCTCTACGAGTACAACCGCGCGCTGATCGAGGCGACATTCTCCGGGCTGATCAAGCCTCGCCCCGACCACGGGCCCAGCGACATGTTCTACATCAACTGCTTCGGCGAGCGAAAGCAGCCGGCTACGATGTTCACCAACTCCAACGGCTGGGAGGACCAGCTCCGGGGCTTTGCGCGGAGCCTTTCGGATAACGCTCGCGATTTCCAGAAGTACGGCGAGGTGGTGCTGGAGTTCTGGAACGAGCCTTACCTGCACTGGGGCAGCAAGGATCGAGTCAATCTGAAGACGCACTACTATCGCCGGGATCTTGCGAAAGAGGGCGGGCCGGTGAGGCTGAAAATCTCGCCCGAGATCGAGCGCAGCCATATCTTGAGCTGGCCGAAGCTTGCTGAACTGGCGGGCAGGAAAGACCCCGTCGGGGAGCTCGTGGCCGATACGCTCTCCGGGAACCGGGACTGGCAGAAATACGACCCCAATGCAGGCGAACCCGATCGCGGCGTTCAGGGCCGGGTGGTCCGCGACCTCAGCCGTGCGCTGGACAGCAAGTCGCTCGCCACGGCGGAACACTGGAACGACGTAAAACTCCCTGCCAGGGTCGCCAGCCTGCTCGCCGGCGCCCGCAAGGACGATCTCAGCGACTACCAGCGAAAGGTGCTCAATCGCAGCCTGCTGACCGTCGCCGCCCCGGAGGTCTTCGCGGAAAACCCCGCGTTGGACGACGGGCCGATCGTGCCCCATTTCGTCTGGCGGAAGGATGACCAGGGGCGGCTTCGCGTGGAGGACGAAACCGCGTTCACCTACTGGTCGGGCAAGGGCAACGGGTGGATCTACGACCGCATGTACGGCGTGATCGCGTCGGAGGTCAAGAAGCACAACCCGAAGATCACGACGCTGGCCGGTTGGGGCTTCCGCTGGAACGAAGACCACTGGGCCGCCTGGGACCTGCTGTACAAGAATACCATCGATCGCAACATCGACGTCATTGACGGCATTCACGAGCACCATTACCAGGGCGACGTCACCGCCATGCCGGGGACTTACGAGGTACTCACCGCCTACGGTGTGACGAAGCACGGGAAGTGGCTTTACAGCTACAACACCGAGACCAACGACCTGGTCGACGCGCCTTCGCGCGGCAATGTGAGTTCCTCCGCTGAGGCCCGGCGGGCGACCGAGTATCGGCGGATGTCCTACAACCTTCGCGACGTGGTGTACTGCGCGTACCAGACGCCCGACAAGGCCAGGGGCAGGACCATGATCCACCCCACCCAGACCCCCCAGGCGCTGCACGTGGGCTACGGACTGGTCCGGAACCTGCGGGGCAGGCTGGTCGAGTGCCAGACCAGCGACCCCGACGTGTGGATGGTCGCCAGCGTCGACGGCACCGACCCCAACGCCATGCCCCCGAACTCCGACGGCAGGCAGAAGCTGGTGGTCGTGGTGTTCAACGACCATCGCGAAGATCGCGAGGTGGACATCGTCGTACGGGCGCCCACGGGCACGACCTTCGCCGATGGCCGGTCCGAGCGGACGCACGTCGATCGCGACGACTACCGCATCAGCAGGCCGGGCGAGGACGTCTCCGCGGACGGGAAGACGAAGCTGACGTTCCGTGGCGTGTCGATCCAGGGTCGCGGCGCGTGGAAGATCGAGCTGCCCCTCTCTGCTGATGTCACGGAAACCGACGAGGTCCTGCGCAGGCAGTTCTTCTCGCCGGACATCCTGCTGCAGGTGGCAGGCGACGACAAGCCGGTGAAGACCGCTGTGAAGCTGGATGAAGACTGGCTGAGCAATGCCAGCCGGGCGTGGCTGCGGGTGGTTGTGGAGAGCGTTGCGGCCGGCGAGGCGGGCGTGAAGGTGGGCGACACGAAGCTGACGCTGCCCAAAGCGTACACGGCAGACAACGTCACGCGGATTCAGATGCTGGAGATTCCGGTCAAGTCTCTGAAGGCTCGTACGCCGCTGGAGTTCGTCGTCAACGGCGCGGGCCACGCCGGATACCGCGTCGACATGGCGAGTATCGTGCTGGAGAAGCGAGTATCGCGTTAATGCGGAACCCCTCATCGGTCGACGGATTCCATACAGAAAGGCCAGCGTTCGTCCCGCATTCAGGAGATCTCCGATGGCAGGTTCGGTCTGCCGCTGCATGACAGGATTGATTTGTCTTCTCGTCTTGCTGACCGTTGCAGGCATTGCACGGGCAGGCGAGGCCGAGCTCCCCTTTGCCGACGCGGATTTCTACCCGTCTAGTCTCCGGCCTGTCGGTTGGCGGGGTGATGGGACGGGGTGTTTTCCCGGCGCGACGGTTCCCGATCGCTGGGACGCAAAAACCGGCGAGAACATCGTCTGGAAGACAAAAGTCCCGGCTGGGTTCTCCCAGCCCATCGTGGTGGGGGAGAAGGTCTTCATTACGGCCGATCCGGCGTGGCTGATCTGCCTGAGCATTCACGACGGCAGGGTGCTCTGGAAACGTCACGTGGACCACACCGAGGCGATGCCGGAAGACATGCGGGACAACGCCCGCAAGGAGATCGAATTCTGGCGCGACAAGTGGGCCGAGTATTCCCGCTGGCGACTGGCTGTGATCGAGCTTGAGAAGAAGGTCAAGGCTGCGGGGCATTCGACTCGCGGAATGTACCGGGACATCAAGCAGCACAAGATCCTCGAGAAACCCGATCACGAGTCGATGGTGAAGGAGCACGAGAAGATTCTCGCCGACGAGGATCTCGGCAAGGAATACCGTCGGCTGAAGACGTGGCAGGACGACAACGGCTTTGCGGTTCTTACAGCCTGCAATGGCGAGGTCGTTCGGGTACGGAACAAGTCCGACAAGATGCGGGGCAAGCCCCAGCCGCCCCTGAAAGCCCGTTGGCTGAAGGCCCAGAAGACCTACGACATCTGGTTCGCCGACAACTGGGAAGGCTACACGACCTGGAGTTTCGCCACGCCCTGCAGCGACGGACAGAACGTCTACGTGACCACCGTCAACAACGCCGTGGCCTGCTATGACCTGAAGGGCAACAAGAAGTGGCTGGTCTGGGACCATCCGGCTGACAACTCCGACACCGGCCCGCTGCACACCCGTTTTGTCGCGTCGCCGTTCCTGCAAGGCGACTCGCTGGTAGTCTACCAGAACTGCGAACTTCGCGCGTACGACAAGGCCACCGGCAAGAAGCGCTGGGGCCTGGTAAATCCTTACCGCAAGAAGGGGCGAAATCACGATCGGCGCTCCTGCAGGCAGACTCCCGAAGCGGCCAGTCCGAGACCGGCGTCGTTGCCCATGGGGGCCCGATACGCTGGAGGTCGTCATCGACGGGGGCGGACAGATCTATCGACTGTCCGACGGCAAGGTGGTGGGCAAAGGCCTGCAGTACATGGCCAAGGGGGCCACGCCGATTGTAAGCGGCGACCTGTACATCTGGCTGACCAGCGGAGACAACCGTCCGGGCCGGTTCGGCGTGCAGCAGATGGAGGCCGTCAGTCCCAACGAGGTCAAGGTCCGGAAGCTCTGGGACCGCACGGCCAGTCGGCACAAGGGCTCGGCGAGTCCGGTCTCCGACGGCAGCTACGTGTACCTGGATCCGTCGCGGGAAGGGGCGCTGGCGATGGAGCTTCGCACGGGCGAAACGAAGAAGATCACCTCCGGCCAGGTGGGCGTGAAGAGTTCCTCGCCGATCATCGCCGGGGATAAGCTGATCGCCTTTCGTTGCGGGAGCTTCTGGGACCGCAAAGGCCAGCCCGACGGGTATGTCGATGCGACGGTGGTGCACCTGGAGACCGGTAGGAGGTCGGAGCTGCGCAATTGCCTGCGGGACCTGCGGGTGCTGGAGGACAAGGCGTTCATGCTTCGCAACCGGTTCGTGGGATGCGGGAACATGGTTTCCAACGCCAGTCCCTACGCCCAGGCGAACCGCCTGCTGATGCGGACCAAGGGGTACGTATGGTGCATTGGCGAAAAGGACAAGCCATTCCCCACGCCCGGGGGCTGTCCCGAGGAGGCCCGGTCCCCGCGGCTTGGTGAGTAAGAAGTAAGCCTGCCTGGGCGGGAGCCCTGCCTGCCGGGCAGAACGATCAGTGCATTTGACGGGGGTGACAGGAATGCATAGGATACTTCTTGCGGCAGGGAGGCATCTTTCAGCCCGGGGGAAGTGAAGCCCGCCGCTCCCCGGCATGAGCAGTCAGGCAGCACAACCCGTCGAAGCCCTTCGAACGCTCGGTGACAATGCGCCCCACGCCAGGCGGAATCATTTCCTGGGCGTCACGGCGGGCATGTTCGCCGGCGTGGCCAGGGACTTCATCCATCCGGAATTGATCCTCGGTGGCTTGATCTACGCGCTGACCCGCTCGCCGATTCTGGTGGCGCTGATCCCGGCGATCAACAAGGCTGGGGCGATGGCGATCCAGTTGCTCGCCAGCGTGTGGCTGGAGCATCGGCCGAGACGGCGGCCTTACTTCATACTCATCACGTTTCTGCGGGTGGGGGCGTTCGCTGCGCTGGTCGGTGCGATGGTTCTGCTGGCGACCGATGTCAACGCCCTGCACCTGACGTTGTTCTACCTGGCGTGGCTGGTCTGTTCGCTCAGCGGGGGGGCGGGGCACGTGATCTTCATGGACATGGTAGGCCGGCTGATCGCGCCCCATCGGGTCGGTTCGTTCCTGGGGATGCGCCAATTCCTCGGCGGGGGCGTTTCGATCATCACCGGCCTGCTGGTGGTCCAGCCGATCCTTTCCGGTGTGCACCTGCCGGTCAACTACGTGGTGCTGGCGATCATCGGGACGATTCTCATCGCGGTGGACATGAGTACCTGGTGCGGTTGTCGCGAAGAGCCCGGCGTTTCGGCCCGGAACCGGACCACGCTCCGGGAATCGCTGGCCCGGGGGATGCACTGGATGCGTCACGACCACAACTACCGCTGCTACTTCTGGTCGCGGATTTCTTTCCGCATCTGCTACCTGGGGCTGGTGTTCTTCATTCCGTTCGGCAGCGAGCGGCTGGCGTTGGAGGAATCGGCCGGTGGGTTGGCCGTGCTGGGGGGCATTCTGGTGGCAACGTTCAAACTGGCCGGCGTGGTGGGCAGCGCCCTGTGGGGCAAGGTCGCGGATCTTCGGGGCTCGCGCGGCACGATGATCTGGGGCGGGGTGTTCCTGGTTCTCTCGCCGTTGGGGGCGCTGCTTGCGGTGACATTGCCCGAGGGCTTTGCGAGCCCGATCCCCGGCGTACGCCAGCATCTGACGCTTCCCCTGAGCGTGTACCTGCTGTCTTTGGCGCTGCTGAACCTGGGGATCCGCGCGATCATCATCGGTGGCCAGCGGTTCCTGATTACCCAGGCGCCGCCCCAACGCAGGGCGAGTTATCTCGCGTTTCTCAACACGATCACGAGCCCATTGACGCTGCTTCCACTGGCCGCCGCGATTTTGGAGAACTGGGTGGGCATGGAGATTCTGTTCATCGCCGTCGCGGGGGGCGGGCTGCTGGCGATGGTTTCAGCCGCCCGCATGCGGGAGACGCCGAGCGCAGCCGGGGCGGCGCGACAGTCAACTCGGAACGACTGACCGTTGGGGCAGGTTACCACAAACCTCAGCCGGAAGGGGTTCTATGGTTTGCGATGAGATGCTATCATATCGGGGTCATGACACGTTACGTACCCATCGCAACGGTCCTGCTGGCCGGTCTGGTCCTGCTGGGCGGGTGCAACTGGCAGCCTTACGTTACGGACGAGAGGCTGGACCGCGGCTTGGTGTTGGTGCTTTCTGGCATTGAGGGCCGGGGTGTGCTCAACGACACGATCTGCCTCGGGCTCGACGAGGGCGGGGTGGATCTGGCGATCGAGAATTACCAGTGGGCGATTCCGATGGCTTTGTGGACGAACCTTCGCGGGGAGCAGCGCAACTGGGAGGCTGCACGCAAGCTCTCCGAGCACATCATGGTGTACCGTGCTCAGCATCCGGGCAAGCCGGTGTATCTCGTCGGCCAGAGCGGCGGCGGGGCGATTGCGGTCTGGGCCACCCAGTGCCTGCCGCCCGACGTGCGGATCGAGGGCGTGGTGCTGCTGGCGCCCGCGCTGTCGCCTGACTACCCCCTCGACGACGCGCTGTACCGCAGTGAGAAGGGCGTCGTGAGTTTCTACTCGGAGAACGACTGGCTGATATTGGGGCTCGGGACCCGCCTGGCCGGCACCATGGACGGACAACTGACCGAGTCGGCAGGGATGGTGGGGTTCTCCCGTCCTGACGGAATGCCCCGTGCCCTGGCATACGAGAAGCTCCACCAGGTTTCCTGGCAGCCCGAAATGATTCGCAAGGGTCATGCAGGCGGCCACTTATCAACCTCCGCGAAGAACTTTGTCTCCTCGTACGTTGCGCCTCTTGTTGGCCCGATCCAGTGGGACGAGCGAACCATCGAGAACGTTCTGGACCTTGCTGACGGGACGGATACGCAGATCTCATCCCAGCGTAAGTCTGTGACTGACAGATAATTCCATCTACAGCAGGATCACTTCGGCTGCGCGCTGTCTGCCGGGACCCCACAGGCCACTAGAAGTTTCCGCCTCGCTAGTGGCGGACCCCTTCCTCCCGGTCGATATAGCCTATGCCATGAAACGACTGATCACCGCCATCGTCCTGTGCGCCGGGTTCGCCGGATGTGCATCCACAGCCCAGCCTTACGTCAACGAAACCCGTCTCGAACGTGGGCTTGTCGTGGTGCTCTCGGGCATCGAAGGCCGCGGACCTCTTACCGAGAGTATCTGCAGGGGTCTCGATGAGGGCGGGGTGGATCTGGCGATTGAGAACTACAGCTGGGCCGTGCCCATGGGCCTGGTGATCAATCAGCGGGGGGAGTACCGCAACCGCAGGCGGGCGACGGAACTTGCTGACCGGATCGTGAAGTACCGCACGGCGTATCCGGACCGTCCGGTGTACATCGTCGGCCAGAGCGGCGGGGGAGCAATGGCTGCATGGACGGCCGAGGGGCTGCCCCCCGGCATCGAGATCGACGGCATCGTGATGATCGCGCCCAGCCTCTCACCGGAGTACATGCTCGACCGGGCGCTGACCAGCTCGCGCGGTGGAATCGTGAACTTCCATTCCTCCAACGATTGGCTGCTTCTGGGTCTGGGCACGACACTGGCCGGTACGATGGACGGCAAGCACACCGCCTCGGCCGGAAAGACCGGATTCGACGTTCCCTCCGGGGCGTTCCGTTCCCGCAGGAAAGCCTACCGCAAGCTGTACCAGGTGCCCTGGGAGCCCGCCATGGCCGAAATGGGCAACAGCGGCGGACACATGTCCAGCGGCGCCCGACGTTTCGTCGCCGCATACGTGGCTCCGCTGCTCCAGAGCCGCTCGTGGAGCCGGCAGGCCATCGACCGCACGCTGGCAGCGGCGCGGACCCGGGCTTCGAGCTCGACGTTCGTCCGCTCCGACTCCCAGCGATAGGTCCGGCAGAGCGTCTACCACCTTTCCCGGCCAGGACTTGCGCAATAATCTCCTGGCTGCGGGTCAATTCCCGCAGGACCTCTGTTTTTTTCCTCTGCAAGGGCTGTTGATCGCAACCCGGATCCCCCGATTGTGTTACAGTGGACGGGCAGGGGACGCGCTCGGATCTTCCGCCATTTCTGCGTCCCGGGGAAGTATTCTGTGTGTCTGCGGAGCGAGGACATGGGCGTCGACGGTGTTGAGCGTAACAGAGACGGCGAATCACTCGGTCGGTTTCAACCTGATGGGCCCGCTGCCCACCAGGCCGGCCAGGCTGCCAACCAGTGGGCCCGGCAAACCAAGCCCGGGTATGTCCGCAGGAAGATCCGCAAGGTCCTGCGGGTGCTGGAAGGTCGGTACGGGCCCGTCCGCAAGAAACCCAGGCAGAGCCCGGTGGATACCCTGATCGCCACGATTCTTTCGCAGAACACGTCCAGCGCGAACGCCTCGGCCGGCTTTGCCGAACTCAAGGACACCTTCGAGTCTTGGGACTCCGTTGCGGACGCACCGGTTGAGCAGATCGAAAGTTGCATCCGTGTCAGTGGTCTCAGCCAGACCAAAGCCCCGCGAATCCGCAATGTCCTGCAGCGCATCCGCCGGGAACACGGGGTGATCTCTCTGGACTCCCTGGCTTCGATGAGCCCGGAATGGGCGTACGATCATCTCATCCGCTACGATGGCGTCGGCCCGAAGACCGCCCTTTGCGTGCTGCTGTTCGCGTTCAACATGCCCGTCTTCCCGGTCGACACGCACGTGCACCGGGTGTCCGTGCGGCTGGGGCTTCTGCCCCCGAACGTCTCAGCCTCCGACGCGCACGAGATTCTCACGCCGCTGATCGCGCCGGAATCCCGCTATCCGTTGCATGTGCTGATGATCGCCCACGGGCGCGACCTCTGCAGGCCCCACGACCCCCTCTGCGATCGATGTCCGCTTGCGGCGCTGTGCCCCTTCTGTCACGCCCGCGACGAATCCGCCCAGCGTCGCTGATCGCGGGGCAAATCGCGTCTTCCGCGGCCCGGTACGCACGCCAGCTGTGTTACACTGAGCAGACGCCAACCGTTCCGTCCAGGCCTGCCAGGAGCCTAGTCATGAAGCTGCAGATCCTCTCGATGATCGTTGCCCTTGCCCTGTTGACCTTCTGTGCATCGGCAGAAGATGCGGACGTGAGGGAGGTCAGGAAGCTGCTCGGGGACGATGCCAACGGCGCGAAGATCGTGGCCACGCGGGGCGACGAGATGGTCACTCTCGATCTCTGGACACTGCGGACCGACGTGGTCGTCGGCAAGGATGATCTGCTGGTCAAGCCGGGCAAGTTCACCCACTCCAGGCCTTGGTGGTCGCCGGACGGCAGGGAGATCCTGCGCTCCAGCGGCGGCAAGGCGTTCGTGTACACCCCGGACGGTCGGCGCCGACGGATCATGGAGAACGTCAAGGAAGTCCACGAGCCGATCTGGTGGCTGGATCCCCAGAGCGGACATCGGTGCGTGGTATACAAGACAGGCAATTCCAAGAACGGCCTCCGTCGGGGTCGTGGAGCGACGTATCTCTACGACCTGCAGACCGGCAAGCAGCGGAAGCTCATCGACATGACGGCCGACGGGGGGCTGAGCCTGGACGGCAGTCATCTCGGCGAGGCGTACGCGTCGGCTGCGATCATCGACCTGACCGAGAACAAGGTTCACAAGGTCCACCCGAGGCAGGCGTGCAACGGTACGATGAGCCCGGATAATACGTACCGCATGATGTACCTCTACCTGCCCCACGATACCTTCGGCATCCGCAACAAGTACGGCAAGGAACTCTGGAAGATCAAGAACCCTCGCGGCAGCAAGGAATGGCAGACGCCCCGATGGTCGAACCATCCGGACTTCTGCGCGGCTGTCGCGCGGTTCGGCAGCGGCTACAAGCCCGTGATCGTGCACATCCCCTCGAAGAAGATGGTCGTGCTGAAGCAGCTGGAGGGAAGCTGGCGGGTGCCGCACCTGTGGCTGCCCTCGGCGGCGAGGGGCTTGGAATCGCCCAGCCCGATCGATCATCTCAAGCTGACCGAACTCGAGGGATACAGGAAGAAGGTTTCCCGGGCGACGTGTTACACGCCGATCCTTCGCGAGCTTGCCCGCAGCGACAGCCCCGAAGCCAGGCGGATCATCGAAGCGCTCGAAGCGCTGGGCGAGCGGAAACTCGCCGAGGCCAAACGGGCGGACGATCCCTCCCAGGCGGCAGCGGTCTACCGCGAGACAGCAGACCTGTTCGCAGGGCATGCGATCGGCAAGCAGGCGGAGAAGGCGATGACCGATCCGGACTTCCGTAAAGAGCTGGCCGCGTCGGAGGAGCTTCGACTGTTGCGCGAGCTTGTGTCCAAACTCAGGCCGGTCCGCAAGGCCAAGGCGAGGTTCGATGATGAGAAGTACTTCCAGGTCAACCAGGCGGTCCTGGTGAAACTGGTGAAGCTGGTCGGGGAGATTCGCAGCGAGCATCCCGGCACCCGGGCGGCTTCGGAGGCCGGGGCACTCTCCGAGCGCCTGCAACTGCCCGAGGCTACCGAGGCTGAGGACAACCGCAAGTGCGTGGTTCGCGCGACGGTTCTGCGAACATCGACCGTGCTGACGCCGAAGCAGATAGCCCCCTACAAGGAAGCGTTGACCTACATTCGCTGGAAGGTCGAGAAGGTGCTGGAGGGCAAGTGCGAGTCCGACGAGATCGTGGTGGTGCACTGGCTGATCCGCGATCGCAAGCACACCGATGTCGCTCGGCTGGAGAAGGGCGACACACGGAGGCTTGCGCTCGACCTGTTCGACTCGCACCCGAAGATTGCCCGCACGCTCGCTTCATCCGATGAGGACGACTTCGACAAGACCCCCTGGTTCGCATTGAAGATGGAGAAGGTCGAAGACAAGTAACGGGCGGAGGTCTACAGCACGCCGACCAGTTCGGTCAGGTGGCTGAGAATCCAATCGACCTTGCGGCTGATCATGCGCAGGAACGGGAAGCCCTGGAACCGCCCGAAGCTGCCCGTCGCCGCGATGGGCAAGACGGCCTCGGCGATCATCGCCTCGCACATGAGGTACGGCACGGCCTGGATTTCGGCCTTGGAGATCACGTTGACCTCGTCGTAGCCCCGGATGAATCGCTTGTAGCGTGTTTCGTCGAGGTACTCCGGCCAGGAGTTTGGATCCTCGCTGCCGCCGATAATCGAGAACTGCAGCGCGCCGTTGGCGAAGTCGATCACGCGTGGCTGCAGTCGCGCCGCGTCGTAGTCGATGACTGCCACGATGTGGCGGTCCTTGAAGAGCATGTTACCCGGGTGCCAATCGCCGTGCACGATCTGGGGCTGCCAGTCATGCAGGCCGAGATCGTTGACCTCTTTTGCGCAGCGGCCATAGGCTTGTTCCACGTTGCCGACGATCTCGGTGATTTCTTCCTGCGGGGGCCTGCGTTCCAGGGGCAGAGACTGGATGGTATTCCGGATGGCCTGGTGGATGGCGTTGGCGTCATGATAGCTGCCCGTGGGCGGGTCGTAGTCGCACTGGAAGCCTTCCAGCAGCTTGTGGTACAGGCCCAGGATTTTGCCCGCGTGGTACGTCGCGTCGAGGGAGGCATCGTAGGTGCCGCCGGCGATGAACTCGAACATCTCGTAGACGGCGGCGTCCATCACGAGCATCGAGTTGTTGTCCTGCTTCGTGCCGATCAGGTGTGGCAGGGGGAAGTTCTGTGCAGCCAGCATGAGTTGGATCTGGTGTGTGAAGGCAACCTTCGCGAGGTCGTCCCGTCCGCGGGCGCGACGCTTGAGCAGGAACCGGCCTTGATCGGTGTCGAGCACGACCTTTGGCGCGCGACGCGAGCCGCGTGGGAACTCCCGCACCTTGCGGATGATCCCGATGTCAAAGTGGCTGAGGCACTTTGCCAGTTCCTCGGGGGAGAATTTCTCGCGTTCGGTCGCCATGTCCTCGCGGTCTGCCTTTCCCATGCCGCCTGTCCGGCAGCGGGGATTCTCGCATGGTACCCGGGCAGGGGGGTTTGTCAAACGCTGCGAGACTGATTTTCCTGCCCGTTCCGTTCGTCCGTCACCGGCTGAAGGCGGTCGGAAACGGGCCTCGGACGGACCGCACAGGCCGTTGGACCCGCGCGGGCCTATGGATATAATCGGAGGAAGTCATGCGAATACTGATCACTGCCGACCTGCATTATGACATCCCCCGATCTCGCGCCGCGACCGAGAGACTCGCCCGAGACGTGCTTGACCACCCCGCCGATGCGCTTGCACTGGTCGGCGATACCGCCGGGGCGGACCTGGCTACCCTTGGCGAGTGTCTCGCGTTGTTCGCCGGCTTTCCCGGCCTGAAGCTGCTGGTCCCGGGCAACCACTGCCTCTGGACGACCCCGGGTGGGCGCGACTCTCTCGCCCGCTATCACCACGACATCCCGGCTGTCTGTGCGGAGCACGGGTTCGAGGTGCTCGACCATGCCCCGAAGGTGCTCGGGAACGTCGGGCTGGTCGGCTCGATCGGCTGGTACGACTACTCCCTGCGGGACGAGTCGCTGGAGGTCCCGCTGGATTTCTACCGTGCGAAGGTCTCCCCCGGGGCAGCGATCTACTACGGAATGGACGACCTGGTAGCTGCCCACCGTCACGTGCTTACCGAGCGTCATCGGAAGCTGGGCGTACGCTGGCGCGACGGCGAGAAGATCTCCCTGCCGTTCGACGATGTGGAGTTCACACGTCGGCTGAGCGACCGACTGGCCGGGCAACTGGCCGAGCTTTCCCCGCAATGTGAGCAGATCGTTGCGTTGCTTCATCACCTGCCCTTCGCCGACCTGCTGCCGAAGGGCAGGCCCGATCGTTTCGCGTTCGCCGGGGCGTACCTGGGCTCGGACCGGCTGGGTGAAACGCTGCTGGACTGCCCGAAGGTGACGCACGTATATTGCGGGCATTCGCACTGGCCGGCGCGGGCCCGCGTCGGACACATCCACGCTGTCAACGTCGGCAGTACGTACAAGGACAAGAAGCTGGAGGTACTGGAGCTATGAAACGCATCCCGGTGATCGTGTGTGCCCTCGTGCTGGGATCGCTGACGGGGCCCATCTCGCTCAGTGCAGGCCAGTCCGACGTGCCCGACCCCAACAACCCGCGTGTCACGCCCGTGGTCGTCGCTTTCAGCAAAGCCAAACCCGCGGTGGTCAACATCTCCACGACCGAAGTGGTCAGGCCGCTGGGCCTGTTCGAGGAGGATCTGTTCGAGCGGTTCTTCGAGCGACGGCTCGACCGCAAGATCGAGCGCCACAGCCTGGGCAGCGGAGTGATCATCCATCCGGACGGCTACATCGTCACCAATGCGCACGTGATTCAGCGTGCCCAGCGGATTCACGTGACGCTGGCTGACGATTCCCGCTACGTTGCGCGGGTGATCGCCTCGACGCCGACGAAGGATCTGGCGGTGCTCAAGATCGACCCGGCCGACCGGATCGATGGCACCGGCGACGCCAACGCGCCGGCCCCGAAGAAGCTGGCATACTTACCCCTGGGCCGCAGCGACGACCTGATGGTTGGCGAGACGGTCATTGCCATCGGCAACCCGATGGGCCTGGCCAATTCGCTATCGCGGGGCGTGATCAGCGCAACGGGCAGAACGTTGCGCTTCCGCAGCGGCGTGCGAATCGACGAACTCATCCAGACCGACGCGCCGATCAATCCGGGCAATTCGGGCGGCCCGTTGCTGAACATCAAGGGAGAGTTGATCGGCATCAACACGGCGATCCGCGCCGACGCGCAGAACATCGGCTTTGCGATTCCGATCGACGGGCTTACGGAGGAACTGGCGAACCTGCTGGACATTGAGCGCGTCAATCGGGTGGTGTTCGGGGCGAGCATCGAGCAGAAGCGAGACGACGACAACGGCGGCAAGCCGTACCTGGTCGTTACGGACGTGCGGAAGAAAACGCCGGCGGAGGGCAAGCTTCGCAAGGGCGATCGGCTGGTGAGGATGGACCGCACCCGGCTGGAGCAGCTTCCGGACTTCGTCTGCGGCATGCTCGCCCGCAAGGCCGACGACGAGTTGAAGCTGCGGATCCAGCGTGGCGACGAGCAACTCGACGTCACCGTTACCCTGGCCGAGAAGCCCAAGCCGGACGGCAACAAGCTGGCGTCGAAGCTCATGGGCATTCGCGTGCGTGCGGTCACGCCGGAGCTCGCCAAAGACCTGAGCCTCTCGGTTGACCGGGGCCTGCTGGTGACCAGTGTGGAAGAGGACAGCCCGGCCGAGGTGATCGGCATTCGCGTGAAGGACGTGCTGTTCCAGATCGGCCGGTTCTACGTGACGGATCTTGAAGGGCTTGGAACGCTGCTGGAAGAGCTCCAGCCCGGCCAGGCGGTGAAGGTCGGCGTGGCGCGTGGCAGCGTCGCTGCATGGGTTACGCTTCGCACGCGGAAGGGCAAATGAAACGCGGAAGGCGGTATGCATGAAGGTCGTAATCGCACCGGATTCGTTCAAGGAGTCGCTTCCGGCGGCGGAGGCTGCGGTGGCCATCGCCCAGGGCGTGTTGCGTGTCTGCAGCGACGCACGCATCGACATCTGCCCGATGGCCGACGGGGGCGAGGGCACGGTCGCGGCGATGGTGGCTGCAACCGGCGGCGAGTTCGCGTCGGCCGACGTCTTCGGGCCGCTCGGTGCACAGGCTCGGGCGAAGTTCGGCCTGCTGGGTGAAAGTTCTGACAGCTCCGGCCTGCCCGGGGAGCTGGGTTTTTCTGCCGCGATGGGACGTGCCGATGGCGAGGGCGCCAGCGACCGGCGCCTTGCGGTTGTGGAGATGGCTGCGGCTTCGGGATTGGCGCTGGTCGCACCCGACCTGCGGGACCCGCTCCGGACGACGACGTTCGGGACGGGACAGCTGATTCTGGCAGCCCTGGATGCCGGTGCGCGGGAGATCATTGTTGGCGTGGGCGGATCGGCCACGGTCGACGGCGGGGCAGGCTGCGCCCAGGCATTGGGGGCGACGTTCCTGGACTCTGCCGGTGAGTTGCTGGTGTGCGGCCTGGCCGGCGGGGGGCTGGACGATATCAGTACCATCGATCTGTCCGACCTCGATCCGAGGCTTTCGGAGACGACGATCCGCATCGCCGCGGACGTAACGAATCCATTGGTCGGTCCGCAAGGTGCGGCTTCGGTGTATGGGCCTCAGAAGGGTGCGACCCCCGAGACAGTGATAATCCTCGAGCGGAATCTCCAGCACTTCGCCGCGGTCGTTGAGAACGAGCTCGGAGTGGAAATCGCCTCGGTCCCGGGGGCCGGAGCAGCAGGCGGGCTCGCCGCGGGGCTGGTCGCCTTCGCAGGCGGCGAGATCGAGCCCGGAGCGAAGCTGGTGGCTGAGAAGGTGGGTCTGTCCAGACGGCTGAAGGGCGCGGATCTGGCGATCACGGGGGAAGGCAGGCTGGACGCTTCCAGCGCATCGGGCAAGACGCCCTTCGGCGTGCTGGAGGAAGCCCGCATGCGGGACGTTCCCGTGATTTGCATTGCCGGACAGGTGGCCGGTGACGCGCCGGTCGGCGAGTTTGCTGCCGTTCAGCCGTTGGTGACTGCCCGAACTTCGGAGAAGACGGCCCGTCTTCACACGGCCGAACTGCTGGCAGAAGCCGCCGCCCAAGCGGTGCAGAAGTTTCTGGTCCGCAGGCCCTGACGGGCTTTCCGCGTTCGGCTGGACGGGCGGGGGCATCTTTGTGGGTGCTTCGTGCGCTTGCCAGTTGGCGGATCCGCCGGTAGACTGGCGCGCTTTCAGTTGCTCCGACAACTCCCCTCAACGAGGCGAACCATGGACCATTTCACATACCGAGACGGCGAGCTGTTTTGCGAGGAAGTCAGCGTGGCCGACATCGCTGCCCGGGCAGGAACCCCGGCATGGGTGTACTCGCTGCGGACGCTACGCGAGCACTACAACAAGCTGGCCGAGGCGTTCGCGCCGCTGAAGCCGACGATCTGTTTCTCGATCAAGTCGGTGGCGAATCTGCATATCCTGCGCAAGCTTGCCGAGGAGGGAAGCGGCTTCGATGTGACCTCGGGCGGCGAGCTTTACCGCGCCCTCCAGGCCGGCGGGGATCCGGCGAAGATCGTTTTCGCCGGGGTGGGCAAGACTGACGTTGAGCTTCGCATGGCGATCGATGCGGGCATCGGTGCGTTCAATATCGAGAGCGAAGCCGAGTTCGAGAATCTCTCCCGCCTGGCAGCGGAGATGGGCAAGCAGGTCCGGGCGGCCCTTCGGGTGAACCCGGACGTCTACGATCCGCGGACGCACACGTACACGACGACTGGCAACAAGGAAAGCAAGTTCGGCGTGGACCTGGACCGGGCTGAGCGGTTCTTCCAGACCTACGGCCGCGACGAGAACGTCACGCTCGACGCTGTCCACCTGCACCTTGGCTCGCCGATCTATTCTGCCCAGCCGTACGTGCAGGCAATCAAGCGGGCGCTGGATCTGATCTCGCGGCTGGACGAGCAGGGGTTCGCGGTCCGGATGATCGACATCGGCGGAGGCTATGCAGCTGACTACGAAGAAGGTGCCAGCCCGCCGGCTGAAGAGTACGCCCGGGAGATTGTCCCGCTTCTGAAGGACACCGGCCTGGAGGTCGTCATCGAGCCAGGCAGGACCATCGCCTGCAACGCGGGGATCCTGGTCGCGCAGACCCTGTACGTCAAGCAGGGCGGTGACCGGAAGTTCGTGATCGTTGATGCGGCGATGACCGATCTGATCCGGCCTGCGCTGTACGGCGGGGAGCACTTCATCTACCCGATCAAGCCGGCCGACGGAAGGGCGCCGACGCGGTCGATGGACTTCCAGGCTGGCGATGGCCAGAAGGTCGATATCGTAGGCGGGGTTTGCGAGAGTGCGGACTTCCTCGGCAAGGACCGGGTATTGCCCAGGATGAAGCGGGGTGATCTGCTTGCGGTTTTCTCGGCTGGGGCGTACGGGTTCACGATGTCCTGCAACTACAACACTCGCACGCGTGCGCCGGAGATTCTGGTCGACGGCGATCGATGGACGATTGTGCGACGCAGGGAGACGTACGAGGATCTCCTCGCCCCCGAGCGCCAGGCCGAAGCGAACGCCTGAGGCCAGCGCGGGTTTCGTCAGGCCAGGCCAAACGCTACGGTGCGCCCGGCGGGGGCGTAGGCATGCGTTTGCGGTAGCGGAAGTACAGGAAGATCTCCACGCCCACGAACAGGCCGTTCATCGCCAACAGTGCGACGGTCCATTCCAGGCCTCGGCCTGTTTCTGCCGTGCGGGCGAACTTTGAGCCGACCCCGGCAAGGTAGCCCAGGAAGATCAGTGTCAGAAAGCCCACGCTCTTGCCTTCGACACGCTTGGCCCGGAGGGTCTTGAGAATGGCTACCGGCCAGGATACGCCGAAGCAGACGAACATTGCGCCTTCCAGCCAGACACCCGCATTGAAGTCTGCAAGCGAAATCATGCGGGCATGATAGGGGTTCGAGGGGGCTGGGGAAAGAGAGGTCTACTGCCGATTCGTCCGCTGGTTCGATGGGATGTATGGCTCAATCGGCGGGAGAAACGGTGATCCGGTCTCCGTCGGCAACGTTCCGGAGCGTGTTCGGGTCGCCCTGCAGCTTTCCGACGACGGAGACCGGTGAGGCAGCGCGTGGCTTGTCGCCATCGCTCGCCGGTGTGCGACCGAAGAAGATACACACGGCCTGTCCGGGTGGCCAGTACGCGATGTCGCCGACCTCCAACTCCTCGCGGGCGTCTTCGGCCGGGTCGGCCTGGACATCTGTTGAGAAGAAGAGTTCGTCTCCCCACATGCAAACGGTGCCCGTCAGGGGGAGGGAACCGGCCAGTGTCCTGGCCGTAGGATTGTCGTGCAGTTCAGCCGCTATCGAAACGCCGGCGATATTCAGATGGATTTTCGTACCCATGCCTGTTCTTTCGTTCAGTTATCCCGTCCCACGGCGAGGCAGACGCTCCTGCGTTCTCCGGCGGCAGAGAGGACATGCTTCTCGTTTTCCTGGAACGATACGATCTGTCCGGTCGGGGCCTGTTGCGATTGGTCCCCCGCTGCGAAGTCAGTCCTCCCCGTGATGACGTAGTAGACCCACTGGCCTTTCTCGACGGTCAACTGCTGTCCGGGTTCCATGCAGATCAGTTCTGCGTGCACACCCGATCCCTCGCTCAGCTGCACGCATTGGGCCTTGGCGGAGCTGAAACGTATCTTCGCAACGGCATTGATCAGTTCCATTGGTCTACCCTCGTTTCGGTTATCGCCGACACGGATTGCATCCGCGGGGGCGGCGTCAGTTTTGCCCCCACATCCCGCCATGCGAGGCCAGACAGCAGCGCTTCCGCATCCATATCCATCGTATCGGAGATCCTGATTCGTGCCGTGCAGTATCACCGTCTGCACGGTGGACCTCCCCTCTGCAACTCTTGGTCAATTATAGGGCTGGCCCACATTGCCCGTTCGGAAATCCAGGCTGGGGCAATCACCTTGGGTCGAGCGACCCTCCGGGCGTCTGTGCGGCGGGCAGGGCAGAAATGCTTCGCGTTTGCCCGGTTCGGAGGGTTACAATTCGCATTGCGGGTCCGCGAGGACCCGATTTTGTTTCCGGACCCGGGGAGGTCAAACGCGTGCGCATCGCACTGGCCCAATATAACCCGATCGTGGGCGACATCGGCGGGAACGTTGCCCGCATGGCTGCGCTGATCGACCAGGCCAGGGACCGGCAGGTCGATCTGGTTGTGTTCAGTGAGCTGAGTGTCGAAGGCTATCCGCCCCGTGACCTGCTCGGAAAAGAGCGGTTCGTAGCCGACAGTGTTGAGGGCGTGGAGCGACTGGCCGATCATTGCAGGGGGATTGCAGCGCTGGTCGGTCACGTTCGCAGGACACCTGGCGACGCGGGCAGGCCGTTGCAGAATGTCGCTGCGCTGCTGATTGACGGCGAAGTCGGCCACGTGCATGTCAAGTCTCTGCTGCCAACTTACGACGTGTTCGATGAGACGCGCTACTTCCAGCCTGGCAACGAGTCCGGGTGCCTGAACGTGGGCGGCAGATCGATCGGCCTGAGCATCTGCGAAGATCTCTGGGACTCCCAGGCGCTCGGCAGAGAGCTCTACGGCGAAGATCCCATCGACCACCTGGTCGGCCGGGGGGCGGAGATTATCATCAACATGGCTGCCAGTCCGTACCAGATGGGTAAGGCGAAGCTCCGGGAGGAGCTGTTCTGCCGCCAGGCACGGAGGGCGAAAGCCCCGATCATTTACGTCAACCAGGTCGGGGGAAACGACGAACTCGTCTTCGACGGCAGCAGTTGTGTGGTCATGCCGGACGGCCAGGTCGTCGCACGGGCCCGAAGCTTCGCTGAGGACCTTCTGGTGGTAGATCTCGATCAACCCGAAGCGAGACTGGAACCTATCGAGACGGAGATCGCCAGGCTTTCCAAGGCCATCAAACTTGGCCTGCGGGACTACCTGACCAAGTGTGGGTTCGGTTCGGTTGTGCTGGGGCTCTCTGGCGGGATCGACTCGGCCGTGGTGGCGGTCCTGGCAGCCGATGCGATCGGGCCGGAGAACGTCGTCACCCTCGCCATGCCCAGCCGGTACAGTTCCGAGCATTCTCTCGCCGACGCCGAGAAACTGGCCTCCAACTGCGGGCTGCCCTATCACGTGGTACCCATCGAGTCGATGCACGCTGCCTTCGAGAGTGAACTGCAGAAGGTGATCGACACCGCCCAAGCCGACGTTGCTGCTGAGAATGTCCAGGCCCGTATCCGCGGGACGATCGTGATGGCTGTGAGCAACGCCCAGGGGCACCTGGCAGTGGCGACGGGAAACAAGTCGGAGCTCTCGGTGGGCTATTGCACGCTGTATGGCGACATGGCCGGCGGGCTTGCCCCGATCGGTGACGTACTCAAGACGCAGGTATATCGGCTGGCTGAGCAGCTTAACGCAGAGGCAGGATACGATCGGATCCCCCGGTCGGTGCTGACCAAGGCCCCCAGCGCCGAACTCAAGCCCGACCAGACCGACCAGGACAAGCTCCCGCCGTACGAACTGCTTGACGCGATTCTGTATCGGTATATCGAGGAAGATCGCACGGCTTCGGAGATCGCAGCCGAGGGATACGATCCCGAAGTTGTCC
>CAZXSK010000026.1:0-19931 GCA_964642855.1 uncultured Planctomycetaceae bacterium | reverse complement strand
TCCACGAAATCGAAGGTCCTCTTCCTGGTGCTTGCGTCGGTGGGTATCTGGCTGCTGGTGATGATCCTTGCCTGGCCTCTGATATCGAGCCTTGGCGGGGGAGACGAGTATGACGGTGGCCGTGCCCCGGAGGATGGCGGCATTCAGGTCGCAGGTGCGGGCTCCGGCAAAGACGGCGAGCATCCGGAGCCCAACGAAGATCGCCTGCTCCCGGATGCAAACGAGAACATCGACGACCCGCCGAAGCGGGATCCGAACCACAACGTCCACAAGGAGCCAATACGTCCGCGAGCATCGAAAGCCCGAGCGCGTGTCACCGAGATCCACCGGGCTTTTTTCGGTCCGGGCGGCTATCTGCCTGCCAGGCCAGGTCGGGTGTATTGGCATGTGACCTTCCAGGTCAAAGCCGGCTCCGAGGGCCTATCGATCGAGACTCCGGGAGGCGTTCGACTGGCCGTGGACGATGGTGAAGCCTATGGGGCGTTGGGGCGCCCTGCGGGGGCGGGCGAGGTCCTTCCGCGGCTGGTTCTGCCACTCAAGACGACGCTCGACGCCGGCCAGGTGGCGAAACTGACCTTGTTGTTTGAGGTGCCGCGTGAGCTTCAGCAGGCAGAACTCGATGTGGCTGGAGAAGTTGCCGTGAACGCTACCTTCGAGGACAGAGTCGATGCTCCGCCAGCGGGGGAGCTTATCGGGTCCTTCGCCGAAGCCCATCCAAGGAACCTGAGGCCACTGCTGCAAAGATCGGTGATTGCGGCGATCCAACAGGCCGGGCCGGGCCGGCTGGAAGTGACCCGGTCCATGCAGGATCCAAACCTGCTGGCGATCTCGGTCACTCCATCGGGTATTACGGGCGTGGCCACACCGGATGAGCAACGGGGCGTGTACCGGGCACGTCTCGGCCATGGCGACCAAGCCGTGTCGTGCAAGCTCTCTTTGCTCGATGCCGGAGATACGGTGATTCTGCACTTCTCGGATCGGCCTTTCCACCAGTTGACGTACGTTCGCGACCGTCAGGGCAGTGGCAAGCCCGTTCTGACGGTCGAGACGGAAGGAGACGCGAAGCCGGAGGGGCAGGGAGAGTCCACGGACAGACCCCAACCCCGGCCTGATAGGCCGTCGATCGTCGACGATCCCCATCGGCCACGATTCTTCGAGGACGAAGCGGAAGACGAATGACCTGCCCCGACGGCCCCCTATGCGAAAGACCTCGCTACAAGTTTATCGGGTGCGAGATCCTTTACCGCGAAGCATGCCTGCTCGCCTCTCGTAGCGATCGGCGAGTGGATGTGGAGTTTCTGTGCAAAGGCCTCCACGACCTGGAAACCGGCGAGATGGTTCGACGGATCCAGCAGGCCATCGACGCCGTGGATCCCGGCGAGGGCTACCAGGCTGTCCTCCTCGGCTATGCACGCTGCAACGACGGGCTGGTGGGCGTTCGCGCCCGGGACCTTCCTCTCGTAGTTCCCCGTGCACATGACTGCATCACGCTGTTTTTCGGCTCTCGACAGGCCTACCAGGAGTACTTCAACGCCCATCCGGGCACGTACTACATGACTACCGGCTGGGCGGAACGCAATGACTTCGCCGACGGGGCGATGCCTGCCTACGGCCGGGAGGGCGTGATGGGCAAGCTCGGGCTTACCGATTCGCGTGAGCAACTCGTCGCGAAATACGGCCCCGAGAACGCAAAGTACATCCTGCAGACGCTGGGCGACTGGCGGCAGCAGTACACGCACATGCTTTACCTGGAGATGGGCACGTGCGATGAGACGTCGCTGATCGAACAGGCCCGCCGGCGAGCCAACGAATATGGCTGGAAGTTCGAGCGACGGGAGGGCTCGTGGACACTGCTGGAGAAGCTGTTCTCGGGTCAGTGGGATGACGACTTCGTTATGGTCCAGCCTGGCCAGACGATCGTCGCAAGGAACGACGGTTTGGTAATCGCCGCGGAGTAGACTCCTCGACGCCCATGGATGCGTGCGATACCATGGTTGCCGGAAGGGCAGTTGCAGTAGAAAGGACCCGACATGGACGTATTCGAAGCCATCGAAAGCCGCCGGAGTATTCGCAGGTACAGGCCCGACGCCGTCAGCCGCGACGACATGCTGAAGATCGTAGCTGCAGGTGTCGAAGCCCCGAGCGGGTGCAATGTGCAGGGCAAGCAGTTCGTGGCGATCGACGACCCGGCGGTGATGGGCCGGATCCGCGAGTTCTCGCGAGCGTTGTCGACGGCTCCGGCGGCGATCGCGATCGTTATGGACCCCAAAGGCACGAAGTTCGGGGAGTTCTGGGTGCAGGACGCCTCCGCCGCGATGCAGAACATGCTGCTGGCGGCGGTGGATCTTGGCTACGGAGCGTGCTGGATCGAGGGAGCGATCCGGCGATGCGAGGAACCGTTTCGTGAGATCCTTGGCGTGCCCGACAGCCTGCGCGTCTGGTCGGTCATGTCGCTGGGGACCCCGGCTGAGAGTCCCAACCGTCCACCAAAGCCCCAGGCAATGGACGTGATCCATTACAATCGTTTTGATACGTAGAACGGCAGGTTTGCCCGACGCGGGAATTGCATTTGCCGACCCGATCCCGTCTAATCGCGTCCAAACCAAGGTTGAGAGGGCTTTCCATGGCGGACATTGACAAGGTTTTCAAGGCGTACGACATCCGTGGCATCTACGGTGAAGGTGTGGACGAGGATCTCGCCTGGCGCGTTGGCCATGCCACCGCCCAGTTCCTTCGAACGAAGCTCTCGGGCTATGAGCGGGGGCAGGCGTCGACCAACCGGATTGTGCTGGGCCACGACATGAGGCCCCACAGCGAGCCGCTGGTCGAGTCGATGGTGGAGGGCATCAGTGCCTCCGGGGCTGGGTGTGTGGACGTCGGCCTCTGCGACACGCCGATGATCTACTTCGCGATCAACCACCTTGCTGCGGCGGGGGGCATTCAGGTCACCGCGTCGCACAACCCTGTGGAGTACAACGGATTCAAGATCTCCGGGCTCAAGGCCAAGCCCATCGGCCAGGAGACCGGCCTGCTGGAGATCAAGCGGATCGTATCGAATCTCAAGCGCATGCCGCCCAGCGCCTCGATGGTCGAGGTTCAGCATGTCGATCTCTGGGACGAGTACCGCGAGCATGTGCTGCAGTTCCTTGAGTTGCCCCGCAAGCTGAAGGTTGTCGTCGATGCATCCAACGGCATGGGCGGGAAGATGTTCCCGACGGTCTTCGGCGACGTGGAGAACCTGGATATCGTGCCGCTTAATTTCGAACTCGGCCAGGGCTTTGCCCATCCGCCCAACCCGCTGGTCGAGGCGAACCTGCAGATGACCAAGGACGCGGTCGTCGAGCACGGTGCGGACCTTGGCATCTGCATGGATGGCGACGCCGATCGGTGCATGTTCGTTGACGAAACCGGCCAGACCGTCCGCTGCGATCTGATGACGGCGCTTCTGGCGCGCGATTTCCTCTCGCGTTCACCCGGGGCGATGGTGGTCTTCGATCTGCGTTCCTCGCGTGTGGTAGCCGAGGAAGTACGCGACGCCGGCGGGGTGCCTCGACGAGAGCGCGTAGGACACGCTTTCATGAAGCGCGCGATTACCGAAGGACACGGCATTTTCGGTGGCGAGTTGAGCGGGCATTTCTACTTCCGCGACAACTTCAACTGCGATTCCGGAGCGATCGCCTTTGCCTCGGCTGTCAGTTTGATGGCCAAACAGGACCAGCCTTTCAGCCATCTCGTTGCACCACTCAAGAGGTACAGCCACAGCGGGGAGATCAACTTCCAGGTTGACGACAAGCAGGCCAAGATGGACGAGATCGAACAGGTCTTCTCCGATGCCAAGATTGATCATCTCGATGGCGTGACCTGCCAGTACGACAACTGGTGGGTAAACGTCAGGCCGTCCAACACCGAGCCGCTGTTGAGGCTGAGTCTCGAAGCGCAGAACCCCGAAATGCTTCAAGAGAAGCTCGCCCAATGCAAAGAGATCCTGGGCGAGCCGGTGGACCATTGACCTTTCCGTGAGGGATCGAGCATGAGCGAACTGCCCAGAATGGCTCCGCCGCCGAGTCCCGGTGGCACGGATTTTCAGCGACCGGACACGGGGAAGGAACCCGCCTGGCCGAAGGTCATCGGTATCCTGTCGATCATCTTCGCAAGTCTCGGCCTGTTCTGCGGCGTGATCAACGTCGTCATGACCGCATCCGGCTTCAACGAGACGATGTCGAGCTTCAGCGACGAGCAGTCTCGGGAATTCCAGGAATCGTTGAAAGAGCAGACCGGTTCGATCGAGGCCTTCGGGGCCGTTGCAGGCTTGGTCATCGCGGCGGTCCTGCTTGTTGCTGGAATCACGCTGATCAAGCGCCGGATGCAGCTGTCCAGGAAGCTTCACCTGCTGTACGCTGCCGCGGCCATCCTGCTGAACGTTGTCACCGGCGTGCTTATGCTTATGGCCGTACTGAATCTCGAAGTGCCCGAAGGCAATCAGCAGGCACGGATCATGAAAGCCACCATGCTTCCAAGCCTGCTGTTGGGCTCGTTGTTCGGTCTGGCGTACCCGGCCTTCACGCTGGTCTGGTTCCTTCGGGGTAAGATCGCCCGACAGTGCCGTCAGGCAGGCGACCAGCCCGTCGACACCAACCAGCCGGCGACGCCAATGGACTGATTTCGACGTTCCGGTCACATTCGGGTCAGACCTGCTCCCCAGAAAATCGACAGATCACCCAGGCTGGCAGGGACCTTCAACGGCGGTCAGCGTCCCAGCAGCTCGCTGAGCAGCTTGTCCGAGGTACTTCGCTTGCCTGATATGGCGGCGTCTGCCGTTTGCCCCAGAAGATCCGCCTGCCGTTGCGTGAACGCCCGTGGGATTGATGGATTGAAGTTCCCCAGGCCCAGGCGGTCCAGTATCGCCTGCCTCAACTCCTCGAGCCCCCGGCCGGTCTCCGAACTGACCGCCACGTCGGCATGGGGAGCGGGAGGATGGATGTCGCACTTGGCCGAGACGCGCAGCAGATTGCGCCCGGCCAGCCAATGCGGAGAGGGCAGATCCTGCTCCGCCTCGACCAGCAAAACCAGGTCCGCCTGCTGCGCCCGCTGGCGGGCACGCAGCACCGCCTCGCGGTCGATGCCATGGTCCGAGTCCGGTGGCGACCAGATACCCGCCGTATCGGTCAGCCAGATTGGCAACCCCGCCGGTGTTGCCATTTCCCGAACCCAGTCACGCGTGGTGCCCCGTTGTTGATGGACGATGCTGACCGTGCGTCCGACCAGCAGATTGGCCAGGCTACTCTTGCCGGCGTTGGGGGGTCCGACAAGCACGACTTCCGCCGGCTCGAGCAGGCGTTGCATCACAGCGAGGTCCTCCGCGGCGCGCTGGAGCGATGCGGCAGACGGGTGGTCCATCGAGGCAAGCTCACTGAGCCCCCCCGACCACTGGTGGGTCAGTGCGGAGACTACGCGGGCGGTTGCTGCAGTCGGAAGCGCTTCGAGCAGTTCTCTGCCGATGGCGGGGTTATCCCACGCGGGGTGACAAACGCCCAGGCCGTCCATGCCGACGGAGGGTGCGTGAAGAACTCTGACTCCGAGATCTGTCAGCCGTCGGAGAGTCTCCGCGACCACTGCCGGACCGCCGTGGACGTTAATCTCGCAACCCTCGGGTGTGCGGGCGACCAGGGCCTGGTCGATCGGTCCGTCCGATCCCTGCAGAACGCCCAGTCTGAGCCGGCCTTCCCGGGTCTGCCCTCCGCGCCGGTCGGGTATGAACAGGTCGTCCAGCACGTCCAGCGAGGCCGGTCCGGTCACGGCGACGACCGCGATTCCGCCGCGTCCCTGGGGCGTCAACAGGGCGGCACACGTGGCGGGGTGATCGTGGCGGAGCGTCATTTCAGCAGGCAGCGATAGTACGCCAACGCCACGCCGCGCAAGCCCAGGTCGGGAACGATCGCCTGAACAAGTTCATCTTCGTGGATGTCCCCGCACACCAGCTCAGCGTCACCGCCGGTGGCGATGACGACCGGCCAGTGTCCCAGCTCGGTGGCGTAGGACTCGACGAAGTACCGCAGCGCACCGCGCATGCCGAGTACCAGCCCGCCGCAGATGGCGTCCTCTGTGTTCCGGCCGAAGACCCAGTCGGGTTGGCGGAGACCTGTTTCGGGCAGCTGGGCAGTTTCCTTCGCCAACGAGCTCGCCCCCATCTTCAGGCCGGGCAGGATCGCCCCGCCCAGGAAGTTGCCCTCGTCGTCGACGCAGTCGATGGTGGCCGCCGAACCGAAGTCTGCGATGATGCATGCCATGCCCAGACGGTCGAAGGCGGCGACGGCGGTGCAGAGACGGTCCGAGCCGATTGCCTGGGGGTTGTCGACGCGGGTCGTCAGCGGCAAGGCGATATCGCGCCCGACGGTAAGCGTATCCTGATCGATGGCCTCGGTGATCGCGGCTTCCAGTGCCCGCAACCCGCTCGGGTTGACGCTCGATGCGACCACGCGTTTGGGGTCGGGCATGCGTTCCCAGAGGATCGCCACCGCGCGCCCCAGGTCGCCCAGATCACCCAGTCGAAACGTCTGTACATCGGAGACGTTCTCTCCTTCCACGTGGGCGATGCGGACGTGCGTGTTCCCCACGTCGCAGGCAAGAACACTTGGAATGCGGTCGGCATGCATGGGGGGCTCCTAACGGGTTTCCTCAGCGGACCAGTCCTGCGGGTTTCCCTGCAGCGCCAGCCAGATGCGCTCGGACAGGTACTCCAGGCCCTGGCCGGTGACGGCAGAGATGGCGAGCACCTCCTTGTCCATCGCATCGCGGAAGGCGTCGAGCTTTTCACGCGTGTCGGTCAGATCAATCTTCGTTGCGACGATGATCTCGGGCTTCTCCAGCAGGGCGGGGGAGTACTCGGCCAGTTCGTTGCGGATCACGCGGTAATCCTCGGCCGGGTCGCGGTCGTCGTATGGCGCGATGTCGACCATGTGAACCAGCACCCGGGTCCGCTCAATGTGGCGGAGAAACTCATCGCCAAGACCTGCTCCCCGGTGGGCGCCCTCGATCAGTCCGGGGATGTCAGCGATGACGAACCGCCGGAAATCGGGCATCTCCACGATGCCCAGCGAGGGCCTGAGTGTGGTGAACGGGTACGCAGCCACCTTGGGACGGGCCTTGGAGAGACGGGAAACAAGGGTGCTCTTGCCCGCATTGGGCAGGCCCACCAGTCCGGCATCGGCGATAAGTTTGAGTTCCAGGTGTAGCGACCGTTGCTCGCCCGGCTCGCCCTCTTCGAACTCCCGTGGCGCCTGGTGGGTGGGTGACTTGAAGCGGGTGTTCCCGCGTCCGCCCTTGCCGCCCCGGGCCACGCAGACTTTCTGATCGGGCTGGTCGAGATCCTTGAGCAGCACGTCCTTTTCCGCGTCATAGATCAGTGTGCCCGGCGGGACCCGCACGAGACAATCCTCGCCGTTCTTGCCGTGTTTGTTTTTTCCTTCCCCGTGTCCGCCCCGTTGGGCAGACCAATGATGCCTGCCAGCCAGATGCTGAAGAGTATTGAGTGATTCATCGGCGACCAGATACACGCTGCCGCCATGCCCCCCGTCGCCTCCAGCCGGTCCGCCTTTGGGGATGAACTTCTCCCGGCGGAAGGCAACGCACCCGTTGCCGCCGTCCCCTGCGGCGACGACAATGTCGACCTCATCGATGAAGACTGCCTTGCCGGAATCGTGACTGGCCATGTGTGCGATGCGTGAGAACAAAACGAGGATGGCACCGCGGACGGGCCACCCTCGTGTGTGGATCGTAACCGGCGCGCCGAGGCGCGCGGACCTCAGACGACGTCGACGAATCGGCCTCGGAACTGTACGGTGCCGCTTTCCTTGGCAAAAATCGTATAGTCTTTGCCAAGACCGACGTTCTTGCCCGGCTTGAACTTGGTTCCGCACTGACGGATGATGATGCTGCCCGGCTGGACACTCTGGCCGCCGAATGCCTTGAGACCACGGAACTGCGGGTTGCTGTCGCGACCGTTACGGGTCGAACCTTGTCCCTTCTTATGTGCCATCTGTCTGCTCCCGAATATCGTTGCCCGCATGGGGCTTGTGTCTGCAGGATCGTAGAACCCGTCAATTTATCATTCGCGGGCAGATTGTCAAGTGTTTCGGACTCCGGTTCTACGGAAAATCGCTCCGATTTCCGGCCCGGATGACCGATCCCGACCAGCCGCCTTCACGAGACGCATCGGTATCGTAACACTTGCCCCGCCAACAATCTGGGAGTATGCTGGCCATCGCCGGCGCAGCAAAAAGTCGGCGAGGATAGTACCATGTCTTCGCGACGCATGACATTTCGGCGTTTGGGCAGGGCAAAGCACCTGCAGATACGTTCAGCCGATGACCTGCAGAATGCTCTTTGTCTGCAGGATGAGCTCTGGGTGGCCATTTCGGCCCCGCTGACCAGCCTTCAGGCGGATCCGGTCCTCCTGGAACTGCTTGATACCGATAGCAACGGACGTCTGTTTGCCACCGAACTCCGCGCTGCGATCGAGTGGACGCTGGACGTCCTGGACTATCACGGCGGCATGGACACCGGCTGGGACGCTGTCCGGACAGCCGATGTGAAGGAAAGCCACCCTGACGCCCAGCGCATAGTTCCCAGCCTGCAGAAGATGCTTACCCGACTGGGCAAGAACGATACCGACCCCTTGACGATCGAAGAGATCCGCGCCATCAAGGTCGAGGTCGCGTCACAGCCCGTCAGCGAGGTCGGGGTGATCCTGCCGGAAGCCGCACGTGAGGATCAGGACCTGCAGACGTTCATCGAGGACGTAATCTGGACGATTGGCCCGGCCAGCCATCCGTCGGGCAAAGGTGGACTCTCCCCGGCGAATCTCGGACGCTTCCTGGCCAGCGCCAATGCATACATCGCCTGGCGTGAGCAGGGCGAGCCCGCAACCGACTCTGGTCAGACCGACATCCAGCCCTTGGGCAGCGAAACAAGCGATGCATTCGGGGTTCTTTCGAAAGTGCGTGCGAAGCTCGACCAGTACTTCGCCCAGTGCGAGGCAGCTGCTCTCGACGAGCGTTTTGTACAGCGCATGGGATGGACCGAGCAGGAGCTTGAGCAATTGGATTTCGACGACCCGGCGGTGATCGAAGAGGTGCTTCGGTCGGCTCCGCTGGCCGCGGCGCGATCCACCCGGGAACTGCCCTTCGATGCCCCCATGAACCCCTATTGGGCGCCGGCGATTGAATCCTTCCGTCGGGAAGTTCTTCCCGCGGCGTTTGAAGGAACGCTTGAGAAGCTCACCAGCACCCAGTGGCGGACAGTGAAGGAATGCTTTGGCCCCTACGCTGACTGGCTCTCCCGGAAGCCCGCGTCAGCCGTTGACTCCCTGGGGCTGGAAACGCTACGGCGGTATGCGAGTGGAGACTACGCCAAGCGGGCGGGCGCCCTGATGGCCGAGAGTGGCGAGACCGCCTTCGTGCTGGAGAATATCCGCCTGTGCGAGAAGCTTGTCCTGCTGCAGGGCAACCTGCTGAGGCTGGCGAATAACTTCGTGAGCTTTCCCGACCTCTACGACCCCCGGAGACGGGCTCTGTTTGAGGCCGGATCTCTGGTGATGGACGGTCGGCGTTTCAACCTGGCCGTCAAGGCAGAGAATCGCGCCGAGCACGCTCAGTTCGTTCGCCAGTCCAACATGTGCGTGATGTACGTTCAGGTCATTCCGCCAGGCGACCGGAGACCATACGAGGTCGCGGTGCCAATCACGTCGGGAGGCAGGGGGAATCTGGCGGTCGGCCTGAGGGGATTGTTCTACGACATCGACAATCTGCCATGCGACGCCAGGATCATGCAGATCATCGAGAATCCGGTAAGTTTACTGGAAGCGATCGTCCAGCCGTTCAAGAGACTCTGGGCGCTGATCACTGGCAAGCTGGAGTCGCTGACAACCCAAGCAGAAAGAAAGCTCGACACCCAGGCCACGGGTATGCTCAACGAAGTTGCGCCGGGTGATGAGACAAAGGACGAAGCCACTGAGCAAGCCCCCCAACGGCGGCGTTCGATGCCTTCCGGGGGGCTAGTGGCTGGAATCGGCGTGGCGGTGGCAGCGTTGGGCTCTTCCCTGGCCTACATCACCAAGACGCTGGCCGAGACCTCGACCCTTGCGAAGGTGGTTGCCGTACTGGTCGCCGTGGGTGTGGTGGCGATACCGGCCGGGCTTACCGCATGGATCAAGCTCAGGCGCCGCGATCTGCGGAGCCTGCTGGAAGCATGTGGCTGGGCCATCAACGTGCGAATGCGCCTGTCCCGTCGGCAGCGGAAGCATTTTACTCATCGGCCGAGGTACCCCAAGGGCTCGCGCACGAAGTGGTGGTAGTTCACCTCGGCAGTCAGCTTGACAGTCTCCGACGGCTTTGCGTTTGCCCCTGGTTGTTCCTTGGTATCCTTGGAAATACGTCCGGAGAGTTTCCATAGGCTCTGCGGCTTCGAGAGGAACTTGTAAGTCGCTTCACTGACGGTCGAGGATCTCCCAGGCGGTTTCGAGATAGTACCGATATGCCTCCAACGGAGTGCCGTTGGGAATACGGTGATCGAGGCCGAACATGATCCCACCATCCCTGGCCAGGGGGATCAGCTTGGCTTCGAGCTCTCGGCGGATCGCGTCGTGACCGCTGCGAAGCACATGTTTGTCGATGCCTCCGACCAAGGCCAGTCGTTTGCCGAACTGTTCCCGGATGGCGACGATGTCCATTCCCGCGGCTGGCTCGTTGGGGTATATGACATTGACCCCCGCCTCAAGGAACGATTCGATGACGGGCATCATGTTTCCGTCTGAATCCTGGGAGAAGAGCTTCACGCCCCGGTCCGAAGCAAGATCCCAGACTTTGCGGTAATACGGTGCGATGAACTCCCGGACCTGCGCTGGCCCGGCCAGTGGGCCGTTCTTCCCGGCCATGTCTTCATGGACGAAGATCCTGTCGACCGGCACCTCAGCCGTCACGCGGTCGAGGACCTGTAAGGCTGTATCCGTGATCGTATCCAGGATTTCGTGCATCAGCTCGGGCTGATCGTAGTAAGCCAGGCATGCCAACTCATCGCCCATGAGTTGGCGGGGCGTGTCGAACCCGCCCGGAACCGTCAACGTGATGACATGCCCTTGGTCAACGGCTTCTTGGGCGGCTTCCCGCCATGGTCCCTCGAGTCGGGCTTCGGTGAACGTAAGCCAGTGTCTGACCTTTAGCCAATCGTCGTGGGCCTTCACGGGATACTCCATCGGCAGTGGAAGAGAAGCAGCGTCCTTGCAGAGCTTGACGAGCCTGCCCATTCCGTCGCGTGCGAGGATGTGCGCGTCGGTCTCCTCGATGACCTCTGGCGTGCGGTCTGCAACCAGGCCAGCCCAGGCCGGAAGGTTGGCGTATACCGGTTGACGGTATCGAAAGGCCGAGAAGTCAAGTTCCTGTTGCGAGGCTCCCTGCTGTTTCCACTCTTCCGGCAGGCCGATCAGCGGCCCGAAGATCTCTGTAAGCAACGGAGGTCCAGCCTGCTGGAAGGTCATGATCCGCACGTACTCGTCCCGATCAACGGTCTTCCTGCGAGTGATCCCAAGCTTCTCGTGAATGGAAGCGAGAGGGTTGTTCGCCATGGCCTCGGGTCCTTAATGAAAAGCCCCCGATCGCCGTGACCGGGGGCATTGAGCGTATTGCAGTTCAGAGGAGGTCTACCGCATGATCCATTTCTGGTCGACGTATTTGATCTTCTGGTCGATCCGGTCCTTGCCTTCGCCAATCAGGCCGTAAGTCAATTTCAGAGTCTTGACGAGGGTAATCTCCCGAATCTCGACGGTCTCCATTTCGCCGTCCTCATTCATCTGCTTGACTTCGATCGGGGCAGGCAGCTTGATGGTCTGGCTCTCGCCACTGAGGCCTGAGACGAACAGATCAAACCCGCCGGCTTTGGGGTCGAAGTTCCGCCAGATCGCTACGCCTCGTTTGGCGTTGTCGTCGCCCTGAAGCACCTTGCCCTTCATCGAGGCCGGGTCCTTCAGCAGAGGATCATTGTAGACTTTCTGGATCTTCTCGAAGACTCCTTGCGGAACGCCCTTGCCAGCTGGAACAAGCTCGCCCGTGTCGGTATAGATGGCGAATTCGGGAATGAAGAACTGGTCGTCACCGGTGTTATTGGCGATCCGGTATCGCAGGTACCAGAAAGTCTGCGGCTCGTCCTGTCCGGGTAGTTTGACCTCGATGGCCTGAGGCTTGTCATGCGTGAAGGTCAGTTCCCAACTCTGGGGAGCCGGGGCGGGCTCCGGCGCGGTGATGGCACGTTCGGCTACGATGGCCAGCATCGCCGCCGCGATGAGGGCCAGTGCGAGATCTTTCTTCATGGCATCAACTCCGTGGCAACGCTGCCGCGTTCAGTTGGGTTGCGGCAGACATACGGTACGGTCGCCAAGGCCCCGAGGCCTCGGCCGACAGCAGCGGAGAGTACGCCATCTCCCCACGAAAGTCAACGTTGCGGCGGGCTCAATTCCGGGGCGCCCGGCAGACCTTTCAGCCGAGCAACTCGGCTGGCCAGAGCCATCGAGGAACTCTGCCCATGTCACCCGAGTCGTCGAAAACCGGCCGGGCCGATGGTAGGATGTCGATCATGATCGGCAAGCCAGTTATCGAGAGGGTATCTCCGGGCAGGCTGGAGGCGGCCTGTCGCTGTCTGGCGCGCCGCTTTGACGCAGGCCGGCCTGATGCTCAGCGTGTGCGCGCCCTGCGCACGTTAGTTGTATCTCGCCTGCCGGACGAAGCGGATTTCTGGTGGTCGCATCGGGGAAGGCGGGGCTTGGGATCGGCGTTGGTACTGCACTCTCCGGGGCGGACGGGCTCGCTGATGTGGAGTCCATCCGCAGCCGAAGGTATCGACGCCGAAGAGCTGTCAGCGGTGATCTCCCGCGTCAGCCAAGCAGCCCTCAGTAGAGGTCTCTCACTGGTGCAGGCGCTGCCGGACGTGCAGGCTGAGCAGGACATGCCCGTACTCGAGCAAGCGGGCTATCGACGTCTCGCTGAGCTTCAGTACATGAAGCTGGACCTTTCTTCTGTGCCGGATGATGATTACGAGGAGCCCCTGCATATCCGGCAGTACGCGGAGTACGGGGAACAGGAGTTGAAGCAGGTCATTGAATCGACATATGTAGATTCAATGGATTGTCCGGGGCTGTCCGGGTTGCGTGACATTGACGACGTGCTTGCAGGTCACAGAGCTACTGGCGTGTTCACGCCACAACGCTGGTGGATTGTGGATGTAGACGGTACACCGGCGGGATGCATCCTGGTCAACGAATGCCTCCATGGGCATGCGGAAGTGGTCTACCTGGGCGTTGTGCCTGAATTCCGGGGCCTCTCGCTGGGGCGGCGGATGGTGACCGGGGCTGCGAGGCAACTCAACAGCGAGGGGTTTCAAGCACTTACCCTGGCCGTGGACGTGGCGAACACGTTCGCGTTGAGGGCCTACGGTCAGGCAGGGATGGTCGGGACGAATCGTCGCTATGCCTATATAAGTCAAGCAATTGCATAGCGTTAAAGTTTCGTTCAGGGTGTGTGTGGACAATATGTGGACGAAACTTTTTTTTTACCCCCAAGCGCGTGCAAACGCAGGTTTTTAGGCCTTGTGGATAACTTGGTGGGGGTGTTGCAGGCCGTTTTGAATTGACCACTTGCCGAAGCGCGTTTACATTTGCAGACGCATTGGGACGTTCCCGGCGGTGAACTTGGGGGCCAGGGAAACAAGCGGGACACGCCGGGCAATTGCCAGAGATGTTTGCACGACTCTCGCCGCGAAGTCTGGCGGCATGAAGGAAAAAGCATGGACCCAACTACGGAATCGGTGCGCGCTGAGGATGGTGTAGTCAACGGGATTCTTGGCTCGCTTCAGCAGCGAATTGGCCCGCAGAGATTCAAGGCGTGGTTTCGCTCCGGAACGACCGTCACCCTGGACGACGGGCACTTGAAAGTTGCTGTTCCCAATCCGTTCGTAGCAAACTGGATCGAAGGACACTACGTCTCGGAGATTGCTTCGGCAGCTGAGGATGTTACAGGACAGATGATGCCGATTTCCGTGACGGTTGACCCGGTTCTCAACGGTCAGCTTCGCAAGCGCCAGCTCGATGCTCAGGCGGACATCGTGACCAAGGCCAAGACAGGCCGGGCCAGGCCTCGCAAGCCTCTCTCGCCTGCACCCGTGCGTTACCGGCTGGATGACTTCGTTGTCGGACAGAGCAACAAGCTTGCCTACTCGGCTGCCTTGGCAATGGGCAACGGCCATAATGTTCCCTTCGGGGCGATGTTCGTCTACGGACCCTGCGGAGTTGGCAAGACCCACCTGTTGCAGGGCGTCTGCAGGCAGGTCTCGAAGGTCATCCGGGAAGGCAGGCCCATGCGGTGGCGGTACGTCACCGCTGAGCAGTTCACAAATGAATTCCTCGCCGCCCTGCGCAAACGGAATGTCGAGCAGTTTCGCCAGCGGTACCGGAACCTGGACCTGCTGGCGATCGACGACGTGCATTTCCTGGCGGCGAAAAAAGCCACTCAGGATGAATTCCTGCACACGTACAACGCGATCGAAGCCGCCGGTGCGCGAGTCGTTCTTGCCTCTGATGCTCACCCCAAGCTGGTGGGCGAATTCAACGAGCAGCTCGTCAGTCGGTTCCTCTCGGGAATCGTAGTCAAGATCGATATGCCCGATGAGGAGATGCGGATGGAGATCCTCCGCAGGCGAGCCAAGGCAATGAGGATCCGCTGCAGCGAAGAGGTGCTGCTGTACGTCGCGAGGCACATCCGCACGTCAGTTCGGGAGCTGGAAGGTACGATCGTGAAGATGGCTGCCTTGTCAGCGCTCCATGACGGCGAGATCACCCTCGAAATGGCCAAGGAGACGCTGGCCGAATACCTGGCCCGCACGGATTCAGCGGTCACCCTGGGGGATATCGAGGCGGTAGTTGCGGCGTATTTCGGCGTTACGCCTGCGGACATTCATTCATCGCGCCGCACCCGGACCGTTTCCACCGCCCGGATGGTGGCGATGTTTCTTGCCCGTCGCTACACGCAGATGAGCTTCCCGGAGATCGGCAAGTTCATGGGGAAGAACCATTCGTCGGTCGTTCTGGGCGTGCAGCGTCTCCAGAAGATCCTCGACGAGGACGGAGACGTTCGCTGGAACGCCAGCCAAGGCGCCCGGTCGATGTCCGCCAAGACGGTACTGAAGTTGCTGGAGGAACAGATTCACTGAATCATCCGGATCCCCTGTGGGGGATCCATCAAGGTCGGGGCGGAGCCCCCACGGTCGACCGACCGATGCCCGCAGGAGGCTGAGGTCCTTGATTCTCCCTCGCCGGATGGCGCCGGCGGGGTACCATGCGACCATGGATGGGGGCGCCCGGGCCCTGCGGCGCTTGCCTGTCAAAGGCAGCGCGCGGGTCCGGGGGCCGCATGTCACGGATTTTGCAGAGGTTTCCGGCCCCAATGCTTGACATATTCCCCCGCGACGCCGATCATCCCGGTCCGGCTGCGAATCGCGAAGCTGTCCATGTCGCGGGGCAGCCCCAGAGAAACATCCAGCCAGGCCCTTGCGAGCAGCTTCGATTCGTGAGGGCCTTTTCTTATGCCCAACACGGCTGCTCATCCGCGTTCCACTTGCCGGAAGCCGCCAGCCGCTACTCGTACCGGCCGTAGGTTCGCGCGGTCTCCACCATGGCCCGAAGATTCTCGTCTGGTGTGTCCCTGCCGCACTGGTCTCCGGTCGAGAGAATGAACCTGCCCCCCTCGGCTGCGTCATCGATCGCCTGTTTGCTTGCCGCTACGACCGTCTCCGGCGTGCCGCGCAACATGACGTCGGTCGTGTGCAGATTACCCTTGAGCACGATTCGGTCGCCGTACAGCCGCTTGAGTTCGGCAAGGTCACAGTCGCCCATTGGAGGAATCTCCAGCGGGTCAATGACCGTCAGCTGCGTCTGCTCGACCATGATCCTGACGAGTTCCTTCTCCGGCCCGCAGGAGTGCACGTGTGTGGGGATGCCCATCGAAGAGCACAACTCGATGGCCTCGCGTATTGCCGGAAGCGTCCACTCCCGGAAAATCTCCGGCGTCTGGAAAACCAGCGTCCCGCTGCCGCCGACGCAGATGAAATCTGGCCGGTCCTCCGGAGCCATGGCCTGAAGATCGGCAAACCGTCGGTGAACCGTCTCCATCCGTTCTTCCATGCGTTTGCGGAAGATCTCGGGCTGATCGTAGAACAGGTAGACGTCTTTCTCGCCCCGGATCAGGCCCGTGCCGATCATGCTGATACCCACCAGCCCCTGATCGCCCATGCGCCGCTTGACCTGTCGAAGCCCGCGAACACTTCGGTCGACAGGGCGCACGCCTTCCAGGGGCTCGAACCGTTCGGGAATGGGCGGGAGGTGGATCTCAGCCGGGTCGATGCCGTCGCTCGGGGGGTTGTCAGGATAGTGGACCTTGACGTGAGCTTCCCACCGCCGCTTTCCGTCTTCCATGAAACTTCGTCGGGTGACGATGCGCCGGTCGCTGCGGTGGACGATGAAGGTCTCCCAAGGCGTGGGGTCGACCGGATCGCTTGGCCATTGCAGAGGGAAGTAGTTATCCATCAGTGAATCGATGTCGAAGTGCTTCGCACAGTCGATGTAAGCGTCCCAGATCGGCGGGTCGCGGTACAGGTAGAGATCCCAGAACGGCTTGCCCGTCAGCCTCGCCGGGATCATGTTCGAGAAGTCCGGCGCAACGGGCACGCAATCAGGAATCTCGCCCCTCAGGCAGGTCAGAAGTCTCTCTCTGGATGTCGGCACAGATCGACTCCTTTCCGCTTCTCCCCGCCGGGTGGTCCGCTACGTGCTGTCACGCGCGATCGATGATGATGTCCGCAAAGTCCGCTGGCTTTCCGTCTGCATCGACCAACCCGAAGCCTTTGCCTTTGTAGTTCCAGTGCGACCATCCCAGATCGTGCTCATCAAACACATCCAGAATGTCGCGGTACCAGTTGCGCCGGGCTTCCAGCGGCGCTTCGGTATAGCAGCCGAACTCTCCGCAGAACATGCCAAAGCCTGTCCGCCTGCGGGCGGCCAGGGGTTGGGCGAGGTGCTCGCCCATCCTGTCGCGGTCGAAGTAGTCGTTCCAGCTCATGAGTTCCTGCTTGTCCGGGCCTTCCTCGGCAAGGCGGAAGTCTTCTTCTTCGATGGCCACGCCCGGGTACTTCACCGGGCCGGCATAGCAGCGGGTCGATGTCCAACCCGCGTGGTAGTGCGTGATCGGCATGGGATAGTAGAAATGGAACGTCAGCATCAGGTTGTCGTCGTTCGGAATGCGGAGCTCGTCGTACGTCATGACGTTGTTGAAGTTATTGGATCCCAGAACCAGGGTGCGGTCCGGCTCGAGCTCCCTCAGTGCGTCGATCACGTGATGCGATACCCGGTTCCAGTCTTCGCTGTCGGCGGCGACGGCCTCATTGAGCAGTTCGTAGGCGACCTTGTCCGTGCTGCGACCGGCCAGCCGACCGGAGATGTCACGCCAGAGGTCGGCGAATTCGTCAGCGGCAGCAGGATCCGTCCACAGGCGAGACTCCTTGCCGGTAAGGAAATGGTGCATCCGGATGATGTGCAGGTCTACGACCACGCGAAGCCCTGCCGCCTCGCACCAGTCCAGGGCAGCGTTGAGCAGTTCCCATGCCTCCGGCTGGGGATTGCCCTGCTCGTCCCACATCTGCTCTTCGTCGATCGGCAGGCGGATGTGGTCCATCCCCCAGCCGGCAATGCGCTCGGCATCGACCTGCTGAAAGATCTCCCGCCTTTCCAGGCCTCGTTTGCGGGATTGGCTCAGCCAGCCTCCGACGTTCGTACCGTGGTGGATGTCAAAACCCATGAGTCACCTCTGTGAAGCTACCGGTTGCGCAGCTCGCCGAAGAGTTCCTGAACCTTCCGATACGCCTGTTTGGGCCTGCGGTATTCGTCGACCACGCCCTTGTTGTTGAACGCCCTGGGTCGGCCGATCGCCTTGCCCACCTGGTGAGACGTTCGCGCATCGCCGAACAGCCAGATCGCCAGGCCGCAGTACCGGTCCCGATCGTGAAACATGTGGCGGATGACGGTCTCCAGGAGTTTGGCCTGGTATTGCTCGGTCCAGCGGGTTTCGTGGTCGTCGCGCCAGCCGTACAGCGCGCCGGCGCCGATCTCGGAGATGATCATGGGCTTATCGTCCATTCCTTCGTCGCCGAACCGCTGCTCGACTTGGTCGAGGAACTCGGGAATGCCCTCCATCTCCGTGCCGTACCACCCTGGGTAACAGTTGACGCTGATGATGTCCGCCAGGTCCATGCACAGGTCGTCTTTCCACTTGTTGCAGGCGTAGGTCACCGGACGCGACGGGTCCGTCTCGCGGATTCGCCCCAGCAGCGTCTCGTAGCCCTTGCGGCAGTCGGGATCGTTGGAGTGGCTCTCGTTGATGATGCCCCACATGATCACGCTCGGGCGGTTCCATGACGAAACGATCATCTCGTCGATCTGCTGCAGTTGCAGCTCCATGAATCGTGGGTCGTTGAGGTGCTCGGCCGTGTGTTGCCACCCGATGCTCTCGTTCCACACGCACAGACCCGCTTCGTCGCACAGGTCCAGGAACCGCACGTCCTGGGGGTAATGGCTGCCCCGGACGAAGTTGCAGTTCATGTCCTTGAGCTGCTGGACGTCCGAGACGATCAGCTGATCCACCAGCCCGCAACCCATCTGCGGATGGGCTTCGTGCCGGTTGAAGCCCAGCAACTGCTGGGCCTGGCCGTTGATGAGGATATCCCGTCCGCTGACTTCCACCTGCCGAATGCCGACGCGTTCGCGCATATCATCTTCGCCGAGCCGAACGTGCAGGTCGTGGAGATTCGGTTCCTCGGGCGACCAGAGGGTTGCACTCGTCAGCGTGATCTCCCGCTTGATCCGCGCGAAGCGATTGTCCAGTTCGACCGTTTCGGAAAGGATCTCCTTCCCGTCGACGGTGATGGCCAGTTCCGTCGGCCCGGGCTTGACCGTGCCCTGGATATCGAGATAGATCGCCAGCTTGCGCTGCTGGTAGTCCTCGGTGACGACGCGCAGCCAGTTGATCGTCAACTCGCCGAGGCGATGGAGTTCCACGCCCCGGGAGATCCCCCCGAAGTGGTACCAGTCGAAGTAGTCCAGGTGCAGCGGACAGAGATCGTAATCGATCCGGTTGTCGACCAGCACGACGATCTCCACTTCCCCCGCGGCCTGTGGTGTGAAGTCGGCTGAGAATCGGGTAAAACCGCCGAGGTGATCGCGGAGCTTCTCCCCGTCGACGAAGACGGTGGCGGCATGATGTACCCCGTCGAGGATCAGCCTGTGGGGCGTTGTATCGCCGACCACCGCCCGGGTCCGGTAGGCAGCCAGACCTCGTTTGGCGGAATAGGCCGGGGTCGCGTCGAAGTTGCCCGGAATCGCCATGCGGTCGTCGAATTCGATCCCCGCGGGGTCCACGTCCTCGCGGGCCTGCTGGCCGAGGAAGGCGAAGTCCCAGACCCCGCGGAGGTCGGTGACTCGTCGGAGATCATGTGGGCGGAAACGTCGGAGCATCGTAGTGTATCCTTTCCGTCGGGTAGTGGTGTGGCAATGCGAAGAGGGGAGTATAGGCAGCGAGCGAGACAGACGCAATCGCTGCAGCCAATCATCGCAAGGTGGGAACGGCGCAAAAAAGCGGCAAGTCAATGCCGAAGTCGAGCATGGTTCGCATGGCGAAGGGCGACTACCTCCAGGCTCCTCAGCCTCACTCCATGGCCGGCTCGGCAATCGACTTGCCAGATTGACCACCTGAAGTATACCTCGATTTTGCTGAATTTGTCAACTGTATCAGTTGCATCAGGAGCGTATCGATCGGCTCCGGCTTCGGGGCAAATTCCCGAATAGT
>CAZXSK010000025.1:10218-50158 GCA_964642855.1 uncultured Planctomycetaceae bacterium | reverse complement strand
CTCAGGATGTCGACGAACAGCTCGTGGGGCCCGCAATCGGCGGCCTCTTCGCCCAGAAACAGATTCATCGACAGGCCAGTCGCAGAACCCGTGGGCGGCCCGTTGGGAAGCCAAGCCTGCACATGCGACGGCGCGGCCGGGACTCCCCCAGGCAACCCCGTACCGGGACCCACCGCCGGAGTCGCCAGTCGTTCCCCGTCGACATCGCCAATCTGCAGAGACGGGAGCACGGATCGTCCGAAACCCGATTCAGTCACGCCGACAAGCAGATCCTCCATGAGCACGGGCGATTCTGGACCGGTTTCCATCGTGGGCGAAGGGGCCAATGGCTCTTCCATCCGACTCGTGAGAAGAACTCCCTCCGCCGCCGAGGGCGGTGCCGGTTGCTGCTGGGCAAGGTAGCCAGCCACGGCGGCATCCGCATCACCGACGGTTACCGTCCCGTTGCCGTCGATGTCACCGTCCGACCAGTTCGCATCGGCCCGGCCGACGTGAGCGACGGCCATCGCGGCTTCCAGGAAGGAAACCGTCCCATCCAGGTTCAGATCTCCGTCGGCAGCAACGCTCTCGACGAGGGTGTAGTCATCTCCCCCTGCCCCGTCGCCGTCACCGTCGAGTGCGTCGCCAAAACGGTCGCCAACGCCGGAAGCGGACAGCACGATGGTGTAGTCGCCCGGCTGGAAGGCAAGTCCATCGAAATCCCAGGTCGCGGTCAGGGAGGTCTGGCTCCACAACACGCTAGCGCCGGACAGATCCACCGCCCCACCGGGGCCATCGATCGTCAGGTCGCCGACATCGAGAGTCTCGCCGACGTCCTCGCTGAAGCTCAATTGCAAGCCGGTCATCCGGTTGGGCTGGCCGGCCGGGTCTGGCAGGCGAAGGCGCGACAGCACGACTGGCGGCGTGTCGGGCACGGACTGGCTGTACAGGCGATCGGAGGGGATTATCTGTCTCGACTGGGACGGGCTGGACCATTCGAGTTTGGCCACCGCATCCCACCCGTTCTCGTAGTACTCCATCCGGATGTCGTAGCGCGTTCCGCCCTGGAGCGAGATCGTGCCCGTATCCGTCGTGGCGCTATGGTCAGTCCAGTTGTCGATCAACAACTGCCCATCCACCCACAGACGAACCCCGTCGTCGCTGGTCGTATAGAACGTGTAGGTCTCATCGAATTCCGGCTTGACCTGACCTGTCCAGCGGACGCTGAAGGTTTCCTGGTGGATCAGGGGATCCGGTGCGGCGGTACCCCAGTCGAAGTCCACACTGGCATCGATCCGCTCAATACGCGAGCCGGTCAGGTCCATGTTGTCGTAGTAGACCCCTGCCAAGCCGTCGCCGGCGAAGGAAACCATCACCTGGGATCCTGCCGCGATAGGATTGGCCGGCTGGGCCTGGTCGAGAATCCCCTCGACCGTCAGCATGTAGCTGCTCTCCGGACTCAACGTCGAGGTCGTCAGCGTCACCGACGTCTCTGACGGATTCACCTGGGCGCTGAATACTTCGGCGCCGTCACTCAGCAAGTAATTTTCGGCCTGCGATGCCGTAGTTGTGTCCACCGGTTCGGAGAACGTCACCAGCACCTGGGTAGTCGAAAGCGCATCGGCCGAGAGCAGTTGCGGGCCGGTGACGTCGGGGCAGATCTCGTGGGTCAACTCCAGCGTGTCCGAGCCGTACTCGTTGGCCGCCATCACGGTGAAGACAAAGGTCCCTTCGGTCGTCGGGCTCCCTTCGTAGGTCCCGCCGGAGGTAAGGGTCATCCCCGGGGGTAGGTCGCCAGCTTCCACCGACCAGCTTGCCTGGGGCAGTGCCGCCGCTTGCAGGGACAAAGAGAAAGATCTGCCCAGTTCGGCATCCTCCAGCACCTGTCCCGCATCGATGATCGGAGCCAGAGATGCCAGCGGCATGGTGTCGTACAGAGGATGGGCAGCAGTTGCTTCTGCATTGGGGTCATTGGCCAGCGTCATCGCGAAAATGTGCACGTTCTGTGCCGTCGGCAGCGTCAGCGTGGTCGCCCCGGCTGGCAGGTCGATCTCGTAACGGAACATGTTCGTGAACACGTAGGCATCGTTGCCCCCCGCACTGTGACGGTGCGTGCCGACCCAACCCGCCTCGTCGGTGAGGATGAACGGAGCGTCCGCCTCCCGTCCCCAGTCGGCTACACGATCATCCCAATCCTGGATGGCCAGCTCCACGGACTCACCGTCGAGGTCGAACGTCACAGGTATCTCGCCTCCGTGGCTTGCCGCGAGCAGATAGAGCTTGTCGAACCCTCCGCTGACGTCCACGGCCTGACCGTTGCAGGCGAGGGCGTTGTTCTCCCCGGGCGAACTCGACCCCATCGCAAACCCGATGCCCCCCACGTCGACGGTCGCGGGAAGCAGGTCGCCCGAAAACGTCCGGCCGTTGCCGTCGAAGTCTCCGTCCGAACGATCCGCGTCCGTCGAGAACACGTCGGTATCAAATGGCAGCGTCACGGCCTGGGTGCTCGGGCCGGAAAGGGAGACCGGCGGAGGCGCAAGGGTCAGGGCAAACGTACGAGGCTGGTAGTGATCCATCGTCACCTGCAGCTTGCCGCCGGATACCGCAGCCGGGCCGATGTCTTCCTCGAACCCGTTGACCTCCCGGGCGCTGACGATGCCCTGCCCCATCGAAAGCTCAACCGCCACGCCGTCGAGTCCGTAGAGTTCCTGCAGGCGAACGATGACTTCGTCGCTGTCTTCCGCCTTCTTGACTGCACGTACGGCTACGCCGGGATCGTCGACCGACACGCCTGCATAGCTTCGCCCCAGCGTGCCGGAATGGCGGGGAGCCTGGAACGCCATCATCGGCTGATTCAACTCAGCCGCTTCGGTGGGCACCTGGCCGCTGCGCCAGTCGCCGGAGTGACCGACCACGGCGTAGGTGAAGCGATGCGCCCCGAGATCCTGGGTCGCCTGATCGCTGTAACTGCCCGCCACGGGGGTGTGCAACAAGGTCAGACGAAGCGTGTCGTCAGAGGGTTTGTCCCAGCCGTACTTGCAGTCGTTGAGAACCGAAACGCCGTAACCGCCCGACGTGTCCGTGATATCCGCCCACTGCTGGGCAGGGACCTCGTAGAGGCTGGATGTGTTGTTGCCTCGCTGGATGGTACCCAGCCCCAGGTCATAGGTCGCCTGGGGGTTGGCGACCGTAAGCGGAAAGGCAGCCTTCAGCAGCGTCCCTTCGGTTCGCCAGTCAACCTGGGTGTCGAATTCCACGCGATCGCTTCCCGCGGCCAGGGAAATGGTCTGCACGAACGTGCTCCCATCGGCATGCCGTACGACCTCCAGCGCGACGCGCGCCGGTCCGTCCTCGACGATCCGTACATTTGCCGGTCCGCCCAGGTAGCTCCGGGGCGTCGCCTGCACGTCGTTGTAGAGCACTTCCCATGCAGGCCATCGGCTGGAGTTGTCGTCCAGGAGTTCCAGGCGCATCGGGGCGGAGAGCAGTTCCCGGCCGGCATCTTTGTCGTAGATGCTGGAGACGTCTCCGTTGGAATCCAGCGTCACCAGGTAACGATCATTCTCCAGCGAGCTTTCGGTAACCGACAGGCCGGTGGTCAGCTGGCTGGGGCTCGCCGAGGGTCTGACCTCGTAGACGGCGAAACCCGCCGACGGAACCGCAGCCTGGAACTGCACCGTAGCCGATCGTCCTTCGATACCCACAATCTGTGACGGAACTTCCGTCCCCGTTCCGTCGTAGACGCGTACCGAGGCCGGTGCCGTGTCAAATGTCACGCTCGCCTCGACGAAGTCTGTCCGATCGGTAGCGACGGGGTTGTAAACCACGATGGGCTGGCCGACCGTCTGGGTGTCCATCGCCCGGGTCACGCCGCCCACAGCCGTCGACAGCACCGACGAGAACTGGTTGAGCGAGAGGATCTCGTCGTTCCACGAGAACTCGTAGGCTGACGGAATGCTTGTACCCGGGAGGTCGTCATGGAACTGATGCCACAGGAAGCGCACCCATGCCTCCTCCAGACGATCCTGCTCGTAGTCGACGGCTCCGAGCCAATCAGCGACAACCGATGCCCGCTCGGCCGCGTCTGCAAGCAGCTCGTTCTTGCGGTTCCAGCGCTTCATCGCGGCCTGGGACGTATAGCAGCCCGTTCCGTGAGTCTTCATCAGGAACTCACCGTCATACTCTTCCAGCGCGGCTACCTGGCTCGGCGTCAGGTCGCGGAACAGCTGGTCGGACGCGGCACTGACGACCGTAACCGGGCCGCTCCCGTTGATGCTTGTCTCCAGCCAGTCGATGCTGGTAGCGTCGGGGGCCCCGCCCCGGTCGCCCACGCCGAAATACTTGTAGCCTGCGTATACGCCGGTCTGGTCGCCTTGGTCGGTGATGGTACCCAGCCAGCCTGAATCGTTGCTCAGGTCGCTGCGAATGGTCTGGATGTACGCCCCCGGACGCAGTGCAGCGACGATCGACTCGCCATCGGGGCCCGTCCACCGGCCGATGTCGAACGGAAGGGGCACCGAGGAACCCCAGGAGAGCTTCTGGGTCGAGAAGCCTTTGAGACCCATGTGGCTGGCAACCGAAGGCAGCGCGTAGCCGAAACCGAAGCAGTCGGGCAGGAAGATATCGACGCTGGTCTTGCCGAACTCATCGCGAAAGTACCCGTTGCCATACAGCACGTGCCGCATGAGCGACTCGGGAGAGGGCACGTTCACGTCGCCGGCATCGATGCTGCTTCCCGCCACCGCCCATCGTCCCTGGTCAACATAGTCACCCAACTGGCTGTACAGGTCCGGGTAGTACTCCTTGGCGAGCATGTACCGGAAGGCTCCCTCGAAACTGAAGACGTAGTCCGGGTTTGTGGGGTCTTCGAACAGCGCGAAGTTGCCGTTGAGCGTGTTGGGGATGTAGTTGTTGATCGTGTCCTGGATTGTCCAGCGCCACTGCGTATCCAGGTGGGACGTGGCGACTGTATAGAGCACGTTGTCCGCGGTGAGATCATACTGCGCGGCGGGCGATTCCAGCGAAGCTTCACCAGGCGGAACAGCCGGCTGTGAGGGCGGAGGGAAAAGGTCAGAAGCAGCCGAAAGAAGCAAGCGCGGTTCAAGGACCTCCAGCAGACAGTTCAGTCCGTGGGATTGGCGCAACACGCGTCCGGTCGATGCGGTCATGAGAAGTTCCTCGCTTCAGTCATCGAACGCTGCTGGCGGCCCCGGCTGTCAGGAGTGCAGACGTCTGTTACTATAGTTCAAAATATGGGATCTGAGAAGCCCTTCCTTCCGTACTTCTACCGCCTGCAGCCCTGCCTCGTCAATGTGCCGGTCTGCGCCGGCTACTGCCCTGTCTGTTCCAATGTCTTCTCCAGCCTGCTGCCATCCCGCAGATGCACCACCGCCCGCAGCCTGGACGGGTCATCCGGCTGCCAGGGGTGGCACATCCAGGTGTTCCTGGTCAGCAGGAAGAAGGGCTCGTCCCAGCTGCGGTCCAGAAGCTTCTGGCCGTCGAAGAATTCGACGTGGTCGATCGTCTCGGGATACAGGCTCGCCAGCCGAGGCCAGTACTTCCCGTCAACCGTCCATCGCGGATCGATTCCCTGCAGCACGTACTGGTCCTCGCGCGTGGGCAGTTGCACGTCCAAGCCGACGGCCTTGGCCATGCGTAGCGCGAAGAACGTATCTTCGCCCGGAGTGATCGACCAGTCGGCCGGGGGTTCCTGCTTGGTGATGTTGTTGTAGTAACCCCAACTGAAGCGGTGAGCCAGCGCCACCGGGATCTGCCCGATGCAGGGAGAGTCTTCATTGCAGACGACGGGCCGATCCGGCGCCAGCAGGCGGGCACGCTCTGCGAGTCTGGCAAGCTGGTCGCGCGTGCATCCGTTGCCGTGAATCAGCACCACGTCCGAAGCCGCTGCGATCTCCGGCTCGACCCAGTTGCCGTAGCTGCTGCACCCGACGGGCAGCCCGCCGGACTCCTCCCGCGCAAGGTCGATGAGCATCGCCATGCCTTCCGGCTCAAAGACGATCGGGTGCCTCCGGAACGCGCCGACGTTGTGCTCGTTGGCCACCTCGATCATCACGTTCGTGTAACCGCCCTCCTTCAGGAACCTCGAAGCCGTGGCCGTCGCGTTGCGGATCGCCTTGCCGTCTTCGAGATGCCTCGTCTGCGACCCGTAGAAGAAGCTGACAATCACGATCATGCCAAGTTCGTCAGCCCCGCGGATCAGCCGGTCCATCCGTCCGGCGTAAGCGGGGTCAAGGCTCGTCCCATCCCGCCCGTAAGGGTTGTTGACGATCGTCTCGTTGTCCGTCGTGTAGCAAGGTCCGCCGCCCTGGAACCCGACGGTCAGCCCGCGCAGGCCATGGGCGTGCCACTCCGGCAGCGCGGCGATCAGCCGATCGGTGTTCGCCTCGGGGTCCCACCGGTCGTGTCCAAAGCGCGCGAACCGCTCGGGCTTCGCCGCGTCGTCGAAGATGCCCTGAATGAACCGGGCATTGAACAGCAGGCCGTGGACCGCCTCCGGCGAGTCCGGGATTTCGCTGTAAACGGCCTGGCCGTTGATCAGGAACGACTCGCCGCGAATGTCGAGATGCGTCTGTGCCATGGCTGGACTCTCATTGTTGCTGACGCATGGCCGAATCGCCCGACGTTGGAAAATTCTGCTTCGAGGCCATGGTTCGCGAGGCGCGGTGTTCGTCGATCCTCCCGGCCATGTTGTAGATACGTCGCCGACTGCGGCGAGTCAACCGTCTGCCGGGAACCACAGGCTGCAATGCGAGATTTCGACCAAAACAGGTACTATACTTGACCGTTCGGTCGCCGCCGGGTAAGTCTCGCTCTTTTGCACGAAGGAGATAAAGCATCGCCTACAGACAACCGACACACTATGGAGGCATTCGAGCCGAGGAGGGTTCTGGACGCCCAGGGAGGAGTGTCAACATGTCTGCGCGCACCAACCCGCAGAGGCGGGCGGTTCTCTATACGGTCATCCTGGTCGGTTTGGGGGGAATGATCAGCACGGGAGGCTGCGCCCCCCGGATGTCGCCGCCCGGGTTGGATCTGAAAACCGAAACCAAGCCGGTGCTGCTGGACTTCCACGCGGCGAAGTGTCCGACGTGTCGCGAGTTGGACCCGACCATCGCCCAACTCGCCGAGGAATACCGGGGCAAGGCGATCGTCCGCAAGGTGGAGGTCTGGGAGAACCAGGGCGTAGCTGAATGGCATAACATCCGCAAGGTGCCCACCGTGGTGCTCTTCTGGCAGGGCGAGGAACAGGGTCGATGGGTCGGCCCGCGAGACATCGACGTCTACCGCCAGGCACTGGACGGCGTGCTGCTCAAGGCCTTCGCGCCGAAGCAGTACCCGATCGGGCAGGTGTGGCAGGAAGAACTGCTCAGCCGGGAATACTGCTCCGAGCCCCCGGCTTGGCTGAAAGCAGATCGATCCGACGCCAGCGCTGAGACTCAAATCGCCAGGCCATGAGAACCCCCAGCGCAAAGACGTAACCGGTCGCGGCCAACCAAGGCCCGAGGCTCTCGATCCCCGGTGCCAACCAGACCAGCATGCTCCCTCCGCCCACGAGCAACCCCCAGCTCAGCAGGAAGGTCACGCCCATCGGCCAGCGGGTGTCGCCCGCGCCCCGCAGCGCCCCCAGATATACAATCCCCATCGCATCGAAGATCTGAAATGCCGCCGCACAGACCATCGCCAGCCGACCCACCTCCCGCGTGCGGCTGGCGACGCGGGTGGCTTCTGCCGGCGAGAGTGTCCCGGCCACCCCGGCCGAGACGAACAGGTCCACCAGCGGGCCTCGGAGGATCAGCATCACCGCGCCGCACGCGCCCATCCATGCCCCCGCGATCATCAGCACCTGTCGTGTGCTTCGCCGTGCATCGTCGGGCATGCCGCGTCCGATGGCGTGACCGACCAGCGCCGTCGCAGCCGAGGCGATCCCGACCGCCGGCATGTACGACAACGCCATGTAGCGAGCAACGATGCTCGTCGCCGCCCGATGCGCCAGGCCGAACATGCCTGTCAGCACCGTAAGACCCACTCCCCAGCAGAGGATGTCGTTGATCAACTGCAGGCCGGCCGGCCAGCCTGTACGCAGCAGGTTGACCGCCTGCCGCACGTGGGTCCTCCCTGCCCGGCGGGTGGCGAACTGCCGGTGCATGGGCCCACCGAAGAAAACCGCCACCAGGATGCCCAGATGCACGCACCAGGCGGTCACCGTCCCGATCGCTGCCCCCTGCAGGCCCAGCGCGGGCAGTCCCATCGCCCCGAAGATCAGCACGTAGTTCAGCCCGCCGTTGACCACGTTGGACGCCACCGACGCAACGAGCACCACCCCGGGCCTGTGCACGCCGTAGAAGAAATGCTCCAATGTCCGGGCCAGCAGCGCAGGAGCACATCCCAGGATCATGTAGCGGAAGTACATCGCCGCCGGTGCCGCTTCGGCATATCCCAGCGAAACGAACAGCCACCGGGCTGGTATCGCCAGGGGCGCCAGCAGAACCCAGCAGGCCAGGCATAGACCCATCCCCGCCCAGGCGTACTGTCCGCAACGCCGGGGTCTGCCTGCCCCAAGGTTCTGGCTGACGTAGGTGTTGACCACCGTCAGCATGCCGAGGGCAAAACTGGTCGGCATGAACGACCAGATCCACCCCACGTGCTGGGCAGCCAGGGGCACCGGCCCGATGCGAGCCACCATCCATCCGTCCACGAACTGCAGGACGGTGGCGTTGAGCATGGTCAGACTGGCCGGCCAGCTCATCGCCAACGCCTTCCGCAGGCTGCTTCGGGCATCCAACCCGGCTGGATGAAGCGTCATGGTCTGTACCTCCGGACACGCCAGAGCAGCCTACCACGTTGCCCCCGTTCCGCAACAGAAGCCAGTATGAAGACAGCTGATCTCTGCAAGTTTCCGCCGATTCCTGGGAAAGCAGCCCCCCGAAAGCGCCGAAGTTGATTCGGGAGGGGTGCGCTGGTGATAGGGGAAACCAGGCTTCGGGCCTGAAAGGAGCTGTCGGGCATGAAGAAACGGGCCATGCTGATCAGCCTCGGCGCGATGGTCGCCGCTGCGATCGCCTTCGGCACCGCTGCCGGGGATCGGTTCGCACTGCGAGGTAGGCCTGCCGACTCCAGCGACTACGCCTGCAGCGAAAACGAGTATTTCGGCCCACCTGTCACGTCGTCAGCCTTGCTGGGCGAGCAACAGGCCGATGATTCCTCGTCCGCCAGCGGTGAGGTCCTGCCCGAACGCCACCGCCCGGTTTCCGGCTCCGAGGACGCCGAGAAGCCCGGAACCGACCCCAGCGCGAGCAGTTCGCTGCTGGACCCACTGGCCCCGATCTTCCGTGAATCGACATCCTCCGATGCCCCCACCAGCGCCCCGCCGGCGCGACGGCTTTCGGCATCGATACAAGCAACGACCCCGCCGAGGACGGAAGCGTCGCTCTCCCTGGCAGAGATGCCCGCCCCGGCCCTGCCGGCATCCGGACACGTTGATGCGGACTCTGCCCCAACCGGTAAGCCGAACCCCGATCCGGTGACAGGTGACACCACGCAGACGAATCAGGCCGGCGTCTGCTGGAAGGAAGACGGAGTGGTTGTCGAGGTACGCCCGGACGGGGAGCAGATCGTCGTACTGCGAAGCTCGGATAACGATCAGCCCCGCGTGAAGCGCTACGACGGGCTGAAGCATCTGCACACCGAAGACCCCCGGACCGCAGGCCGCTACCAGGCTGCCCTGGCCACCAGGAGTATCCTGGACCGCATCGACGTGAATGCTCTGCAGGAGAAGCTCGGCGAGGCGATCGAGCGGGAAAAGCAGCTTATCGGCTCTGATGCCAATGCACTGGACGCCATCGCCCGGTTCCAGCAGCAGATCGCTGAACTACGCGAGCTTCGCAATGAATCCGACCGGCGAATCGAACAGCTCAGCCGGCAGCTTGCGAGGCTGCAGAAGCAGGTGGAATCCCTGCCCGAACCCGCGACTCAGCCGGCGGGCTCCTCGGAGAAAGGTGACGATTCGGGAACGATCTTCGAAGTCGATTCCTCTGGGGGCATCGAGGCGATTGTGCGGGTCGACGGCGCGTCGCTGCGGGTTGGTTTCAGCGGCCCGCAGGACATGGCCCGTCGAAGCCCGGCCTTGTATGCAAAATACAGGAAAATCTGCCGGACACTGGGCAAGTGACCGCCCCGAGCGGTCGATAGCAGAATCAGCCTGATCGCTCAGGAACCCAAGGTCGGCCGCCGGAGGGACGGTCGACCTTCTCTTTTGCGCCGATTCCGGCGCGGGTTGACCTGCCGGACGCATGGAACTACGATGCCCTGATTCGCAGCCCCGTTGACCCCCGCAAGGACCCCGGATGAAGATCAGGCCCAAGAGACTCTCGCAGCTGACGGTGGGCGAGTTCACGCTGGCAGGCTACTCGGTAGCCGGCGAGGAGACCGTCATCATCGCGCCCGAATTGGACTGCACGTTCGACATCGGCAAGTGCCCGCGCGAAGCACTGACGGTCAACCATGTACTGCTCAGCCACGGGCATGCCGACCACATGGCGGGAATTGCGTATTACTTCGCCCAGCGAGATTTCCAGGGCATGGAAGGCGGGACCTGCCTGGTTCCCCACGCGCTGGTCGAGCCGCTGAAGGACCTCATGCGTGCCTGGGGCCGGGTCGAAGGCAACCTGCCCCCCCACCGCTTCGTGGGCATGGCGCCCGGAGACGATTACGAGATCCGTCGCGGGCTGGTCGCCCGTGCGTTCCCGACCCGCCACGTGTCGGCGTCGCTGGGGTTCTCGGTCATCGACGTCCGCCACAAGCTCAAGGACGAGTATCTCGGCCTGGAGGGTCCGGAGATTGTCAAGCTCAAGCAGGACGGCGTGGAGGTGACCCGGCGGGTGGAGGTACCGTTGGTGGCGTATCTGGGGGACACCGCCCGCGCGAACTACGCCGATCTGCCCGAAGTGGCCGACGCCAAGGCCCTGCTGATCGAGTGTACGTTCTTCGATCAGGACCATCAGCGACGGGCGAGGCTGGGCAAGCACCTTCACGTCTCGGATCTGCCCGAGGTGCTCGAGGGCATGCGATGCGAGAAGTTCATCATCGTTCACACCACCCGGAGGACCAACATGGGCCTGGCCCGGAAGATCCTCCGCAAAACGCTCAGACAGGACCAGCTCGACCGGCTGACGTTCCTCATGAGTCGCCAGCACATCGAGGACGATTGACGAATCAGCATGGGAAAGGAGACGCGCAGATGACCTCCAGCGGCATGGGAACCAACGTGATCTGCCAGGTGGCTCTGGTAGTTCGCGACATCGAGGCTACAGCCCGCGCCTATGCGGATGTCCTGCAGGTGGACCTGCCGGAAATCACGGAGACCGGCCCGCGGGAGGAAACCCATACCGTCTATCGCGGCGAGACCACCGACGCCCGCGCGAAGCTGGCATTCTTCCACATGGGCCCGATCGACCTGGAGTTGATCGAGCCCATCGGCGGGCCGAGCACCTGGGCCGACCACCTGGAAAACCATGGCGAGGGCCTGCACCACATCGCTTTTACCATCGAAGGCATGGACGGCGTGCTGGCGTACCTGGAGGGCAAGGGAATGAGAACCATCCAGCGCGGCGACTACGAGGGGGGCAGGTACGGCTACGTCGACGCCGAGGATTCTCTCAAGCTGGTGCTGGAACTGCTCGAGAACACCGGCGACCGACCGGAGGGGGCATGACCGACCGGGGCAAAGCTGGCCGCAGGAATCTGGTGATCGTCTCGGCTGCCCTGGCAGCTGCGATTGCGGTGTTCTTCATCTCCAGCGAACTCCTGCACCGCACGCCGGTTCCGGAGATCTCGAACGTCGCTTTTGGCGACCTGCCCGATGGCTCATATCCGGGACACTATGTCTCGGGGGGTGAGGAGTACCGGGTGATCGTGCGGCTGAAAGATGGAGCGATCAGCGAAATCGTCCCGCTTTCCATGCCGCAGACGCCCCAAGCCGGGAGAGCAGAGGCCGTGCTCCAGCGCGTCATCGAACAGCAGAAGATCGACGTGGAGCCCGTCGAAGGGGCCCGGGAGGAGAGTCTCGGGCTGCTCAAGGCTGTCGAGGGGGCACTCCGCGACGCCCGCCGGGACCGCTGAACGCGGGCGCTCACAGTTCGATTCGGTATCGCAGGATTTCCTTGCCCGTCTCGTCCGAGACGTCCTCCCCGACGAGCACGCCGCGGTTCTTCTCAATCACTCGTCGCGACGCGAAATTCTGCTTGTTGCACGTCAGCAGCACGCTCCGGAGCCCCTGCCCGCGGGCACGGTCCAGCAGTAACTCCAGGAGACGCGTGGCATGCCCCTTGCCGCGTTCGGACGGCCTGACGTCGTAACCGATGTTCCCGCCTTCCTGGCGGAGCTTGTCGTCGAGGGGATGTCGCAGCCTGGCCGTGCCGAGAATCCGGCCGCCGTGCACCAGCCAGTAATGTCGCTGCGGCGCCCGCATGGGAGGCAGATCCCGGTCTGGTGACTCGTCTCGGATTCGCTGCAGGTAAGCGGGGTAGTCGCGGCGAACCAGTTTGACAGCGTCGGCCATCCACGTACGCCCGGTGCGGATCATCTCGTCCATGTACGCGGCCAGTTCGTCGCCCCAGCCCGTCTGGGGCTCGATCAGGCGAATGTCCGGCGTTTCGCTCATCTGTCTGCCTTCCGTTGCAGCGGCGTGCAGGGAAGTATACCCTCTGGCGTGCAGCGGCTGCCAGTATTGCTCCAGCGAGGTCGACCTGCTATGGTGGCGTCACGTACAGACCACCCTTCCGGAACCCTCCAGACAAGCATGCAACTCCGACGAGAGCTCAAACTGGCCTTCTGGCGGATCGGCTTCGGGGCCGGGGTCCTCACCCTGCTGGTCGCGGGGATCTCGGTCTACGCGGGCCTGACGACCGCCTCGCCGGACCATCCTGCGTGGCTGGGCAACACCGAGGCGAACCGAAGCCGCATTTCCAGGCGGGACGCCAACGACCTGTCCTTCGTGGTCATCGGCGACACGCACCTTTATTCAGCCAAGTTCGAGGAGCTGCTCGTCCTGGCCCGGCAGCGCGAGCCCGACTTCCTGGTCATCGTCGGAGACTTCGCCGACGAACCCACCACCGCCAGCCACGACCTCTTCGTCCATCGCATGGCGATGCAGAACCTGCCCTTCCCGGTGCTGGTGATTCCCGGCGACCACGACTACCACCCCCGTGCGGAATTCCGCGAAGCGGATTTTGTCCGTCGCTACGGCCGGTCGCAGTTCCACGTTCGCGTGGGCAACGACCTGTACATCTTTCTGGACGATACGCCGGGCACGGACCCACCCGACGCGTATCTGCGGTACTTGCATGGCCTGCTTCGCACGGAGGTCGGCCGTAGCAGGAACATCACGGTGTTCATGCACGCCCCGCCGAAGGATCTGCCCGGCTTCACCTATGGGGGGGGCGTCTACCGGCCTCGGAAGTTCTTCCAGCTTTGTCGGCGATATGGCGTGGACCTGGTGTTCACGGGGGACTGTCACGGCTACTTCCGGTGCGAGCGTGAAGGGACCACCTTTGTGGTTACCGGTGGCGGGGGCGGCAGGCTGCGGGGACCCCACGGCGACTTCCACCATTTCGTGCACGTCAGCGTCGTCGACGGTGAGATGCGTCAGGAAATCGTCCGGATTGAAGGTAGGGTGAGTGTCTGGCGTCAGATCGAACGAATGGCTGCGACCGATGTCTGGTCGCCGATGACCGCCTCGCCATGGATGATAGCTGCGGGGGTGGGCATCGTCCTGCTCGCCGCCGGCGCGTCGTGGGTGTCGCTCGCCCGCGCGATTGCCATCGGTCGGAACAAATCCGGCGCGGCGGGCGGCCTCCGCCTGCCAGCCTGGCTGTCGAAACCCCTGAAGCGGGGAAAACGGTTGCTGCGCTTCGCAGAACGCATATAATCACCGTTTCCGAGCAACCTCCACGCATCGGAGGGGTGTTCCAACGCTGCAGACGCCCGGAGTGAACGGGAACGGACTGGCCAGCCCGTCCGGCGGCGTCCAGATGCGTCTGAAAAACTACAAGGATACCAATGTCGCCACCAAGCATTGCCCGACCACCCCGGCCTTGCGTTCTCTCGCTGCCGATCCTGATGACGGCATTTGCCACAGCGCAACTTACCGCAATCTGCCCCGTCGCAGCGGCGCAACAGGTCGACCCGAACGATCCGAACAGTGCGGCCGTCTCGCGGGAACTCAAGCCCCTACCCTCTCAGCACCGCCGGAAGCTCGAAGACGCCTGGCGGGCGATGGATCTATCCAACTGGGGCAGGAGCAGAGAACTCTTCGGGCAGGTCCGCGACGACAGCGCCGCCGACCCCAACGACCAGGCGGAGGCGATCTTCGGCCTGGGGCAGCTTGCCCAGTACGAAACCGGCGAGCGTGACCTCGACGAAGCCCGCGAGCAGTACAACAGCATTATCGACCGGTTCGGCAAGACGCGCGTCACACCCCATGCGATGATGGCGATGGCACGCATCGCCGATATGCCCCCCGACCGCGACAACCAGGATCTCGGCCAGGCCCGGAAGCTCTACAACCAGATCCTGAAGGATTACCCCGGACACACGCTCGCCCACGAGTCGGCGCTGTGGCTGGCGGTGAGCTACCTCGCGGACATCAAGGACCCCAACTCCCACGACAAGGGAGCGGAGATCCTGCGGAAATACGTCGCGAAGTATCCCCAGAATTTCTGCGCAGCGATCATGTACATGCACCTCGCTGCTTACCACCACAGGCAGGAGAACTGGAAGGAATTCGTCAAGTACCGTATCGCGTCCTACGAGGCGGGAATTCCCAGCAAGACCGAACGGTCGGGGGCAGCGTTCATGATCGCCCAGGTCGCCGAACGCAAGCTCAAGGACTACGAGCTGGCCATCGAGTGGTACCGCGTGATCGTCGAGGAAATCGTCACGACCAACAAGTACTACATCGCGAAAGAATCCATCCAGCGACTCCGCAAGAAGATCCAGGAGGACAGCCATGGCGACTCCTGACGCAGAAGCCAAACGAAACGAACTCGAGTTGCGGAAAGAGAAACGCCGAAAGGTCTCCAACGCCATCGGCCTGGTGGTGCTGACAGCCGCCCTGTCCTGGTCGGTCGCCCACGTGGGCTACTACTCGTTCTTCGCCCCGGGCACGACCTTCGGCGACGACAAGACCGTGGTTACCTTCGCCCACTGGCAGCTGGAAGGCACGACCGTCGACACGATCAACAAGTACTGCCGCGAGTACATGGAGTTGCACCCCGACGTGGTCGTCCAGCAGATCGAGGTGCCCGAGCGGGGCTACGAGCAGTGGGTCAAGACCCGCCTGATCGGCAACGAGGCGCCGGATTTGATCGAAATCAAGCCTTGGAAGTGGCAGACGCTGATCAACCGCTATTTCGTGCCCCTCGCGACCTACATCGACGAGCCCAATCCGTACAACGAGGGCACCGAACACGAAGGCGTCGCCTGGCGGGACACCTACCGCGACAACATGATGGGAGGCTGGATCGAGGAACTCCAGGCGATCTACGGCATCCCGATGTCCCTGTTCACGATCCGGATCTACGCCAACAAGGACCTGCTGGAAAAGGCGTCCGGCTCGGCCGAGGCCCCCCGGACGCTCGGCGAGTTCCTGGCCATGTGCGAACGGATCGAGAAGTACAGCAGGGACACCCAGAAGGATGTCATCCCCATCGCAGGCAGCGACTACATCGCCAATATCTTTCGGGATCGGTACTGGAAGATGGCTACCTGGGGCCTGCGCGAGAAACTCGACGACGACCTTAACGGCACGGTCAGCGAGACCGAGAGGCTGGAGGCCATCCTCGTCGGCGACTTCGACATGACCGAGGATCCGCACATCCGGGCGGGTCACGGAGTGCTGTACGAGATCAGCAGACACTTTCAGAGGGGGTTCATGGCTGCCAAGCGCGAGCAGGCGGTCTTCCTGTTCGCTCAATCCAACGCAGCGATGATCGCAACGGGCAGTTGGGAGGCGGGAACCCTCTGGGAACAGGTCAAAGGCGACTTCGAGATCACCGTCTTCGACTTTCCCACCGCAGCCCCGGACAATCCCAGGTACGGCGACTACATCCGTTACCGCGTCAGCGAAGCCGATGCCCGCAGCGGATTCGGCATGGGACTGACCAAGGCGTCACGAAACAAGGAAGCCGCCATCGATTTCATGCACTTCATGACCTCCAAGCGAATCAACGAGCGCATGAATCAGGATCTTCGCTGGTTCCCGGCGATCAAGGGCGCCAAGCCCGACCGGATTCTCAAAGCGTTCGAGCCCCAGGTTGAGGGCGTCTATGAGGTCTACAAGATGGAGGTGGGCAACGACACGCGTTTGGCCTACCTCAACGGGTACGCCAGCTACATGAGCAAGACCGATCCGTCTCCGCAGGAATATCAGCGCGTGATGCAGCGACTGGAAAGCGACGTCGACGGATATCGCAGCTTTGCCGAGGAACAGGCTAAGGGGAATACCGAGAGCGCCAGGAACTACCTGCCCCGCAAGGTCCTGCAAGTCCTGGAAGACGAACTCGATGGCGACCCCTCGAAGCTGACTTACACGCGGTATGTCCAGATGTGGCGAGACGAGAATTACCGCCAGTTCATCGAGGACTACAGCAGGACGTTCCACCAGAAGGGGCTGGCCGACATGCAGCGGGCCCACAAGACCAACTACAACTCCATCGCCAACAACGAGGGCGCCATCGCACAGATCCGCGCCCGGGCGATGCGAATGGGCATGGACGACACAAACGGCCGCCCGATGCAGGGCGACGTCGAGCGGAACCTCAAGACGCTCCTGTTCAAGCAGTCCAAGCGGGTTTCCGACTGGGCGCAAACCGGAGAGAAGCTCGACAAGATCGCCAAGGCCACCGGCAAGGAGGCTTCGGAGTAATGAAGATCATCACCCTTCGTCAGGTCAGGCATCACTGGCGGATTTACTTCCTCCTGCTGCCTGCCGTTCTGTTCGTTGCGACATTCAGTTACTACCCGGCCATCAGCGCGATGAAGCATGCCTTCTACACCTGGAACGGCGACGACATCTCGCAGTACACGGGGCTGGAGAATTTCAGGCGGGCCTTCCAGGACGAGACACTCGGCAAGGCGTTCGGGATCGTGATGATCTTCATCGTCTCGAACTTCTTCAAAATGGTCCCGTCGATCATCACCGCGGTGATGATTCACCGCATGATCTCCGAACGCGCCAGGTACCTCTACCGCGTGCTGTTCGTGATCCCGATGATCATCCCGGGGCTGGTCTGGCTGCTGATCTGGAAGTTCTTTTACGACCCCAATTTCGGCGTGCTCAACGCCGTTCTGAACTTCACCGGGATGATGGGCGTGCTCCAATGGCTCGACGTGAACATGCCCCTCCTGGCTGAGTACCTCACGCCGTATGTCAACCACGACTGGTCTCCGGTCACCTGGATGGGCGGGGTATTCGCCACCGGCATGACGGGGATCATCTTCCTGAGCTTCCTGGGAGGTCTCAAGGGCCTCAAACGGGGCTGGCTGTGGTGGCTGGTCCTGCTGCCCTCGGCGATCATGCTCTTCGGCGGGCCCGGGGACACCAACGGCATGATCCGGCTTGGGGTGATCATCCTCGCGTCGGCCGGGGCGGCGGAGCTCATCCGCAATCGCTGGCCTCTGGACGGACCGACAATCATCAAATGGATCGGCGGGACGCTGATCGGCGTCAGCTTCATCCTGGTGCTCACCACGCTGACCTGGACCGAACAGACCGACTCCTTCCAGTACGGATCCCCCGCCTGGCTGGGCGATGAGAATCTCGCCCTGCCCGCCATGATCTTCTGGGGCTTCCCGTGGGTGGGGGTCGTCAGCGTGCTGCTCTACCTCGCGGGGTTGGGCAACATCGACCAGAGCGTCTACGAGGCCGCCGATATCGACGGCTGCGGCACGTTGCGGAAGTTCTGGAACATCGAGCTGCCCCTGATTACCACACAGGTGAGGCTGAATCTCGTGCTGATGATCATCGGCACGCTGAAAGGCTGGGGGCTGGTGTTCATCATCTTCGGCGACACGGGCGGGCCCGGCGGGGCGGTCATGCTGCCCGGGCTGTACATGTTCCGCAAGGCGTTCGCCGACCTCGAAGCCGGCTACGGCTGTGCGATCGGGCTGCTGCTGTTCTTCCTGATCCTGGTTCTGACACTGCTGAACAACAAGTACGTGCGGGTGGAAAAATGAGTTCGACCGGAACCGTAGGCCAAACGCGTCGCTCGGAAGTATTCAAGCACGGATTCGTGCTGCTGGTCCTGCTTTCGGCATTCTTCCCGCTGTACATGATGCTGAACGTCTCGACCAAGACCAACAAGGAGTTCTTCCGCAACCAGTGGTATCCGGACTCCTCGCAGACCGAGATCACCGACGTCCTCGTCCGCAACTATGTCAAGGGATGGTCCACGATCTACTTCACCATCCCCAACACCGTCTTCCTGGCCGTGACGACCACGCTGGGGACCCTCATCGTTGCGGTGCTCGCCGCGTATGTCTTCGCCCGCTTCCAGTTCCCGCTGAAGCGGATACTCTGGCCGGCTCTGCTGATTCTGATGCTCATGCCCGGGGTGGCGAATCTCATCCCCCTGTACGTGTTGCTCAAGTCGATGGGGCTGCTCAACACCTACACCGCGCTGATTCTCACCGGCGTGGCGGCGGGGCAGATCTTCAACGTCTACATTCTGCGGAACTACATCGAGGACACGCCCGAGACGCTGTTTGAAGCCGCGGAGATGGACGGCGCGGGGCACCTTCGACAGATCTGGAACATCGTGCTCCCGATGAACGGTGCGATCATCGCGACCCTCGCGTGCCTGTCGTTCATCCGGGTGTGGAACAACTTCCTCCTGCCCCTGCTGGTCATCAGCGAACCGGTCCGGCTGCCGATTTCGGTGCAGCTTTACCGGCTGGAGGGGGCGTACGTGAGGGACTGGGGCGCCACGATGGCGGCCTATGCAATTGCCTCGATTCCGCTGGTGATTCTGTTTATCTTCACCATGCGATTCTTCATCCGTGGCGTCGGAGCAGGTTCGATCAAAGGCTGAGTTCAAGGGCACAGACAAGGACATCACCCATGGCAGAAGTGATCCTCAAGGAAGTCACGAAGGTATACCCCGGCGGCGTAGAGGCCGTCAAAACCATGGACCTCGACATCGAGGACGAGGAGTTCATCGTCCTGGTGGGTCCGTCCGGCTGCGGCAAGAGCACCACCCTTCGGATGGTCGCAGGCCTGGAGGAAATCACCGGCGGCACGATTCGCATCGGCGACCGCGTGGTCAACGACGTGCCTCCGAAAAATCGGGACATCGCCATGGTTTTCCAGAACTACGCCCTCTATCCGCACATGACGGTGTACAAGAACATGGCTTTCGCGCTGAAGCTCCGCCGCATGCCCCGCGCCGAGATCGACCAGCGCGTCCGCGAGGCGGCTGAGATTCTCGAAATCTCCGAGCTCCTGGAGCGAAAGCCCAAGGCGCTTTCCGGCGGACAGCGTCAGCGCGTCGCGGTAGGCCGGGCCATCGTCCGCAAGCCCAAGGCGTTTCTGTTCGACGAGCCACTGTCCAACCTCGACGCCAAGCTCCGCGTGACCATGCGTGCCGAACTCAAACGCCTGCACCGCAAGCTCCAGACGACCACTATCTACGTGACCCATGACCAGGAAGAGGCGATGACCCTCGGCGACCGGATCGTGGTCATGAAGGACGGCATTGTCCAGCAGTGCGGCGCGCCCCTGGAGGTCTACGACACGCCTTCCAACCGCTTCGTCGCGGGCTTCATTGGCACGCCCCCAATGAACTTCTTCGAGGGCGAGCTGACCGACCAGGACGGCTTGGTGTTCCACGAGGGCTCCTTCCAGGTCAAGCTCATGGACGAACAGGCCCAGAAGGTCCGTGAATGGGCAGGCAAGAAGGTCGTCATGGGCGTCCGACCCGAGGCCATGGGAATGGTCAATGAAGGTCGATTCGCCGGCGAGAACAACGACATGGCCGCCAAGATCACCGTCATCGAGCCCCTGGGCGAGAAGATGGACCTCTACCTGGCCACCGAGCGACATCCGCATATCGTCGGCCGGGTCGACGCCCGACGCGATCTGCAAGCCGGGCAGACCGTCACCCTGTACCTCGACATGAACAAGGTGCACTTCTTCGCCCCGGGCGAGACGGGCGACAACCTGACCTCTTCGGTCTGAAAGCCACCGATCGCACCACAGCAGCGGGCCCGACGACTCGTCGCCGGGCCCGTTTTCGTGCGCAACTCCATCTTGCCTTTCGGCCGCCCTGGTCCGTCAGGCGGGCACCTGTCCCTCGGGCAGGTCGGCAGGCAGTGCTTCCGGGCGATCGATGTCGGCGGCAAGCTCCACGTGCCTTCCCTCGCGGGAGGCCTTGGCAATGCCGGTCATGATCTCCAGCACGTGCCCGGCCAGGGCGCCGCTGCAACGATGCGCCCGACCCGACCGCGCCCCGGCGGCCAGATCGGCCACACCCAACCCGCGGGAGTTCTCGGCGTACGGGCGGGTGATCTCGACCTCCTGCCAGTCGCCCCGCCCTTCGCGGATCCGCACAGGCCCGCCGAAGGTGTTGGGATCCGGGCAACTCAGCGACCCCTTCGTGCCGTGGATTTCCAGCTTGGGGCAGTTGTGCCCCCAGACGTCGAAGCTGGTGATGATCGTCCCGACCGCCCCGCCGGCGAAGTCCAGCACGCCGGCAATGTGCGTGTCCGCCTCGACCTCGATCGTCTTGCCCTTCTTCTTGTCCGATTCGATCGTTCGCTCGGGCAGGCCGATCGTCGACGACCCCGTCAGCCGGCGGACAGGCCCCAGCAGCGAAACCAACGCCGTGACGTAATACGGGCCCATGTCCAGCATCGGGCCGCCGCCGACTTCGTAGTAGAACTCCGGATCCGGGTGCCAGTGCTCGTGACCATGGCACATCATGAAGGCCGTCGCCGATACCGGCTTGCCGATCCGCCCGGAGTCGATGATCTCGCGGCAGGTCTGCAGGCCGGCTCCCAGGAACGTGTCCGGGGCGCAGCCTACCCGCACGCCCTGGCTCTTGGCCTCGGCGAGCAGGTTACGGGCGTCCGCGACCTCGATGGTCAGGGGCTTCTCGTTGTAGACGTGCTTGCCCGCGCGGACGGCCCGAAGGGCGACGTCGTGGTGGGCCTTGGGTATCGTCAGGTTCAGCACCAGCTCGATGGAATCATCCGCCAGAAGCTCCTCGACGCTCATCGCGGCGCAGCCGTGCTCGTCAGCCGCCTGGCGGGCCCGCTCTTCGACGAGGTCCGCGCACGCTGCCAGCTCGATCGCCTCCAGGCGGGCGGCGTTCTTCAGGTAGATCCCGCTGATGTTCCCGCATCCGATGATGCCGACTCTCATGCTCTCCGTGGCCATGGGCCTGAACTCCTCTCTCGTTTGGGTTGACCGCGCAGGGGAGATTCTACCCGGCGACGTACAACGGAACAGGGAAAACCGCCGGGCCTGAAATCCCCTCGCTGCACAACCCCCGCCCCCAGTCAGCCGATGAAAGTGCTGATGCCACCCAACGAACCCGCGCCATTCCAGGGAAGTAGCACCAACGTGACTGACTCCGCGCGCCCAACCCGGTTGCAGGAACCCTCCACGCCTCCACGCTCGGGCAGCCCCCTGGCGCTGCAGGCGATCGTGCCCTGCCACCAACCCGCCGACGCTTTCCACCGGCGGACCGTCTGGGCGACCAATCGCTTCTGGATGCAGACCGAGAACCTCAAGACTCGCCGGTACGGAAACAAGACCCATCATCACTGGTATTTCCTGCGGGCGATGACCACCGTGTTGGGCTGGGCGGTCCGCGCCGCCGGGCTCTACGGGCGGGGTCGACGGAACGCCGAAACCGTCGTGTTCCGCGAGGTGGATCTGGACTTCCCGCACCTGCCCCCCTGCTTCGACGGCCTGACGATCCTCCACCTGACCGATCTGCACCTGGACATGCTCCCCGGCCAGGAGGAGCGCATTCTCGCCTCCGTCGACGGCCACCCTGCCGATCTGTGCGTGCTGGGGGGAGACTACCGCGCGGAAGTCCACGGTGAGATGCACACTGCCCTGGCTGCAATGGGACGACTCGTCCGAGGGCTCGCCCCGCCGCTGGGTGTGGTGGCCATCCTGGGCAACCACGACGACTGCCATATGGTCCCTGCGATGGAGGCGTTGGGCGTCCGCGTACTGATCAACGAAGCCATACGGATCGAACGCCCGGGCGGAGCAATCCGCCTGATCGGCCTGGACGACGTGCATTACTACTACACCGACCAGGCGATGCACGCACTGCACCACGCAGCCGAGGGGTTCACCATCGGCCTGATCCACTCGCCCGAGGCATACGACTACGCAGCCGAGGCAGGCGTGGACCTCTACCTCACCGGCCACACGCACGGCGGCCAGGTCTGCCTGCCCGGGGGCATCCCCCTGGTGCGGCACCTCAGCCGGGCGCGGCGGTACTACCGGGGCCTGTGGCGATACAACGGCATGGTCGGGCTGACGAACCTCGGCGCCGGCGTGTCCGGCCAGCCGATGCGGTTCAACACGCGCAGCGAGGCGGTGCTCGTCCGCCTCCGCCGACGCCCCGCGTAGAAACCGCCTGCGATACTTCCCCCCGCCCGCCGTCGCTGTATACTGGTGCAATGCGTTCTCTCAAGGCCATCCTGTCGCACCTGGACAAGCTGATCCTCCTGGGCGCGGGGCATTTCGGACCCAGGCCCTGCGGCCTGTGGCCTTCGGCGATCGATCCGCGAACCGGCGGCTACCCCCAGGACGACCGTCGGGACCCCGCCTGGCCGAAGCGGGTCTATCGCAATATCGACGCCCCGCGTGGCTCGTCGGTGTACTGGGACCTGCCCTCCCTGGTGGCTGCCCATCAGCTCAGTGCCCACGTGGGCAGCCCGCGCTGGGCCCTCGCCGCCGACGCGTGCCTCCGCGCGTTCTACGACCGGTGCGTCTCCCGTACCGGCCTGCTGCTGTGGGGCAACCACTACTACTTCAACGCCTTCCGCGGGCAGGTCATGAAGTTCCACGGCCAGGAGGACCCCCACGCCATCAACCCAGCCGAGGACGATGGCGAACTCCACGAACTCCGACCGATCCGCCCGCCGTGGCAACTGCTCTGGCGAATCTCTCCCGAGATCACCGAACGCCACATCCGTCAGATGGGCGAGCGACACGTCTGCGACCCCGATACCGGTGCCTTCAATCGCCACGCAGACGGACGGGTGGACCACGCGTTCGTCGAGTCGGGAGGAATCCTGGTCGAATCGCTGGCCTGGCTGTCGGCGAAGGTCGAAGACCCCTCCCTCGCCGACCACGCCGTCCGTATCGCACGATACTCCTACGAACACCGCAACCGCGACACCGGCCTGGTGCCCAACAACCCGACCGGCGGCCGGTGGGATGCCGACGTCTGCACCACCGAAATCGGCCTGTGGGCGCGATGCCTGCTCCGCGCAGCAGACCTGACCGACAAGGATGAACTGGCCGGGATGGCCCGGGACGCCGTCGAAGCCTATCTCCGCTACGGGTTCGACGAACAGGCCCAGCGGTACTACGGCAAGGTTCGCCTCGCCGACGGACAGGCCGACTTCCACGCCGATACCGTCTACCAGCCCGGCGGACACTCCGACGTCTGGAACGCCGACTTCCCCACCCACGATTACCCGCTCATCCTTGCCGAGGCCTGCCTCGATCTCTACGAGCGCACCGACAAGCCCGTGTTCGGACTGGCAGCCCAGCGATGGATGCGAATCCTCCGGGCCTGTCCGCCACAGGCTGCACCCCGAGGCGCCTATGCCGAACCCCTCGGGCGGGCGATCTCCCTGCTGCACCGGGCCGCCAACGTCCTCGACGACCCCTCGCTGCTGGAACTCGCGCGAGACTATGCAGCTCACGCGACGACCGCGCTTGTCACCGAGGGCATGTTCACAGGCCATCCCGACAAACCCCGCTACGAAGCCGTCGACGGCGTGGGCCTGTTGCTCCTGGCGCTGCTGGAACTCCAGGCCGGGCGGGTGGGCAACATCATGCAGGCGGATCCGTAGCCGCCCGACGCGGCAACCGCCCTCGACAACCAGCCGCCGGGCCTCTACACTGAATGCAGCGATCCACGCCGAATCCGGCGAAACCTGCGCACGCGCAGATCGTCTGAATACGTAAGAACGCGGAATCTCCGTAGACTCGCCCCGAGAGAATACCAGGCCGGGAGATCCTCATGGCCCGCAGCAGACATACGCTCACAACCCGATCACGACGGTTGACCGCGCTGGGCGCCCTGGCAGCCCTGGCGGTTCTCATCCCGCCCTTCACCAATGCTCAGCAGCTGGCGCTGTCGTCGAGAGTATACGTGGGCAACAACCAGTACGACTTCCCCAAGCTGCCCTCCGGTTCGACGGATAAGGGAGGCCTGCACCTGCCCCGATCCGGCACAAGGGGATTCAACGTAAGCCTCACCGACGGCGGCGGGTACAACTGGACGCTGCAGCAGTACGGCAATGTCTACGGGGGCACCGACCACGCCTACAGCAACGCGCTGTACTCCCAGATCAACGGCTCGAACATGAGCGCCCAGCGGCAATGCTGGATGGGCCCCGACGGCGACGAGATCGAAATCTACGACCGCTACTCCCACAAGCGGTACAACAACCGCTATCGCAAGGGGCTTCAATGCTTCCGCCGGGTCAAGGTATACAAAGACAAACCCCTGGCCCGATGGATGGACATCTTCACCAACGAAACCAAGCAGGACATCACCATCACGGTGACGGTGTATTCTTCTTTCCCAGCCTCGTTCAAAAAGCTCACGACCGCCAGCGGCAAGGAGTTCGGCCGAACCGCACGCGCATTCGTCAGTTCGACGTCCTACAGCAATGCCCCTTCGGTCATGCACATCTACGCCGACTCGGAATCGACGCTCAAACCCGATATCCAGAAGGGCTCCAATACCCTCCACGTGAAGTACAAGCTCACCATCCCAGCCGGCAAAACGAGAATCCTCTGCTACTTCCAGGCTCAGGGAAGGTCCCACGACAAGCTCGTGGAGCAAATGAGGACCTTCCACCCCTGGATGGGCATCCGCGATCTGTCCCCCTCCGTCCGCAAAATGATCGTCAACCTGGGGCGCACCAGCGGCTACCCGGATTTCGATCTCCTGCGAAGCCCTCGGTCCGACGTGGTCGCCATTCGTAACGGCGACGTGATCTTCGGCGACGTGGCCAACGAGATCTTCCGCATCGAGACCCGCTTCGGCGATCTCAACCTCAACCCGGACGGCATCATCGGCATGCAGCTCAAGGCGGCCAATATCGCCGAGGACCGCAAGGCCGCTACGGGACGCGTCCTGCTGGTCGGCGGACACATCCTCCGCGGCACGTTCCGCGATCAGGTCCTGAAGCTCAAGCTGGAAGGAGGCAGCCAGCTCGCCATCCCCCTCTCCCACATCGGCGAATGGTCCTACAAGGCCTCCGAAGACAAGCCCCAGCATATCGAGTCGGTCGGCCCCCAGATGGTCCTCACCGACGGCCAGCGGTTGCCCATCGACCCCCGGCGCGTGATCCTGCCCTTCACCTCCCACCAGGGAAGCGGCAAGGCCTGCGCAGCCGACCTGCTCCGAGCGAACTTCCGGGAAACGGACGACGACAGCCGCGACGAACTGCAGCTGCAGTTCGCCCTCAACCCCGGCCAGATAATGCCCGTGAAAATCTCCCACGCCTCGATTCCGTCGCTGCTTCCCATGGACGACGCCAACGGCGTGCCGCTGGAACTCGTGGAGTCCATCGAAGTTCGCTCCACCCCACCGACGACCACCTCGCCCGTCGACAAGGTGAGAATGAAGACCCCCGATGACAACGAGGATATTCATCTCGTCGGCCTGCTGCCCAGGCAGCAGCTCCGACTGGGCTTCGACAATCCCGACAAACCCCAGACTCTCGACACCGCCAATGTCAGGACCCTCGATATCAACAGCACCACCGACGAGGGCAAGGCGGGGATCGCCTGGATGACCTGGTCAGGAGAAAAGGACAAAGCCCCTCTCGCACAGGATACCATCGCCTTCCGCCTGGGCAGCCGCTCCAGAATCGACCTGGTCGCCACGCGGATGGAACATCTCAAACGCGCCACCGCCCGGACGCCCGACGAAGCCGAAAAACAGCTCGACGAACTCGTAGCCCAGCTGGGCTCGGGCACCGTGCAGCAACGGGAGAAGGCCTCCGAGAAGCTCAAGGCCATGGATAAGAAGGTGCTGCCTTACCTCCGAAAGAAATATGCAGCTTCGCGTGACCCGGAGATCCGATCCCGCATCGAGGATGCCATCGAATCCCATGGCGAGACGCTCAGCGGAGACTCGACGACAGGTGAGCTGGGAAAGCACAAGAGGCACAGCTTCAGTGAAAGCAACTGGGACACCCCTAACGTCCACGAGCAGTTCATCTGGATCGAACAGGTGCAGCTCAAGGCCGATTGACCGTCAGCCGGGCTCGCCCGGAAAGGCAGCGTCCGCGTGGTAGCTGCTCCGGACGAAAGGACCGGAAGCCACCGACGCGAAGCCCATCGCCCGGGCCCGACGCTCCATCCGCTCGAACTCCTGGGGATGCACGAACCGCACCACCGGCGCATGCGATGACGAGGGCGCCAGATACTGGCCGATCGTCAGCACATCGCAGTCCACGCCCCGAAGGTCCCGCATGACCTGCTCGATCTGTTCGGGCGTCTCTCCAAGGCCCACCATCAGGCCGCTCTTGGTGAACACCTTCAACCCCTGGCGACCGGCGTAATCCCGGGCATATCGCAGCACCTCCAGGCTCTGACCGTAATCCGCCTGGGGGCGGACCGCCTGGTAGAGCTCGGGCACGGTCTCGACGTTGTGGTTCAACACGTCGGGCCGGGCGTCGAGAACCGTCTCGATGCTCTCCCGCCGTCCCTGGAAGTCGGGCGTGAGCACCTCGATGCGGGCGCCGGGCAAAGCCGCGCGCACCTGGCGGATCGTGCGGGCGAAGTGCTCCGCGCCGCCGTCGGGCAGGTCGTCCCGCGTGACCGACGTGACCACCACGTATTTCAGACCCATGCGCCGGGCAGCTTCTGCCACGGCGGCCGGCTCGCCGTCCCGCAGCGGCCCGGGGTCGCGGGACTCGACGGCACAGAACCGGCAGTTGCGCGTGCAGGTTTCACCCAGGATCATGAACGTCGCGGTCCCCCGGGCGAAACACTCCCCCTGGTTGGGACAGTGCGCCCCGTCACAGACCGTCGCAAGGTCCAGGTCCGAAAGCAGCCGGCGGATCTCGGCTGCCTTGCCACCGGCATGGAGGCGTTTCTTGAGCCACGGCGGCAGGCGGCGGGCAGGTTTGGTCGGCGGCGTGTTCTCGGCGGTCATGGGCGGTTCTACGGTGCAGCGTCAAGGTCTGGCGGGGCTTCCGACACCGCGCCGGAAAAGCCAAACACCTCGACTGTCGATTCTATCAGCGCCGGCTTGACCCGCGAAACCGATATCTCCCGACCGAGCACCTCGGCCAGGCTGGTCACCGGCTTGTCGGCGATGCCGCACGGGACGATCAGTCCGAAATGCTCCATGTTCGGGCAGACGTTCAGCGCCAAGCCGTGATAGGACACCCACCGCTTGACCCCCACCCCGATGGCTGCGATCTTGCCCTCCCCTCCCGGGGCGCTTTGCAGGGGGGTCCACACGCCGGTCAGGCCTTTCACGCGATGGGCCGGAACGTCAAGCCGCCCCAGCGTGCGGATGACGACCTCTTCGAGATCCCGCAGAAAACTGTGGACGTCCCTGCCCCGGCGGTCGACGCGCATGATCGGATAGGCAACGAGCTGACCCGGGCCGTGGTAGGTCACGTCTCCGCCGCGACGAATGACGTGGGTTTCGATCCCCGCCTCAGCGAGGGTCTCCGGAGCGGCAAGCAGGTTCTCCTGACGGCCCGACGTGCCCAGCGTGACGACCGGGGGGTCATGCTCGACCAGCAGCAGGGCTTCGCGCGGGGGGTCTTCGTCGCGAACCTGGCGGAGGTACGCCAGCTGCAGGTCCAGCGCGGGCCCGTAGGCCATCGTGTCGAGATCGACCACCCGCAGCGTGGGCATGGCGGCGCGTCAGTCTCCCGCCGGCTGGAACCTGCAGACGCAGTCCATCGCCTCGGCCCCGATGCGCCGGGCGACCTCGTCGCTCTTGAGCAGGGCGAGTTTGACCGCGTCGACCTTGAACTCGGCGGCGTAGTTGGTTTCCACCGCCCGACCCATGCCTTCCAGGATTACCGCGTCGGCGTCCTCCGAGGCGGTGTTGAGCTCGTCGGAAACGTCGCAGAGGTCCAGCAGCGGGATGCGGCTGCCGGTGGAGACCACCTCGAACATCCCCGCCTGGATCAAGGCGGAGAGGTCCGGGTCGTGCACCGCGAGTTCTTCGACGACCTCGGCGGCTTCGTCGGCGGTCATGTCGTTCAGGGCGGGGGCTTCATTGGCGGCGATGACGATGCCCGTACCTCGCAGCGCCAGCTCGCGCACCAGGGGCATGATCCCCAGCACGAAGTCGGCGCCTGCGTTGTCCACGAAGACCACCGCCTTGCCCCATCGCGGGGGGAACTCGGCGAGGGCGTCGGCGAGGGCGTCGTAGTCGTCGATCTTCCAGGGACGCGGCTTGGTGTCTTCCACCAGGTCCAGGAACTCCCGGTCGTCGTCGACCATGTGCATGGTCTTGACCGATCCGAAGTCCAGCAGGTTGCCCGCGAAGACACACTCCACCAGGTGCAGCCACTTCTCGTCGTCGGCCATCGCGTGCAGCTCGCGGACGACCTGGGGGTATTCCTCGATCGCACGGAGGTTGGCACGCTGCTTGACCTTGAAGTACGGATCCGGCAGGCCATGCTCGCGCAGAATGTCATCGCGCATGTAATCCAGCTCGATCACGCTGAGCTTGCCGCTCGGGCGGGACGTCGGGTCTTCCCGCAGCGCAGCGATGGCCTTTTCGAAGTCCCTGGCCGCGGCTGCGATGTTCTTCTCCGACGTCCGCCCGTATTCATTCAGGGCGTGTTTGAGGCAGTCCTCGAAGTGCTTCTCGAAATGCCCCAACCAGTAGTTCCGACCGGCCTCGTCCTCGACCAGGTCCCAGTCCTCCGCACGATAGTTCTCGGGGTCCTTCAGCAGGCAGAAATGGCTCATACGTTCAGGTACCAAACCCTGTTGCTTCGGGGCCCCGCCTGCCGGCGAGGCCGATCTCGTGAATTCGCGCAGCCACCCGGCTGCGTCTGTCCGGGCATTATAGGCCAACGCCTCGACAGCCTGTCAACCCCCTGCCCGGCAAGTTCGGGACGCGCCTGCCCTTCCGTTCTGGCTGACCAGACCGGGCGATCAACTGCCCATGGACAACCGCCCGCCGTGCGATACAATCACAGGCCATGAGACCACACGATTCCCGCCCCGCAATCGCCCCGCGCTTCGCCGCCGGGCTGCTGACGCTTGCCGCGGCGTGCATGCTGGCCGGCTGCCCCGCCTCGCCCGACGGCGACGGACCCGATCCCACCCCGCCGGACCGGCCCCACGTTCGCCAGGAGGTCTGGCTGGAGGACATCGCCGGGCCCGTGAAGCTCACCGACGAGCAGCTCCGGGGCGTCGCCCTGCACCTGGCCGGGCGGCTTGGCATGGCCGGCGACCACCCCCTGCCCCCCGCCGTCCTCGCCGACGACCAGCCGCGCGTGGTGCTGCTGAGCCTCTGCGCCGGAGACAGGCCGGCCGTCGTCGTCGAAGGCACCGATCGCGGGCTCGCCCACGCGCTGGACCACGCCATCGAAACCGCCGGCAAACGGTTCCTCGACACCCCTCGCTGGCTGAAGCTGGACATCGTCCAGAGCGTCTACGACCTGCCCCCCGTCCAGCCGACCGTGCCCCTGCGACGGGAACGAACGCTTTTCGGACTGGCGACGTCGCGCAAAGGACACCTGGCGATTCTGCCGGCCGAGATCCTGGCGCATCACGTCATCGATTCCGGCGGGCGCGTCTCGCCCCGGGCCGCCCGCATGTTCACTCTCGCCCGTGCCCGACGGGCCGGCTACAAGGGCGTGCCCCGCGATATCGTCTCCGACCTGTTCTTCCGCTTCTCGACCCGCGCGGTCTACACCGACGGAACCACCGTCGCCGAGCTCTACCGGGGCAACCGCGACCCCCAGCCGCTGACGGCCGAAACGCTGCTCGCCCGCGCCCGACTGGGCGGGGAATACCTCACCCGCGCCACACGCAGGGACGGCAGCTTCGTGTACCTCTACCAGCCGCGGTCCGACACGGCTGAGGACAGCTACAACATCCTCCGCCACGCCGGCACGATCTACTCCATGCTCGAGCTGCACGAGGCAGACCCCAACGAGCAGCTCCTTGCCGCCGGCCGACGCGCGATCGGCTACCTCGTCGACCAGGTCAAACCGCACCCCACACGCGACGGGCTGCTGTGTGTCGTCGAAGACGCCGAGGTCAAGCTCGGGGGCAACGGCCTGGCCGTTCTCGCCCTGGCGAGGTACATCCGCGTCACCGGCGACCGCACGCACCTGCCCGTCCTCCGCGGGCTCTGCGCGTGGATGAAACACATCCAGCAGGCGTCGGGGAGGTTCAGCGTGCACAAGATGAGCTACCCCGGCCTGACGGTCAGCGGCTTCCGGTCGGCCTACTACCCCGGCGAGGCGATCTACGCCCTCGCCCGCGCCCACCGGCTGGACCCCAACGCCGGCTGGCTGGACGTCGCCACCCGGGCGGCGAGCTACCGCATCTCGCTGTCGAAGGACAAAACGCCCCCGCTGGACCACTGGCTGCTCTACGGGCTCAACGAAGTCCACCGGCTCAGGCCCGACGATGCCTATCTCGACCACGCCATGGCCATCGGAGAGCGCATCGTGAAAGAACAGAACCTCGACCCGAAGTACCCCGATTGGCTGGGCAGCTTCGGCCTGCCGCCGCGAACCACGCCGGCTGCGACGCTCATGGAAGGCCTCGCCAACGCCTGCGAGCTCGCCCGCGACTACGACCGACCCGCCTTGGCTGCGAAGATGCGCGACGCCCTGCCCCTGGGCGTGGCCTTTGCGCTGCGAAACCAGTACATGCCCGAGTCGGCGATGTACCTGCGGAACCCCCGGTGGCTGGTCGGCGGCGTGAGTCGCCAGCTCGACTGGCACTCGGTGCGGATCGACTACGTTCAGCACACGATGTCCGCCGCGCTCCGGCTGCGGGCGATCATGCTCGCCGAGCAGAAGCAGGACCGCGCGGCCGATACCTCGCCGGCCGATCGGTGAGGACCTACGCCAGCCCCTTGCCAACGCGCCGGCCCAACGTGCGGTAGTCGGTCTTGCCCGTGCCCAGCAAGGGAATCTCCTCCACGCGCACCACCCGCCGGACGTAGTGCAGCGGCGAGAGGCCCGCCCGGCGGATCCGTGCGTTGGCCTCGTCGCGCGTCAACGACCCCGTCGTCACCATCGTCACCTCCGGCGCCTGATCGCTGCCCGCCTCCACCACCGCAAAACCCGGGCCCTCCGCCTGGTCCTCCGCAGACGGCGACTCCTCTTCGCCGGCGGATATCGCTTCCTCGATCGCAGGCAGCGAGATCATCTCCCCGCCGAGCTTGATGAACCGCTTCAGCCGCCCGCGGAACGTCAGCACACCGTCGGCATCGGCCGTAACGAGGTCGCCCGTGCGATACCACAGCCGCCCGTCGTGCTCCACGAACGGCGACCCGCCCTGCTCGCCGAGGTACCCCCCGAACACGCTGGGCCCGCGCAGCAGCAGCTCACCGCGAACGCCCTTCTCCACCGGCTGGCGGGTCTCGGCGTCCACGATCGTCCACTCCACCGACGGCAGGACCTTGCCGATCGTGCCCGGCCTGGGGTCGGACGGATCGTTGACGGCCACCACCGGCGAGCATTCCGTGATGCCGTAGCCTTCCAGGACCGTCGCGCCGCTGCACCGCTCGGACAGCAGCCGGTACGTGCCCGGCGGGCAGGACTCGGCCCCCGTCACCGCCAGCCGCACCGAATCGAGCTGCCCCCGCGTCGACGACCGCGCAATGCCCGCCACGAACGTCGGCGTGCCCACCAGCACCGTCGCGCCGAACGATTCGACGATCTGTCCCAGCATGGCTGCATCGGTCGGGTCCGGGTGATACGCCACGCGGAGGGCAAACCCCACCGCCGCTGCAATGCCCACCGTCAGCCCGAACGAATGGAACGGCGGGAGCATACCCAGCAGCACGTCGTCGTCGCGCAGCTCGACCGTGGCGGCGATGTCCCGAAGGTTCGCCAGCACGTTGGCGTGCGTCAGCCCGACGGCCTTGGGCAATGTCTCCGATCCGCTGGTAAACAGCACCACGGCCGTTTCGGCGATCGCCGCGTCGCGAAGCTCCCGCCAGCTTCCCCGGGCGCGGAGGGCGGCTTTGATCTTGTCGAGCCTCCCCAGCCGCCCGGCGAGATCCTCCAGGAAGACCATCCGCTCGGCGAGGTCGCCGAAGTCGACTCCCCGGCTTCGCAGATTGTCCACCAGCCGGCGGGAGGTCAACACACGCTCCACGCCGACCGAATCCAGCGAGTGTTCCATGAACCGTCGGCCGGTCGTCCAGTTGACCATCACGGGCGTCTTGCCGGCGAACACCGTCGTCAGGTAGCCAACCATCGCCGCGACGCTGGCGGGCAGCATCACGCCCAGGCGCTCACCGGGCAGCTCCCGCACGCCGGGCAGCAGCGCATAGATGCCCGTGATCACGTCGCGGAAGGTTTTCACGCCGCTGACCGCGTCGGCGGCCAGGGCACGACCGGGATCGCGGCGGGCACTTGCGAGGAACACCTCCGCGAGTGTCCGGCCCGGTGCGAGCGCGCAGCGTCCCCGGCCTGTCACCCCGCGCCGCCACTTCGCCCCCGGCGAGGGGGTCGAGTCGGGCACCGCGCCGACCGTCTGCCCCGCCCCGGCCAGCAGCACGTCGCCCACCGTCTCCAGCGCCCGCGCGCCGGGCCCGGAGAAGCCGAATTCCGACTCGATCCACGCAGCCAGCTCCGCACGGGACAGGCTGTCGAGTTCCAGGTCCCGCGCGAGGTCGTCGGTCTCGTCGAACCGATCCCGGCCGGTCAGTTCGCGGAGCTTGTCGAACACGATCCGCCGCGTGCCGGGGGGCACGTCGCGGGCGTCGCGGGCGACGCGGGACCAGTCGGGGTCTTCCAGATCCCGTGGCCCGGAGCGGTCCCAGACGCTCATGGGCAGCGCCACGGCCGGAGGGGTGTCCTCGTTGTAGAACGCTTCCAGGTAGCGGTTGAACGTGTCGCGGTCGGCGTCGCGGGGCAGGTCGTCCGGCTCGACCAGGTCGATGGTCACCTCGCGTTTGGGTGCGAAGAACACGCCACTGGTCAGCAGCGCCACCGCCCCGTCTTTGAGCACCTTGCCCACGTCGGGCTCCCTGCCCCGGGCCCAGCTGAACCGGCTGCCCCACAGTCCCCGGGTTCGAATGAGCACCACCCGCGCCCCGGGCACCTCGCGCGCCGCTCGATGCGCTGCACTGTTGCCCCGGAGATCTTCCTGCCGCGTGCGGTACAGGTGGCCGGAGGGGTACAGCAGCAGGTTCCCGCCCTGCCGGAGTTCGTCCAGGGCGCGATCGACGACGGCCTGGACTTCCGCCGAGGCGGCCGGGCCGATCTCGCCGACGTCGGGCATCGTGCGCACATGGAATCGCCTTCCAAGCCGGCCGATCACGGGACGGTCCATCTGCCCGCGGTCGGCGAGCACCACGGGGCGCAGCGGACCCGCCAGCCAGGTCGTGAGAATCACCGGGTCGATCAGCGCGGGGTGATTGGGCAGCAGGAGGATACCCTCCCTGCCTCGCCGCAGGACGGCATCGAGGCCGCGGATGCGCACCCGGTACCGCAGCCGGATGAGCAGCTTGGCAGCCGCGATGAGCAATCGGTCAAGCATGATCCCCCCGCAGCGCCCAGGCAGACCAGAGCGTGACGGCCGCGGCCAGACCGGCCAGGACGAAGAATCCGTGCGTGTAGGTTCGGCTATGCTGGAAGGTGGTGTTCAGGAGGTTGCCCACCAGCCCCGCCACGGCCATGCCTGCGAAATTGGCGAAGTTGTTCGCTGCGATCACGGCACCGCGCCGGGAAGCGGGCGGGCGAAGCTGGATGAACGCCTCGCAGGGGACCATCGCCAACCCGCCGGCCGCTCCCCCCGCGGCCAGGAGAATGCACAGCGCCGGGTAGTGCATCCAGCCGGGCAGGAGGGGTACGAATCCCACGGCGGCGAGGATGACGGTCATCACGGCCAGCGCAGCGGGAACGGCGCGATACCACCTGGGGCCTTTGACCAGCCAGCCCGCGGAGAGCCCGCCAGCTGCCAGGCCGATCAGCTCGGCCGCCAGCAGCAGCGAGGTGCCCGTGCTGCCGAACCCGAACTGCTCCTTGCCGACCGGATTGACCAGGAGGATGTGCAGTTGGCCTGCCATCCAGAGGAAGGTAGCCACGACGACGGCCCGAAGGAGCAGGCCGTCCCGCGCGATGCGTCCGAGCTCCCGAAGCGTCTCGATCGGGCCCAGCCAGGGGTACCGCGCGTGGGGGTCGGCGGGCGGATGGCGAACGGCGCCCAGCGAGAACAGCAAGCCCCCCACCGCTATGAGTACCACGCCCCCTGCCACGCCCATCGGCCCGAGCAGGTCCAGCACCACGCCGGCGACCACGAACCCCAGCAGAATCGCCGAGGTCAGAGCAACTTTCAGCCGGCCGTTGGCAGCCGTGACACGATTTGGCGGGAACAGTTCGGGAATCGACCCGTTCAGCGACGGGCTGAACAGGCAGGACTGCAGGCCCATCAGGAAGGCCATCGCCATCACCAGCAGCCAGTTGCCGGTGGCAATGCCCACCGCCCCGAGGACCATCGCGAGAATCTCCAGCCCCTTGCAGGCGATCACGACGTTGCGTTTGGGGAAGCGGTCGGCCAGCCAGCCGGCCGGTGCGGCCAGCAGGAGGTACGGCAGCGTGAACGCGATGACGATACGCCCCTGGACCTCCAGCAGTCCGAGGCTTACGGCCAGGAGGCAGGCAGCCTGCTTGAAGAAATTGTCGTTGAACACACCTAGAGAATAGGACCCGGCGAGGAAAGCGAACGCGCGCGTCGGGCGATCGAGTGGTTCGGCGAGACCGCCGGGCGCCTGCGTTGGCTCAGGGGGTTCCGTCATCGACGTCGTCCTGGTCCAGCAGTTCGCGGACGGTCCGGGAGAGTTCCTCGGAGGTGAACGGTTTGCGGAGGAAAGCGTCGTGATTCTCCATGCCACTTTCGCGAATGATCGAGTCCGACGCGTACCCGGAGATGAACAGCACCTTCATGTCGGGGCGGAATTCGCTGAGTCGCTGGGCGAGCCTGGGTCCTGACAGGTGGGGCATGATCACGTCGGCAACCAGCAGGTGAATCGGCCCGTCGTAGTGCTCGCCCAGGGGCAGGGCGTCGCGGGAGTCGCCGGCCTCCAGGACGTTGTACCCGCAATGCGTCAGGCCCCGCACCAGGATGTGCCGCACGGATTCGTCGTCCTCGACCAGAAGGATCGTCTCCTCGCCGGCAGGGAGCTTCCGTTCCGGCTCGGCGGGCTGATCCTGGAGGTCTTCCGAACCCATGCGAGGGAGGTAGATCCGGAACTCCGAGCCTTCGCCGAGGCGGCTTTGCACCTCGATGTGCCCCCCGCTCTGCTTGACCACGCCGTAGACCATCGCCAGACCCAGCCCCGGCCCCTGCCCGACCTCCTTGGTGGTGTAGAACGGCTCGAAGACGTTCCGCAGGGTTTCTTCGTCCATGCCCCGCCCGTCATCCCGAATGCTGAGCATGGCGAAGCTGCCCGGCTTGGCGTCCGAGCCGGGATCGATCCGGTCGGACGTCAGTTCCACGTTGGCGGTCTCGATCTTGAGCCTGCCCCGGCCATCCACGGCCTCGGAGGCGTTTGCGGCAAGATTGGTCAGCACCTGCTGGATCTGTGCGGGATCGGCGAAAACCTTCCACAGGCCCGGGTCGGTGATCACCGTCAGGTCGACTTCCTCCCCGAGCATCCTGGAGAGGGGATTGGCCATCCCCCGCACGATATCGTTGAGGTTGATCTCCTGGGGGTTCAGCGACTGCTTGCGTCCGAAGGCGAGCAACTGGCTGGTCAGGCTGGTTGCCCGACCGGCGGCTCGCTTGATCTCCTCGATCGCATCGTAGGTGGTGTCTTCGCGGTCCAGCTCGTGCAGCAGCATGTCGCAGTACCCCTTGACCACGGTGAGCTGGTTGTTGAAGTCGTGGGCGATCCCTCCGGCCAGCCGGCCGATCGCTTCCATCTTCACTGCCTGGCGAAGTCGCTGCTCCGCCTGGCGAATGTCGTCCTCGGCTTTCTTCTGGGCAGTGATGTCCCGCGCCAGCCACAGCACGCCGCGGGCATCCTCGCCGCGAAGGCGGACCACCCGGGCGGAAAACCATTTCGGGCCGGTCTGCGTGTCGATCAGGTAATCGAACTCCTGCAGCCTGCCCGTCTTGACCGCCCGACCGACCACGGCCAGTGACTCGCGTGCCAGCGAAGCGGGCATTACCTCTTCGAGCGTGCGGCCGATCAGTTCCTCCGCCGGGGCGATGAGCTGGTCCTCGTGAGCAGTGAAGATGCTCTCGTAGCGACCATCCTCACTGAGGACGATGATCAGGTCCGGCACGGCTGACAGCAGCGACCGAAACCGCCCCTCCGACGCGCGCAGCGCGGTGGCGAACTCCTGCTCGGAGCTGAGGTCTTCCACCACGCCCTCGTAGGCAACCAGTACACCCTCGTCATCGAACATGCCGCGAACGTTCACCCGCACCGGGATCGACGTGCCGTCCTTCCGACGCCACGTCGCCATGTGAGGCCGGGGGGGACGATCCCCGCAAAGCTCCTCGAGCACTTCCTCGCGGCGCTGGTGGTCCTGGCTGTCGAGGCAGATCTCGTGCATCGAGATGCCTTCGATCTCGTCCAGTGACTCGTAGCCGAGCATTTCGAGCATCGCCGGGTTGGCCATGAGTATGTCGCCTTCGATGGTGGCTGCGAACGCACCCACGGGCAGGCGCTGGAGCAGGTCGCCTGTCTGCTGACGGGTCTCATTGACGACCTCCTGGGCACGCTTGATGTCCCGCAGATCGCGTCCCACGCCGATCAGCGAACAGACATCGCCCTTGTCGTCAACAATCGGCGAGAGCACCACGCTCATGGGCACTTCGCGGCCATCGGCTGCGGTAGCGATCACTTCGCCGCGGTGTTTCCTGCCGGCTCGCAGCAGGTCGATCACCTCTTGGGGCGTTGTTCCGTCAACGTACCGGTGCGGGACCGCCTCGAACGTGGGCTTGCCTGCCAGGTCGTCCGGGTCGAAACCCAGGATCCGTTCCACCGACGGGCTCACGAAGGTCACCACGCCCTTCGGATCGGCCACGACCACCAGGTCTTCCATCTGGTCGAGGACGGCCGAGCGCAGGTGCAGGTCGGCCTGGGCGTGCTCCAACTGTCTGGCACGACGGGCGCGCAGAACTTCTCGCTGCGCCGCAGCGGCCAGGCGGTCAGGATTCGTCCGCGACACGCAGTCGCACGCGCCAAGACGTACGCTCTCGGTCATCGCGTCGCGGTCGGCGCGATCGGCAAGCAGCAGCACCGGCAGGAGAGGATCCCCGCGCCGGAGAGTCGTCAGCACATCGGCCAGGCCATCCCCTTCTTCATAGCGGATAAAGGCGATATCGACCCGATCGGGTGCGCCGGCGAGAGTCTGGCGGTCATCCGGCCCGACCGACCGCACCTGCCCGTCGGAGACGCCCAGATGCTCTCGCACGAGCTGCGCGTCGTCCTCGCGGCTGGAGCAGACCAGTACGTTCAGGTTGGCAAGGTCGAAATCGATCGAGGCCATGGCGATGAGGTCCTGCCCAGGCCTTTGCGGAGCGGGCAGGCAGTTGTCCTTTCCCGTGCGAAACCCCGGCTGCCGGTCGATTCCCGCGCGGGAACATGCCCGGAACGCCAAGGTCGCCGGGCGCCATTATCGGCCCCGGGTCGGGGCGTTTCAACCACAAGCCCACAGCCGGAGGTCCTTCGGGGAGATCCTCGCAGGTGGTCCTGCCGGTACGGCCTGTTGATCGGCAGCCGCGCGTCGGGGTAGACTCTCCGGCGGGGGAGAAAGGATCCTCACGATGTGTGGCCGCTACACGCTGACCGCTCCGGCGGAGGTCATCGGCAGGCTGTTCGACCTGGGTGAACTGCCGCCCCTCGGCCCGCCTCGGTACAACATTGCCCCCAGCCAGCCGATCCCGGCGGTGACGTCGGGCGGCCGGCCTGACGAAGCGCCCGCTCGCCAGCTTCGCCTGCTTCGCTGGGGCCTGGTGCCCTTCTGGGCGAAGGACACGTCGATCGGAAGCCGGCTGATCAACGCACGCAGCGAAACCGCCGCGACCAAACCCGCCTTCCGGGCAGCCATGAAGTACCGCAGGTGCCTCATCCCGGCCGACGGATTCTACGAGTGGAAGAAGGTCCCGGGCAGCGGGAAGCAGCCGATGTACGTCCGCCTGGCTGAAGGCCGGCCTTTTGCATTCGCCGGCCTGTGGGAATCCTGGGACGATGGCACGGGCCCGCTGGAAACAGCGACCATTCTCACGACCGAGCCCAACGACCTGCTGGCCGACATCCACAGCCGCATGCCCGTGATCCTGCCCCGCGACGCCTACGAGCGCTGGCTGGACCCCGGCGTCCAGGACCCCGGGGAGCTGACTGACCTGCTGGGCCCCTTCCCCGCCGGCCGGATGGAGGCCTTCGCCGTCTCAAGGGTCGTCAACAGCCCGTCCAACGATCGCCCGGAATGCATCGAGCCGGCGGATTAGGCCGCAGCGCAGACAGCACGCCAGGCCGGTCGCACCGGCGTGGGTGACGGCCTCGGGCCTATAGATCGGACAGGTCGAACTTCTTGACGTACCCGCCGCGGATCTGGTTGAATTCGTCCTCGGTGATCAGCCCCTTGTTCTTCGCCTGGCGAAGCTCCCGCAACCGTCGGCCGAGCGACCCGACCCTGGTGTTCACGATGTCGGCATTCCTCCAGGAGATGTTCTGCCCCTCGCTGGCGAACCAGTCGACCAGCTTCTTGCGGAGCGTCTCGTATTGCGGGTCGGTGATCAGCCCCTCCTCGTGGATGCGGGCGAGCGTGTCGGTCGCTACGTAGATGTTCGACTCGCCTTCGACCTCAAGGTCACTGCTGCCGCAACCTGCAAGGAATCCGCACGCAACGGCAACAACCAGCAGATGCATCTTCATGAGTCGTCCTTTCGTTTCGATGTCCCGTGAAATGATGGACTTCGGAGGACTAGACGTGCAGCGAGGGCAAAGGTTTGCAGCGGATGTGAAAAACTACGGCAACGGGGCGAAGGCCTCCACCCGCCGGGCGGTCCGCGTGCGGGCGCCCTCGGCAGACAGGTCGCCACGCAGCGTCTTGGCGCGGTAGCCCCGAAGCTCCGTCGCCATCGCCTGCACGCGCCGATCGATGACCTCCCCGGCCGGAGCGTCGGACCGCACGTTCTGCGCCCGCGCCGCCCGAAGAATGCGCACCATCAGCAGGTCTCGCTGCACGGTGGTAATCACGCCTTCGGCGCGGAGAGCGTCGACGGTGTCGATCGCCCGGCGGAGATCGGCGTCGGAATCGACATCCAAGCCGCGCTGCCCGCCCGGGCCGCACCCGCCGAGCACCGCCCCGGCCAGCAGACACGCTGCCGCCAGACGCCACGCGTTACGTGTAGATGCGCGAGTCATTGCGGCTGGGTGCCGGACGTCAGCGCCCGGTGGATTTCAGCCAGGATCTGTCGCTCGGCCGTGTGGTCGTAGCCGCGCACTTCCCAGACGTCGCTCTGTTCGGGCGTGACGGC
>CAZXSK010000025.1:0-10118 GCA_964642855.1 uncultured Planctomycetaceae bacterium | reverse complement strand
GCCGTCCCGTAGGCGTCCTGGTAGTTGACCTGCCCGAGATCCCTGCTGCGTCCCGGTGTCATCGAGGCGCAGCCAGCCATCGTCACGACGGCAACGACGGACAGCACCACGCGGATTGGCCTGCTGGCGATCATGCTGATCCTCCCTGAAGCCCGCGGAAGTCGACGGCGGCCGGGACGCCCCGACCACGGTATATTCTATTCTTCGCCGGTCGTGTCGGCGAAGTAGTTCGGCGTCTCGTGGGTGATGGTGATGTTGTGGGGGTGGCTCTCGGTGACCGAAGCAGCCGAGATCCGCATGAACTTCGCCTGCGTGCGGAGGGCATCGATATCGCACGTGCCGCAGTGATCCATGCCGCTGCGAAGTCCGCCGATGAGCTGGTAGACGAAATCCGCCAACGCGCCGCGGTACGGTACGCGCCCCTCGACGCCTTCGGGCACGAGCTTGCTTCGGTCCACCACACCGGCCTGGCTGTACCGGTCGGCCGACCCGGCCAGCATCGCGTCCATCGAGCCCATCCCGCGATAGGTCTTGAACCGCCTGCCGCGGAAGATGATCAGTTCACCCGGCGATTCGTCCAGGCCCGCGAACAGGCTGCCCATCATCACGCACGACGCCCCGGCCGCCAGCGACTTGACAATGTCCCCGCTGTGGCGGATGCCCCCGTCGGCCATCACCGGCACGCCGTTGGCGTCGCCGACCTTCGCACACTCCATGACGGCCGAAACCTGCGGAACGCCCACGCCCGTGACGATCCGCGTGGTGCAGATCGCGCCCGGACCAATGCCGATCCGCAACCCGTCGGCGCCGGCTTCGATGAGGTCCTCCGCCGCCCGGGCCGTGGCGATGTTCCCCGCGACGACGTCGATGTCGCAGGTCGCCTTGATCTGCCGGACCGTCTCCAGCACGATGTCCTTGTGCCCGTGGGAGGTGTCCACGCAGATCACGTCCACGTCGCGGTCGATGAGCATCTGCACCCGGTCGTAATCCAGCACGCCGACGGCCGCTCCCACCCTGAGCCGCCCCCGACCGTCCTTGCAGCTACGCGGATACTGCCTCAACCGCTCAACGTCCCGCATCGTGATCAGCCCGGCCAGCTTTCCGTCCTCGTCGACCAGCAGCAGCTTCTCAACCTTCGCGCGGTTGAGAATGCGCTCGGCGTCGTCCAGCGTTGTTTCCGGCGGAGCGGTGATGAGGTTCTCCCGCGTCATCACGTCGCGAATCGTCGTGTCCTCGGTCAGGAACTTCATGTCGCGACGCGTGATGATGCCCACCACCTTGTTGTCCGCTTCCACGATCGGCACGCCGGAAATCTTGTTCTCCTGCATCACCCGGCGGGCAGCCTCGGTCGAGTCACCCGGCCGGAGCGTCTTGGGATCGGTGATGATCCCGTTTTCCGATCGCTTGACCTTCTCGACCTCCAGCGCCTGGGCTTCCTTGGAAAGGTTGCGGTGGATGAACCCCAGTCCGCCTTCCTGGGCCAGGGCAATCGCCAGGGCAGCCTCGGTGACCGTGTCCATGGGCGCCGAGACCACCGGGATGTTCAGCGAGATCTGGGAAGTCACCCGCGTAGCGAGGTCCACGTCGCGGGGCACGACATTGGACCGCGCCGGTACCAGAAGAACGTCGTCGAACGTGATCCCCTCGCCGATGATCTTGCTATCCATGCTGTCTCCCTGGCCTGCGCCGACCGAACCGTGCGTTGAATTTCGTTACCTTATTCCTACCCCCATTGCGTTGCAAGCCGGAAAGTGCCCGCCGCGGACAAATGACGCCCTTGCCGTCAGCAGAGGCCCGACCCCACCGAGACGATACCATTCCCCAAAGCTGATCCTCGAGAACCAGGAGCAACCCATGGCCAGCGATACAATGAAAGCATTCGTCATGAAGAGTGTCGGAGAGGTCCAGCTTCTCGACAAACCCGTCCCGACTCCCGGGCCCAACGACGCGATCGTCAAGACCACCGCCGCCCTGATCTGCACGTCCGACGCCCACACCGTAGCCGGGGCGATCGGCGAGCGAGAGAACCTGACCCTCGGCCACGAGGGCGTCGGCGTCGTCCACGCCGTCGGCGAGGCGGTCGATGGCTTCCAGGCAGGCCAGCGAGTGGCTGTCAACGCCATCACGCCCTGCTGGCGGTGCGAGAACTGCCAGCGCGGCTACCCATCGCAATGCGAGCAGACCCTCGGCGGCTGGAAGTTCGCCAACGTCCGCGACGGGGTGTTCGCCGAGTACTTCCTGGTCAACGACGCCGAGGCGAATCTCGCTGCCATCCCCGACCAACTCACCGACGAACAGGCTGCCTACTGCTGCGACATGCTCTCCACCGGATTCGCCGGCGCCGAGAATGCAGACATCCCCAGCGGCGGGACCGTGGCTGTCTTCGCCCAGGGACCGGTGGGCCTGATGGCCACGGCAGGGGCCCGGTTGAAAGGGGCGGGCCTGGTCATCGCGGTCGAATCGGTGGACAACCGCAAGGAACTCGCCCGGTTCTACGGAGCCGACGAGGTGGTTGACTTCTCGCAGACCGACCCGGTCGAAGCCATCCTTGAACTGACCGATGGAACCGGCGTGGACTCCGCCATCGAAGCTCTCGGAGCCGAGAAAACCTTCCAGGACTGCGTGAAGGTCACCCGCCCGGGCGGAACGATCAGCAACATCGGCTACCACGGCGAGGGCGAGACGGTCGGCATCCCCCGCGAGGAATGGGGCGTGGGCATGAGCGACAAGACCATACGCACCGCCCTGTGCCCCGGAGGCAGTGTGCGCATGAAAAGGCTGATGCGGCTGATCTCTGCCGGGCGGGTCGATCCGACGAAGATGACCACCCACCGGTTCGGCTTCGACGAAATCGAGAAGGCTTTCCGGATGATGCGAGACAAGGAAGACGGTATCATCAAACCGTTGATCGAGTTCGAAAGCTGACCCCGGCCGGGGGCATCGGAGAACGACGTGAAGATCCTGGGCAGAACGCAGATGCTTCCCGACGTACCGGCCGTCCGTACGCTGGATACGCTGGCTGAACTGGGCTTCGACGGGGCGGAGATCTGTCTCGAACACCCGCACCTCAGCCCGGGCAATCTGACCGAAGACGTCGCCCGAAACATGGCCGAGAGAGCCCGAGAACTCGGCATGGAACCCAACTCGGTCAGCTATCACAAAGACTTCGTCTACGACGACCGCATGCTGGAAGAAACCATCCGCGCCATTCGCCTGACGCCGGCATTCGGCGCGGAGGTGTTCGTCTTCGCCGGCGCGGTGCCCAGGCCGAACGATCCCGAGCCGTTTGATCGCATGGTGCGACGAACGCGCAGGCTGGCGGCCGCGGCAGAAGATTGCGGAGTGACCCTCGCCGAGGAGTTCGAGCCCGATTTCATCGTGGGCAATACCGACAGCCTGCACCGGCTGTTCCACGAGGTCAATGCCCCCCATCTGCAGGCCAATGTCGACATCGGGCACGTGTTCCTGTGCGACCCCGACCCGCTGGCTGCCATCTCCAGCCTCGCCGGGAAGATCGCCCACGGACACGTGGAGAACATGGCTGCGGGCGTGCACCGACACCTGCCGCCGTGGGAAGGAGACATGGATCTCCCCGCCTACCTGCGGGCGATGGCGGCAACGGGTTTCGACGGCCCGGTGGCGTTGGACCTCTACGACCAGCCCTACCGCCAGGTCAGTCCGCGGGCGATCGAGTTCCTTCGCGATGCAATGCCCGCCTGAAGGCCTGACCCATCCTTGCGGGCCCGGGTCGGGCAGGACGACAACCAGGAGACTTCCACCATGAATGCAGAACTGACCGAACAGGTCCGCCAGGTAGCGCTGGACGCCGGGGCCGCGCTGGTGGGGTTCGCCCCCATCGGACGCTTCGACAGCGCGCCGCCGGAGTTCCACCCCCACACGATCTTCCCTCCGACTAGAACGGCCATCGCCATCGCCGTGCCCCAGCCCAGGGGCGCCCTGCAGGCGGTGGAAGAAGGAACCTACTGGCAGGCGTACAACTGCGATTCCTACTGGCTGCTCAACGAGGTGGAAGGGCCGCGGATCCTCCGGCGCATCGTAATGTTCCTCGAGCAGCACGGCTACACGTCGGTCCCGGTTCACAACCCGTTCCATCCGCACACCGGCAGGCAGGTGCGCGAGGACCAGCCCTTCGGTCCCGACGGCATGGTGTCGCTGCGCGTCCTGGGCGTGGCTGCCGGGTTGGGCGAGCTGGGTCTCTCGAAGGTTTTCCTGACGCCGGAGTTCGGGCCGCGGCAGCGGGTGTTCGGCGTGTTCACCGACGCCGAGCTCGAACCCACCCCCCTGCTTTCGGAACCGGTCTGCGACGAGTGCGGCCTGTGCGCCAGCGAATGCGAAGCGAACGCGATCGGCCGCGAGCGGACGGTTCGTTTCCGGATCGAGGACAAGGACTTCGGCCACGCCGAGCTGGACTGCCAGGCATGCGGGCGCGTGCATCGGGGCGACGACCCGCGCTATTCGCCGTTCTGGAACGGCAGCGAGAAGGATGGCGAAGGGCCCAGTTACAATGCGTTCAGCAAGCACCGCTTCCGCCACCTGGCGATCTGCGTCGGGCGGGGGTGCATTCGCGCCTGCCTGGACCACCTCGAGAAGACCGGGAGAATCTGCAAGACGTTCCGCTCGCCGTTTGTGCGTCGCGAGCGATGGAAGCTCAACGAGCCCCCGGAGAGCAAGGCGGATTGAGCCAGCCGGCCGGGCGGGGAAATCCGTGTCGTCAAGACATACGCCGGACCGTCGCCTCCGACGGGCGCACCCCCGGCGGGAACGGCAACAGGACCATATAACAGGTACGCATATCTTGATTCGGAGATTCGACACATGGAATGGACACCCGGAAGCACGAAGATCGGTTTCATCGGCATCGGCGTAATGGGCAGGAGCATGGCGGGACACCTGATGGACGCCGGCTTCGAGCTGCACCTGTTCACGCGAACCAGATCCAGCGCCGAGACCCTGCTGGATCGCGGCGCGGTCTGGCATGACTCGCCTGCCGATCTGGCGACCGGCTGCGAGGTGATCTTCACCATCGTGGGCTTCCCCGACGACGTCGAGGAGGTGTATTTCGGCAAGCAGGGCCTGCTCGGGGCGGTGAAGGAAGGGACGATCCTCGTGGACATGACCACCAGCCGGCCGGAACTGGCCGAGCGCATCGCCGCCGAGGCCGACCGACGCGGCTGCAGCGCGCTGGACGCGCCCGTCTCCGGCGGGGACACCGGCGCCCGCAACGCGTCGCTGTCGATCATGGTCGGCGGCCCGAAGGAGACGTTCGACCGGGTACTGCCCCTGCTGGAGAAGATGGGCGGGAATATCGTGCATCAGGGCCCCGCCGGTGCCGGCCAGCACTGCAAGATGTGCAACCAGATCACGATCGCGGCGAACATGCTGGGCGTGTGCGAGGCGATGGCGTATGCCCGACGGTCGGGCCTGGACCCGCAGACGGTGCTCAAGAGCATCTCTGCCGGGGCAGCGGGGAGCTGGTCGCTCTCGAATCTCGCCCCGCGGATGCTGGAGGACGACTTCGAGCCCGGGTTCTTCGTCAAGCATTTCATCAAGGACATGACCATTGCATCGGAATCGGCCGAGGCGATGGGCCTGGACACCCCGGGGCTTGACCTCGCCAGGGCGATGTACGAGAAGCTGGCCGACCAAGGCGGCCAGAACGACGGCACCCAGGGGCTGTTCAAGCTGTACCGCAAGTAGTCGAGGCAGGAAACGGAGATCATCATGCACAAGCTCATCGTCGCTGCGCTTGCAGCGCTTTGTCTGACGGCGTGTCTCGCCCCGGCCGGCGAGCCGGTGACGTTCACGATCGACAACCCGCTGAAGCTCGCCTGGCCCTGGGAACTGACCCACAAGGACTTCCCGGCGGGCACGTTCGATGCGTCCCGGCCTTATGTCGTGACGATGAGCGGAGCCCGGCGGCCGGCACAGATCGAGGTCGTCAAGGACGGCAACGATCTGGTCGATCGCGTGTGGTTCATCGCCACGCTGGGGCGCAAGTCCGGCCCGGTCGATGTGACCGTGAGCGAAGGCCGGATCGACTCGCCGCTCTCCCTGGAGCACAAGGGGCGCTTCACCACGCTCCGCAATGCGGGCTTCTCGCTGAAGCTTCGCGCCTTCGAGGCGACCGGCGAGCCCGTGGCCTTCCGCGACGCGCCCCACTGGCTGGCGGGGCTTTCGATCGGCGACAGCGGGTACTACGGGGCGGCCTCGCTGAAGGGAAGCGCGAAGGTCCGTCGGTCGGTGGTTCGTCCGCTGACGATCGGCCCGGTGTTCTGCGACGTGGAGATCCGTTACGAATTCGCCGATGCGGCCGTCGACGGCAATGCCGCCGCCCTGCCGATGATTCCGGGCAAGCAGACCCACACCTACAAGCCGAACGAAATCCCGACCGTCAGCGTGCCGAAGGTCAGCCCGCATTACCGCGTGGTGCTGCGCGTGGTCATGGGCGATCCGTGGGTGGAGGTGCTCGAACGGTACCACTTCCCGGACGGCCGGGATCAGGATCACGGCCACCGTATCTTCTTCGGCAACGACGCGGCCAATCGTCGCGGCCCGCGGATGCCGGTGGACACCGCGATGTTCGTGCGCTGGTTCGAGTACGACTCGTTCGGCGGAAACACGTCGCTGCAGGTCCTCCCCGCCCGGCAGCGCGACATTCAGAAAGGCCGGCCTTTCGCGAACATTCAGCCTCGTTGGACACAGCGAGGCAGCGGGGCCCAGGAGCTGCTGCTGACCAGCGGGGGCAAGGACCCCAACGACCCGAACGTTCCGTGCGTGGGCGTGGTGGCGACCTTCGCCAGCAAGTGGGTCGCGCCGTACCAGTCGATCATCAGCGGCTACGCAGCCGGGGGCGACCGCGGCTGGTTCGACTTCCCGCTGACCACCGGCCGGGGCGGAGGCAGGCACTACGGCCAGCGTTCGTACGCCATCGTCGCCGGCCCGCGGAAGCAGTTCGACTCGACGGGCAGGATCAACAATCTCATACGCCGCCACACCGACTGGACGCTGGTCGCCCAGATGAACAAGTACATCCTCCGGTGGGAGCGCGACCCCAACCGCGCCGGGCCGCATATCCTGATGTCGCCGGCGAAGCTCGCGAAGGTCCGCAAGCAGTACAAGACCCGGGCCGATACGCCCGCCACCCGGGCCCTGCGGCGCACGCGCGAGCGAATGGAACAGGCAGCCGGCCAGTCGCGGGCGATTCGCGCCGAACTGGCCGACCTGCAGGCACGGCTGAAGACGGCCGACTCCGAACCCGCCAAGGCCGAGTTGCAGACGAAAATCGCCGACGCCAAGAGACAGCTCAAGCGTGTCGGGCGGTTGCTCCGCAACGATGACGCGAAGCTCTACGAGTTCATCGCCGAGGGCAAAGCCGGCCGGGCCGGGCTGCCCAAGGTGGACCTCTGGATCGGCCGGCGGTACCAGGACGATTTCCTCAACCCGACGACCTACACCCGTCGCGTGCATGGCTGGGGCTGGCCCGACCTCTACGCCGGCGGCAAGCCCATCGGCGGGGCGCTCCACGCAGCTGCGGGGTACATCTTCTCCGACCTCGACCACTGGCCGGGCTGGCACAACGGCTGGAGCCCTGGCAACCCGAACTTCCATACCGACAAGTACATGGTCGCCCTCTACGCAGGGGCTGCGTTGCTCGATCACCCCCATGCCGACCGGTGGCTGGCCTTCGGGCTGAGCAACTTCCGCGACGATCTGTCCCGCGTGCTGCTCAGGCCCGACGGCGTCGGCTGGGAGTGCCCGGGCTACTCGGGCTATTCGCTGAACCTGCAGCTGAAGGTCGCGAAGGTTATCGCCAACACGGGCTTCGGCAACCCGATCGCCGCCAACCCCATGACCCGCGCCACGGGCGTGTGGCATCGCAAGCTCATCACGCCGCGCGACGCCCGCCTGGGCCTCCGCCACGAAGCGCCCCACGGCGACACCCACCGATGGACGGCCGGGCTCGGGCTGGGCTTCGCCAAGCTCGCCGCCTACTACGCCGACGACGATCCCAACTTCGCCCGGGAGATGATGGGCACGTGGCAGTTGCTGGTCGACAGCCGGAACGGCGACGGCTGGCAACCCACCCTCAGCCAGGCGCTGATGGAGATCGATACGTCCATCGAGCCGCTCGAAGCCGGGAGAATGGACTGGTCCAGCCAGGCGTTCTACGGCTTCGGTGCGATCCTCCGCGACGAGTTCGGCCGCGAGGGCGAATCGATGTGCTCCGTCAAGGCCGGCCCTGCTCGCGGCCACTACCACAACGACGAGCTGGCGTATCACTTCTACTCCGGACGGACGCCGATTTCGCTCGATTACAACTGCTCGTATCACCCGCGGGCCGACCACGCCGTGCTGCACAATTCCATGTCGTTCGGCCGGGAGGGCACGGTGCTGCACAACGCCCGCAACAGGCAGGTTCCCGCCCACGAGCAACTCTACGGAACCGCACGGGTCGGGGCGTTCGTCCGCCATGAACTCGCCGACGTGCTCGTCGCGGAGCGTACCTCCGGCGGGCTGACCATGAGCCCCATCGACCCGCACGATCACGAATTCTCGCGGCGGTATCCGTCGCGGAAGGTCCAGCCGATCACGCATCGTCGAACGCTGGCGATGGTCAAGCATCCCACGTCCGACGCCCTGGGCGATTACCTCGTCGTGCTCGACCAGACCAACGCGTCCGAGCCCCAGCAGTTGAACGTTCATCTGCTGGCCCGCGATGCCAAAGTCACCGGCCGGCGCGTCGTGCTCGATGGCCAGCTCGACAAGGACATCCTCGTGCACCTGGCCGCGGCGACGGACCCGAATGTCAGCGTCCGGTCGTATCACTACCTCGCCGACGAGCGTCGTCCGGGCCCGGCACTCTATGCCGCCCGCCCGAATGAGTCCACCGGCCAGTGGCACCAGCGGCTGACGAAACTGCAGGCCGCCCACGAGGCCGACTCGCTGCCGATCGAAGGCCTCGACGCCACGGCCGGCCTTTCCGCCGAGAAGTGGCACGAGCGGATCGAAGCCACCGACGGCCTGGCGCTTGCGGTCCCGCCGCATTGGAACGATCGCTGGACGTGGGGCGAATACCAGGTCTGGCTTCGCATTGAGACCAAACCCGCCACGCCGGTGCTCTGGGTGCTCTACGCCTGGCCGAAGTCCGCGGACATGCCGACCATCGAGACCCTCCGCGACGGGTTGGGCGTTCGCCTGACCGCCGGCGACGAGGTCGAGACCGTTTCGCTGACCGGTTCGGCCGATGCCCCGGGCAAGCTCATGCTCACCCGTGACGGCAAGACCGTCGAGCTGCTGGACCTTTCGAAGCTGCCCGCGCTGGGCGAAATTCCGCAGAAGCCGCTGAAGTGATCGCTGCGGCTTGCGTGGGTTGTCCGGAATCCTGCCCGGCCGGTCCGCCTTCCGGGCCGGGGGCTGCGGGAGGCTCGATGTTCGTAACGACCTGCAGGGAAATCGCTTGCATACATATGTCGCCGGCGAGATACGTTCAGAACCGGCCCTGGCCGGCCATGGCTGGCAAGGATCGGCCCCGGCCGGCCGTGGCTGGCAGGAACCGGCAACAGCCGGCAAGAACCGGCAAGAACGGTACAGGTTCGTGCAAGACGCCCCAAACACGTTCGACGTGGTCTGAACTCGTTCGACCTCCCGGAAACGCGATCGACATCCGTCGACGTTCTCCCACCGACGAAGTCGGTGGGCTTGGGTCGGTTCCCGGTGCGTGTGCTCCGGTCCGAGTGAGCGCGATCGGTTCCGAGTGCGGTTGCTTCGGTCCGTGTGCGTATGTTTCGGGTCGGACGTTCTCTATTCGGTTGTCAAAGAGCTTGCGGGATCCGTGCGCGGATTTTGACTCCCGGAACAGCACCCGGGGCGCACCTTCGGCGCTTCGCGACGTAGCGCCACCCGCGTGGACGGGCCATCTACCTGTCTCCATTGGCGCTATCCGCGTCACTGGCGGCCATGTGTTCGCCGCGTCGTATGCGACCCGCGCAGACGGGCCTTCCACCCTCTCCCCCCGCGCCCTGCAGACGCGCGCGCACCCTGTTCCGTTAGCCGCGACCGATTCCCGGCAACGCGATGGATGGCCACGCCTTGGAAGA
>CAZXSK010000024.1:23690-50519 GCA_964642855.1 uncultured Planctomycetaceae bacterium | reverse complement strand
CAGCTTGCCGTCGCTTACTTCGACCGTATAGGTGTGGGTATACCATTGGCCCGCGGAGGTCGAGGCTGTCTCAATGTACGTGTCTTCGAAGTAGACCCGCATGGCTGAGCGGGCATTGGAGGCATCACCCAGCGTCACCGTGACTTCGTACGTGCCGTTGGTCACGTCGACCTCGAAGATCCCGTGCTGTGTGAAGTTGAAGTCTCGGCTAAGCGTGGTTCCGCCACTGCGGTCCCGGCTGTCGATCGTTCCGTACGTCCAGCCGTAGCCGTTTCCACTCGTGTAGGTCGAGTCGGGAGTGATCAGCGTATACCCTCCGCGCAGAGGCGAACTCGACGAGCCGAAGTCGAAGGCCGCGACGGTGCCCTCATCGGCGACGACCTCGATATCGGCTGTGTAGACCGGAGCGTTCGGCGAAACGATCGTGAGCTTCACGGTGCCAACGACTGCATCGATCGACGCGGAGAACTCGCCGCTGCTGTTGGCCGTGCCGACCTGGTAAACATCGTTGCCCTGCCAGAGACAGACACGGTCACCGTTGCTCAGGCCGGTAACGGAGTACGTCTGCGATCCTGCGACGATGGACGAATCATGCGTTGGCGAGATTGCGACCGGATCCTGGTCGTACATCGACACGAGGGGGTCGCCCTGGAGATTCAGGCCGAACATCACCCAGCGGTATGCGCCATTGTCATCGGTGACACTGCTGTAAGGGGAGTTCTGATCAAAGTACTCTTTGCTTTCTGCGAAGGCCTTTCCGAGCACCCGGTTTCCATTGCCGAAGAACTCCTTGTAGAACTGGAAGGAGTAGCGGATCGAACAGCCCAGGGTGGTGGAGTCGTACCCCCACCCATAGCGGGAGCAGCCCATGTACGCGATGGTTCCCGTGTCGGACGATCGCAGGAAGGCTTCTGAGAGAGACGGATCGTAGGTGTTATCGTCATACGCGCCGGTCAGGCAAGCCATCGTAGTGAGGATCGAGACGTTCGCCGGATTGGACGATGGTGGCATGGAGTACACGCTGTAGGAGCCAGACTCCAACCCCCAACTGTTCTGGCTGCCGTGGGTACTCATGTGCATGAACTGGTACCCACGATCCATCTTGTTATTGAGGTTGGAGGAGTTCAACTGGTAGTCGCCGCTGGAGGAACTGTCCCAACTCGTGTTGGTGTCGAAGAACTCGTCGACCGTGTAGCCCGACCAGTAGGGGTCGATGTATTCATCGATGGCCGTGGCTGCCTTGATTTCTGCGTCAGAGGCTGTGTGGTCGAAGTAGATGCCGTTGTATGTGCCTGACGAGTAGCTGCTCCACAGCAGGTCGCCGGCAGAGAGCATTCTCGTGGCCCAGTTGGAAGAGGGAGGGGAGGTCTCATAGCTTTGGACCTTGGCGAAAAGATCGGTGACCTGCTGGGCCGTCCGCACCGGGTAACGGGCGACGATGACGTCGTAGAGGAAGGTGACGTCGGTGTCCTGTCCAGCCTCGCCGTAGGTGCCGTCTCCGTCGGAGTTCCAGGTTCCCGACAGCGAGCCGTAGTAGAAATCCGTGGGCATGTTGGAGGCGGTTTCGCCGGCACAGGTTACGTACGTATCTCGATCGGGCACGATCGTGTTGTCCCCGCCGAGGACGACCCAATCGACCCCCTGGTTGTTGTGGTAGTCCGAAATGCAGTTGCGGATCTTCTGCTGGTTGTCAGCCCCGGAGTAGGACGTGTAGATATCCGCGACATCGACGATCGTCGCGGCATAGCCCTTGCGCGTATACCAGTCGGCTACGTCCTGGAATGCGGCAGAAAGGGCGGAATTGGTGACAATCAGGACCCCGTCTGCCATCAGCCAACGGGGCTCCAACTTCTCAAATACCGGTCGGGGACTGCTTGTTTCTCTGCGACTCATGGTCACACCCTCACACATTCCACAGCGCAGGCATCTGACCTGCAGCGACTGGAGGCATTGCCAGTGCCCGGTATTCACTGCCGGCGCATCGTTGCGCCTCGGATTGGGAATCCCCCCAAGGCCCATCCGGGCCCGGTCCTCCAGTGAAGCTCCCATGGTTTTCTCGTCTTCTGGAAAGGCGGGCTTGAATAAGCTGCCCCCGTGCCCGTTCTTTCGTTACCAGCACGCTAAGGCCAAGAACGCCCGAAAGGGTGGATGCTGCTTGAGTAGGGGAAGGAATGAGACGATAAACTGTACTGTAACTAGGGCTTGGATAGGGGCTTATTGGCCATTTTGGGAGTTTTCCCGGCTTGGGTGAAGCCCCGATCAACAGGTTGCCTCTTGCTGTACGAGATCGTAGGCTGCAAATGGCATTATTGTAGTTGGCTTTGGGCTTGGTGCCATGGCCCGGTTTCCGGAAGGGTTTTGCCGGACTCCGGGCGCCATTGCAGCCGGCAGATGCCGGAGAGGCCGATACTTGTTAGCGGTCAGAAATAACTTGATGGCCAATGTGGCCGGACGCAATCTCGGTGCAGCCTATGACGGGCTGAGTACCAGCGTGCAGCGTCTGTCCAGTGGTCTTCGTATCAACACCGCCGGGGACGATGCAGCCGGATTGGCCGTACGGGAGCTTATCCGTGCCGACGTGGCCACTCTTCGCCAAGCCTCACGGAACGCCAGGGACGGCATCTCGATGCTCCAGGTCGCCGAGGGCACTGCTGGTATGATCGGCGACAACCTCATTCGCATGCGGGAGCTGGCTGAGCAGGCCGCCACCGAGACCTACTCCGACCAGCAGCGAAGCGCCATGAACGGTGAATTCCTGCAACTCCGCGATGAGATCAGCCGCTCAGCGGAGAATGCCGAGTTCAACGACCAGTTCCTCCTGAACCCCACCGACAGCAGCACCATTAACATCCACATCGGAGCCAGCGGGGCTGAGGAAATGGTCGAGATCGATCCGACCCTTCTCAATGCTGCCGGACTGGGCCTGACCCATGGGACGGTATCTTCGACGCCCGACCGAGCGGTCAGTGACGTCGACGACGCAGCAGGGGACTGGTACACCTGGAGCGCCCGTGCCGGGAAAATGAAGTTCTCGTTCGACCTTGACGGTGAGTTCGAGATCGATATTGATACAGGCAGAAAGTTTTCGCTCAACGAATTCAAGGACATGATCAATACCGCGTCCAGCGAAGTGATCGAAGACTGGAACGCAGCGTCAACAGTCGACAACGGCGATGGCACGTACTCGCTGAAGGTTTCCGGGTACACCCTCGGGCCGACCAACGGCATGACGGTCGAGGAAATCAGCGTAGCCCCGTTTTCCACCAAGCCCTTCGACGGTGTGCTGGAGACGATGTTCACCGATAGGATTGTCGAGGCGCCCGTGGACGAAAAGACAATCGCAACAGCCACCGAGGCCCGCGAGGCGTTGACGGCGGTAGAAGAGGCGATCAAGACCATCGATTCGGCCCGGTCGCGTTTCGGCTACCTGAGTAATCGCTTGGAGTACGCAGACGACGTCCTGCAGATTCAGAGCGAGAATCTCCTGTCCGCCGAGTCACGGATCAGCGACGTAGACACAGCCACGGAGATTGCCTCCATGACACGCAAGCAGGTTCTTGCCCAGGCGGGCGTGTCAATGCTCACCCAGGCCAATGCGATGCCCGAGATGGCGCTGAGGTTGCTGGAGAACGTGGCGTAGGTAGCAGAAAGTGATTGGGCTGGGTCGGACGGGACCGTAACGTGAGCTCAAACCTTCCTGCAGACAGGCTTGATTCAGCTGGCGATACGCTTGGAAGAAAGTCCCACTCCGCCGATTTTGTCCGCAAGGTCCGCCATCGGGCGAAGGTCGCAGTGCTCGCACAACCAGCGGATTCTGGCAGCCATTGTACGAAGCCCGGCGTAGCTCCTGAAACGTTGAACCAGTCCCATGGGCAGGCGTGGATGGTCCGGGTCGATCTCGCGCGGGTGGACGAGGGCCACGACGGGACGTCCCTCGCCGGCCAATTGCTCAACTCCCCAGTCGATCAGGCGAATCGGTGCGAGTCTGAAAGCAGCCCCCGAGAACAGACAGATGCGCCGGTTCCGCAATCGAACAACGGACATGGGGATTTCGGTCAGTCTGCCGGCTGCGGTGGGCATCGGGTAGGGCTGCATGGGGGCTTTGTGCATTCCCCCTTGGGCCCGGGCAGCCGGGAAGACGCTTGCGTCGTATTCATGTCCTGCCTCGCGGATTACGTTAAAGGCCCACGCCGAAGACTCGGTGATGCCGAAACCCGGTGCGCGGAACCCCGGTACAGGCAGGGATGTGATGTCTTCGAGAACCCTCTTTGCCTGGGCGACGTCCTGCCGGAACGCGAAAGGCCCCACCTGGCAGGGCAGCAGATGGGCGTAGCCATGCGAGGCGATCTCGTGTCCCTGGTCGGCACACTTCCGAACAAGTGCAGGATGCTTGCGGGCGACCCAACCCAGCCAGAACATCGTGGCTCGGACGTGGTATTCCTCCAGCAACTCCAGAAGAGTCTCGACGTTGCGCTGCACCATGCACGGTAGCGTGTGCCAGTCATCCTGCGGGGGGCTCGCATGCGGACCCAGGATATGGAACCAGTCCTCGACGTTGATCGTCAGGCAGCCCGTGGGTCTCGGTTCCCCCGAGCACACGAGTGTCGGAATGTGTGACGAGATCCTCATGTTACCATCGAATCAAAGCTGCTGTGCATGTGCTGCCTCCCGGGCACTTTGTGCCCGGCCGGGTGCTGGAGCCAACACAATCGTCGGTTGTCGGGGGCAGTAGGCTGGGCATCAGGCCGCCCTGCTCTGGCCCCTGGTGGGCGTCAGTACCTGTCGCGCGATCAGGGATGTGAACTTCAGTTCACATCGAGCGTTTCGGGCCAGCAGTCGTCGTCCCCCGGTCAGGGCTCGATACAGCCATTCCATGCCGGCTTTGCGGATCCATCGTGGGGCCCATTTTTGCCGGCCTGTATGGAAATCGAACGCTGCTCCCACGCCCAGCATGAGCGGAACGCGGATGCGGTGGACGTTCTCAGCCATCCACTTCTCCTGCTTCGGTGCGCCCAGGGCAACCCAGAGCACCTCGGTTCCTGCCGACTCGATCCGGTTCTTGACGTCCTGCAGTTCCCCTGGGCTCAAGGTGCGAAAGGGCGGAGAGAAGGTCCCTACGACCTGCAGGCCCGGTATCTGCCGACTCAGCCGGTCGGCGAGTTCCTCCGCCACGCCCGTCGATCCACCGTAGAAAAAGTGTCTCCTGCCCGAATGGGCGGAGTGTCGGAGGTAGTCGAGCATGACCGAGGGACCCGGTAGTCTACTGGGAAGTCTCTCCCCGAACAGCCTCGCTCCGGCCGTCATGCCGACTCCGTCGGGCAGGACGAGACTGGCCCGTTGGAGTGCTTCCCTGACGCTGGCATCCAGGGAGGCATGCACGCAGAGATTGGACTCACAGAAGCACACGAAGTGCCCATCGCCGGACTGAACCATCGCGTCGAGACGATCCATCAGTTCCGCTTGCTCCAGAGCGTCCACGTCAACGTGTCCGATTCGGACACGCTCTTGGCGTGTGACTGCGTTTCGGCTTGCTGAGATGGCCATCGGTTTTGGCTCCGGGTCCGCTGGGACGGGTCTTCCTTGACGTGCATCGTCCGGATGATGGCGGAGCTTGAGCAAGCCCTTGCTCACAAGCAGGATCGGAGTTTCACCGAGGCTTGAATACGCCCAGCAGGCTGCCCCCCAGGTGAGGGAACAGCCGGAAGAAGGGCACGCCGATCGTCCGTTTCAGTGATACCTTCCAACTGGGTCTGCGATACCCGTAGCCCGTGAACCATTCCATCGGCTCCAACCCGTGCCGGCGGCAAAGTTCGGTCAGCGTCGAGATGCTGTACCAGGATGTATGCTGTGGGTGGACCGCTTCTGTCCTGCGAAATGCGACGCGCATGAACTGCAGCAGGCCAAAGACATGTGGAGTTACGACCAGCACCCGTCCGTCGGGTGCGACGTGCTTTCGGATTCCCGAGAGCATCCTGCCGGGGTTCGAAAGATGTTCGATGATCGATCCGACCAGCACCGTGTCGAATGTACGGTGGATCGGGAGGTCTGAGAGGTCCTCGACATCGCCCTGGAAGTAACGGAATCTGCCCTCGGGGTCTTCCGGCAGCCACTGCTGGACCTGTTGCAGCGCGTTGCGGTCAAGTTCGACTCCCCACAGATCTCGTGCACGCCGGGAGATCTGCACGTGCAGGCAGGCAGTGTCTCCGGCCGAGAGGAAGTCCCCCGCACACCCCAAGTGAAGCACCGATCGGTCCCGGGTTTGCTCCAGAATCCAGTCCTCGACGTATACGTACTGCAGCGATGGAAGCTTCACGCGGCGGATCTCCTGGCGAGCTTTCGCTGGTAGCGAATGATGGCCTGGTAGTACTGTCGGGTCATCGCCTCGACCCTTGCAGGCCAGGCGAGTTCCTTTCCCCTACGGATTGCACCGGCTGACAGCCGCTCGAGCAGACCGGGTTCCCGTCCAAGCCGGCGGATGGCCTCGCCGATCTCAGCGGCTACCTTCCTGGGCGAAGTGACCGGAATCTTTATGCCGGAACTCTCGTCCACGACGTCGGAAAAGCCGCAGTGATCCAGGCAGATCACGGGTTGCCCCAGGGACAGCGCTTCCAGCAGGACGCTCGATGTGGCATCGCGAAGAGACGTAATGGCCATCACATCTGCCCGCTGCATGATGTCCAGGGCCCGCGATCGGTCCATCCACCCGTGCCACCGACATCGACGGTCGATACCCAGATGTCCGGCCAGTTTCTGCCACGCTTCCCGCATCGGGCCATCGCCCAGGATGTCGACTTCCACAGGCCTGGTGCCCGGGACCCGTGCCAGCCCGTGCAGCAGCAGGGGAAGAGCCTTTCGTGGCACATGCAGGCCGCTCCAGACGATCCGTAGCGGACCGTCTCTGCGAGTGTGAATTCTCCGGTGCTGGAAGGCGTTCTCATCGGGGAAGGTTTCCGTCACTACTTCGGATTCCCTGCCCCAGCACGATCGGATGCCGTGACGCATATCGGAGGTGGCTGCGACGATCGCATCTGCCCTGGCGGCTGCCGTTCGAACGCGTCGGTTCGTAAGCATCTGCCAGCGGTTGGCTGCGTTGTATGCCAGGTAGTACAGCGTGCCGCGGACACCGAGTGTCGGCCAGAACCGCAGGGGCATGCTTCCGCCTCCCCCGATGGGACCCCACACGAAGGGCAGGTCGAGTTGGTGCAGCAGGCCCGGCTCCCGGTAGCCGATCATGTTTACCTGGTGGGCGACGTCGAAGGGCACGGTTTCTGCAAGATTCCGGGCGGCGGCAAAAGCATTCTCATGCCATCGGTGATAGTGGCGGTAGTACAGGAGAGGGATTCTGCCGGTCAAGGGACTTGGCTTGTCGAACGGAACCCACGAAAGCCGAAGATGCTCCTCAAGGTCGGGCTCCTTCCTCAACTCACGCTCCACACACGCCCGGTTGTTCCCTCGAAGCCCCGCAATGGCCCAGACATCGTGGCGCTTGGCGAGAGCACGAATCCAGCCCCAGCCCATTCCCGGTTCTGAACCCCGGTCCGGATGGACAGCCGCTGCGACGGCAAGCACATTGAGTCGCCTACCGTCCATCGACAGCCTCCGGCGCACCTGACATGGTCCTTTGTCTCGTACTCCCGGGACCGCCCGGTCCGAGGGCGATGGCTTTGGCGTAGACGGATATCAGCCGATCGTAGTGTCGTTCGCGTGAGAAGTGTCGCTGCAGCCTGCGCATGCCTGCTTGCCCCATTGACCTGCACAGTTCCGGCTGATTCCAGAGACGGGCAATGGCTTCCCTCAGTGGCCTGGGGTTTTCTTTCTCGACCAGCAGACCGGTCTTGCCATGCTCCACGATCTCATGCAGGCCTCCGGTGCGCGAAGCCACGACAGGTCTTGCGACAGCCATTGCCTCCAGCATGACCACGGGGAAGCCTTCCGGCCAGGTGCTGGGCAACGTGACCAGTCGCGAACCGACCAGGAATTCGTGCATCTTCTCCCGAGGCAGTCTGCCGACGTATCGGACGTTGGCAGGCAGGCGGTCCATCAGATCGGGGATGTCATCCATCGCCCCTGCGAGTCGGAATGGAACTTCCGGAAGCTGCGCCGCGGCTTGGAGGAGAACCTCGATCCCCTTGGCAGGAGTGATTCTGCCGGCATATGCGACATAGTCTCCCTCGCACATGCTGTTGGTGGGATCCACTACCGGCCCCATGTTGTGCAGAACGAACATTCTCTCGGCCGGCAGGCCGGCTTCGATCAATCGGTTTCGATGGAACCTCGTAAGAGGAGCATAGATGGTCACATTTCGCAGGAAGGCCCCCCGAATGCGTGCGACCCAGTTCCGCAGCGCGTAGGCGCCGCTGCGAAGCAGGTCGTTCTCGCAGTTTCGGATCACGCACCACCATTCTCTGCCGCCCCAGCACTGCTGACACAGGCTGCCACCGCGCACCGAGAGGCCCGTGGGGCACATCAGTCTGAAGTTGTGCACCGACATCACGACCGGAATACCTTGCTGTCGGCATACGGCCAGTACTGACGGAGAGATCACGGGGAACACGTTGTGAACATGTACAGCATCGGGCCTGTCCTGTCGGAGAAGTCTTCGGAGTGCCCGGACGGATCGGTTGTTGTGAATTCCTCCCGTAAACGCTTTGAGTTTGCCCCAGCGGACCTGTTCCAGCACCGCGCTGCTTCTCCGGAACTCCACCACCTCATGCCCCCGTTCGGTCAGCAGGGCTTGCTGGTCCGCAACCACTGCTTCTTCGCCGCTGTGCTTCCGGTAGGCGTTATGCATCAGGCAGATCTTCATTGTGGTCGACTCTCCCTGGCTTGGAGGCGTTGTTGCATCCGAATGGGAAGCGAACGTGTGGGGCTCTTCGATATCGGACGGTCGGGGTTGGTTCTTCGCGCGGCGGAGCGAATCTGTGCCGTAGCGGCGAAGGCAAGCCCGATTATCGTGAACAGCAGGTTCGCATAGAATGCCGAGTACATGATGATGTTGGCGGTGATACCGATCATGAGGCCGGCGATCAGCCCTAACCCGCCAACCGAGTAGAGCCACCGCAGGCTATCGGGCCCTGTGCGGGACCGACGATGGCAGATCAGCAGTGTCCATCCGATCGGGACAGCCAGCAGTAGGGTCCCGATCAGGCCATAGTCGAACAACAGGCGGATGTACTCGTTATGCGGGTGTCCCCATCGCTGGCCCAGGTGCTTGGGCCCGAAATACGTCGATGCCACGCCTCCTCCGCCCAGCACCGGATCGTCGATTCCCCGAAGGTAGAGCCTCCAGGCTGCAAGTCGGCCGGAGGTCTTGAGTTTGGCTGAATCGAGGCGGACCAGGCCGTCGTACACCTCGTCGAGGGAACCTTCCCCCGCCAGGAACAACGACCGCTGGACCGGAGGCGTGTAGAACAGGAAATAGGCCAGTGCGACGAGGACGACCAGCCAGGTGAGAAGCTTCGGTGTCAACCTTCGGCTCAAGAACACCGGGGCGACCACGGTCATGCAGGCCAGTACGAAAACCTCGATGCGGGTACGAATGAACACGCATGCCGCCAATGCCATCAGCGGGAAGACGAATGCCGTAACCGGGGCTTGTCGGAAACGTGACATCGCGCCGGCAGAGAGCAGCACCAACGTTGTGGCTGCACCGACATCGGCGAAGGCTCGGCCCGTCGGGTTGCCATACTTTGCCTTCAGGGCACCCATCGAAACGGCCAGTCCCATCACAACCACGGCAGCCAGGATGGCTTTCATCAACAAGAGGGAACCCCTTCTGATGGCCCGGAGGTCGTTGAGGGGCAAGGCCGAGGCTGCCACCCCGCACAGAATCGGCGTTACGAGAATGGTCAATCGCTGCACCTGAAGCCGATCGACAAAGTCCGTGCGGGCGCAGGCATACAGAAAGAATGGAACCCAGGGCCAGATCGGGTAGGCGGCGGGGTTTCGCTTTCCTCCCAGCAACACCGCGATCGCTACGACCATGCATACGACCCATGCCCATCCACATACCTTGAATCCGGCGATCGTCAAAGCGCCAGCAATCCCGGCTACGCCTGTGCTGACCAGCACGAAGCGGTAGAAGTTCTCACCTGTGAGCAGATGGAGCCTGTGGGCTCTGGTTTTCCGGCGGACAAGCAGTGTTTGTGTCAGTTCCGAAGAGGGCATGTATCCTCACTCAGCGTTTCAGGCGATGAATCTTTCGGCGATGGTCGACCAGGACAACTCTCTCTCGGCCATCGCCCGGCCTCGCTGTCCCATTTCGTGTCGCAGTTCAGGATTGCGGGCGAGTGTGGAAATCGCGCGGGCGATCTCAATCGATCCCTGGCCGTGTAGGCCGATCCCATTGTTGGCTGCAAGGCAGTCGGTCAGGAACGCCGGGCAGATGACGGGTCTGCCTGTGGCGATAGCCTCGATAATCGCGATGGACGCCTGTCTTGGCCAGACGCAGACATCGCACCCGGAGTACACGGCCGGAAGATCCTGGTTGTCCATCGCAGGCAGTGTGATAACCTTTCCCCGCCCCCCCAGACGCCGTCGCGCGTCGTGAAACGTGTTTCGATAGTCCTCCGCGATATCGCCTACCAGCAGCGCCGTCATGGGGCGGTCGACCTCCGCCGCGGCTATTCCGACGGCCTGCAGGATTTCATGTGGCCCCTTGGCCTCGGTGAGTTTTCCCGTGTAGCCGACGACGAGCTCCTCCTCTTGGATACCGTGAGAAAGCCTGAAATCTCTCCGCGCCTGCGGGGAATAGCAGAACCTCTGGCAGTCTGCGCCGAGAGGGATCTTCTCGACGGCTTCGGAGGGGAAACGGTACAAATCACGAATGTATTGAACGCTTTGGTCGGCAATTCCCACCAGTCGGTCCCCATGTCGCAGCACCTTTCCGAAGGGGAACAACCGGTAGAACAGCCAGCCCGTCAGGCCCGTCTTCCGTGCATTGTCGATGCTGTGGTCGTCGTAGACCAGTCGATAGTTCAGCCGCTTCTTCATCGAGGCTGCCCGCAGGGCATTGAAGTCGCTCATTCCGTGACAGATCAGGATATCCGGCCTGAGCGTCTTCAGGGCTTGCCCCAGGCCCCGAAGCCAGGCCTTGGTCCCCACTTCCACTGACGTCGGCAGCCTATGGATATCGAATCCGTCGCACCGCTGGACGCCGGCCCCTACGAAACGACTGCCAAGAACGCGCCGGACCGTGCGGTCGTAGTCCGGGAAGGGAAAGTAGCGATCCGAGGCCACCACGGTGACCTCGTGACCCGCTCGGGCGTGCTCCCGGGCGAGATAGAACTCCTGGTAACCCAGCTTAGGCTGGATGTAGTTGCACAGGTGGACGATCCTCACGCTGCCCCCTCCATCTGGAATTTCTCGGCGTCTTCCCCTGCCCCCGGCTGGTCGATTTCGGCCAGTACTCGGCGGTACAGTCTCGGGTGGTAGTTGCCCGGCACCTCGGCCAGCGCGTTGTTGTGCCACAGAGCCACAAATTCTCCCCGATGGCGCCTGGTCTGTTCGATCAGGCCTCTGCAACAGTGGAACGCTTCTTCTTCGTCGAGCCCCATGTAGTGTCGGCTTGCAAGGGTCCCGTCCATAACGACCAGCGGGTGTTCCTCAACTCCGATAGTCTGGAAACGGATCGGGTCAAACAGTTGAACGGGTCTGCAGACGCCCAGCCTGAATCCGGCCACATCCGCAAACCCCAGGGAACTGTCCCAGTCCAGACCTGCCGCAGCCAGTCTGTGGGCGTGCTCAATCTCCTGTAGAGTGAGATAGTGGTGCCGACTGTGATGAATGGAGAACCCGCATGCCAACGCCAGTCGGCGGGCTTCTTCCGGGATCTTCTCGGATTGCTGGCCGGCTTCCAGACTGACATGCAGTCCCACGATCGCTCCCCGGTCGAATGCCAGATCGATGGCCCGTCGGGCCTGGGGCGAGCAGATGTCGTAGGTCCGGTTCCGGCGATCTTCTGAAGCGAGATAGAAGAACGCAGATCTGCGAGGTGTGGCATGATCGCTTGACGTTCCGTCCAGGTTCAGCAGCTCATTGAAGGTGTCGTAAGGATCTCGTCCAATCCCAAGTGGAACCAGCAGGCTCTCGCCCAGGCTGCGGATACGCTCCCTTCCGAGGCATACTTTGCCCAACATGCGAAGAGGGTCGTCGCGGCGACGGTATTTGCGCAGGAAGTCCACGTCGTGAGTCAACAGCGCTCTGAACTCTTCCGCTCTCGGCCTACAGCGAAGTCCCGCCTCAGCGAGCCAGGTTCGCAGGAGCTGGGCGTACTCATCAACGACAGGCCGATGCAGGAAGCCGGCCCGATGGCCAAGGGATTCCGTGCCCGGGAAACGTCCCAGGCGGTCGCGGACGTCTGGCCGGAGGAGTTCCTCGTAGCGTGTCAGAAGGAAGTAAGCCGAGGCAATGATGTCTGCGCCGATGATGAGCCGGTCCTTCTGTCGTCGAATCCGGTTATTGCCGAACAAGATCGGCGTGCCGTCGACTTCCGGCAACGGCAGAACGGGCAGCGAGTCGCAGGACCCGTAGACCGGGCCAAAGAATCCGGACGGAACGATCACGACCCTGGCAGTGAGTGATGCAGGATCGCCGGGACGTGCATACGCGATGGCTGGACCGATCTCATCGACTGCTTCCGGCGAGAGCAACTGCTCCAGCACGTATCGGACGCAATCATTGAGTTCATGATCCGAGGGTGGGTTGGTGAACGTAGTCATGGTCGGCTCCCTCTGCGTGTTTTCAGCTTTCCCGCCATCTCTCTGCACGCAGACAGGGACGCACGCGCGGCCTGCATCGGCCTGCCCGACCGTATAGACTTCACCGCCTGCGACAGTCTGACCGAGGCAGGATGACCGGAGTCATGGATCAGCCTTCTCTCGGCCGACAGCAACACCCGACGGATCTCGTCCGTCTTGGTTCCCAAGGCTGACCAGCCTTGCGGAACGCGAAGTTCATTGATGGCCAGCCCCAGTTCCCAGGGCAGGTGGGCATCGGCGCCCGCGAGAACGGGCTTTCCCCAACGCACGGCCAGGTTCCGTGCGAACGCGTTCTCGGCAGGAGAACAACGAGAGTTGAAGCACTCGACGATGCCGATGCATTCTGCGGAGAATGCCTTCAGGTCGTGATGGTGCCCCGGATGAACAACGACCGCGATTCCACCGGCAGCATGGATCGCGTCGAGCGTGTCCGGCAGCTCGTGACTTGGCGGGTTCGGGCAGGCCAACAGGCCCACCACGTCGCCGGCATCGGTCGAGTATTCCATCGCGGGCAGAACCCGGACCCCCAGTCGCCTGCCTGTGGCAATGGCGGGGGCGACGGCATCGGCGGTGTCGTGATCGCAGATTGCCAGCATTTCAATCCCGCGTCTCGCGCAGAATCGCACGATGTTCTCGGGCGACATCACGCCGTCCGGGGAGCATCGCGTGTGAACGTGAAACATGAATTTCGCAGTTCGCAGACTCACCGAAGCACCATCCGGATTCCGTCTCTCAGTCCTCGGACAAGCGAGGACAAGCCCGGCAGGGGGTCGCGAAGTGTCAAGTTCGACTGGACCTGCCGATCGAGACAGTCGCGTACGATATCTTTCGCTGCCCGGGGAGCGGCGAACAGGTGGTTGATCTCTCCCCCGTCGAGCGGCCAATGGAACCGTATTCCGATTCTGTAGGTTTCGCTGACGCCGATTTCATCCCCCATCGCGACGCGCGCGGTCAGAGCGGGGAAGTTCACGCCCGAGACGATCGCCAGGTCCAGCGAGCCCCAGAACTTCGGGTTGACCTCCATGAGGACCAGCTCGCCGCTGGTGTGGTCGCGTTTGAACTCGACCATGGCCGGTCCGTGCCAACACAGGGCATCGAGAATGGCCCTTCCCGCTTGCCTGAGGTCATCGCTCCAGATGCTCTCTGCGCAACAGCTTGCTCCGCCGCTTGGCGGGGTCTGGCGGATTCTGCGATGCATGAACATCCGTTTGCATCTGCCATGGTCATAGAGCGCGAAGAAACCCTCTCCCGCCCCGTCGATGTATTCCTCCAGTACTGGCAGCACACGGAATCGTCGGTACCATCTACGGATGGCCTCAGCTGCTGCTGCAGCGGTTCGCAGGTACATCGGCCGACCCGGGTGCATTTCGTTGGCTCGCTTGACTACGAGTGGAAAGACGACCCGGTCGAGGACGTCCGGGGTTTGATCGATGCACTGCAGCGTCCAGGTTCTGGGACAGCGCACCCCCACCTTCCGTGCGATCTTCTGAGTGGCGGATTCGTCGAAGGCGGTCGCAAGTCCCACCTGGGGTGGTATGGCCAGCCTTGTATACTGCCCGATCCCACTACGAAGCTCGCCCGCCCGGGCCACGCTGCCAGCCCCAATGGGCAACATGACGTCGTAATTGCGGTCTCGGAGGAACCGTAGGAACTCCTCGGGCTTGCCCCGAAGGAAACTCGCCTGTCCGTAGCCGGCATGGCGGGCAGAACGGGACAAAGCCGACAGGCACCATGGACGGCCGAGCACTTCCACGTCCATCCTTCGGGCGCGAAGAGCGCGGGCCGCTGCGAGGGTGTGCTTGTAGCCCCCGTCCGTTAGCAGCACTCGTGGCCTGTTGCGTCGAGCGGTCATTGAGAGACCCTTGTTTTCTGAGGGCTTCGGGCAAGGATGCGAATGGATGGCAGATCCATGCGAGTCGTTGCTCTTCCCAAGGCCCGGGCAATCTCTGCACGAACTCGGGCCACTGTGGGATCGATCAGCCCGCGCGTGCGTGCAGCCCAGCCGCGGAGGCCCCTGTCTCTGCGTTTGCGGGCTTGCCAAGCCTTTGCCCGCGCCCCCAAGGCGACCTTCGCTTGTCGCCAGAACCGGGGGTCGCCCACCTGCTCGCATGCACGGATCTCGTATCCCGAACGGTGGAGCATGCACTCGAGTCCCCGACGTGTGAACGACCAGAAGTGCTGACCTATCGAGTCAGCGGGCGAACAGCAGAGCTCCAGCACGGGACCTTCATGTTCGCCATCCGGGACCTCGACGAACAACCAGTGGCTGCCGGACGCAGCCAGTTGCCTGATCAGGGAGGTCGGCTTGGTTACGTGCTCCAGCACGTGGGCCATGGCGATGACGGTCTCGCCTTCCTGGGGACCCGCCAGCAAATCCTGCATTACGGAGGGTGTTGCCAGGCCCTGGCGGCAATCACAATCGAGAGTCCTCCTTGCCCACGCCACTGCTTCAGCGTCTGGGTCGAAACCGACAGACGATTCGCACCATTGCTGTTTGCTCATCTCCGAGACCAGCCAGCCCCGGCCGCATCCAATTTCGACGAAGCGGAAAACGGACTCGGAAGTAATGTTCTTGAGTATCCATGCGGCTTGGCGTTTGGCCATTTGGTACTGAGTTGAGTTGTCGTGACGCGGTCTTCCGTTCTTGTAGTATCGTTCGATCTTCTCGCGGGACGGAAGCGGAGACAGGAAACGAGATCTGCAATTCGTACAGCGGAAGAGCGTCGAGCAGGTCCATTGGAACAGTACACCGGAGTTGACCTCCCGTGCGTATGACCCGCAAAGGGGGCAGACCTTCCCCTTGGAATGGGAATTGGCTTGGATAGTTTCCAAGCGGAGAGCTCTGTCGCCGATGGTGGGCTCATGCAGCATGGGCGAGCCTCCTGTGTGGCAGCAGCGGCGCTTTGCCCAGAGTCGTGATCTTCAGCAGCGGGATCGAGATGGACAGATAGATCGCTGATCGGCCCACCAGATCGATCCACCTGAGCAGACCTTCCTGCTGGGACGGAATCAGGAAGACACACGCGGGGACGACAGAAATGGTCACCATTCGCAGCAGCTTCCAGGCGGGGTACACCTTGGCGGCGGGAACTCTCAGGAACCGGCCAATGTTTTGCAGATACTGGGGCATGGCGATCAGATAGAAGGCTGCTACCGTACCAATGGCAGCGCCGACCGGGCCCATCAGCCAGACCAGCCCGATACTTGCCACCAGATTTACCAGCAGATAGCTCAACTGGATCGGCACCAGTCGCCAGCCATTTCCGGTGGCTACGAACAAGGAGCCGAAGTTGCTGGTTCGGGCTGGAAGCATCAGGAGATACACTCGCAGGATCGTGGCACTGCTGGCGTAGCGAGCTCCGAACAGCAGCGTCATCAGCTCCGGGGCCAACACAAAGGTCAACACGCCCAGAGGTAGCAGCAGAATGCCGACTTTCTGGATCGAACGGTGCCAGAGCCTTCGGATTTCTTCGTATTGGCCGTTGCGGAAACCGACGGAGTAATCACATACCAGCACCGATGTCACAGAACTGCAGATGATGGCCGCCAGCGGAATCTCGAATGCTCCGTTGACGTACACCGCGAATGCACCGGCTGAACACATGGCAGCGACGACGAACTTGTCCGTTGCCACCGAGATGCCGCTGAGAATCCGGGTCAGGCCCATGGGCACGCCGATCGCGGTCAGTTTCCTGACGCCGCCAAGTGTCGGTCGGGCGGGCCCTTCCCGGCATGCAGCGAACATCAACGCGATCCCTGCAGGGAGGGTGACCATCGCCGCCAGAGAGGCCCCTGCCAGGGCGGAAGTGGGGGATGCCCAGACCCATGCTGCTGCAATGACTGCCGTCATCGTGGCCATTCGCGTGAACACTTGAAACAGTGCCGCCGCACGCGCGCGATTGCGTGAGACCAGGCAAGGCTGGACCAGCATTGCAGGAAGTGAGAGAACGACCAGCAGTGCGACCCACCCCAGGGCCTCCGACAAATGGGGGTTGTCCAGCCACCGTGCGAGCAGTTGATCTCCGCCAAGCAGGAGAAGGGCAGCAAATGCTGATCCACCGACAGCCAGGATCGCCAGCGCATTGACCACGGTAGAGCGAGGGTTCAGCGCCTTTCCGGGCAGGAAGTAGTTCAGTGCCTGGGGCAAACCCAGGGCCATGGCTGACATGGCGAAGCTGAACACGAGCATGGCCAGGCGGTAGGTGGCGTACTGCTGGACTGTGAACAGTCTGGCCAATGCCGCGAACGTCGCCACCAGCGCCACGGAAGAGCATAGCGTGGCCGAGGCGAGCATGGCGGCCTTGGTTGTCCGGGACTTCTGCATCAAGCTCATTCCTGCCAAGTACTACTACGCGGCTGCGACTTTCTTGACCGGTCTCTGGGGGGCGAACCGAAGGTCTGCGGCGTCGAGGCTGCACTCATCGAGCAGGCGGACGAAAGTAGCTACCGTATGTCCTGCCGATTCCAGTGACCGCAGTACAGGCACGGCGATACGCATCCAGAGCATGGGGGCGAGTTGCCCCTGCCGGAGGGGGACGGCAACCTGGATGACCTGTTCGGCGACGTCTTCGGTTTCGGGGCTCGACCAGGAGAGATTGGTCTCGGCGCCCTGGGGTGTGACGACCTGCATGCTGACGCGTCGTAAGCCCATCTGCTCCGCGCTGAGACAGACAGCCTCCCACCATTGCTCGAAACTCCGGGCCGAGCGCAGACGCAGTTGAGCGTCTTCGAACAACCTGCGGGTCTCGTCGGCATTGCGTGACAGTGCCAGATTCCGACGCAGGGCGGAGACGACCTCCACGATGCGGATCGCGCCGGCTCTGCGGAACAGTACCACCATCAGCGCCAGCACGCAGAGCACCACGCCGATGCGTGCGGCGTCGGTCCCACGGAGCAGAAACATGCCCATTCCCGCTGCGACGAACGTCGCGATATGGATCAGCAGAACCGTCTGCTGATGGCTGATGCCCAGATTCATCAACCGGTGGTGCAGATGCTGCTGATCGGGCGAGAAGATAGACCGGCGCTGAGCGGCACGTCGGACAACCGCCGAAACCATATCCAGGATGGGGATGGACATCGCCAGGCCCGGAACGCCAAGACCCAGAACGGTTCCCGCGCGATCTGCGCAAAAGACGCTGCACGTAGCCAGGAGGAACCCCAACATCAGTGACCCGCAATCGCCAAGAAAGATCTTGGCCGGTGAGATATTGAAAAAGAGGAAGCCCGTGATCGCCCCCATCGACGCAGCCATCACCGCCGCCAGGGCGGGAAGGTGAACCCACCATGCCAGGACGGCTGTTGCCCCGCAGGCAACCAGCGCGATTCCTGCTGCCAAGCCGTCCAGCCCGTCGATCAGGTTGATCGCGTTGGTGATGGCTACGATCCAGAGGATCGTTACCGGCCAGGCGAGCCACCCCAATTGCCAGGAGAACCAGCCAGTGATGGCGATCGACTGAATGCGTACCCCGCAGAGACACACGATTACCGCAGCAGAGACCTGGGCGAACAGCTTGGTTCGCGCTCTCATGCCCCCCCAGTCATCCGCCAGGCCGGTCAGGAAGATTACGCCCGTCGCGACGAAGATGCCCAACAGTCCCGGGTCAAGGTTCTGCAAGGGCTCAGCGACCATGCTCTCGGAGAAGCAGGAGACCCCCAGTGCTCCCGCAACGGGAAGCAGGATGGCGAGTCCTCCGGCCCGGGGAATGCAGTTGGTGTGGACCTTGCGCAGGCCAGGCACGTCGACGACCCGAACCCATCGCGCCAGACGAATAACGACCGGAGTGATGAACAGCGCCATCACTGCAGCTGTCAGGAAAACCCATAACCCTGCCATTGCGTCCCTTCCTTCCGGTCCAGGCGGCTTTGGAACCATCCGTCGCCGGACCGTTGTCATGTCTCAGCCCGTTCGTGTCGTTGAAGCGTTCTCTTGGGCAAGTTTGCGGTTCTCTGCGCGTCGGCTTCGGAACGGCATCCTGTCGCCAGCGCGGTCTTCCTTGCGTGTGGCCTTGCGACCCTGGGTTTCAGATGTGCGGAAGTAGTGGGCATAGTGCCCCAATGCATATCCGTAGTAGTTACCCCGCCTCTCGACGGCATTGACGACCAGGCCCAACAGGTTTGCACCCACCTGCCGAAGAGTGTCGACAGCCAGGGCGGCAACCTTCGCCGGTGTCTTGTCCCGCCGAACGACCATCAAGGTGACGTCGCACGATGCCGCCAGGGAGATCGTGTCGGCCATCGGAAGAGTCGGCGGCGCGTCGACAACGACGCGATCGTACTCCCGGCCGATCCGTTCCAGCAGATAGGTCCATGGTTCCTTGCCCAAGGCCCCCAGCGCCGCCTGCAGCAGCGTGCCATTGGGCAGTACGTCGACGTTCTGCGTATCGGTGCGACGGATGAGCAGTGACTCAAGTGACCGCTCGTTGATGCGGTCCTGGCTTTCAGGGGCGAGTCGGAAATGCTCGTGCTGCACCGGCCGATATCGGTCGGCATCGATCACGAGTACCCGCATGCCAGCTTCAGCCATGGTCAGCGCCAGGTTGCTGGCAAGGCTGCTCTTCCCTTCCCCCGGCGAAGAAGAAGTGACCAGCAGCGATCTGTAGTCACCGCGGTCCGTTGCGAAATAGATACTCGTACGGATCACCCGATACGACTCTGCTGCCGCCGAAGGTGGATCGACAACCACTCTCTGGGCAATGTCCTGCCGGCTTGCCTTGCCCTGAATGATCGGTACGGTCCCGAGAATCGGCATCGCCAGCCGCAGGGACACTTCCTCCTCCGAACGAAAGTGGGGGTCGGTCCAGTCGGCTACGAAAGCAGCGAGCAAGCCCATCGAGATGCCTGCCAGCATGCTGAGGACCCCGACGCGAACGACGTTGGGAGAAGAAGGTCTGCTCGCAGGACGGGCATCCTCAAGGATACGGAAATTCAGTACGCCCGTGTCCCCGGGGGAAACTCCCATCTGGTCCAGTCGATCGTCCAATGCCTGAACCACCTTTTCCGTTCGCTCGACGTCGGAGTTCAGCAGGGCGTATTCTGCAGCCCGCGCGTTGAGTTCCATCGCCTTGGCCTGCTGGTCCGAGAAGGCCGCCTGAAGGTCTGAGAGCTTCTTCCTTGCCAGTTCGTATCGCTGGCGGACGAGCGTGCGATAGATCCGGCCGATCTCTTCTTTCTGGAGCTCCAGCTTGCGTTCCGCTTCAGCCAGTTCCTTCTTGATCGGAGCGATTGCGGGATGGTCCGATTGGTAGTGCAGCGATAGTTCGCGCAGTTGATTCCGCAGCGAGGCGACTTCCTGGCGAAGATCCTGCTCTTGACGAAGCTCCTCGTAGCTGATGTTCTCCCGAAGCGCCCACAGCGCCTGGCGCGTTTTTTCCGGGTCGGCCGACCCCGACTTGGCGAGGTCGTAGGCGAATTTCGCGTTGACCATGGCCATTTCGGCGTTCATGACCGCATCGGCCAGCCGGGACAGACGCTGGAAGATGATGTTGCCCTGATCCTGGCGAAAGTTCAGCGAGTGGTTCTTCTGCCGAAGTTGCAGGAGCTTGCTGCGCATTGTGGCCAGTTCCTGCTCGCGCCGGAGTTTCTCGCGTTTGAGGGACTGGACCATCTCATTGACGGTATCCGACTGGTACTCGACGTAGGCCTTGACGACCGCGTTGGCGATACGGGCCGCCTCGGTCGGGAATTCCGCCTCGGCCGATACGCGGATGACGTCCTGTTTGTCGAGGCTCTCAACGGTGATGAGTTTCGAGAGAACCTGCGCTCGGCTTTCGGGGCCTTGGAGGGACCGAAGGTTCGCCACGCCGGGCTGCTTGAGGGCGCGGGAAAGAACCATCGACGACCGGATCATCTGGCATTGGGTGGGCAGCCAGTTTGACGGGTGACTCGTTGGGACAGGGCGACCATCGACCAGGTTGCCCGACATCCTCTCGATATGCAGCTGGGATGTCGATCGATATCGCGGAGGCGTTACGTGCAGATAGACCGCCCCGCAAGCCAGGCATAATGCCATCGTCAGCGTCAGCAGCCATCGACGCCGCCAGAAGATGCGGAACAGCCCTTCCGCACGCTCCGGAGGGAGAGCCGGCGCCGCTTCGACCTGCAATTCAGGATGGAGTTCCTGCCCGCTCAGCATCATTCCTGTCTCAAACAAGGACCGGTCGGTCCCGAAGCCCGGCTCAGTTGCCGGCTACGTTGTAGGTTGCCCCGACATTGAAGCCCGCGCCCAGCCTCAACAACTGGGCCATGATCACTCGGAAATGAGTCCTCGGCGAATGCTCCACCGAGACCACGTCGCCCGGCTTGATGGCCACATTTCGCGCCTCGCCCTGCAGGTTTGAGATCGCGAAGACCGCCTTGACCAGCTTCCCGTCTGAATCCTGGCGGTAGATGGTCGCGTATTTCGGATCGGCCAGTGCGTCGACGCCTCCCCCCATGGCTACTGCGTCCATCAGGGAGTAGGAAGCATCGGGCGGGTAGTCCAAGGCTGCCGGCCTGCGCACCAGGCCGGTTATGGTGAAGGTTTCAAGCTTGCGCCGCTTGACCTCGATGGTGTCGCCAGGCTTCAGGCGAATGTCCTCGAAGGGGACGTTCATTCCCTTGACCGGAAGCAGCATGGGCTTGGTCGTACCGTCATCCTGGCTGCGGATGAGGATTGCCCCCGACCCCTCTTTGAGCACGCCTCCGGCTTCGGTAATGGCCGTGACCAGAGTCAGTTCCGACCGCCGAAGCTCGTAGACCCCCGGATGTCGAACGGCGCCGAGCACGGAAACCCGATGGGCCTTCTTATCCTTGTACTGGGCGACGACGACTGGGCGGTAACGCAGATACCGGGGGCAATATGCGTCAGCGATACGGTTCTCCAACTGCTCCAGCGTGATCGCGTTGGCATCAATCTGACCGATCACGGGAAGGCGGATGCGCCCTGTGGAGTCGACGCGGCATTGATAGAAGACCAGATCATTCGGGTGCGAAGCCGCCGCCAGACCCGTAACGGCGGGCATCTGCAGGCTGATGACGTCCCCGCACTCGATCAGGCTGGGCTGGTCGCCAAGGTCCGCCTTCGCCAGGCGGCTGACGTCGACCTCGGGACGGATCGGGCCGGCCTGCTCGAAGCGGGAAAGCTGCTGAGAATCGGTTGTCGCAGTCGGGCCACACCCGGCCGGGACCAGGCCGCCACTCAGTACCAACAGCAGCATCGCAACGGCCGGGGATGCCGGGCGTCCGCCTGGAACACCACCGGAGCAGTCCGGGGGCCTATCCCGGGTGTCCTCCGGGAGGCGTGGTGAGAATCTGCAGACCATCTCTGACCCGCAACTTGTTCTGTTGCCTTGGCGCATCTCGCGTTGCCTGTTGAGGTCTCGCGAACTATAAAGGCCAAGAATACAAAAGGTTGTGTGTAACTGACCCTGGCAGAGGGGGCCTTCGCCCTCTCCCTCCTGCCACTGGGATTATCGAGTGCGAAGTAAGCAACTTAAGGGATTTGTGGCGGGTCGGTTTCCGTTACCTTCTTCTTCTGAATGAGCTTGGAGAGCTTCAGAGATGATTCTGTTCTCTTCCCCCAAGCCGGCTGCCGAACGTGCCGAAAGAATACGCGGGGCCGTGGTCTGCTCGCGGCTCGCGTAAGCCAGGCCGTCGACAGGAGTGAACATCGAACATGGACCTTCTGCTATATGGTCTCCAGCGCAGCGGGACGAAGTTCCTGGAGGCAGCTATCTCCGCCCAGTACGGTGTTCGCATTCTCAACGAGAACAACGACCGCGCGTCGGCCCGGCAGAAGCACGCCCGGCTCTATGCAGACAAGCGCATCCTCCCCGAGCCGCAGTACCTCAACGATCTCGTGGCTACCGATCTGCAGACGTTCGAGGGCCTGATCGGGTGCAAGGCCGACGCCTATGTGGTGATCTCCAAGGACCCCTACAGCTGGCTGCTGAGCTACAGAGCCTGGGCGAGAATGTGCAACTGGCCCGAGCCTGGCCATCACTACATCCAGGAGTACAACCTCTTTTACAGAACCTTTCTTACGCTGGCCAAAGAAAGCAGCAGGTTTCATTTCGTGCGATTCATCGACCTCCTGCGGGACAGGCAGGGCACTCTGGCAAGCCTTGCCCGTAGGATCGGCCTGCGACCGCGTCGTCTTCCCCGCCTGCTGAACTTCCGACTTCGCAGGCTGGCGAAGACAGACTCGTTCACGGCCCGCAAGGCGGATTTCTACCTGCAGGGCAGATACTTCGATCGGTACACCAGCCAGGAGCTTGCCGAGGTAAACGGTGTTCTCGATCCGGCTGTAGTGGCCGAGCTCGGTTACTCGGTTAGGCGCGTTGTTGCTGCCTGAGAATGCGTGGGACCGCCCGACCGGCCACCTTCGATGGATTTTTCCACGGTTTGGCAGTTTCTGAGACCCCGGGGCGGGCTTCGGTGGTCTAATATCCCAATGCCGCGCGGAGTTGACAGGTTCGGCAGCGATTTCCTTCTCGCTGCAATAGATCGGGATCTCTGACGTTCGGCAAGGGACGGGTCCGGGTGAGACCCGCAGGCTGCGGGGGCAGCATCCCGCCCCCTTGGAGCAAGACACACATGACATCGGTGCGTCGTCCGACGACGAAACAGATCGTCGTCGCGGCAGCCCTGCTTGTCGGGGCTTTCTACTGTGGAGCTCAGTGGGGCTCGCATCGTTTCCTCGCAACTCCGGCTCGGGCTTCGGTCCGCAGACGGGTTTTTCCTTCCAGACCACCGGCAGTTCCCGCTCCTGTTGCTAGGCAGGCAGGGCGGACGGGGGCAGGGCTGGAACTTCTGGCCGCGCGATTGTGGGGGGATTTTCACCCTCAAAGCGCGGTGATCCTCGGGTGCAACGAACTGTTGACGGACCACCCCGATGTGTTCGTCGACGTCGTGCGCGGTGCCCACCGCGACGTCCGGCTGATCGGGTTGATCGCCAACGATGCTGAGCGGGAGATTGCCACGCAACTGCTCGAAGGCGCAGACCTTCCCTCGGACGTCATCGAGCTTGTGGAAGTGCCGGTCGAAACGATCTGGACACGCGACTACGGGCCGATCTTTGTCCGTCGGCACGACGGGACAGCGGCGATCGTGGACAGCGTCTACGTTCCCGGGATCACGCCGGACGAGCCGCCCGTATTAGACGATGGCGTCCCGGTGACGCTGGGGAATCTCCTCGGACTGCCCGTTGTCTCCACCCCGCTGGTGATCCAGGGGGGCAATCTCCTGACCAATGGCGATGGACTGGCTGTGACCACCACCTTTGTCTGCGAGGAGAACCGTCCCTTCGGTTGCACCGAGGAGCGGGTCGGGGAGATGCTGGCCGATTCCTACGGCTTCAAACGCTGGGTCTACCTGGAACCCCTCGTTGGCGAGCCGACCCACCATGTCGACATGTTCGTGGCCATTCTCGGAACGAACCTGGCCGTGGTCGCCGAGTGCGACCCGAACGAGGACCCCGTCAATGCCAGGATTCTGGACGAAGCGGCGGAGATCCTTGCCCGCGAGATGACCGCTGCCGGGCGGATGCAGGTCCACCGTATTCCCATGCCCCCTCGGCCGGACGGCGTGTGGCGGACCTTCACGAACCTGATCCTCACCGATAAGATCGCGCTGATTCCTACCTATTCCACAGTCGACAAGGAACTGCATCGCGAGGCACTCGATGTCTACCGAAGGCTGCTGCCCCGCCACAAGGTCATTGCCATCGATACCGAGAGCCTCGCGCCCCTGGGGGGTAGCCTGCACTGCATTTCCATGAACGTGCCCGGTTTCGTTCGGCTGCCCAAGAGGCTGGAATCTTCCGCAGCCACAGGCGGGGGTGCTCGCAGCCTGCGATCGACCGTTCCGTGACGAGATGTTTCTCCGGAGGCGACGTCAGGCGGCCCGGCCTTGATCGCCCGCAAACCCGCGGAACCCGCTCGTGCGAGGGGGGTTTGACATTTCGTGACGGAGACAGTGTCGCGGGGCCAGGGCACGTACTCCCGGAAGAGCCAATCAGACGGCTGGTTCCTTTGCGCCGGCACACGCACAGTCCAGCCCAAGGGAGACGCATCGATGCAACGGATCAGAATCCTGGCACAAACCACTCTCGTTCTTCTCCTTGCTGCTTCTGTCTCGGCGCAGGATGCCAATCTTCGCGAGGAGTACGGCAAGCTGCTGAAGACTCGCTCGGAGTTGATGGAGCAGTGGTCGCAACTCAACCAAGCCGATGTCAAGAAAGGCCCGCAGCGCCATTTTCACCTGCGGTTTGCCGAGGGCGCCGACGGCCACGATGCCTGGATGGTCGCCCGGATGGCGGGGGGGAGTTGGCGACAGAGCAGCATGAAAGTTCCTGCCTGGTCGCAGAGCACCATGCAGGAGTGGCGGGGATTCCACCTGGCCAACGGCGCGGGGTGCACGTGGCGCCATGGCCTGCGATTCCCAGCCAGATTCCAGAGCACCACGATCGATGCCGACAAGCTAGCCGCCACGGCTGAGGTAACCTATCGCCTGGACGAAACGCTCGACGAGCAGCTTCCGCCCGGCGAAGCCCACGGCTGGTGGGACAGATTCATCCCGACCGGGTTCATGAAGCCGCGCAAACAGACGTATGACTTCGACGTGAAGATCCACGACGACGCAGCCGTGCTGGATCTTGTGTTGGAAGGAGGCGTCCGTCACGGTTCGAGAAAACGCCGCAAACGGGCCTCGGTGAACATCAAGCCGATCTTCGTCCGACTGCAGGTACCCGCTACCCGCTTCACGACCATCAGCGTTTCCACGCCGACCTGGAACGGCGGGTTCCACGAGGGCGACGCGACCGGGCTGGCGTTCAAGGACGGGAAACTCAGCGGCACGCTGAAGATCTTCCTGCACCATGACGGATGGGTGCCGTACAAGGGGAAACGCTCCCCTCAGCCACCGCTGGAGATCGAGTTCGTCCTCGATGCCCGGCTGGACCATCATGTGCTGAGCGGCACCTACCACGCCACGGGTGACATGGGCAAGTACGAGGGCAAGGTCCGAGGCCGGGGCGGAAAAGCCGTCATCGGGCGTTTCAAGTCCAGCGGCGAGATTGACGAGCGGGTCGGTCGGGTGGACGGCTTCCTGCTGGATGATCTGCTCCCGCCGGAGAAGCTGCTGGCTGACATTCCTGCCTTGCCGGATGACGACCGGAAGGCGGCCGTTCAGGCTGCAGGCGATATCGAAGCTCTCTACCGCCAGATCCGGGCGCTGCACCTGGCGATTCAGCACTATCCGCTGCCGATCAGCGAGGCGATGGCCCAGGTCGATACAGCCGTTGCGGATCTGGTGTCGGACCTGAAGCCCGAGGCCGTAGCGGCCTACGTACAGGCCGTCCGGCAGGCGGTCGAAGCGGCCGGCGATCCCCAAAGCGCCGAGCTTCCCGAGGCCGTGGCAGAAGGCGCAGGCGACTCGCCGAGCACAAACCTGAAGGCCGTGGAGTCCGTGCCGGGCATCAATCGACTCTCCGAAGATTCCGACGACGGCTGGTATTTCCTGCCCCAGTGGTACGTGATTGGCCCGTTCGAGCAGCGTCTGGGGCTGGAGCACAACACCGGCCTGGTGCCCGGGATCATACCGGCTCCGATCCTGTCGTACACCCAGCCGAGAGACCGCATGGGTGCTGCCATCGAGAACCCGCGTGCCGTTCAGTGGAAGCCGATGGTTGCCGGCAACACCACCATCGCGCCGCCGTGGGAGAAAAACGGGTTCTACAACCGTTTCCGCGGCGAGACGTGGTACGCCTCGGCCTGGCTGGAGGCTCCAAAGGCTACCGACGCCTGGCTGAGTCTCGAGGCCTGCGAGCAGGCGAAAGTCTGGCTCAATGGCAGACTCATCTGGACCGACGAGGAGAAGCCCTACCGCTATCGGCTGCGCGGCAGGGAGTTCGTGAAGGTCTCGCTCAAGGAAGGGCGGAACGAGATCCTTATCCGCAGCAACCGCGACCGCAGGCCTTCGTGGGTGCGTCTGGCGATGACGCTCAAGAAGCCTCACACGGCCAAAGTGGCCGACCCTGCGGACAAGCCCTTTGTCGGCGAGCGGGTTTTCCCGGACGCCCAGCCGCCGCTGG
>CAZXSK010000024.1:20957-23590 GCA_964642855.1 uncultured Planctomycetaceae bacterium | reverse complement strand
GCGGACAAGCCCTTTGTCGGCGAGCGGGTTTTCCCGGACGCCCAGCCGCCGCTGGCTTGGGATATCGAGAAGGGCATCAACGTCGCCTGGCGGAACACCGACATGGGCGGCAGGACCCGCCCGCTGGTCGTCGGGGACAGTCTGCTTCTTACCGATGGCGTGGGTAGACTCCTTTCGCTGGACCTGGCCACCGGCAAGCCGAACTGGACCGGCGAGGTGAGCATCTTCGAGCTTCTCGCGTCGGACAAGGATCGCGCGACGGTCTGGAAGAACGCCAGCGCTGAGAACCGTTCGAAGATGATGGAAGCCGCTGCCAGGGAAGTGGGCTTCCGCTATCGGAACCTGGGGGAAACTCGGGCCAGTGACCCGGTTACCGACGGCAAGCATGTCTGGATGCATGCGGGGGGTGGCGTGGCGGCCTGTTTCGATCTGGATGGCGAGCGCAAATGGGCGATCCGCACCGACCTCCAGCCGGCGAAGGTCCATCAGGCTGGCGAGCTGATTGTTCTGGAAGGCGAGATCACCGAAAGCTGGCCGGTACCGAAGGACCTCCAGAAACTCCGCGAGGGCAAGAAGCCGACCAGGATGGTGGGCGTGCTGGTTCTCTCGGCGGAGAAGGGTGAAGTCAAGCACCGGCTGACGATGCCCGGCGAATTCCGCTCGCATGCGAGCGTGCTGCTGGAGGCAGCGTCGAAGTCGGGCACGGTTCGGACGCTGTACACCTCGACCGGCCGACTCGTCGACGTCGCCGACGGTAAGCTCCGATCCGCGATGAACGTCGAGCGTCCTGGCGACCCGGCCAACGTGTCCATCGCAGCCGGATACGCCAACGGCGGGGGCTACGCGCTGTGCTCCAACGCCGACACGGTCTTCATGACCGCCCAGGAGCAACTGGTAGCGGTCCGACTGTGGGACGACCAGGGCCGACTCGCTTACGGCCATCGGTGGGAGGCCAACTACGAGCACAGCGGTTTCGGCAGCTTCTCAGCCCCCTCGGTGGCCACGGAGAAGTACGTGTTCGTGTCCCAGCCGATTCTCGATCGTGGCCCGCACTGTCCGGATGCCCGTCTTGAGGTGCTTGCCTACGATGCGAAGACCGGCCAGGCGCTGGGTAAGCTCAAGCCCTCCCTGGAACAGGCGGTTCGTCACGGCGTGATGCCCGTGGTGGCCGGGAAGTACCTCTTCACCCTCGACTCCGGAGGCGGCAGTCACGGCGGACACCCCACCCATGGTCAGATAGCCATCACCTCGGCCGACGGCGACCTGCAGCTCATCAGCCGAAACCTGGTTGATATCGGCACGGACAGCCCAGTCTTCGCCGGCAAACGGATGATCCTTCGTTCGGGGCGGGCGCTGACGTGCATTGCCGTGACGACCGAAGAGGGCAGGGACTACCAGGCCCGGCGGCTTGCGAAGGTAGTGCTCGAGGAGGTCGGCGCCCCGCCGACGACGGCAGAGCCCAAGCGGATCCAGCCGGTCGCCGCGGAAGAACTCCAACTCGGCCCGGACATGCCGGTCGGACTCCTCCGAGACGGCAGAACGCCGGACCGTTGGATCGGGGCTGGACCCTTCCCGGCCACCGGAGATGCCGATGCTCCGGCTGACAACGCCTACGCGGCCGGCGACGCGGTCACCTGGCGAGGGAAGAAGCTTTCCTTCCGGCCGCTTTCGCGCAAGTACGCCCACAACAACCCGCCAGCCTTTATCGGCATCTACTCGCTGCAGGGCACGGGCGAGATCGTTCCGAGCTTTTCCAGCCGGGTCGATCCGTCCGCCGTCGCCAATGCCGACTCCGGACTGGGCTTGCTGCAGACAGTGCTGGACAACACCCGCGACCGGATCGTGGTACTCACGTGCAAGGACCCGGACGTGACGCAATATCTATGTGGCACGAAGCTCCAGCCCGACCAGCCGCTTCGGCTTGCCCCCGGGCTCTATCCGCTGATGGTCGTCGTCAGGCCGGAGCACTTCCGGATCGAGAAGCCGAAGATTCTTCAGCCCGTTGCGGTCGACAAGGCGCTGCAGGCCGGGGCGTTGAAAGACATTGCCTGGCCGGGAAGCTGGCAGGTCTTCGGGCCGCTCCCGCCGGACATGGCCCCGCTGAAGGGCAGGGACCTCAAGGAGATCCCGAAGAAGATCAGCGTGGGTGACCGAGACTTCCCGGCATTCGAGATACCCGCCCGGGAGAAGACGGTCCTGCTGACGAGCCTGGTCGACCTCAGGCCGGGACAGAAACCCGACGTGGAGAACGCTCCGGACACCGTGAAAATCGGCGTGCCGTCGATGGCGTATGCGTTTGCGAAGATCAAGGTGCCCGAGGACGGCCGGCTGTACATCCAGGCCGGTGCCGACTGGTTCATGCGATGGTACCTCGACGGCGAGAAGGTCTACGACACGCTGTCGTCCGGCAATGGCGCGCCTCCGACGGACATGGCCCACCCCTTCGCTGTGGACGTTTCCAAGGGAGAGCACGTGCTGGCCGTCCAGGTCAAGCCCGGCAGCAGGGGGTGGTCGTTCACCGCAACCGGCGGCTTCGCACCCGGGATGACCGACAAGCTGGCGGAGTTCAAGGTCGCCAGCAGGATCAAGATCCCCGAGCCGGATTTCCGGCTGAACCCGGCGATGAAGGTCAT
>CAZXSK010000024.1:0-20857 GCA_964642855.1 uncultured Planctomycetaceae bacterium | reverse complement strand
AGTCTCAAACCGCCGGGCGTGCGTATCGACCCTGACTTCAGCCGAAGTCGCATTCTCCTGGTTCCGATGATGAGAATGCATCTACACGGGCAGTGGATGCATGGTTCGGGTTCCATCAGTCAGGCTTCGGGGCGAATCCTTGTTGGCGTGGGACGCTTACATCTTCGGGGCGACGCACCCTTGGCAGGCCGCAGTGGCTTTCGGAGCGTTCGCGGTGTTGTCGGTCGTCGTGTATTTCTTTGCCGCCCGGGAGAGCTCGGCCGGCGGTCCGTTGCAGCAGAGCTCTTCTCCTCCCGTCAGCCGATTGAAGGAACTCTACGACGCCGTTCAGGCAGGGGTGATCGTGCGTCGGGCCGATGGCCGAATCACGCACGTTAACAAGACCGCCTGCGAGATGTTTGGCCGCACCCAGGAGGAACTCATGGTCCGGCTGGAGGGCGACGACCTGCACGTGATCACCGAGGATGGACGGAAGGTGAGTTCCGAGAACTGGCCGACCCGTCAAACTCTTCGCAGCGGCGAGTGCATGCACGGACAGACACTCGGGGTGGTCACGGCGTCAGGGCAAGTCCGGTGGCTGCTGCTCAATACCTCCCGTCTGTCTTCCACCGAACCCGCCCAGCGGCCGGACGTTGTGGCTACGTTCGTGGACATCACCGCTCAGAAGCAGGCGGAGAGCGACCTGCGAGAAAGTGAGTCGCGGCTGGAGAATACCCTTCGGGCCGCACCGGTTGGCTTCGGCATTCTCCAAGGCCGCCGGTTCACCTGGGTCAACGACGAGATGCTCCGAATGCTCGGCTACGAGGAGTCGGAACTTATCGGCCAGAGCATCCGGAAGCTCTACGAGTCTGACCAGGAGTATCACCGTGTGGGCGAGATCGTCTACGCCACCATCGAGGAGACCGGGATCGGGCTTACCGAGACGCGTTATGTCCGCCGGGACGGCTCGGTTTTCGATGCTCATGTCCAGGTAGCAGGACCGGTGGGGGAGGTGGTTGTCGCGATCGTGGACATCTCGGCCCGCAAGGATACCGAACGCGCGCTTCGCAATGCGGTGGGCTCACTTCGTCGGAAGAACATCGCGCTGGAGGAACTGACGGCCCAGGTTCGTCAGGAACGGCGCGCGATGGTCGACCGGATCTCGCTGGATGTCGACCGTCTGCTGCTGCCGTTGGTTACGCGGTTGGAGCGCTCACTGACCGGCAAGGAGCGGGAGTACATGCGGGCCTTCGTGGACGATCTCCACGATGTGCTTGCGCCGTTCGGGCCCGGGGCGTCTTCGGCGCTTTCGAAACTGACCCCCAGTGAGATGCGGATCGCCACGCTGATCCGGCGGGGAATGTCCGGCAAGGAGATTGCCCAGGCGGAGGGCCTTTCGGTTGCCACCGTCAACACGCATCGAGCCAACATCCGCAAGAAGCTTCACCTGCGCGGCAGGGCGGTCAACCTGACGACCCACCTTAGGGAGTTGTTTGAGAAATCGCGGAACCGGGAGCCTTCAGCCTTTGGGTCCGCAGCAATACCCGATGTGTAGGGCATCTACACAGTTCGTACACACTCTTCAGTGATTCGCTGTAATTCACTTCGATCCCCATGGCTCCGATCCTATGGGTGGTTACGGGGCAGCGTGGGCAGAGATCACTCTCCGCCCGGGGGCATGAACTTACGAAAGGATCATTCGATGTTCAGGAAGATGAAACTTGGAACCAAGATTGCCGGGGGTTTCGGCATCGTACTCATTCTGACCGTTGCTGTCGCCCTGGTGGGCTACTCCAGCCTGGGCAAGACCAAGGCTACCGTCACGAAGGCAGACTACGCCTCCGACCTGATGCAGTTGATCGGCACGGCGGGTGGTGCACGGAGAGACTATATTTCCACCGGCGATAAGCAGTTTGCTGAGAAGAACATCGCCACCTTCGAGGAGATGGACACCGTCAGCGGAGAACTGCTGGCCATTCTCGAAGATCCTGCCGATCGCCAGCAGGTCCAGACCTTCCGTAGCGCCAGCTCCGAGTACCTGGAAGAGTTCAAGAAGGTCGTCTCCGTCATGGAGCACATGGAAGAGCTGACGCGCACGATGGGTGCCTCGGCGACCGAACTCGTGAAGGTGTGCGACGGATTCCGGGCCGATCAGAAGGCAGCCTATGGGAAGGCAGCCCGTCAGCGGGATCAGTTTGTCCGCAAGCTCGAACACGAAGCCGAGATCGCCAGCAGCATGCTGACGATGATCTACGACGTCAAGGCGTTGCGGATCTCCCTGATGAACAAGTTCGACCAGAAGACCTTTGACGCCTGGGAGGCCAAGAACAAGCAGGTCCTCGCCATGGCCGACGAACTCGCCCGGGGGTTCGATTCCCCTGCTGACAAGCAGAAGATCCAGGAGATCAAGGACTACTACAGCCAGTATGGCCAGCTTGTGCGCAAGTATCTGGAGAAGCCTTCCCAACAGGTAGCCGATGAGATGATCCCGGTGGCTGTCAAGCTGGTGGAAGCGATCCGCGAGGTCCAGAAGACAGGCAAGGAGCGTCTCGAGGAGGGCAAGAGGGTCTTCGCAGCCAAGGTCGAGGAGAAGCTGTGGGAGGCCGATGCCGCGAGCCAGTTGATCAGCTACTGTGGCACGGCGGGGATGTCGCGGCGCGATTACATGTACAGGCACGACCCGAAGTACCTCCAGGCCAACAAGGAGGTCTTCGCGAAGATGCTCGCCCTCTGCGACGAACTCTCCGAGCGCGTCGACCCGGAGGATCGCCACCTCGTAGCTGCCGTCAAGAAGTCCGCAACCGAATACGGCGATGCCGTCAACGACTGGGCCGATGCCGATCGTCAGCGGCAGGAAACGCTCGCGGGTATGGTGAGCCTGGCCAAGACCCTCGTCGGCTCGGCGACCGAGGTCCGCAGCGTGCAGGAAGAGAAGATGCAGAACGTCATCATCACCGCCAATACGGTGACGATGATCGTTTCCGCGATCGCGGTTGTTGCGGGCGTGTTGCTGGCGGCGTTCATTACGCGGGGCATCACCAAGCCGATCAACCGCATCATCGATATTCTGCGATCCGGGGCCGAGCAGACCGCGTCGGCGTCGGAGCAGGTGTCCGCGGCCAGTCAGTCCCTGGCCGGTGGGGCGTCGGAAGCGGCGGCAAGCATCGAGGAAACCACCGCCAGCGTGGAAGAGATGGCCTCAATGACCAAGCAGAACGCCGCCAACGCCACCGAAGCCGAGAGCCTGGCCGGTTCGGCCAGCGAGTCTGCAAACCGCGGCGGCGAGGCGATGGGCCAGATGACCCAGGCCATCGCGGACATCAAGAACTCGTCGGACGAGACGGCCAAGATCGTCAAGACCATCGACGACATCGCCTTCCAGACGAACCTGCTGGCACTGAATGCAGCTGTCGAGGCGGCCCGTGCCGGTGAGGCGGGCAAGGGCTTTGCCGTCGTCGCCGAAGAGGTCCGCAATCTCGCCCAACGGTCGGCCGAAGCAGCGAAGAACACGGCCGAGCTCATCGAGCAGTCGGTGCGCAACTCCGATTCGGGCGTGGAGATCACCGAGAAGGCTGCCGGTGTGCTGACGGAAATCGCCGAGCAGTCGGGCAAGGTCAACGAACTGGTCCACGAGATTTCCGCGGCCAGCAACGAACAGGCGCAGGGCATCGAGCAGATCTCCCTCGCCGTGACCCAGCTCGACACCGTCACCCAGCAGAACGCGGCCAACGCCGAAGAATCTGCTTCGGCGTCGGAGGAACTCAGCGCCCAGGCCGAGGAGCTCAACGCGGCCGTCATGCAGCTCACCTCGCTGGTCAACGGAGCGGCGTCTGTTTCGCAGTCCGAAGGCTACCAGGCGTCCGAGGCGCCCAAGGCCCGCAAGGAGCAGACCACCCGGCCGGCTGGGCATGCAGGTGAGCACCACCATTCGCAGCAGGGCGATATGGAAAACCAGCGCCAGGAAGACGATCACGAACTGTCCACTTTCTGAGGCTGATAAACTCCCGTTCGGTCCTCCCTTATCGAGGGCCAAGACCCCCGGGCCCGCGGCGACGATCCCCGCTGCGGGCCCGTTTCTTTGCGCAGGGACGGACGAAACAACCGGTACGGAGAGTGGAGGGGGCATCGGCAAATCGTGGCGTGCACGTCATTGACGACCGGTCACCTGCCGATAGAATACTGCGTACGTAAGCTCTCGGCGTGGGTCAGGCCCACGCCGGCAGGAGACCCATGCCAGTGGACCAGCATAACCGGGCAATGCATTGTCGTCACACCTGCAGGCGGAATGAGCTCCGCCGGGTTCCGGTATGCGCCGCTGGCGAGGGTATCATCGGCCGTCCCCGCTGAAAGGCCGGGATTGCACTTTTGGCGTGCAATCGCTTTGCCCGGGGAGTACACCATATCTCTTTCGGTGACACTCCCGATTCACCATATCCGGTTGCCGCTGCGTGAGGAGTTTCGGCGCGCCGGCAGGCAACCTTGATCGAGTCAGAGAACATGAGTGACAACAAGAAGAACTACAAAGACACGCTGAACCTCCCGAAGACCTCGTTCGACATGCGCGCGGGACTGGTCAAGAAAGAGCCCGTCCTCCAGCAGAAATGGCGGGACGAGAAGCTCTACGAACAGATCCGGCAGGCCCGCCAGGACAGCCCGAGATTCGTCCTCCACGACGGCCCGCCGTTCGCGAATGGGAATATCCACATGGGCACCACGCTCAACAAGGTGCTCAAGGACATCGTCGTCCGGCTGAAGACCATGCAGGGCATGGACTGTCCGTACGTGCCCGGCTGGGACTGTCACGGCCAGCCGATCGAGCAGAAGATCGTCGAGGAACTCGGGGAGGACATGGAGAACCTCTCGGCGCTGGAGATACGCCGGCGCTGCCAAGCATACGCCGAGGAGTTCCAGAAGCTCCAGAGCGAGCAATTCCAGAAGCTGGGCGTGATCGGCGAATTCGACGATCCGTACATCACCATGAGTCCGGGGTACGAAGCCTCGGTGCTGGAGGTGTTTGCCCAGCTCGTGGAAGAGGGCGTGGTGCATCGCCAGCTCAAGCCCGTGCACTGGTCGATCGCCAACCGGACCGCGCTGGCCGAGGCCGAGCTGGAGTACTACGACCGGAAGGACACGAGCATCTACGTGGGGTTCCGCGTGGTCAAGGGAGGCCAGAATCTCCCGCATGGTACGGGGGAGAACCTGCAGCTGATGATCTGGACCACCACGCCGTGGACCCTGCCCGCCAACCGTGCCGTCGCCGTGCACCCGAACCTGCAATACGCTGCCCTCGCGTTGGAGACCGCCGACGGGCCGGTGACGTACATCGTTGCGGCCGAGCGGGTCGAGACGCTGCTGGCTGCCATCGAAAAGGCCAGGCCCGGCTGGGTGAAGTCGCACGAGATCGCCGGCGAGATCGTGGGCGACGACCTCATCGCGGCAAGCGTAGCCTACGAACATCCGGTCGATCCCGACGTTGCTCCGTGTCCAGTCCTTGGAGCCGACTACGTGACGCTCGAGGACGGCACGGGTCTGGTGCACACCGCACCCGGCCACGGGATGGAGGACTACGGGACGGGACTGCGCAACGGGCTGGAGATCTACTGCCCCGTCCGTGGAGACGGCACGTTCGACGACACCGTGCCCGACTGGCTGACCGGCGCGACGGTCTGGAACGGCAACGAGAAGGTCATCGAGCACCTGCAGGCCCGGCAGACGCTGGTCATGCAGGAGAGCATCACCCACTCGTATCCGCACGACTGGCGGTCGAAAACGCCCACCATCTTCCGCGCGACTGAGCAGTGGTTTGTCATGGTCGACAGGCCGCTGACCAGTTGGACCCGTTCGCTCCGCGAAATGGCCCTGGAAGCCTGCCGCCGGGACAGCGACGACGGCGGGATCGATTTCATCCCCAACTGGGGCAGGAACCGAATGGCCGGCATGCTGGAATCTCGCCCGGACTGGTGCCTGTCGCGACAGCGGTCCTGGGGCCTGCCGATCCCGGCGTTCTACAACGAGGACGACCGGCCTCTTCTGACACCCGCCAGCGTCCGGGCGGTGGCGAAGGTGGTCCAGGAGCAGGGCTCGGACTGCTGGTTCAAGCTTTCCCCTGGCGAACTGCTGGCCGGTTACGATCCCGACGAGGACCCGGACCTGGACGAACCGGGCAAGTTCCCGATCGAGCGCCTTCGGGTGGGTCAGGACATCCTGGACGTCTGGTTCGAGTCCGGCTCGAGCTGGCACGCCGTGGCGATCCGTCGCGGTCTGTCCGACGAGATTCCCGTCGACATGTACCTGGAAGGTTCCGACCAGCATCGCGGGTGGTTCCAGCTGTCGATGCTGCCCGCGCTGGGTGCCAAAGGCCGGCCTCCGTTCCAGACGCTGCTGACCCACGGGTTCGTGGTGGACGAGGACGGCAGGAAGATGAGCAAGTCGGTGGGCAATACCATTGACGCCGTCGAGCAGCTTTCCCGCCGGGGCGCGGACATCCTGCGCCTCTGGGTGGCGTCGCAGAACTACCAGGACGACGTCAGGTGTTCGGAGAAGCTCATCGCCCAGGCGGAGGATGCCTATCGCAAGATCCGCAATACGCTGCGGTTCTGCATGGGAGCGTGTGGTGATTTTGACCCACAGACCCACGCCACCGATGCCCCGGACTATTCGGTGGACCTGTGGATGAGGCTGGAACTGCACCAGCTCATCCGCGACGTGCTGGCTGCGTACGACCGGTACGAGTTCCACCGCGCGATGCGGCTGATCTACGAGTTCTGCACCGTCGAGGCTTCGAGCATCTACCTCTCGGCTGTGAAGGACCGCCTGTACTGCGAAACGCCCGATGCGATCCGTCGGCGGGCCTCCCAGACCGTGATCCACGAGATGCTCGTGGCGCTGGTGAAGCTCCTTGCCCCGATCCTGCCCCACACGGCGGATGAGGCGTGGGAGCACATTCCCAACCGGCCGTCCGGCGAGCCCGAAAGCGTTCATCTGGCGACGATGCCCGTTTACGATGAGGAGCAGCTTGAGCTGGCCGAGGACCTCAGGCCGGTCAATCCGGACATTGCTGCCTTCTCGATGGACAAGCTCCAAGGCGGACCGGCAGCGGTGTGGGACTACCTGCTGGAGCTTCGCAGCCAGGGGCTGATCAAGCTCGAGAAGCTCCGCAACGAGGGCGTCAAGAACCCGCTGGATGCCGAGGCGGTGTTCACCGTCGCCAAGGAACGCGACGACGTGCGGAAGTTCCTTGAGCTGTATCTCAAGGAGTTGGAAGACCTTCTGGGCGTGGGTTACGCACGGATCGAAACCGGCCAGCCTCCGGAAGACCTGACAGTTGGCGTCGACGTGCTGGATTCTCGCGAGGAATACGACCGGTGCGCCCGCAGCTGGAAGCGCAGGCCCGACGTGGGCAAGGACGAGGAGTACCCCGATCTCTGCGTCCGCGACGCGGCCGTCATGCGAGAGCTCTCCGACTGAGACTCATCATCACAACCACGCGGCGGGGGCGGGTCACCGCTCCCGCCGTTTTTTCATGCGCTCGCGGGGGAACCGTTGCGCGATCGCCCGGGCGATTCCGATAGATACTGCGGAGGGGTGTCCCTGTGCGGAGCATCTGCGCAGCCAATCCGGCCGCGACGTGCGGCAAGGGGCCCGACATGACGACCAGAACAACATTGCTGACGCTGCTGACGATCTTGCCCGCCCTGTATCTCGGCGGATGCGGAACGTCCATCGATGGCCCGTCGACGGCGGGGGAATGGCTGATGGGGCCCGTGGAGAGGAACTGGGGCTGCGACATCGAAACCGCTTCGGTCCGGCTTCTTCGGGCGATGCAGGACCGCCGCAATGCCCAGCGGGTGGGGCGGGCAACGCGAACCGCCCGCAAGTGGCTGAACCGGGCCAATACCGAGGTCACCGAGACCGTACTCGACGCCATCGCGGGCCCGCCGCCGACCTACAACAACCTCGAACTCACCGACGACGAGCTCAAGGACTACTTCCGCGAATACGACCCAGCCGAGGGGAAGTAGCTGGGCTGGTTCTCATTTCGCCGGCATTTCTCACCCTCTGAGCGCTTCCTCTGCGCGCCGCTGGCAGGATCGCTGCAGGGGTTCCAAGCCGCGGTGGCGATTTCTGCTGCTGCTCTGGTCAGGCTGGTCTCCGCGCGGTACCATGCATCGGGAATCGGTTCCACGGCGCGGAATTAACCCCAGGAACAAGGGACGTCGCATGGGTCTTGCACGGACGACATTGGCGATCGACGAGCAGTTGCTCAGCCGCTTCGACGACTGGATGACGCGTCGCGGCTACACCAACCGCAGCGAAGCGATGCGCGACCTCCTGCGGGCGGAACTCACGCGCGACCAGGCCGAGGACGCCGAAGCGGAGATCGTGGCTGTCCTCAGCGTGATCTTCGACCACGAGGCCCGGGATCTCGCTCAGGAGCTCACGCACATTCAGCACCAGGACCACCACGCGATTCTCTGCAGCCAGCACGTGCACCTGGATCACCATAACTGTCTCGAATGTATCATCATGCAAGGCCCGGCAGGGCGTCTGCGTCGGGTCGCGGACGCGATATCCTCAACCCGGGGCGTTCGGGTAGGCCAGTTGACCTACCTCAGCGACAAGGTCTAGCCTCCGGGAAACGACAGGCCGTCGCCGCCGGGTCCAGCGGAAAGGATTCGCCATGATCGGGAAAGGCAGCAGAAAGGGAACGGTTCGCTTCTCCATCCGTCCGGCTGAAGGCGCGGGGAAAGCCAGGATCGCAGGCGACTTCAACAACTGGCAGCCCCAGCCGATGCGGAGGAACAAGAAGGGCGAGTTTGTCGCGGTGGTTCCACTGGACACGGGAACGTACGAGTACAAGTACCTCGTCGACGGCCAGTGGGTCAGCGACCCGGACAACAATACCTTCGCTGCCAATCCGTATGGAACGCTGAACTCGGTGGCAAACATCGAATAGGCATTCAAGCGCGGTCAGGCATGGCTGGGCGCTGGGCTTTCGACCACGGGGCGGCCCGTACGGGCCTGGTCTCCGGCGGCAGCTGCGTCTGTTCTTTCATCCCGGGTTTACATGCCCGCGGGGGCTGGTATAATCCCCCGTCTGGCTGCACTCTCAAGACTTCTTTCTCCACGGAGACCACTCGATGGACTACGCGAAGATCGATCGCGACATTCTGACGCGCTACGACGGGAACCCGGTTCTCAAGCCCGAAGACTTCCAGGAGCAATTGGGCTTCAAGATGCGGGCGGTGTACAACTCGACGGCTGTGAAGGTCAGCGAGGGCAAGTACGTCATGCTCTGCAGGACCAACCAGCTGAACCACAAAACGCTGCTCTGGGGCGCCGACAGCGAGGACGGACTGAACTGGAAGCTCCGCCCCGAGCCCTTCGAGATGCCCGATACCGACTGGTGGCGCGAAGCGGCCAGCACCGTTTACTACGACCCGCGCGTCACGTGGATCGACGGCGACTTCAAGGTGCTGCTGGCCACCCAGTCCACCAGCGAGTGCCGCGTGGCCATGTTCCGTTCGACGGACCTGCAGACCATGGAGTTCGTCAACTTCGTCAACGCCCCGGACAACCGCAACATGGTGATCTTCCCGGAGAAGAGCAAGGACCAGCGGTACATGCGGCTGGAGCGGCCGAACCTGCCCGCCGCCGGGGGGAAGGGCGACATCTGGCTGAGCTTCTCGCCCGACCTGATCCACTGGGGCGACTCCAAGCGCGTGCTGCGGACGTCGGACGTCTGGAACTACGCCATCGCCGGGCTTGGCCCGTCGACCGTGCCCTATCGCACCGACGAGGGGTGGCTGATTATCTTCCACGCGATCATGAACAACTGCACCACGCGTGAGTACAGCGTGGGGGCGGCGCTGCTGGACCTCGCCGAGCCCTGGAAGGTTCGTCACGTTACCCACTACCCGATTCTCTACCCCCAGGCGGATTACGAGATGACCGGCTTGGTCGAGCACGTCTGCTTCCCCTGCGGGAAGATCGTCGAGCCCGACGGCACGGTGAAGGTCTACTACGGCGGGGCAGATACCGTCCAGTGCGTGGCGATGGGCAAGCTCGAAGATATCCTCTTCGCCTGCAAGAACTGGTAAGCCCGCCACCACCGGACCAGGAATCTCCCGCGGACCAAGGCTTGCCCAGCCTGCCCCGCGAGCACTCAGAAGAAAGAGCAGACATGGCCATCTATGACATCACCGATTACGGAGCCGTCGCCGACGGCCAGACGCTGATCACCCAGGCCCTCCAGAAGGCGATCGACGCCTGCGCCGAAGGAGGCGGGGGCACGGTACTGATCCCGGCGGGGGGCAAGTACATCACGGGCAGCATCCAACTCCGCAGCAACATGGAACTCCGCGTCGAACGCGGAGCCGAGTTGTGGGGTTCGGACGATATCGAGCAATACACCCGCCACGCCTGGCCGAAGGTCAAGAAGGGTCACACCCTGATCTTCGCCGAAGACGCCGAGAACATCGCCCTCACCGGCGGCGGGATCATCGACGGAAACGGCAAGGCGTTCATGGACGAGCTCGACCGGTACCACTACAAGGGCAAGAAGCAGAGGCCCCAGTTGCTGACGTTCTCCAGCTGCCGGAATATCAGCTTCCATGACATCACCTTCCGGGACTCGGCCAACTGGTGCATGAACATCTCCGGCTGCGAGGACGTCGTGATCTCGGGCATTCGGATTCTCAACGATCTGGCGCTGCCCAACTGCGACGGCATCGACCCCGACCACTGCCGAAACGTTCGCATCAGCGATTGCTACATCCAGGCCGGCGACGACTGCATCGTGATCAAGAACCGCGAGGAAGACGCCGACGGCGGCCCGAGCGAAAACATCACGATCACCAACTGCGTACTGGTCAGCACGTCGACGGCTGTGAAGATCGGTACCGAGAGCATCGATGACTTCCGGAACATCACGGTGCAGAACTGCGTGATCCGCTCGTCCAATCGCGGGCTGAGCATTCAACTGCGGGATTCGGGCACCGTCGAGAACATCCTGTTCGCCAACTGCATCATCGAGACGCGGTACTTCTACCCGAGCTGGTGGGGCCGGGCCGAGCCGATCTACGTCACCGCCATCCATCGCGCGAAAGGTACGCCCCTGGGCAAGGTCCGGAATGTCCGCTTCGTCAACTGCATGTGCCGCAGCGAAAACGGCGTGTTCATCGCCGGCTCGGAAGACAGCCTCGTCGAGGGGCTGGTGCTGGACAACGTCCGCGTCGAGATCGACAAGTGGAGCAAGTGGCCGGGCGGCGTGCAGGACCGCAGGCCCTGCATGGTCAACGACACGAGCTTCGGCATCGACTATCGCAAGGACGAAGGGCTCACGGAGTATCCCACGCCGGGCATCTACGCCCAGCATGCAGACAAACTGCAGCTGCGGAACGTGGAAGTCGTCTGGGGCGACAACGCCCAGGACTACTGGTCGCACGCCCTGGAAGCCCACAACGCCCCCGGCCTGACACTGGAGAACTTCCGCGGAAAGGCAGCGAAAGAGGATATCGAAGACCAGCTGATCGACTGATTGCACGAGCCGGACTCACGGTCTGATGCAAACCAAAGCCGCCCGCAGGCCTGACGGTCTACGGGCGGTCTTCTGCGCTGTTGCCAGGGAGCAGGCCCTAGCCGCCGAGGATACCCTCCAGCAGGCCGGGCTTCTTCTCGTTCGCGTTGGGATCTTCCTGTTCCTTCGGCGGGTCCTTGGCGTTGGGGTCTTCCTTCCCCGACCCAAGAAGCCCATCGAGCAGGCCCGGTTTCTTCCCGCCGTCGTCGGTGTCGTTGGCATCCGGTTCGCCCCGCACGGCTTGGTCGATGCCCTTGAACAGGTCGCCGGTACCCTCGATAAGCTTGCCCGCGCCTTCCTTGAGTCCCTTGCCGACTTCCGAAGCCACGTTTCCGACCGTCTTGGCCAGACGGGTCTTGCCCAACGCCTTGAGCGAGTCGCCGATGTTGCGAAGCGTCGCCGCCTCGTCAACGCGAATGCGGGGCCTCTCGATCGGGCCCGTTACTTCGACCGCAAGATTCAGATCGGAAACCGCCTGGAGAACCATTTTCGTGTCATCCACCGCCAGGCCGAGCATCCCCTGATCCTCGCGGGGCTCGCCATCGACCAGCCTGACGCGGATCGCGGTTCGCACGTCGAACTGCTCGTAGTTGAACCCGCCCTTGCCATTGAGGAACGCCTCAGCCGACTTGAACTTGATCGGAACCCTGTCGCTGAACTGGACGTCCTCGCCGATGTCGATTCCCGAGAGAAGGTAGTCCAGCTTGTGGATCTGCCGGTCGGTGTGGAAACCGAAATCCGCATATACGTGCTGGTAATGACCGGGCTGCTCCTCGGGCGTCCGGGGCAGATTCATCAGATGAACACTCATCTGTCCGGCGTTGAGGCCCGGATGGGACGAGAGTTCCTTGCCCTCCAGGCGGAGAACGTCTTTCTCGAACTGCGGAACGCGGATCTCGTCGACGACCAACTCGCGGATGACGACCGTGGGGTGTTTCGTCAGGATGTGTCGGGCGTTCAGCGCGAAGTAGCCCTTGTTCTTCGCCTGCTCGACCAGCCAGTCCTTGTCGGGCTCTTCCTTCTCTCTCTGTCGCTGCTTCTCGAGGTACTCCTTGAGCTTCCGAAGATACTGAAGATACTTCTGGTACTTCTCCGGGTTCTCGAAATAGTCCCAGATCACTTCTCCGGGCCACTTCTGATCCTCCTCTGCCGGGGGCTCGGGCTTGACCTCGATGGGGTAAACGTCCCCGGGCGTTTCGCGCGGAGCATTGCTGCGAAGGTCGGAGACCTCTATCCGCTCGATCACCACACGCTTGGCCAGGAGATCGGCAATGCTCATGTCGCTGACGATCCGCTTGGCCTGCACGAGGTTCTCCGTCGGATTGTCGCGGTCGGTTACCTGAAGGCCCACGATCTCAAGCCGGCCCTGCGTGAGAGAGAGATTTGCCTCCTCAATGTTGACTTCCGCGCCGTTGGCCTTGCCCATGGCATCGGCCATCTGTGAAGCCAGCAAAACATCCACCAGAAGCACGCTCCCGCCTCCGACGATCAGCACCAGAGCAGCCGAAACGATCACCCCGCTCTTGCGTATGATCGGGCTCTTGCCTTCGAGCATCTCCTTCATCGATTTCTTCGATCGCCCGAACAGGATGAACATCAGCAGCCGGGTGACGGGGTTGCTGAAAAGCACCTCCACCAACCTGCTCTTGCCCGACGCGGCGACAAGCCCTTTGCGGATGGCTACGATGAGCTTCGAAAGCCCGATTCCCGCGACGGCTCCCAGGACGATCGCCACGGGAATCCCACCGGCCAGGCAGTAGAAATGCAGGTTCATCATCGCAACGACCGGCGTATCCCCAGCCGCACGGAAGAACCCCTCCAGCCCGATCCGGTGGATAATCACGTAGCCCAGCTGGAATGTCAGCGGAGCCAGAATCAAAGCCAGGATCCTGCCCACCGCGAATGAGAGAATCGTCACGCCCAGACTGACGTTGAGAATCAGGACCAGCACGATCAGCACGACCGTGGTCATGTTGAACCCGGGCACGAACCCCAGCAGCATGCCCAGCAGGCAGGCCATGAATATCTGGAGCGGACCGGCTCCGCCGCGAATGAACTTCCCCATCTTCCGAACCAGACGAAGCATGCGAGATCTCCCTTCTTTCCTTGCCCAGGCCAGGTCCGCGGACCTCAGTCCCGCAGGTGTCCCGGCTACCGAATTCTAGGCCCCGCCCCGACTTGCCCGGCCAACTTTCCCCCGCCGGCGCTTCAGGCTTCTTCGCTGCGCACCTTTGCGACGTTCATTTCCATATACGGGTTCGTCTCGCCCGGATGGTCGGCGAAGATCTTCCGCAGGCCTTCCAGAGACAACTCCGCAACGCCGTCGAAAGCCGCCTCGGCCTCGGCGGTCTGGTCGCCGATGCCCACCGCAGCCATGCCCGCCCGATGGATCGCCTCGATCCCCGCAGCCGCGTCTTCCACGCCAAGACAGTTCCAGGGCATCGCCCGCAGCTGCTGCGACGCCAGCAGGAACCCCTGCGGATCCGGCTTGGACCTGGTGACCTTCGACCCGTCGATGACGGCGTCGAACCATTCGCCCAGACCGGTGCGCTCCAGCACCCGCCCAGCGTTCCGGCTGGCCGATGCCAATGCGATGCCGATCCCCGCTTCCTTGAGTTCGCGAAGAAGCTCCAGCGAACCGTCCAGCACGTCGCCCGAGGTCATGCCGTCGATGAGCTCGACATACCGGTCGTTCTTCCGCGTGCACTGGTCCAGGAAGACCGCCTCGTCGGGCGTGGGGACGCCGTTGTGTTCGTAGATGATCCGAAGGCTCTTCTGCCTGCTGACTCCGCGCAGGCGGTGGTTGACGGTCTCATCAAACGCCAAACCCAGTTCATCGGCCAATTGCTTCCACGCCTGGTAGTGAAAGTGGTCGGTCTTCACGAGAACCCCGTCGAGGTCGAAGATCACGCCCTCGAGTTTCGGCTCCTGCCAGCGCGACTCAGCCTCGAAGCTCCGACACTCGCCCGCCTTCAGCGAGACCATCTGCTTTCCGATTCGCAGCGCCGGCGACTCGCCGTCGCCGCCATTCTCCAGCGTCAGTCGGTCCGGTTCGACCGTTACGCGAATCGGCTGGCCCGCGTAGCGCAACCGGTACGTCAGCTTCTCCCACCAGGGCGGAAGAGACGGGCAGATCGCCAGACGAGCGGGCTCGTTCTCCACCCCCGCCTGCACGGTCAGCCCGCCGAAGCCCTGCACCACCGCCAGCCAGATCCCGCCTTCGCCTGCGCCGTGGATGCCGTGCTTCGTGTTGCCGTACGAGTCTTCCAGGTCCACGCCCGCAGCCGCCTCGAAAAGCTTCCGCGCGTCCAGCCGCCGCCCCAGACGGGCAGCAAGCAGCGCGTGGGTGCACATCGACAGCGACGACGTCTGGTTGCACAGGGGCGCGTAATAACTGTAATGCCGCTCCAGGTCGCCGTCCCAGAACGAGTTGCCGACCGTCTGGAACAGCAGCAGCGTGTCCGCCTGCTTGTTGGTCTTGTCCATGCCCTCGCCGGACGCGCGCAGCGCTTTGTCGGGTTCGGGCAGGTCGCCGAAGCCCCCAAACTGCGCCAGCACGCCCTCGCCGTCGACGGTCGGAAACGCCAGGTGATCCGAGACCTCCTGCCAGCCGGACCGCTCGGCCTCGTCGGCGCCCAGGTCCGAGAGCACCTGCTCCACCTCGTCCGCCGCGTCGGTCCCCAGCCGGTCGATCAGCAGATTCGTCCGCCGCAGCAACTCCTTGACCATGCGGTTGGTGTAGGTGTTGTCGTCGACATCCTTGTGGACCTCGTCGGGCCCGCAGACGTGGCGGATATGGTACATGCCGTCCTCACCGCGATCGGTGCGCGAGCACCAGTAGCGGCAGAGCTCCACCAGAACGGGCAGGGCGTCGGCGACCATGGTCTCGGTGTCGTGGGTCAGGTCCCAGTAGTGCAGCATGCCCCAGCCCACCGCGGCGTTGAGGTGCACCTGCTGGTACAGGAACCCGCCGATGCAGGGGGGCTCCTCCAGGCCGGTCATGTAACTGTGCCACGGGAACCGCGCCCCGTCGTAGCCGTCCTGCCTCGCCAGTGTGCGGGCGGCATCCAGCCGGCGGGCACGATAGCGGATGTGGTTCCGCGCCAGCTCCGGCGCCACGGCTGCCAGCAGCGGCAGCTGGAACATCTCCATGTCCCAGAACACCGCTCCGCGGTACCAGTCGCCCGTAAGGTTCTTCGCCCCGATGGACGACCGCCCGCCGTCATCGGGCGCGGCGATGCGCGTCGACCACAGCGCGTATCGCACGGCCTGCTGGGCGCGCGGGTCACCCTCGATTTCCACGTCCGCGGACTGCCAGAACGCTTCCCATGCCGATTCGTGCCCGGCCAGCGCCTGCTCGAACGTCTCCCCGTCCAGCGCCTCGGCGAGCTCCTCAGGGTTGTTCGCCGTCGACGGGTCGTCGATGTCCGCTGAGAACCGGCAGAGCTTCTCGAAGACCAGCTCCCGGCCGGCGTCGCCGGAAGGGATCGTCATCACGATGTCCGCCCGGGTATCGGTCGCCTGGGTGGATGTCCGCGTCGACTCGCCCGAGATCTGTCGCACCCGACACGCCATGGCGACGCGCTTGCGAACCTGCGGCGAGTGCAGTACCACCCACGCAGCGTCGCCCTCGGCGCGGGCAGCCAACACGTTCGAGAGTTTCAGCCCGTGTTCGTCGCAGTTGGGAAGCTGGCCGGGCTTGAAGTACTTCGCCCGGTGGTTCCGCACGTCCCCGTCGATGCCCATGCCAACGCGGATGTCCGAACCCGACTCGATCACGCGAACCGTCAGGCGCTGGGCGTGCAGGGCGGGCTCGTGCAGACACGCCATGCGTTCCTCGCGAACCTCCAGCTTCACGCCCGGGCCGGTGAACGTCGCGGTCCGGCGCAGCAGGCCTCGGCGCATGTCCAGCGAACGGTGGGAGTCGCTCACTTCCAGGGCGCTGCCCGATGCGTCGGCCAGGTCGATCGCAAGCCAGTCCGGGCCGGTCAGAAAGTAGTTCAGCCCGTAGCCGGCGCGGGTGTAGAGCCCCGAGATGTACATGCCCCGGAACGCATCCAGCCCGTCTTCGCCCAGCGTGCCGCGCGTGCACGCCTGGCCGTTGCCAACCGTGAAGATCGTCGAGAGAAAGTCCGGCTCGTCGGATCCAAGGTCGCGCTCGTCAATCGTCCAGCTCATGGAATTGCATATCCTTCCTGCATGGGTCTCGCAGCGGGGGGGCTCGCGTCGGCCGCCCGGTGCATCGGGGCAGGGGAGTGTACCAGCCCCCCAGCGGGCAAGCAATTCTTGAGCCCCCCGGCCGGGCGCGATACAGTTCGGCCCGACCAAGGAGGTCCCCCATGAAGATCGAACACGTTGCATGGCAGGTCGACGACCCGGCCGCCGTGGCAGACTGGTACGTTCAGCACCTGGGATTCGTCGTCAAGCGCGCAGCCGACGAGCCGGTACCCGTGCGGTTCATCGCCGATGGCAGCGGCCAGGTGATGCTCGAAATCTATAACAATCCCAAGGTGGAGGTCCCCGACTACGCCTCGATGGACCCGCTGCTGCTTCACCTGGCGATGGTCAGCGACGACCCCCTCGGCGACCGGGCCCGTCTCGAAGAGGCGGGGGCTACGTTCGTGGAGGAAGTCGGCCCGACGGAAACGGGCGACCACCTCGTGATGATGCGCGACCCGTGGGGCCTGGCGATCCAACTGGCCAAACGCGGCCGGCCGATGATCTGAAAGGAACACCATGCCAACCATTCCCTGGGACACGATCGTGCAGTTCGGCCGGGAGCTGCTGGAAAGCAAAGGCATCGACGCCGACGAGGCGCTGTACATGGCCGATGTGGCTGCGGTGAGCGAGGCCTTCGGCGCCCCAACCCACGGGCTGGCGGTGCTGGGCTATTATCATCGGGTGTTGGGCGAGAGCATCGACCCGGCTGCCAGGCCCGTGGTGGTGCGCGACAAGGGAGCAGCCGTGCTCATCGACGGCCAGGACGGACTCGCCCAGCCGGCGATTCGCCTGGGCAAGACCCACGCAGCCTCCAAGGCCCGCGAGTTGGGTCTGTGCATGGTCGCCATCCGCAACGTCGGCTGGTGCGCCGCCCTCGGGGCGTATCTGATCGACCTGGCCGAAGCGGGCTTCTGCGCCCAGGCCTGGGCGCAGCATTCCTCCTGCAAGGACTGTCCGCCCTATGGCGGGCTCGACGGGAAGTTCTCCACCGATCCGGTTGCCTTCGGCTACCCGATCCCCGGGGGCGTCAGCGTGGCGGACTTCTCGACGGCTACCTACTCCATGGGCCAGATCCGCGTGATGAAGCAAGCCGGCCTCAAGGCCCCCGAGAAGGTCTTCATCGAGCAGGGGGGCGAGCTGTCCGACGACCCGTTCACGATGGAACGCGGCGGGACCATGTTCCAGACCGGCGGCCTGCACTTCGGCTACAAGGGCTACGCGATGGGCCTGTGGTGCGAGACGATGGCCATTCTTGCCGGCGGCTGGGCCAACAACCCCGACAAGCCCGGCAAACAGGCGGTGAACCTGCTGGTGATCGACCCCGAAGCGTTCGGCGGCAGGGACCACTTCCGCAGCGAGATGGAGCGTTTCGTCGCCCACGTCAAGGACACCCGCCTCATGGACGGTTTCGACGGCGTGAGGCTGCCCGGCGAGAACAGCTACCACCGCGTGCAGCAGGCTCGGAAGGACGGCCTGAACGTGCCCGACAAGACGCTCGAAGACCTTCGCGACATCGGCAGGAAGGAAGGCCTGGCTACGAAGCTGTAGCCGGGCATGCCGTTTGCCTCTGGCCGGGGCGTCATCCGTCTTGCGTAGGCGGGTGGGTTTCGGGTAGTCTTTCCGCGTGGCGAGGGCATCGGACATAGCGGCCGAGGCGCCGATCGGCGTGTTCGATTCGGGCCTGGGCGGTCTGACGGTGGTCCGGGAGCTTTCCCAGGCCATGCCGGGCGAGGACATCGTCTACCTCGGCGACAGCGCGCGGGTTCCCTACGGGATCAAGTCCCTGGAAACGGTCCGGCGGTTCGCCCTGGAGGACGCGTCCTTCCTGATGTCGCGCGAGCCCAAAATGCTGGTGGTGGCGTGCAACACCGCCTCCGCCGCTGCGATCGACGCCCTCCAGCAGGCCTGCCCGGTCGACGTGGTCGACGTGATCCGTCCCGGAGCGGCCGAAGCGCTGGCCGTAACCGATACCGCCATCGGCGTGCTGGGCACCGAGGCGACCGTCGCTTCCGACGCGTACCGCCGGGCGATCCACGCGATCGATCCCGCGCGGGAGGTGATCTCCCGGGCGTGTCCGCTGCTGGTGCCCATCGTCGAGGAAGGCCGGGCCGAGGACGACCCGATCGTGATGCACGTGCTGTGCGACTACCTGCGAGACCTGCAGCGTGCCAGGCCCGGCGCGGTGATCCTGGGCTGCACGCACTACCCGCTGCTGGCGAGGGCGATCGGCAAGCTGATGGGCCCGGACGTGGAACTGGTGAGCTCCGCCCGGGCGGCGAGCCTCGAGGTGCAGCGCAGGCTCTCGTCGCTGGGGCTGACCCACCCGCAGCGCTCGGGCGGGCGCCTTACGTGCTTCACGACGGACAACCCCCGGCGGTTTGCCGCACTGGCGAAGCGGTTCGGCGGCAGGGAGGCCGATTCCGTGGAATTCATCGGGACCGACGAACTGGAATCGCGTCCCGCGACGAGGATCCCATGACCAGCAGAAGACACACACGCATCGGACTGACCCTCGCGGTGGCGGCCGTGCTGACGACGGCCCTGGGCGGGTGCAATGTCCAGGAGACCGGCAAGAACGTCGGCGACTTCTTTGCGAACCTGTTCCGCGACGAGAAACCCGACCTCTGGCGGCAGTCGATCGATCAGAACGATCCGGCCGGCCAGCGCCGGGCGATCCGCGAGATGTCCACCCACCGTTGGGGACAGGTCGAGCCGTACCTCAAGGCGTACGCGACCTTCGCGAAGATGGATACCGACGAACTGGTCCGCGCCGAAGCCATCTCCGCGCTCGGTCGGGCCCGCAGCGAAGCCTACGCCCATGTGATCATCGCCGGGCTTTCCGACCCGTCGCCGAAGGTCAGGCTGGCCGCGGCGAAGGTGCTGGAGGACCTCCCCGACCCCAATGCCGCCCAGCCACTCGCCGAGGCGGCGATGTCCGACGAGTCGGCCGATGTCCGCGCGACCAGCGCCTGGGCGTTGCGTCACTACGAGCAGCCTGCCGTGGTCCGCGCCCTGGTCCAGTGTCTCGACGACAACGAATTCGCGGTCCGCTACCAGGCGCATCGGTCGCTGGTGCTGCTGTCCGGCCAGGACCTCGGCTACGAGAAGTGGGACTGGCGTGTGGCGTCTTCGGGTGAGCTGCCCGAGCGCCCCGTCCGTCGCAATGCCTGGTGGGACCCGCTGGACTGGTGGGGCGACGACGATCCCGACGTGGACATGCACGACGACGAGGTAGCCGCCTGGCGACCGAAGGGCGCTCCCAGCGATTCGCCCTGGTGGGACCCGATGGGCATGACCGCCGCCCGCGATGCCCCGCCGCTGGACCCCAACGCCGTGGAATCGCCCCAGCCGAAGAAGTCGAACCATCCGTGGTGGGACTTCCTGAAGATTATCGATTCCTCGCCCCAGACCCCCGAGGAGCACGACGAGCAGTGGCGCGAGCTCGACCGCTGAGATTCCCATGCGTGCGCTGATCTTCGACGGCCAGAGACCTCTCCTGACCGAATGCTCCCCGCCCTCCGCCGGGCGCGACGAGGCGCTGGTCGAGGTGCTGCTTGCCGGCGTGTGTTCGACCGACCTGGAGGTCGTCAAGGGATACATGGGGTTTACCGGCGTGATGGGCCACGAATTCGTCGGCCGGGTTCTCCAGGGGCCCGCCGACTGGAAAGGCCGGCGCGTCGTCTGCGAGATCAACTGCGTCTGCGGCCGGTGCGAGCGGTGCACGTCGGGCCTGAGCAACCACTGCCCGAACCGCACGGTAATCGGCATCGACGGCCACCCGGGATGCTTCGCCGAGCAGATCGCCGTTCCCGTCCGCAATCTTCACGCGGTGCCCGACCACGTGTCCGACGAGCAGGCGGTTTTCGTTGAACCTCTCGCCGCGGCGATTCAGATCACCCGCCAGGTCGACATTGGTCGGGCTGATCGTGTCGTGGTGCTCGGGGCAGGTCGGCTGGGTCAACTCGTCGCCCGCGCACTGAAGCGATCGACCGGCGACCTGCTGCTGGTGGGACGTCACGAGATGAAACTCCAGGCCGCAGAGAAGCAGGGCATCCGGACCGCTACCTCCGAGCAGTTCAG
>CAZXSK010000023.1:39301-51649 GCA_964642855.1 uncultured Planctomycetaceae bacterium | reverse complement strand
AAGTCGATCGCGCGCCGGGCGACACCGGCCTCGACCAGAAGCCCGCCTTTGCTGCCGGCGGTGATCACGGTCACAGGCCGCCCCAGTAGTTGCAGAAGCCGGCCGAACAGAACCACGTCGCCCAGTGCGCCCGGGTGAATTGCCAGCAACTCTCTCCCCTCGCCCCCGCTTCTACTGGGCATGGTCGATCCATCCCCCGCCCAGCAGGCGGTCGCCGTCGAACAGCACCGCTGCCTGCCCAGGCGTAATCGCGTGAACGTCCTGCCGGAACTCCACGTCGAAGGTATCGGAGGCGTTGCGTGTCACCACCCCGGGCTGACCGCGGTGGTTGTAGCGAACCTGCACCGTGGCTTCGAAGCGGTCCGGCGTATCGGCGTGGAAGTTGCTTCCTGCGGCAGAGAGCGTGCGATGCCGCGCTGCCTCTCGCGGGCCGATCGTCACTCGCGCGGTTGCCGGGTCGATGCCGACGACGTACATCGGCACGCCGGCAGCGACACCCACGCCGCGGCGCTGGCCGATGGTGAACTGCCCGTATCCCTCGTGCGTGCCGACCACCTCGCCGGACGTTGTGACGATCTCCCCGGGCTGAAGTGCGTCAGGGGCGTGCTCGGCCAGGTAGGCTACGTAATCATCGTCTGGGATGAAGCAGATCTCCTGGCTGTCGGGCTTGGCGTGTACGGGCAGGTTCAGGCTTCTGGCGATTTCTCGGGTCTGCGCCTTGTCATCGAGTCCGCCGATGGGCAGATGGATGCGTGACAGCCGACGACGATCGATGCCGAACAGTGCATACGCCTGGTCCTTGGCGGGATCCACGCCGCGCCGAATGCACGGGCTCTCGCCGCTGCAATCGATCCGGGCATAGTGGCCGGTCGCAAAGGCGTCGAACCCCTGCTGCAATGCCCAGTCCATCAGGTAGCCGAACTTGAGAATCACATTGCAGCGGATGCACGGGTTGGGCGTTCGCCCGGCGAGATACTCCTGCTGGAAATATCGCTGTACCGCGGCGAAAGGCTGGGCGACATCCAACACGTGCACCGCAATGCCCAGCGCTTCGCCCACGCGCAGCGCATCGTCAGCCGGGACGATCCCGAGCGTCATGAATACGCCCTCGACCGTCCAGCCTTGCTCCTGCAGCAGGGCTGCAGCGACGGAGGAGTCGACCCCGCCGCTCATGGCTACCGCGATCCGTCCGGGCTGCTTTCCCATGACCTGTCATTGTACCGGCGCGTAGGGCGAGGCGACACATCCGGCCAGCGGAGGTTTGACATCGTCCGTCCGTGCGGTTTTACTGCACCGACCATGAGCGAGACGACAACACGAGCCGACGAATCTTCCCCCGACCAGGTGCACGGGGATACCTGCCCGCGATGCGACATGGCCGTCGACGCCGAAGCTGAATTCTGCGAACACTGTGGCATGAAGCTGGGCGAGCACAAGCCCGTACCCTGGTGGCATCTGCACCGGCGGATGTACGACTGGACGCTGGCGTGGGCGTATCGGCCCAGCGCCGCGATCGCGCTGTTCGTGCTGAGCTTCGCCGAGAGCAGCTTCTTTCCGATTCCCCCGGACGTGCTGCTGGCGCCGCTGGTGCTGGGCAACCGCAAGAAATGGGCGCGGTACGCGTTCCTGTGCTCGCTGGCGAGCGTACTGGGTGCAGTCGCGGGGTTCTGCATCGGCTGGCTGGCGTGGGAAGGCGGCGTCGACAGCCTCTTCTACAACTATGTGCCCGGGTTCGATCAGGCGAAGTTCAACAGCGTTTCCAGCCTGTACGAGGAATACAACTTCTGGATCGTCTTCACAGCCGGGTTCACGCCGATTCCGTTCAAGGTAATCACGGTAACGGCGGGGGTGTTCGGAACCGGACCGGCCGTGCCGAACCCGTGGATGTTCTTCGGAGTGTTCCTGCTTGCCGCTGCAGTCAGCCGCTCGGCGAGGTTCTTCCTGGTCGCGGGTCTGATGCGCAAATTCGGGCCGCGGATCACGCCGTTCATCGACAAGTACTTCAACTGGCTTGCGCTGCTGTTTACCGCCCTGCTGATCGGTGGGTTCCTGATCTTCAAGTACGTTCACTGAGGCGGAATCGCACACATGGATGAATTCGTGCCCCTGTATCTGTACAATACGCTGCACGCGTAATCGGGGCGACAGGTATCTCTGAAGAGGTGATCCATCCATGCAGATTCCCCAAGAGCATCGTGAGACGTTACTGACACTGGCCCGCGAGGCGGTGGAATCCGCCGTGACCGGCGTCGCGCCGCCGGGGGCGGGCGAGTTGGCGGGGCCGCTGGCTGAAGAGCGGGGCTGTTTCGTCACGCTGACCAACCAGGGCAAGCTTCGCGGCTGCATCGGCACGTTCAGCCCGCGCGGACCCCTGGGCGAGATGATCGTCGAAATGGGCCGGGCCGCGGCCAACGATCCGCGATTCACCAGCGATCCGATCCGACCTTCCGAAGTGTCCGAGCTGACCGTCGAGGTCTCAGTTCTTTCCCCCCTTGAGGAAACCGACGAGCCCGAGAAGCTCGAAATCGGCATCCACGGCATCTACATCGTCCAAGGCATGCGGTCCGGGTGCTTCCTGCCGGAAGTTGCTACCGACCAGGGATGGAACGCCGAGCAATTCCTGGATTTCTGCTGTGCACACAAAGCAGGCCTGCCGCCCAAGGCATGGCAGGATCCGGACACGAAGGTCTATCTGTTCACCTCCGAGAAGTTCCGGGATGAACCAGCCTAACCACCGCGCTTCAGACGGGTCCATATGCCCGGACCGTTCAATGAAAGGAGCGCGGGAATGTCACACAAGGTTCTGCTTGTCATGCTGGTCGCTGCGGGCATGCTCGCAGCAGTTGTTCTCGCCATGCCGTCGGCAGAACCGGCGGAAGCGAATTCCGGCAATGCCGATCGCTGCCCGGGCCCGTACCACGTGATCGCAGGCGACGGGCACTACCTGATGTACGACGCCCGCGACGGCGATACCTGGATCTACTTCCCGAAAAAGGGCGACAGCTTTCCGAAGTGGGAAAAGGTGGGCCGCTGAGCGAACGTCACTTCTTGCCCATCGCCCGTTGCCTGCGGAAGAACTCGGTGAGCAGCCGGCCACACGTTTCAGCCATGACCCCTCCGGTGACCTGCGCCCGATGGTTCAGGCGATCGTCGCGGAGGATGTCGTACAGGGTATCGACCGCCCCGGCCTTGGGATCGGTCGCGCCGTAGACGATTTCGTCCAGCCTGGCCAGTACGATCGCCCCGGCGCACATGGGGCAGGGCTCGAGCGTGACGTAGAGCGAGCAGCCCGTCAGCCGCCAATCGCCCAAGGCGGACGCTGCCCGGCGAATCGCCAGCATTTCGGCGTGGGCGGTCGGATCGGCGTCGATGATCCTCCGGTTGCACGCTTCGACCAGCACCTGGCCCTCACGAACGATCACCGCGCCGATGGGTACGTCGCCGAGTTGTTCGGCATGGCGGGCCTGGTCGATCGCCCGTTGCATCCATCGCTCGTGGTCGCTCATCGGATTTCGACCTCCCGCAGCACGCGCTCGGCAAGCGATTCAGCTGTGTCACCCGGTGTACAGTCGAACCATCGGACGTGCGTCCACCGCTTCTGCCACGTCCGCTGCTTCTTCGCGAGCCTGCGCGTATTGATCTTGATGCGTTCGAAGGCTTCCTCCAGGGAGCAGCGTCCCTGGATATGATCGATCATCTCAGCGTATCCGACCGCTTGGGCAGCCTGTGCGGACAACCCGGCCGGCTCGGTCAGCAGAGATTCCACCTCGGCCAGCAGTCCCGCCTCCATCATCGTCTTCGCGCGGGCGTTGATCCTCCGGTTCTGGTCGTCCTTGCTCCACCGCAGCCCGATCATGACCGCCTCGTAGCGCCGATTCGGGTCGTTCTCCCATTGCTGCTGGAGCACGCTAATGGGCGTGCCCGACGCGCGGTATACCTCCAGCGCCCGGATGATGCGTCGCTGATCGTTGGGGTGGATCCGCTCGGCTGATTCGGGATCCACCTCGGCCAGTTCGGCGTGCAGGATCGGCGGGCCCTCGTCGGCGCAGCGACGGCGGAGTTCTCGACGGATCGCGGGGTCAGCGGACGGCCCGTCGAAAAGACCTTCCGACAGCGCCTTGATGTACAGGTTCGTTCCGCCCACGGCCAGGGGGATTGATCCCTGGCTGCGGATGCTCTCTGCGGCGCGATCGGCGACGTCCACAAACTGGGCCACCGAGAAGCTCTCGCCGGGTTCGACGACGTCGATCGCGTGGTGGGGAATCTCGCGGCGGGCCTCGATCGACGGTTTGGCCGTCCCGATGTCCATCCGCCGGTAGACCTTCATCGAGTCGACGCTGATGATTTGCCCGCCCAGCCGCCGGGCTAGCTCACGTCCGAGCGAGCCCTTTCCGCTGGCGGTGCAGCCCAGGATGAATGTCAGCCTGTCTTTCACGACGACATCTTACCGCAAAAACGCCAGCTTCGGGACGTGCATCAGTAATCCTCCAGCTGGACCTCGGGCTTCTCAACGTCGGCTCCCGCGCGCTTCAACCCACCCAGACCAAGCTTCTCCGCCAGCCGGTAGAGCATGACGTACAGTGAGGGCACAACCACCAGCGTGAGAACGGTCGCGAACGCCAGACCGAACACCACCGCCACGGCCATCGACTTCCACCACTGCCCGCTCTCGCTCTGGGTCGAGATACTCAGCTCGCGGAAATTGACGCTCACGCCTGTCATCATCGGCACGAGCCCGAGGATGGTCGTCGTCGCGGTCAGCAGTACGGGACGCAGACGGGTAGCCCCGGCCTGGACGGCCGCTTCGATGAGTTCCATGCCGCGCTTCTGGAGCTGTCGGGTGTAGTCCAGCAGCACGATGGCGTTGTTGACGACAACCCCGGCGAGGGAGATCACGCCGACGCCCGTCATGATGATTCCAAAGGGCATGTCGAACACCAGCAGGCCCAGCAGCACCCCGATCATCGAGAGCACCACGGTCGTCATGATGATCACCGGGGCGGAGAGCGTGTTGAACTGCGTGACCAGGATGCACACGATCGCCAGCAGCGCGATCACGAACGCCCGCATCAGGAAGCTCATCGCCTTCTCCTGCTCTTCCTTCTCGCCGGCGTATTCGATCGCGTAGCCGCGGGGCAGCTCCAGCCGCTCGCGCGCAACGATCGCATGGGGAAGCGCAGCTTCCAGCACCAGTCGGTTCAGCCTGCGCACCTGGCGGTCGTCGAGCTCGTCCCGCCCGCCGGCCAGCAGTTTCCGGGCCTGGTCAGGAAGCTCCAGCCCCTCGATGGCTGCATCGTCGAACAGATATCGCTCGCCGAGGCCCGCATTGAGCTGCGTAAGAACCGTCGACCGCTCCTTGCGCGTGAGCTGGTCGTGAGAAGCAGCTTCAGGGAACCGCATCTTCTCCAGAAAGCCCAGCCGGTCCCAAAGAGCCCTGCCCGCACCAGCGGCCGGTCCAGTCTGCTCGCCCCGCATAAAGGCCACGAGTGTCTTCCAGCCCGCGACGTCGTCTGCGAGAATCCGCGTCGGGCCCAGCGGGTCAAGGCGGTCCTGAACGTCGGCGAGCACCTCGTTGGAGGCACGCCCGGAGTTGTCGCCCGACACGGTCACCACGCGATCCTGGTCGATGCGATGGATCGTTCCCAGCCCGGGCTTGTAGTTGAATTCTCCGACAGACAGCACATGGACCGGCCTGCCCGAGTAGCTCAGCAGCCGATAGCGGAAGAGATCCTCCAGCGAGCTCCGCTGCGTTACCGGCAGGCGGATCGTGATGTCGTACTCGTCGTTGTAGTCCCGAAACTCGCCGACCTCCCGCCCGAGCACCGCCGTCTGCAGGAACTCCGCCACACCGGCCGTGTCCAGCCCGAGCATGCTCGCCCGCTCGCGCTCAACGTCCAGCGTGAGCTCGGGCTTGGCCGCCTCGAGGTCGCTGCGAAGGTTGATGAGGTTCGGCGTGGTGCGGACGAGTTCCTTGACGCGCTTGGAAAGACGCTCGAGAGTCTCGAGGTCCCGCCCGATGATGCGGACCGAAACCGGGTCGCCGGTGGGCGGGCCTTCATCGAGCTTCTCGACCTTCACGTCTGCCCCGACGATGCCTTTCTCCTGCAGGCGGGTCCGAATCCAATCCGTGATCTGAGCCGATTGGGTTATCCGCTCCTCGTAGGCGGGGAATTTCAGCGTCACGTTGCCCGTGTGCGTCCCGCCGACGGAACTGAAGAAGTCGTACCCGCCGGACCCCACGTTGACCAACACGTGATCGATCCAGGTCTGCCCGGTGTTGGGGTCGGTGCGGAACTGCTCGACCTCCTCTTCCACAATCGCGCAGAGTTCGTCGGTCTTATGGATGTTCGTGCCCTGCGGACACCGAAGGTTGATCACGGACTGGCTTGGATCGGAGTCGGGGAAGAGTTCCACGCCCGCACCCCACCGGCCATAGATCAGCCCCACCGTCAGCAGCAGGAGGACCGAAAGGCAGAGCGTTGCCACGCGGTGACGCAGCGCCACGCCCAGCAGCCTGCGATAGCCCCGCACAAAGCGGTTCTCGTGGGACGCTCCCTCGGCCGGTTTGCCCGAGATGATCGACGCGATCACCGGGCTGATCATCATCGCCACGAACAGTGAACTGCACAGCACAACGATGACCGTCATGGGAAGGTACTTCATGAAATCGCCCATGATCCCCGGCCAGAACAGCATGGGGCTGAATGCCGCGACGGTCGTCGCCGTCGACGTGATCACCGGCCAGGCAACTTCACTGGTGCCCCTCATGGCCGCTTCGATCTTGCCCAGCCCGTGGGACCGATGACGGTAGATGTTCTCGACGATCACGATCGCGTTGTCCACCAGCATGCCCAATGCCAGAATCAGGCTGAACAGCACGACCATGTTCAGCGTAATGCCCAGAAGCTGCAGCACCGAGAAACTGATCAGCATGCTCAGGGGAATCGCCATCGCCACGATCAGGCTCGGGCGCAGACCCATGAACAGAAACAGCACCACCAGCACGAGAATCAGCCCCGTGAGAATGTTGTTCTCAAGGTCCTTGACCATGTCGCGGATCTCGTCGGAACGATCAGACGTAAGAGTGATGTCCACCCCGGCCGGGAATTGCTTCTCCGCCTCGGCAAGGATCGCCTTGACGTTGTCTGCGATGTCGACGATGTTCGCGCCGACACGCTTCTTGACCGCCACGGTGATCGATGGCTTGCCGTCCAGCCGGGAGATCGTGTCGCGGTCTTTAAACGTATCGGCCACGGTCGCGACGTCCGAAAGGCGAATGACCCTGCCGTTGCGCGTCGTAAGGGGGATACGGAAGAACTCCTCGGGCTCTTCCATTTCAGCCGGCACGCGAACGGCGAATTTGGTGCCCTCGGTCTCCAGGCCGCCGGCCGACCTGGTGATGTGCTGCGACGGGATGACGGCCAGCAGCTCCTGGGCGGTCAGGCCATACGCAGCGACGCGGTCCATGTCGAGCTCGACGCGGATCTCACGCTCCAGTGCCCCGAGGATCTCCGCCTCGAGCACGCCAGGAATGGTCTCGATCTCGTCCTGGAGGCGCTCGGCGATGTCCTTCAGGCGCACCGGAGACACGGTTCCGGACAGGCCGACCAGCATGATCGGAAACTCGCTGACGTTGATCTCCTGGACAACCGGCTCGGAACGCTCCTTGGCGGTGGGAAGCTCAGCCTTGGCGATGTCGACCTTATCCTTGACCCGCTGGAGAGCGTTGTCGATGTCGACGTCGCTCTCGAACTCAGCCTCGATGATCGATTGGCCCAGTGCGCTGATCGAGCGAATCTCCTTCATGCCCTTCAGGCCGGCGAGTTCCTTCTCGATCTTCTTGGTGATCGTCTTCTCGATATCCTCCGGCGACACGCCCGGGTGGAACGTCATGATCACGATGCGTGGAATGGGCACGTCCGGGGCGGACTCGCGCGGCAGCGTGATGTAGCTGTAGGCCCCCGCAAAGACGATCAGCACGATCAGCACCAGGATCGTCGTGCGGTTCTTGATGGCGGCATTGGACAGAAGCATCGCGGTATCCTCCGGCTAGTCCGTCGCGCCCGGGCTGGTGTTGGGATCGATTGCAGCGTCGACAGGCTGGCCGGTGGTCGGCGGGTTCTTGACCCGCACGACCTGGCCTGGCCCTACGAACCGGTGACCTTCGACGATCAGCTTCTCGCCCGGCAGCAGGCCGATCCAGTCGCCGTTGTCGTCCTTGCGGGCAGGCAGAACGCGCACCATCTTCCCATCCACCACGTCCAGATCGATTTCCACGCGCCGGCGATGAGCCTGGCCTTCCTTCTCAACGTAGACCACCTTGCCCTGCTCAAGGGGGATCACCGCGTCAAGCGGGACCATGATGATGTTCCGGAGCTTGCGCAGATTCAGGCGCACCGTCACGATCTGCCCGCTGAAGAACGTCCTGCCCTCTGAACCGGCTGGGTTCGCAGCGATCATCTCCACGCGGGTCGACCGGGTAGCCGGGTCGGCCACCGATGCCTTGTAGGTGATCGGAACCCTGATGCCGATGGGTCCGGCGGCGGAGGTGACGATCTCGTGCTGGTTGCCGTTGACCTCGAGATGATGGGTGTACCTCTCCGGAGCCCAGACGACAATCTTCACGTGGTCGATCTCGACAATCTCAGCGACTGCCATTCCGCGCGTGACGTATTCGCCCTCACGTCGGAGGATGCGGTTGAGCACGCCGTCGGCTTCGGCGCGGATGACCGTACGCCTCAGGTCCAGCTCCGCCTGCCGGTAGGCAGCCTTGCTCTGACGATAGGCGGTCTCCAGGCGTTCCAGTTCCGACGGCGTTGCGATTCCCTGCCTGGCGAGGTCCTGCATGCGCATCAGCTCGTTGGCGTCGTACTGCATCTGGGCCTTGGTGCGATCGCGGGTAAGTACATAGTCCTCGTCATCGATCAGCAGAATAGGGTCGCCCTTGCTCACACGGTCGCCCTCCTCGATCTGTGTGCCGGGCACGGGCTGGCCTTTACGGGATCGCGGCGCCCAGGTCTCGACCTGCCCCGGGACCTCGGCTGCGACTTCGATTACCTGGTTGGGTTCCACTCCGCCATCGAGAACGATCCGCTGGGTGAAGTCGATCGGTTCGACCACCGCCACCCGCACGGACACGGGCGGCTGGGGGGTCTCGTCGGTGTTGCGGTCGCGTGCGGGAAGGAACTGGGCGAGGGCAACGAAACTCAGACCGAACACCACCACGATCCCCGCTGCAATGAGCTTGCCCAACCGGCCGGGCTTGCCGGGACGGGGCGGGCTCTCCTGGGGGGACTCAGCCGTCTTCGGGGCTGGATCGCCCGAGGGTTTGTCTTGGCCCTCGGGGGTGTCGGCGCTATCTTCGCCCAGCTTGTGTTTCCTGTCTTCGTGGTCGTTCATTGGGTAGCCTCCTCGGCTGGCGCGCCGGTCTGGGCGGGACGGCGGAGCACCATCAGGTAGCCTCGTTTCATGGCTTCGAGGAATTCGCGGTCGATCTCGACGAGGTTGAAGGTCTTCTGGATCTGCACGCCGTCGCAGGCCACGATGAACATGGTCGCCGCCTTGACGGGGTCCAGTTCTCCGGTGAACTCGCCGCAATCGATGCCGTCCTGGACAATCTCCGCGATCTGCGAGCGCCAATCCTCGTACAGGTCTTGGAGGATGGCAGACACCTGCCCTTCCTGGTCCTCGCCGGAGGCGACGGCCATGAACTCCAGGACCAGACGGCCGATCTGCTCATACCTGTCCAGTTGGTCGAACCAGTCGTCGAGAATGACAGAGAGCTTCTCGCTGGCGGGAATGGCTTTGCCGATGATCTCATCGATGCGTGGCGATTCGGACTGCGAGAACGCCAGGACCACCTGTGCGAACAGATCCTTTTTGTTCTGGAAGTAGTTGTATAAACTACCTTTGGATATACCTGCTTCAGCAGCTACGGCGTCCATGGTGGTTTGGGCGTAGCCATGGGTATTGAACGCCCGTGTAGCTGCGTCGATGATCTCACTCCTCTTGTCTTCCAAACGGCTGTTGTCTGCCATGGGTTTCTCCGGAATCACTGGATGACTGACCAGTCAGTCAGTCCTGTAGTCGGCATCATAGGTGAAGAATTGAGAGGAACCAACAAGAAATGACTGACCGGTCAGTCATTTTTTGCGCGATCGCGGGACTCATTGGCGTAACAACTTGATTATAATGGCCTTCTGATCCGAAGGTGGAATCAGCCAAAAGGGTGGACAGCAGGTATCAAGGCTTGAGGGGCTGTGTCAGGCAGCCTGGTCCATCGGACGGATCACGTTCTCCGGGCTCCGCGATATCCACTCGCTCGCTGCCCGTGCGATTTCCGGATCGAACTGGGACCCCGCACAGCGATCCAGTTCCTCCAGCGTCGCCTCGACGCTGTAGGCATCCTTGTAGGACCGCCGGCTGAGCATGGCGTCCACGGCATCGGCAACCCCCAGAAGCCGTGAGCCGAAGGGGATGTCCCCCGCCGCCAGGCCATGCGGGTACCCCAGGCCGTCCCATCGCTCGTGGTGGTACCGAACCAGCCGCGACTCCTCGGCGAACATGGAGATGTTCGACAGGATGTCCGCCCCGATCTGGGGGTGCCGCTGGATGCGAGCAAATTCACTCGGCGAAAGTCGGCCTGTCTTGGTCAGGATCGCGTCGGGAACGCCGATCTTGCCAATATCGTGCAGAAGCGAGGCGATCCAGATGGACTCGCGATGTTCCTCCGACAGCCCCAGAAATCCACACATGCCCGTTACGTAGAACGTCACCTGCTCGCAATGACGCCGCGTGTCAGGGTCCTTGGCTGCGATGGCATCGACCAGGGCCCGGATGCCGTCGATCGCAGACTGGCCATGGCGGGTTACGACCTGTTCGGCGCGTTTGGGACCGATGCGCGATTCCCGCTGCAGGCCCGTGGTAAGGGCATTGCGGATTCGGCTGCAAGCTTCGCCTACATCCAGGGGCTTGGCCAGCCAGGCGTGAGCGCCCTTGGCGAGGGCTTCGATGGATCCGTCTGGGCTGCGTGAGCAGATCAGGATTCGGCAACTCGGGTTCCAGATGCGGGCGTGCGTGACGAGGTCAGGTCGGCCTCGACGTGCAAACCTGTCGTCGGTCAGGATCGCCGAGAACGTGTCCCGTTCCAGCAGCGTGCAGGCTTCGGTCCATACGGAGGTGGTCACGCAGATGATGCCTTCGGCAGAAAGGGCATTGCTGACGAGTTCACAGGTGCGAACATTATCGTCCGCAACCAGCACCTTTCCAGGGACGTACCCCATCCACCTTCCTCCGTTGTACGAAAGACAGCCCTCCAGGCCCCATCTGATGCCCGTGCCATAACGTATCGACGCAAAACAGCCTTCGCTTTAGGTCCGATACACCCCAACCGCAAGGAATGGGCAGAAATTGGAACAACCAGAAAACAAGCAATAACAGCCACTTACAGAGCACGATGCGGTTGTTCCCTGCCCAGCAAAACGCACAAGGGCCCGGCCGTGACGGCCAGACCCTTCTCTCCGAGTCTATCGTATCTGCACGGAGGGCTTTCTCCGCAGCCGGCGCGGCTTACCTGCCCTCGAGGAACCCCTCGAGCTTGCGTGCCCGGACCGGATGCTGCAGCTTGCGAATCGCCTTGGCTTCCACCTGGCGGACGCGCTCGCGGGTGACTTTGAAGATCCGTCCGACCTCCTCAAGCGTATACGTGTATCCGTCTCCGATGCCGTACCGCAGCTTGATGATCTCCCGCTCGCGATAGGTCAGGGTCTTGAGCACTTCCTCGATGCGGTCCTTGAGCATCTCCGTGCCCGCACTGTCGACGGGGCTTTCTGCGGTTTCGTCTTCGATGAAGTCGCCGAAGTAGCTGTCTTCGCTCTCGCCCACGGGTCGGTCGAGACTGATCGGGTGCCGCGAGATCTTCAACACCCGCCGGGCCTCGGACACCGTCATACCCGCTTCCTTGGCAATCTCTTCAATGGTCGGCTCGCGACCCATCTCCTGCACGAGGCGTTTGGAAATGTTCCGCAGCTTGCTCATCGTCTCGATCATATGCACGGGGATGCGAATCGTCCGCGCGTGATCGGCAATCGCCCGGGTAATCGCCTGGCGAATCCACCAGGTCGCGTAGGTCGAAAACTTGTAGCCTCGACGATACTCGTACTTGTCGACCGCGCGCATCAGACCGGTATTGCCCTCCTGGATGATATCCAGGAAGCTCAGGCCGCGGTTGCGGTACTTCTTGGCGATCGACACCACCAGCCGCAGGTTGCCCGCCGAAAGATCGCGCTTGGCCTGCTCGTAGTCTTGAAAGACTTTTTGGATCGCCTTGACGCGCTTCCGCAGCAGTTC
>CAZXSK010000023.1:0-39201 GCA_964642855.1 uncultured Planctomycetaceae bacterium | reverse complement strand
GCTCGTAGTCTTGAAAGACTTTTTGGATCGCCTTGACGCGCTTCCGCAGCAGTTCCGGCTTCTCCAGGACCAGATCCATCAAGCCGTGGAGTTCTTCGTCCATCACTTCCAGGTCCTCTGCCGGAATATCGGACTTGTCCGACCGCTCGATTTCCCGACGGAGCTCGAACATCTTGTCGGCGATGTGACGAAGCTTTTTCATCAGCGGCTGGATGCGCGAGGTGCGCAGCGACAGTTCCTCGATGAGGGTCGCTGCCCGACGGCGCCGCTGCCAGAGGGATCGCTTCGCCTGCTTGCGCTTGCGTTCGGGCTGACTTTCCTGGCGAATGATCTCCCAGTCCCTTCGGTTGGCCTCGAAGATCTTCTCCAGGGTGGCCAGGTTGCCCGGCATCCGCTCGGTGATGACCTCCTTGGAAAGGTTCTCCGCCGTCGAGATCTTCATCGTGCGGTCGAAGGGCAGCTCGCTTCGGTGGACCTGGGCAAGAATGTCGACGGCCTGCTGAGCTGCGTAGTCGCTCTCCAGGACCCGCCGTCGGAAGTGCATGCGGGTGGTCTCGATCTTCTTGGCCAGTGCGATTTCCTCGGCCCGGGTGAGCAGTTTGATCTCGCCCATCTGGGTAAGGTACATGCGCACCGGGTCATCGATCCGCCGGCTGTCGGATTCCAGTTCCCCGCCGCTGTCTTCCTCGTCCTTCTCGGACTTTTTGTCCTCGTCCTCGAAGGCCGGTTTGCGGCGAGCGGCCTCGGCTTCGTCGATCAGTTCGATGCCCAGTTCATCGATCGTCATCAGCAGCGCATCGAGGCGATCGGGAGACACTGCCTCGTCGGGCAGATCCTCATTCATCTCTTCGTAAGTGAGATACCCGCGCTTCTTGCCCTTTTCGATCAGGGTCTTCACGCTTGCATGCAACGCATCAGCCATTCAAGTTACTCCCGTCGTAGTACGTCTGCTTCCTGTGTACGAACCCTGTATTTTAGTCTGACCCGCGATTCGAAATCAATGGTATCGCCTCACGCCCCGGCCGGGGAGAAACGCCCGGCTGGCTCAGGAAAATCTTGGAAATCGCCGTGGGCTGGGCCCCTTGGCATTCTGGTGGATTCGCCGGAGCGTCAATTCGTCGTCCAAGCCGCCTTCCTTGAGCTTCTCGGTTTCCTGGCGGTGTCTCCTGAAGAGAATGCACTCCACCGCTCCGTCGAGCGTGGCTTGGTAGTTCCCGCGGCGCTGTCCTGAAATGGCCAGTTCGGTGAGCATCGCCCCCGCCTCGGCCAGACCTTCGTCAGCCAGCATCTCCTCCACCGAAAGGGTTCCTTCCATGCCCCGGGCCCAGACCGGCCCGGCTAGCATGCGGTATTCGGGGTGCTGGAAGTCCTCCGGGCCAATCCGCTCGGCGGCGTGATCGAAGAGCTCCGACTCGGCCAGAAGCACCTCCAGCACCTGTCGTTCGGCCATCGCCGACAGGTCGGAGGCGTACTGCCCGCCGCCCGGGACTTGCGAGCCAACCCGAGCAGAGCGCGTGGGCACTTTCCGGACCAGGCGCTTCATCTCCCGCTGAAGGTCAGCCGGACCGATGTTGAGCAACTGTCCGATGTGCTGGGCAAGCTGGCCTCTGCGGACCTCGTCGATCGCACCGTACGCACTCGACGAGGCGATCAGCCGAAGGAAGTCCTCCACGACCTGCCTGCGATCGGCCAGATTGTCCCCTGCCTGCTGCAACGCCTGCTGCCTGCGAGACCAGACGTACTCCAGCGCGTCGGGGGCGTCGGCGAGGAGGGTCCGCAAGGCGTCGGCGCCTTCGGCCAGGCAGTAATCGCACGGGTCCTTGCCAGCGGGAATCGTCGCCACGCGGACATGCAACTGCTGCTGGAGGAAGATCTCCAGCGCCCGCTCGGCCGCGGCGGCGCCTGCGACGTCGGCGTCGAAGACCAGCACCACCTCCCGGGCGTAATGCGAAAGCATCCGCACGTGTCGGTCGGTCAGGGACGTCCCCAGCGTCGCAACAACGTTGTCCACACCGGCCTGGAGGGGAATCAGTGCGTCGAAATACCCCTCGACAACGACAGCCTGGTCCGACTTGGCGATCGCCTCGCGCGCCCAGTTCAGCGCGTACAACTCGCCGGACTTGTCGAACAACGGCGTATCCGGCGAGTTGAGATACTTCGCCTGCTGCTCGTCGCTCATTGCCCGGCCTCCCAGCGCGATCGCCCGGTTCATTCGGTCGTAGATCGGCAGGATCAGGCGGTTGCGGAACCGATCGTAGCAGCCGCCGGATTTCCTCTCGGTGACCAGCCCGGCAGCAAGGAGCGCGCGCTGGCCGATGCCCTGTCGCCCGGCTGCGGTAAGCAAAGCGTCCCAGGACTCCGGAGCATATCCCACGGCGAAACGATCGAGTGACTCGTCGCTGAGCTGGCGGCTTCGGGCGTATTCCAGAGCCTTCCTGCCGGCCGGCATGTGCAACTGGCGACGGTAGAAATCGACCGCGAAATTCATGACCGGATACAGGTCTCGTCGGGTCAGCTCGCCTCGCGCCGCAGGCCGGGCCGATTCTTCGGGCAGCGGGATGTTGGACCGGTCGGCGAGGGTTCGGACGGCTTCGGGGAAGGAAAGCTTCTCGTACATCATCATCCACTGGAAGACCCCCCCGCCGGCGCCGCAGGCGAAGCACTTGAAGATCTGCTTGGCGGCGGAAACGTTCATCGAGGGGTTCTTGTCGTCGTGGAACGGGCAGAGGCCAACGAACTCACGCCCCTTCTTCTTGAGCGTGACGTACTGAGACACGAGCTCCACTAGATCGGTCGCCTGGGCAACCTGGTCGATGAACTGTCTGGAAAACAGCGGCAAGGATTCCTCCGAACGACGTACCCGGAATGAGATTGTAGTCACAGACCAAGTGTCCAGCCAAGGGGGGGCGAGCACTGCGTGCTTGCGAGACCTCCGGCGGGGTCGTCTACATTCCCGCGGCAGACTCCACGTTTCGCTTGGCGTCGATGGCCTGATTGACCAGACGATCGGCCTCGGCATTCTGTTCTCTGCGAACGTGCTGGATCCGGCAGGATTCGAACAACGCCTCCAGACGCTTGGCCTCTTCATAAAGCGGGCGCAGTCCGGCATTGCGAACGCGATACTGGCCGCTCATCTGGCGGACCAGAAGCTCCGAATCCGTCATGAGCGTCACATCCTTCGCGCCGAGACTTTCTGCCACCGTCAAAGCCGTGATCACTCCCCGATACTCAGCCACGTTGTTGGTCGCCCGCCCAAGGAAGATGCCCCCCTCAAAGAGGCTTCCGCCGTCGGATGCGTCGCGGATGACCACGCCTGCCGCTGCGGGTCCGGGGTTGCCCCGTGCCCCGCCGTCGGTGTGGATGATGACCGATAGCGCCTGCTCGCCCATGTGAGTGCCCTCGCCCCGAACGTTGACCGACCCGCGATGCCCTACGCCTGCTGGCCCTGTTCCTCGAGATACAGGATCCGGCCACAGTTATCGCAATGGCGGATCTCGTCGCGAACCCGCAGCGCGTTGGCATGCTCGGGATTCAGCGCCATGAAACAGCCGCCGCATACATAGGTATAGGGCGGCTTCTTGCCCTGCGCCTCCACCGGGGCCATCGCCTCGCCCTGGTAGGTATCCGCAATCCGCTCGAAGGACTGCAGGGCTTTGGCGTCGATGCCCTCGGTTGCCTCTCTGCGCTTGGCCTCGAGATTCTCGACCATGGCGTTGAGCTTGTCGATTTCTTCCTGGCTGGATGCCTGGACGCCTTCGAGCTTCTCCTGCTCTTCCTTGATGCCCTGCTGGGCGGCTTCGGCCTGCTCCTTGGCCGCATCCACCTGCTGCATCAGCTTGAGAATCTCCTCTTCAAGCTTGGCATTGTCCGCCTTGAGCGTGTTGATCTGCGTAAGGAGAGCTGCGTATTCCTTGTTGGATTTTGCAGCATTCAAGGCCGTGCGGTACTTGGTGACTTCTTCCTGCTTGCTCCGCAGGGTCAGTTCATGCTCGTCGGCGGCCTTGCGGCTGTCCTGCAACTGCTGGTTGAGCGACTCCAGTTCTTCCTGGCGGGTGTCGATCCGCTTCTGCTGTGCGTTGACCGCATTGAGCCGGGCACGGAGTCGCGTTCGCACCTGAGCGAGTTGGCGTTCTATCGATTGGAGATTCAGCAGCGCCGAAAGCAAGCTTCCCATCAAACAGGCCCTTTTCACTTTTGAACCGACTAAGTCTGGCTATTATGCCCGCCCCCCGAGAGAAGTTCAAGGCGTCTCGGAGACCTTTTTGGATTGCCCCTCCTCCTGCAGGCTCGTCTTCTCCACCGGCACGCCTGCCCGCATCCACTCCCGCATACCTCCCTGCAGCACGTGAATCTCCTGGAATCCAAGCTCCCGAAGAACCTTCGCAGCCGACCGCGTCCGCCCTCCCGTGGAACAGTAAACCAGGATAGGCTGGTCTTTGGCGGGTGTCCGCCCACGGTTGATCTCCGGGTACAGATCGTTACCGAGGATTTTCTCGCGGAGCATCCAGTGGGGAATCAGCACACTGCCCGGAATCCTGTAGTAGTCGAACTCCCACTTGTGGCATACACTCAGGATGTACAGATCCGGCGTGTTCTCGATCAGACGCACAGCTTGCTCGGGCGAAACGAGTGTCACCACTTCGGACTCCGCAGGCCCGGGGGGAGACGTGCCCACGCAACACCCGGAGACCAGGCCTGCGAGGGCAACACACGAAGCTCCTGCCTTCCACCCGAGGCCGCTTCGCCCGGCTTTGGCGTCCCGGTTTCTCATGCCTTCACGATATCCTGCTTCGCTCGACCGGGCAAGGGCAAGACCCAACGTATCCTTCCCGGAGAGGAGTTTCATCCCGGGCACCTTGCCGGGATGGGAAACCCACGCTAGGATGACCCTCTTTAGGAACAGCCCCGCCGGGGAAAAGCAGGAGAACGGGAGACGTCATGATTCGCCTGGCATTGGTAGGCATCGGCGGCTACGGGTGGTCGCTGGTCAACGCGATACGCAAGGTACGCAGACAGGCTGGTTGCAGACTGGTAGCCGTTGCGGACATGCGCCTGGAGGATTTCCCCGACCGCACCGCCGAGCTCAGGGAAGCCGGCGTGGAACTCTATGCCGATGCGATGGAGATGTTCGATCGCATTGCGGACCGGTGCGACGGAGTGTACATCGCCACGGGGATCTCTTCCCACGCGCCGTTGGTGATCGCAGCGGCCAAGGCCGGTCTCCACGTGCACCTGGAGAAACCCGCCGCTGCCACGGTCCAGGAAATCGATGCCATGCTCGATGCGCTTCGGGAGCGCGAGCGTATGTGCCTGGTGGGCTACCAGGCCGTCCATGGCCAGGAACTCCTGATGGTCAAGGACCGCCTTGCCGAGGGTCGTCTGGGTGCGGTCAAGACGCTCCGGTGTTATGCAGGCTGGCCGCGGACGGCGTCTTACTACGCCCGGAACGAGTGGGCGGGAAAGCTGCAGATCGGCGGGCGATGGGTGATGGATGGCCCGGCGATGAATGCCCTGAACCACCAGATCAACAACATGCTGTTCCTGGCCAGCGATCGTCCGCTGGGCTGCGCCGAGCTCAAGCGAGTGCGTGGCGAGCTCTATGCCGCCGGCCCGATCGACTCGCACGACACCGCAGCGATCGAATTCGAGACCGCAGGCGGGGCCATGGGATGGTTCCTGTGCTCTCACTGTACCGAGAAATGGTCGGACCCCCGGATCATCATCGAGACAGACAAGGCCACGGTCGAGTGGCAGATGCGGGGCGAGGCGGTCATCCGCTACCGCGACGGCAGTCCGGAGGACCGCTGCCCGTGGACTCGCGCCCACCACGGTGAGATGATCGTCAACTTTGTCGAGGCGATCCGCGCCGATGACCCCTCCCTGCTTCGTTGCCCGCTGACCGAAGCCAGGAAGACGATCGTCGTGCTCGACGGGACACACGAAAGCAGCCGGACGATCCACCGGATAGCTTCCGACCAGACCCGGCGCATCGACGAAGGAACCGGCAAGGCCCGAACCATTGTCCCGGGGCTCGATGACATGATCCGCCGAGCAGCAGAGGAGGGCAAGCTGCTCAGCGAGCTTCCCGACGCTCCAGGCTGGGCCCAGGCAAGCGAATCGTTCGACGTGACTGGATATTGCGAGTTCCCACAGCAGTTCTCCGCCGACTGACGGAGCCGACATGGTCAAGGAGCACAGCCAAGTTCTGGTCATCCTGACGGGTCTGATCGACCTGATGCTGACCGTCGGAGCATGGCTCCTGTCGTACTGGATCCGCTTCCACAGCGGCTGGCTTGCCTATCGAGGTGTCGCCCCACCGGTCACCGATCTCTGTGCCCTGATGGTCATCACGGCCCTGCTGACCGTCCTGGTCTTCACAAGGGCTGGCCTCTATACGCCTCGACGTATGCTGACGTTGATGCGGGAGTCCGTGGACATCTTCAAGGCCTCCCTGGTCGTCTGGGCGGCCAGCGTGTTCGTGGGGCACTTTCTGTACAACCCACGGATTTCGCTGTTCATGCAGGGGTTGTTTCTGGCTATCTGGCTGACCACGCTACTGACCTACCGGTTGTCGCTGCGATCGGTCCTGCGAGCGATCCGACGACGAGGTATGAACCTCCGAAGCGTCGCGATTGTCGGCGCGGGGCGTCTCGGCCAGAAGGTCTACCACGCCATCTGCAGACAGCGATGGTCGGGATACCGCGTACTGTACTTTGTCGATGACCGCCGCATTGGCGAAGACTTCCTCGGCGTGCGCGTTCACGGACCTCTGGACAAGGTGGGTGCGGTCCTTGCCGTCAGGCCGGTCGATGCGGTCTTCATCGCCCTGAGGCGCGACGACCAGCACCGGCTGGGCGAACTGGTCGGAAAGCTCGAGACCAACGTCGTGGACGTCAACGTCGTGCCCGACCTGCTGCACTACCACTTCCTGCGCCAGGACATCCGCCAGATCGATGACCTGTCGGTGGTGAATCTCACCCACAGCCCGCACAGCGGATGGAATGCCGCCCTGAAACGGGCCATCGACGTCATCTTCTCCTTGATCGCCCTGCTCGTGCTCTCACCCCTGATGCTCCTGATCGCGATGGTGGTCAAGCTCACGAGTTCGGGACCGGTGATGTACCGCCAGCGGCGCGCGAGCCTGGGCGGCGAGGAATTCACCATCCTCAAGTTCCGCTCGATGGTCTCGGACGCCGAAGCCCGCAACGGGGCGGAATGGCACATGGAAGCGGGAGACCCGAGGATTACCCCGGTCGGCAGAGCGCTACGAAAGCTCAGCCTCGATGAACTGCCCCAGTTGATCAACGTGCTCAAGGGCGACATGTCGCTGGTAGGCCCCAGACCCGAAAGGCCCGAATTCATCGCTCGCTTCTCCCAGCAGATCCCGCGATACATGCTTCGTCACCATGTCAAGGCCGGCCTGACCGGCTGGGCACAGGTCAACGGATTCCGAGGCCGGACCTCGCTGCGGAAACGGATCCAGTACGACCTCGATTACATCAGCCGGTGGTCGGTGGGGTTCGACCTCTACGTAATGCTGCTGACCGTCTTCGGCGGAGTGATCAGCCCGAGGGAATGATCCGATGCTTCCCGCCGAAGACACCATCGCCGCCGTCTCGTCGGCGTCAGGACTTGGCCCTCGAGCCATCGTCAGGCTTTCCGGCGACCGGTCACTGTCGATCGCTGATCGCTTTCTGGCGACCGGCGGGCCGCTGAGCAAACTGCCTGGCTTTCGATTTGTCGATGGCATCCTGACGCTGCCCCACGAGGGAATCGAGGTTCCCACCCGAGCCTACGTCTTCCGCAGACCCCGCAGCTACACGCGGGAAGATCTGGTCGAGTTCCATCTGCCCGGCAGCCCTGCCATTGCTTCTTCGCTGATGGCCGCCCTGATTGAAGCGGGTGCCCGGCAGGCGGGACCAGGCGAATTCACCGCCCGGGCGCTGTTCAGCGGGCGGATCGATCTGTCCCAGGCAGAGGCCGTCGCTGACATCATCAATGCGGCCAACGGGGCTCAGCTCCGCCGGGCCGTCGAAGCCGCCGGAGGGAGACTGCACTCTCTCTGCGCTCGATCAACCGAAAGCGTCACTCGGTCGCTGGCAACCGTCGAGGCCTCCATCGACCTGGCCGAGGAGAGCATCGAACTGCAGGATGCCTCCGCCTTGGCGGGCGAACTCGACGCGATCGCCCGCCTGCTTGATCGCGTCGCCCGTGAAGCAGCCGACATGCCGGACTCAGCTGCCTTGCCCCGGGTGGTGCTCTGCGGCAGACCGAATGCGGGGAAGAGCTCGTTGCTCAATGCGCTGTCCCGGATCGACCGGGCGATCGTCTCTCCCCTGGCGGGGACCACCCGCGACGTGCTCAGCCAGACCGTCAGCCTGTCGCCAGGCCTGCCGGCCATACTTGTCGACCTGGCAGGACTGGGCAGAGACCACGATGCGACCGATCTGGAGGCCTCTCGGTCGGCACGGGGGGCTTTGGGCGGAGCAGATGCGGTGGTTGTGGTGGTTGACGCGACCCAGCCTTTGGGGGAAGCGCGGGAGCTTCTCCGGGAAATCCGCCAGGAACTGGCCGGTACGCCGATCCTGATCGCCTGGAACAAGATCGATCTTCCCCCGGCTGGACCCGCTGCGCAAGCAGCGGGCGAACTGGGCGTCTCTGTCGGACGCCTCCTTGGCGTATCCGCTGTCACAGGAGACGGCCTGGATAACCTGCGGGAGAGGCTTGCGGAGCTCCTGAGGGCAGAAACAGACCGGCCGGGCGAGGCGATGGGACTGCACCAGCGCCAGCGGACCGCGCTGCAAGCCGCTGCGGAAGCTTGCAGGCGAGCAGCGGAACTGCTCGCAACGGCCGATGAGATCGCAGACGTGGCGGAACTGGCAGCCGTCGACCTTCGCGACGCTCTGGCCTGGCTGGGGCAGATCACGGGAGAGGTGGTCACCGAGGACGTGCTGGGGAGCATCTTCCAGCGGTTCTGCGTCGGCAAGTAGACAGCGCAAAAAAAGACGCGAGTGAGGGAGGGATCTCACTCGCGCTGTTGGGCTTCCGAAAGAAAGCCCCGACCACTTTAAGAGAATGCAGATGCATCCGGAAGCTTGTCCAGGCATCGGCCTGTTGTTCTCTTGTGCGCTGCCAAAGGTATCCGGTCAACGCTGGCTGCACCCATCCTTTCGGATCGGGGAGGCCGGAAATTCGCCCTTTCCTGCAATTTCTTCATCACCGCTTTTCGGGCCCCGGACGGACCGCCCCTGCTTGCGGCCTGTCCGGCACACAGTCCTGACGCAAGCCTTTCCTTAAACGACCCTTACACGGATTATTCGCCAGAGCAAGCCAGGCGCTCAGGCTGGCGCATACAATTCTACTGCGATACGGCTTTCTGCAGACCTACTCCCCCTCGAGGCGAAAGGGACATCCATGGACATCAAAGAATACCTGAGTCAGCAGGACGTGCGGTATGAAGTGCACGAGCACCCTGCCTCGTACACCGCACAGGAGATGGCCGCCGAGGAACACGTCAGCGGCAAGAAGGCTGCCAAACCGGTGATCGTGAAGACGGCCGACCGCTACGCGATGTGCGTCCTGCCGGCCAGTGCAAAGCTGGACCTCTCCAAGGCCGCCCGGGCCCTGCACGAAAAGCAGGCCACGCTTGCCGACGAAACCGAGATGGCCAACTTGTTTCCGGATGTCGAAATCGGAGCGGAACCGCCCTTCGGAAACCTCTACGACATGCCCACGCTGATCGATGAGTCACTCGCCCAGGCGGGGCAGATCGTTTTCCAAGCCGGAACGCATCGGCATTGCGTCCACATGGACTACGGCGATTACGAGAGGCTGGCCAACGGGCAGACCAGCGATCTGGCCTCGCGATTGTAACGAGCAAATCGAGCGCGTCTATTCCCTCGGTCGTATCCGGCGAATCGCCTCCTCGATGCTCTCCCTGACCTCATCGGGCCTGGCGATGTGTTCCCAGGTCCGGTCGATGTCCTCCTGGCCGTCGACGACGAAATAGAGATTCCCCACCCCCAGCGACCTCTCGGCGGGGGTAGCCGCCAGCCGAGCTTCGTCCACCCGCCCGAGAGGCAGGTTGTCCATCCGAGGTTCGACCAAACCCTGTACCTTCAGCAGGCGGAAATTCGTCAGCACGTAGAGCTTGCCCGCCCAGAAGACCGCCGAAACGGTCAGCCTCAGCGCACACACAACTGCAAGGAGCACCACGAGAGGCTTCCTGTACCCGCCGAACTGAACGCCCAGGAGACGATCAAGCACCAGCATCACCCCCCCGACCGCGGCGAGCAGTGCAATCGCAGGCCAGGCTGTCAGGAGAATCGACCACGCCGAGGGACGCACAGCCAGGATCACCGTTTCGCCATCCCCGAGAAGGTGGCCGGGAACGCTTTCGACCGGCTCGGATGTCGCACTGACAGGCCGGGCTGTGGGACTCATGGCGACTCGCCCTGGGCATGCTCGTTGAGCACGCAGATCTGCGGCAGGTTGCGGTAGATGTAATCGAAATCCAGACCGTAGCCCACGACGAACTCGTTGGCGATATCGAACCCCACAAAATCCGGTTCGAAACGGTCGGAGACATCGGGGCGGTCCTTGCGCAGAAGCACGCAGGTTTTCAGCGAAGCAGGCCCCATGCCCGCGATCGCAGACTTCATGGCATCCAGGGTCCTGCCCGTATCGAGAATGTCGTCGAGGATCAGCACATGCCGTCCCCGTAGATCGGCGGAAATCGGCAGCAGCCAGCGAGGCCCGCGCGACACCGTTGAGTCCCCCGGATACGATGAGATCGATACCAGGTCCAGGCGCATCCGGACGGGCATCTTGCGGATCAGGTCGGCCAGGAAGATCAGCGAGCCGGTAAGCACAGCCATGATCGTCAGTTCCATCCCCTCGTAGCAGGCAGCGATATCAGCGGCAAGCTCGTCAACACGATCTGCAATCTGCTGATCGGAAACCACGACGTGATGGATATCCTGATGAACCGAACCGATTTCATCGAGAGGACTGTCGCTCATCCGTTTTCCCTTTCTCCGGACCGACACTATCGTACCCCCATGGCCAGCGGTTTTCAAACGGTCCAGGAAGTCGGATCCGTGCTGCTTTCCGGCCTGTAGACCAACAATTCCTGCTGTCGCACGTCTAACAGTGTGCGGACAAGACACCCGGCCCGCCGGGCCGCATACAATGGGCACAGGAGCCCATTCCAGGCGGAAACCGGTAGCCAACGGCGAGGCGATTCGTTATCGTCATCGTCAGAAGCCTTGGGGTGTCGCCCACACAGATCCATCCATCCGAACAAACGAAGGAATACAAAGGAGAACATCATGCGTCTGACGCGTTTGCTAGCTGTGACGCTTTGCGGAGTCATCCTGGCCGGTGTCGGGCTGGGCATTGCCCAGCAGATAACGGTACGGGGCGAGGTAGACCAGGCCGTCTCCAAAGCCAGTGACGCTGCCGCCACTCTGGACCAGAGGACCTCCGTCCTCAAGGCCGTACCTTCCGGTTCGCTTGGCGTGGTGGTCATCAACGACGTCAAAAGCACGTCCAAGGCCGTCGACCGGTTCATCCAGCAGATCGGCCTGGGCGACATGACCAAGCAGATGATGCCCAAGGGCTCGCTGCAGTTCGTGATCGACCAACTCCAGCTCGGGGAGGGCTTCACCGGCGAGGGTGGCGTTGCCCTGGCGATGCTCGATCCTGAAACCGTTGACATGGATTTCGTGGAGCTGCTCAACCGCTTCATGAACCAGATGATGCCCATGGGCCCGCAGATGCAACAGCCCCAGCAGGAAGAGGAAATCAAGCTGCCGTTCCTGCTGATCATGCCCGGTAAGGACGTCTCCACCGTCTTCGCCAAGTACCAGCCCGAGAAGGACGGACAGTTCACGAAGATCACCCTCCCCACCGGAGAGATGACCGGCGTCACGCTGGGTGACCACATCGTGCTCTCACCGGGCAAGGAAGCCCTCAACGTGATGATGAAGGCCAAGGGCAGCATCATCTCCGACATGCCCAAGAACCACGCAGCGACGATCGCCCAGTCGGACATCGGCATCTTCGTCAACATGAAAGAAACCGGCCCGATCTTCAATGGGGTCATCAAGTCGTTCGAGCAGAAGATCAAGCAGCAGCAGGAATCCCTGCGACAGATGTACCAGGAAAATGACATGGCCATGCCCCCCATGGCCATGGGCCCGATGGGCATGATGAACTCCGCCCTGCCTCACTATCGCAAGATGGTCGATCAACTCGAAACCATCACCATTGGTGGCCGATTCGTCGAAACCGGGATCGTGCTGGAGGAACTGGTCAACTACAAGGAAGGGTCGGACCTGGGTAAGAAACTCGTCAAGCTCGAGCCCACGGGCCAGATCAACTTCAACAAGTTGCCCGACCTGCCCTACGTCCTCGCCGCCAGCGGACAGATGCTGCCCGGCCTGGATAATGCCGCCTCCACGTACACGGACATGTTCGATGGCCTGTTCCGCGAAACCCCAGCCGGGGCGCTGTCTCCCGAGACCCACAAGAAGATCGACTCCCTCGTGAAGGGCGCCTACGAACACATCGACACGATCCAGTTCGTCGGCGGCGGGGCGCCGGGCGGCAAGGGCCTGTTCTCCCTGGGCATGGTCATCACCTGCGATGATTCCGCCAAGGTCAAAAAACTCCTGCAGACCAAGACCGAGATCCTCAACACCATCTTCAGCACGAAGATGGGCAACATCGAGGACGATTTCAAAGACCTGAAGATCTCCTATGTCAAGGGCAGCCAGACCGTCAAGGACACCGAGGTCGACGTCGTTGACATTACGCATCCCGAGATGGCCAGCATGTCCGAGCGAGTTCGAGATGAGATGCAGAAGGTCCTGGGCGAGGATCGGTTCCGCATCTACATCGCCGCGCCCGACAAGAAGACCGTCCTGGTGAGCTTTGCGGGAACCGTCTCGATGATCGAAGAGCTGATGAAAACCGACGACGGCAGCGGCAGGATCGGCAAGAGCAAGTTCATGAAGGAACCCATGAAGTACATGCCCGAGCAGCCCGCCCTGCTGGTAGCCTTCAACGGCTCCAACCTGTTCGACCTGATCATCGCCGGTACCCGCAAAATGGACCCCGACGCCGAACTGCCCGCCGGACGCATCGCCTGCCGAACCCCCATCATGGTCGGCTCGGAGATCGACGGCCTGGAGGTCCACACCACCTGCTACGTGCCCGCCAAGCTCGTCAAGGACAGCGTGGTGCTGTACCTCTCGATTCAGGGCGGAGGTGGAGGTCCGATTCCCCCCGCCAATGAGGCCGACTTCTGAAACAGGTAGCCGTGCCCCCCGACGGGCAAGGCAGCGCAACAGCAAGGCCGTCGATGTCCCGGACATCGGCGGCCTTCTCTTTTCTCCCGCCTCTCCCGTTTGCCTATCGCAACTGTTCGCGGAGCTGCTCGAGGAACCCCTGCATGACCTTCGGTGGGATCTCCTCCGTGGCGGGCTCCTGCACATTGCCCGAAAGGAAATCGTCCACCGCCTGGAGTCCCTTGTATCCGAACCGCTTGAGCTTGTCGGCGTGCGTCTGCGCCTGTTCAAGCTTGCCCTCAGCCATGTCCACGCAGTAGTTCACCACGTAGTGATGCAGGTCTTCCGGGCCAATGTCGTCACGCTGATCGAGGGGCACGTCCGGGTCGCCGCCCATCTCGGCAATCAAAGCTTCTTCCTGCTCCCGCAGGCGGCGTTCCTCCGCCTCTCGCTGCGCTTCGCTCTGCTCGTCGATCGGAGCCAGCGGGATCTCCCCCGATTCGTTCGGATCGGGGATGTAGCTGGTCATCCCGCAATGCGGGCACTTGCCTCGCTTGCCAGCTGCTTCGTCCGGGGCTTTGACGTTCTCCCGACAGTGCTCACAGCGAAAGGTAATGGACATGCGTTTGCTCCTCTGGTCGCAACGGGTGGAACTTACTCTCCGATCACCTTCACCAGCACCCGCTTGGGGCGCCTGCCATCGAACTCGCCATAGAAGATCTGTTCCCACGGCCCGAAGTCCAACTCCCCCCGGGTGATCGCCACGACCACTTCCCTGCCCATGACCTGGCGCTTGTGGTGTGCGTCGCCGTTGTCCTCGCCCGTGCGGTTGTGATGATACCGCTCGGGGGATGCATCAAACGGGGCGAGATCCTCCAGCCACCGCTTGTAGTCCTCGTGCAGGCCGGGCTCGTTGTCGTTGATGAACACGCTGGCCGTGATGTGCATCGCATTGACCAGGCAGAGGCCTTCCTGCACGCCGCTGTCCCCGACCACGCGATCGACGTCGGACGTGATGTTCACGAAGTCCATCCGCGCCGGCACGTTGAACGTCAGATATTCAGTCTTCGATTTCATGCCGTGATTCTACACCTCCCGCTGACGACCTGCAACGAACCACCCCGCCAGCTCGCGCGACACTCGCCCGGGGCCATCTCTGTATGCTATCATGACCGCATCGGTCGGCTCCCTGAAGCCACCCCCCAGAGAAAAGAAAGACGATGCGAGACCTCTCCCGGGCAATCAGCGAACAGTTCCTTCCGCGCGTGAACCAACCCAGCCAGTACATCGGGCTGGAGATCAACCGCCGATGCGCCCGCCCGCAGGATGCGCAGGTGCGCTGCGTGCTGGCATTCCCCGATACCTACAGCCTGGGCATTTCCCACCTGGGCAGCCAGGTGCTTTACCACGCGATCAACAATCTGGACTTCGCAGCGTGCGATCGCACCTACTGCCCTCCCCCCGAAGCGGAGACCGTACTGCGGGAGCAGCAGATCCCACTGTTCGCGTGGGAGTCCAGGCTGGCCGTGGGAGATTTCGAAATCGTGGGCTTCTCCCTGGCCTACGAACTGTGCGCCACCAATCTGCTGACCTTGCTCGACCTGGCCGGGGTGCCGATCCGCTCGGGCGACCGCGACGAGTCCCACCCGATCATCGTGGCCGGCGACGCGCTGGCCGACTCACCCGAACCGTTCGCGCCGTTTGTCGACGTCTTCCTTGCAGGGGACGGCGAGATCCCGCTGACCCGCCTGGCCGAGGTCGTCCGCGACGCGAAACGCGCGGGTACAAACCGGGCCGACACGCTGTTGACGATCGCCCGCGAAGTGCCCGGGGCCTACGTCCCGCGATTCTACGAGCCCCACTACGAACCCGACGGCACGTATGCCGGACTCTCGCGACGCGATACCTCGGTGCCCGAATCGTTCGACCGCGCGTGCCTGAGCGACCTGTCGCAGTCCCCGGCGATCACTGCCCCGCTGGTGCCCATCGCCGAAGCCGTCCACGATCGCGTGGCCCTGGAGGTCATGCGGGGCTGTCCGAACGGGTGCCGCTTCTGCCAGGCAGGCCACACCCGCCTGCCGGTCCGCACGCGCTCACCGGAAGAGATCGTCGACCTCGCCGAACGGGCGCTCGCTGCGACCGGCTACGACGAAATCTCGCTGCTGTCGCTCTCGACCAGTGACTACCCGGACCTCGAGGAACTGCTCGACCGGCTGACGGAATCTCTGGAGGGGCGGCACGTGAACATTTCGCTGCCCTCGCTGCGCGTCGACAGCCAGCTTCAGCACCTGCCTCGCCTGACTTCAGGCGTACGCAAGGCCGGGCTGACCATCGCCGCCGAAGCGGGCAGCGAACGCCTCCGCCGCGCCATCGGCAAGCGTATCACCGAGCAGGACATGATCGCCGGCGTCCGGGCGGCTTACCGGGCAGGCTGGAACAAGGTGAAGGTCTACTTCATCGCAGGCCTGCCCGGCGAAACCGACGATGATCTCGACGCCATCGTCGATCTCTGTCGTAAGCTCAGCGACACGCGGAAAGAGATCGACAGCCGGCCGGGCAGCATCAACGCGTCGGTCTCGTGGTTCGTGCCCAAGCCCCACACACCGATGCAGTGGTCGCCCATGCGATCGGCGGAGTATTTCTGGCATGTCCGCGAGCGACTGATCGAGCGGGCGAAGCGATCGGCTGTGGACCTCCGGTTCCACTTCATCGAGCAGAGCCTGCTGGAGGGGGTCATCGCCCGTGGCGACCGGCGGATGGCGGACGTCATCGAGCACGCCTGGCGAAGCGGCTGCCGGATGGACGCCTGGACCGAGCACTTCGACTACGACCGCTGGCTGGAGGCGATGCAGACTGTGGGCATCGACCCGGCCGGCGACGCCCAGCGCGAACTGACGCCCGGCGAGCCCACGCCCTGGTCACATATTCGATGTTTCCGGGGCGCGGAGTTCCTGCGGCGGGAGTTCGAGCGAATGCACGCTGCGATTATCGGGGAGTGAATGACATCGGGCGGCCTGAGGGCCAGGCACCCTCCGGCACATGGAGAAGCGTCGCTTATGGCTGCTTCCTTCCGGACCTGACCAGGTTCACGGCTCCACCATTGCAGAGGACCCGGCCCCCAGTGCCGCCCGATGGAAATATCGTCGGTGGCCCGGGGCCAAGTGTCTCGCGGGTCGCGACCTCCGACCCGCACCAGAGATCATATCAGCTTGCCCGCCCGAGGTCAACGCCAACGAGCGATCAGTATACGCTCACGACTTCCGCGCCGGGGTAGTAGAACCCCAGAATCTGCTCGGAGGACCAGCCGCGTTTCGCCTTGCCCTGCGCGCCCCACTGACACAGACCGATCCCGTGACCGAACCCCTTGCCCTCCGTAAAGAGCACACGCCCGGGCGTATTGACGATGCGGCAGTTCATGGAGTACAGCTTCCTCGCCCCGGGGACCTTCTCCATGATCATCGCCATGCGCAGATCGTCGGCACGCAGCCTCAGGATCTTGCCCCCCTCGTCACGAATGTCCAACCAGATCGGCCTGCCCCACTCGGTCGCCTCCACCACGCGCACTTCGCTCAGGTCTCGAAGGGACTTGGCCTGACTCGGATAACGCTTGCGGACGGCTTGGTAGATCGCGCTTTTGGCGATGCCGACCGTCGCCCAGCGGTATTTCGCGCTCGCCGAGCAATCCTCGCACACCTGCCCGCCCCGCAGGGGAGCGATGTCGGGCGAGTTCTGCACCACATCGGCCGGATTCACCCGACCCCCGCAACACGAGGAGTACTGCGCCCGGAAGATTCGCGGCTGGCCGCCGGGGCCTTCGATCGCCAGAACCTTCCCGTGCGTTCCCGCCACAGACTGCCACCCCTTCCGCGTCTCGGTCGCCAGGCCCCGGTACACCTGCGACGACTGGTTGTTCCGCACGTCGTATGGCCTGGACTGACCGAACGTACGCATCTGGTACAACGCGAACGTCCGCGAGGCCACCGCCTGGGCACGCAGCGCCTGCTCGTGCCAGTGGGCGTACATCTCCTTGGGCACCACAGAGGCGAGATAGCTTTCGAGATCGACGTCGTTGATTACCAGGAACGTGTCCGGCCCGGCCGAAACCAGACGGATCCGCCCGCGGTAGTAGACGCCCCCCACCCCCACGATCGCCCTGCCGGCCGGCTCGAGCACGATTGCCGGCTGCGCAGAGCGCAGATCGCCAACGTGCCATTGGCCTTCGCTGCGGGAGACGTTCCATGACCTGGCGGGGTTGGTCGAAGCCTTCAGGACCACGGGGAAGTCCCCTTCGGGCAGCCCTGCGCGGAGTGCGAACGGGCCGGAGACGGAAAGCTTGACCTGGCTTGTCGAACCGCCAAGCCGCACGCCGATCACCGGCGCGCCCGGCTTGATGTCCACAGGAATCGGGGCGGAAGGACCACCCGGGGTCGGCTTGGCGTCAGGCCCGCAACTGGCCAGAAGCAGCGACGACGCACCCATCGCCCCCGCGAGCATCAGCAGGCGGGACACCAGGATTCTCCACGGTGGCAGACGACGCATCGGCCGATCCTCCGAATCCGTTCGGGCCTCGGCGTTCCGGCAGCTCATTCCACCGGCGACAGGGGGCTCACTCCCGCAGGTCCAAGCCGTACTCGCTCAGTCGCTGGCGGATCTCGTTGAGGCTGGTCTGTCCGAAATTCTTGCAGGACATCAGGTCCGCTTCGCTCTTGGAGGCCAGGTCGCCCAGCGTCGCGATGCCCAGGGTATCCAGCGCCCGCCGGGCCCGAACCGAGAACTCGATGTGGTCGATCGGGGTACTCATCACCCCTTCGTCGGCACCGGTGGCTTCGGGGGCAGGCTTGGGAACCGGCAGGCCGGTCAACTCGCCGCCCTCTTCCAGCGCCTGGCCGAGCCTCAGGCCCTTCGCAGAGAGCATGTCCTTGATCTCCTTCAAAGACGTCTCGCCGAAGTTCTTGTAGCCCAGCAGTTCGTTTTCCGTGATCTTCACCAGGTCGCCCAGCGTGCGGATATTCATCTTCTTGAGGCAGTTTCGCGCCCGCACCGACAACTCAAAGTCCGTCACGGGGATGTCAAGCACGGCGTTGCGGCGGGCGATCCGGCGAGCCTGGTCCTCGTCATAGTACATCGACTTGGATGCCTCGGCGTCTCGCAGGAAGAGTCTTGCGCGGAGATGATTCGGACAGATCGACAGAATCCGACGGCAGCAATCGCAGGCTTGGTCGTACTTGCCCGCATCCTCGTACAGCACCGCGAGGTTCAGCAACGCGCTGATATGCACCGGCGGGTGCGAGACACACTTCTTGTACAGCTCGACGGCCTCTTCCTCGTCGCCGTGGAGGTCCTTGAGATACGCCAGGCGGAACCGGGCCGAAGCCGAGCTCTCGTCGATCTCGAGTGCCTTTGCATAGGAATCGCCAGCCTCTTCGGGCCTGCCCGTGAGTTCCTGGACGAGCCCCTGGACATACAGGTAGTCCGCCGTCTCACCGAGCTTGCCCGAGAGCTTGCCCAGGTCCTTGCCTGCCTGGTCCAACTCGCCCGCCAATGCCAGACACTCTGCCCTGCGAAGCGCGATCTCGTCGGCGTCCCAGCCCTTCGCGCCCGCACGCTCGAACTCCTCTGCTGCCGAGCCGTACTGCCGGAGATTCTTGAAGGCCATCGCCTGGAAATAATGCCGATCCTTATTGTCCGTCGCGTTGGACAGCGCCTCCAGCGCGGATTCGAACCGACAGAGCATGTACCGGGCGATGCCGATCTTCAGGGCCGGGGCGCCTTTGGGCTCCTCCTCGCCGGACTCCAACTCCGACAGGATATTCCGCAGCTTCGCCCCGGGCTCGCGCAAAGACTCCAGCGCCTCGGCCAGTGTGTCGTGCTCCTCGACGCTCCACGTGTCTCTGCTGACGATCTCGACAATGGTGTCCTGGGTACCTTCGCTCATCAATATCTCTCCTCGCCGGGAAAGGGTGTATGCCAAACGCTTCATTTGCCTGCGACAACGAACCGACTATTATAGGAAACCGGCTGGCGTCTTCAATCCCCACTTACAGAGACAGGCAGTGATCCAACCGACAAAAGACAATCCGGTGCACCTGGTCATCAATCCCCACAGCGGCTACGGCGGGAGAAAACTGCTGGTCTCCGAACTCCGGGCTGAGATGCGACGCGCCGGGATGCCCATGGTCGAGTACACCACGACCGCCCCGCAGGATGCCACCCGCTACGCACGGGAAATCCGAGACAAAGCATCCGGTGTGATCGTATGGGGCGGAGACGGCACCGTCAACGAGATCGTCAACGGCCTGGCCGGCAGCGACGTGCCCATCCTCCCCTGCCCCGCCGGCACCGAGAACCTGCTCGCCAGCGAGCTGAAGATCCCCTCCCGACCCCGGGAGATCGTGCAGACCCTCCGCACCGGTGAAGCCCACGTCTGCGATGTCGGACGCATCAACGATCGCGGATTCCTGCTGATCATCGGCATCGGATTCGACGGCGAGGTCGTCCGAAGGCTCAGCTCCCGGAGAAAAGGCCACATCTCCCACCTGAGCTACTTCTGGCCGATCTGGCGGACCTTCTGGGAGCACGACTTCCCCCGCATGCGCATCGTCTGCGACGGCCAGGAGATCTTCGACGACTACGGCCTGGCGTTCATCGGCAACATCTCCCGATACGCCGTGGGCCTGCGTATCTGCCGCGACGCCCGCTTCGATGACGGCCTGCTGGACCTGGTGGTCTTCTCCGCCCGGGAGCAGACCGCCTTGGTACTCCACGCTGCGTGGACGCTCCTGCGGCGACACCCCCAGAAGGGAAACGTGCTCTACCGACAGTTCAAGGACGTGACCATCGAAACCGACGGGCCCGTACCCACACAGGTCGATGGCGACGTCGGGCCCGATACGCCTATCCAGGTCAGCGTCTCCCCCGACCCCGTCAAGCTCATCGTGCCCCGACCCCACAACGGATGGGGGCTCTGGCCGTGGGGCCAGTAACCCGCCAGGACTACCCTTCGCCGCCTGCCCCAATGGCATGAACGGCCGAGACTTCGGGAATCTCAGCCTGCCCCCTCGATTCGTCGCAGCGTCATTGCGCGGGACTCCGGGCCGGTCAGCTCGATGTCCATTTCAAGCCTCGGGGCGGGCAGCGCATCGCCCGCGCGGGCTGCCCATTCGATGAGCACCACACCGTCGGCGAGCATCTCCTCCAGGCCCAGGTTCTCCAGCTCCTCCGCCGGGGCGACCATGCGATAGAGATCCAGGTGGTACAGGGGAGGCGTGCAGGGATACTCATGGACCAGCACGTAAGTCGGCGAGGACACCAGGCGGACGTCCTCGATACCCAGCCCCTCGGCCAGCCCGCGCGTGAGCACCGTTTTGCCCGCCCCCAGCGGGCCGTTGAGGCACAGCAGGTCGCCGCGGGAAAGCTCGCCCGCCAGGTCGCGCCCAAGCGCAAGGGTCGCTTCAACGCTGTAGGTCTCGAAGTGTCGCGCGTCGCTGCTCATCGGCCATGCTCCCAGCCGGTTTCGCTCATCGGCCTGCACGACCCGTCGGGCTCGCGCAGGAGAATCTCTTCACTCTCGGTCACCTCGCCGACCCAGGAGATGGGAACCGCCAGCGGAGGATCGTCCACGATCCGTCGGGCCTGCTCGCCCGGCAGCGCGAACAGCAGCTCGTAATCTTCCCCGTCGGTCAGCGCATCGGCCAGGCGGTTGTCCCCGGCCACATCCGGATGGATCGGCACCCGATCGGCGTGGATCGTCGCGCCGACGCCGGACGCCTTGCAGACGTGTCGCAGGTCGGTGGCCAGGCCATCGGAGAGATCGATCATCGCGTGGAGGTCGCAGCCATCGGCCAAGGCGCGGGCTTCTGCGATGCGCGGGGTGAAGCGCAGGTGGCGGTCGGTCTTCCAGGCGGCTCCGAGGGCGCCGGTCACGCAGAGAGCGTCGCCCGGGCGGGCTCGAGATCGCAGGATGCTCCCCCCTTCGCGCGCCCGGCCGATGACCGTTGCCGACACGGCCAGCGCGGCGTCCCAGGTGCCCACGTCGCCGCCGATGATCGGGCAGCCGAACGCATCGCCCGCCTCCCGGAGGCCGGCGTAGATCTCCCGGGCGGCCTGCTCGGGCAGGTCGCGCGGCAACGAAACGGTCGCCACCGCAACCAGGGGCTCGCCTGCCATCGCTGCAATGTCCGAGAGATTGCGTGCCATCGCCTTGCGGCCGGCTGCCTGCCAGCCGTCCATCTCGCAGCGGATGTGCACGCCGTCGAGGACCTGGTCGGTGGTGACCAGCAGTTCCGGGCCCCCCGGAGCGGCGAGGAACACAGCGCAGTCGTCGCCGGGTCCGACGGGTACCGTCTCGTCGTCGAGCGTCGTCTGCGAGGCAATCCAGCGGATGAGGTCCAGTTCACGCACGCTCAGGAGAGTTTCTCTTTCCATGCCGCCAGTCGGGCGTCGAGCTGGTCGGCGCCGCCCGCGCCGTCGGGCTGGTAGCGTTTGACGACGTTTCCGGCTGTCAGGTGGTCGTAGACGTCGTCGTCGATCGGCTCGGCGAATCCGCGGAGCGTTTCCAGCGGCAGGTCCGCCAGCGGCTTGCCCCGGGACTCTGCCTCGGCGACCAGGCGCCCCACCAGGTGGTGGGCGGTGCGGAAGGGCATGCCCTTGCCCACGAGGTACTCCGCCAGGGCGGTGGCATCCAGGAACCCCTCGTGCAGGTCGCGGGCGATGCGCTCTTGGTTGATCTGCGTGCTGCCCGCGACGCCGGCAGCTACGGGCAGCGCCTGGCGGAGCGCGTCGACCGTCGCGAATGCGAACCGCTTGTCGTCCTGCAGGTCGCGGTTGTACGCCAGGGGCAGGCCCTTGAGCAACGTGAGCATGCCCGTCAACGACGCAATGGCCGTGGCGCTCTTGCCACGGATGAGCTCCAGCGTGTCGGCGTTCTTCTTCTGGGGCATCATCGAACTCGACGTGCAGTAGGCGTCGCTGAGCGCCAGGAAGCCGAACTCCGTCGTCGAGTAGATGATCCAGTCTTCCGCCCAGCGGGACAGGTGCACGCCCAGCATCGCGCAGGCGAAGCAGAGCTCAGCCAGGAAATCTCGGTCGCTGGTGGCGTCGATGGAATTCTGCGCGATCCCGTCGAACCCCAGAAGCTCGGCCGTTCGGTTGCGGTCCAGCGGCAGGGATGTTCCCGCGACCGCACCGCAGCCCAGCGGGCAGATGTTGATGCGTTTCCGCGCGTCGGAGATGCGCTCGACGTCGCGCTGGAGCATTTCCACATACGCCAGCAAAGCATGCCCCGCGACAATCGGCTGGGCCCGCTGGAGGTGCGTGTAGGCGGGCATGACGATCTGCCCGCTCTTCTCGGCGAGGCCCACCAGCGCCCGCTGCAGCCGGGCGATGTGCTCGACAAGCCAGTCGGCTGCGTCTCGCGCCCAGAGGCGCAGGTCGGTGGCGACCTGGTCGTTGCGGCTTCGGCCGGTGTGGAGTTTGCGTCCGGGCTCGCCGATGCGGTCGATGAGTTCCTTCTCGACGACCATGTGGATGTCTTCGAGTTCCAGGGGCATCTCGACCCGCCCGGCGGAAATGTCGTCCCGGATGGCCTGGAGCCCATCGCGGACGGCAGCGAATTCCGCATCGGTCAGCAGCCCGACTTCGCTGAGCATCTGCGCATGGGCGATCGACCCGGCGATATCGTAGTCGCTCAGCCGGGTGTCGACATCGAGGCTCGCCACCAGCGCGGCGGTGGCGGCGTCGGCATCGGCCTGCAGCCGGCCTTGCCAGGATTTGCTCGAGCCACCCCCGTCGGCAGGGGTGGTGTCGGGTTGTTCGCTGCCCATGGGATGTCCTTTCTCGCTTCGGCGCCCGATGGTAGATTGACCGGCGGGATCAGTCAACGCCCATGCGGGCACCTCGGTGGCCCGGGCCCGGTCGGGTTTTCGGTCTCGCTCGCCGGACACGGGCTGTTTTTGCTTGTCGCGGGGCGGGCGGAATCTATAATTCGTCCCGGCACGTATCGCCCTGCCGGTCCGAGACAGGTTCCGGCTGCAGGCAGAAGGAGAACGAATGTCAGAACATCCGTTGGTTGCTCGCGAGATCTTTTTCACCAAGGGCGTCGGACGCCACCAGAACCGGCTGCAGAGCTTCGAGCTTGCGCTGCGCGAGGCGGGCATCGAGAAGTGCAACCTTGTGCGCGTCTCCAGCATCCTGCCCCCCGGCTGCAAGGTGATCTCCAGGAACCAGGGGCTCAAGCGCATCAAGCCGGGGCAGATCACCTTCGTCGTTCTGGCTGAAGCCTCCACCAACGAGCCCTCCCGCCTGGTGGGCGCGGGGCTGGGACTGGCTGTTCCCGCACGCGGCGAGCAGTACGGGTACATCAGCGAGCACCATGGCTACGGCATGCGCAGGCGGAAGCTGAGCGACTTCGTGGAAGACATGGCCGCTACGATGCTCGCAACCACGCTGGGTATCGAGTTCGATCCCGAAACCGCCTACGATGAGCGCAAGGAGATCTACAAGATGTCCGGCAAGATCGTCAAGACCACCGCGTGCGTTCAGACGGCCGAAGGCCAGAAGGACGGACTGTGGACGACGGTGGTTTCGGCGGCAGTGATGGTCCTTTAGATACCGGCTGGAGCGCTGAGCGTTGACTGCTTCCATCCCCCCAGGCCGATCGCGCGGCACGTTCGTGGGGGAGGTCCTCGCCAACGAACGCATCTGCGACGAACACTACCGGCTGATTCTCGACCTGGAAACCTTCCCGCCGACCCAGGCGGGGCAGTTCGCCCAACTGCTCTGCCGCCCGCCGCGCGAGCCGGAAAAACCTCGCGTGGTCGAGTGGGCGGAGGGAGACTGGCCGACACTCACCCAGCCGGAGCTGGCCGGACGCGAGACGATGCTCCGCAGGCCCCTGAGCCTCGCCGGCCGGCGAGACCACGCGGGCGGGCGCGTGGAGCTGGATTTCATCTACCGCATCGTGGGGGTGGGCACCAGGTGGCTGGCCGGCGTCGTGCCCGGAGACCCCCTCAGCATTCTCGGGCCCCTGGGCAACGCCTTCAGCGTGTTTCACGATCGACCGGCCGCTGCGCTGATCGGCGGGGGCGTGGGCATCCCGCCCATGCTCTACCTGGCTGAGACCCTCACCCGCGCGGGCAAGGACGTCGTTGCGTTCGTCGGCGCCCGCAACGCGGGATTGCTGCCGCTTCGACTGCTGCCCAACGCCACGATCGACCCGGCCGGGCTGCCTTCCCGATGCGTCGCGGAACTGGCTGCCTGCGACGTGCAGGCGGGGATCGCGACCGACGACGGCAGCCTGGGGCGCAGGGGCTTTGTTCCCGACGCCTTCGCTGCCTGGCTGGAGGAATCGGACCTCTCGCCGGAGCAGCTTGCCGTCTATTCCTGCGGGCCCGAGCCGATGATGCGGGGCGTCGGTGAGCTCTGCAACGACCGGGGCATCGCTTGCGAGCTGTCGCTGGAGCGAACGATGGCCTGCGGGATGGGCACCTGCCAGTCGTGTGTCTGCAAAACCCGCGCGAGCAACGACCGCGGCTGGGCGTTCAAGCTCTGCTGCACCGACGGGCCGGTGTTCAGTTCCCGCGAGATCGTCTGGGACTGACGACCCGGAAATGATCCGCCTGTTCTCAGGATTCGTCCATCACGATGCACACCTTGCCGCTCTGACCCTGGTCGACCTGCTCGTACGCGTCGGCTGCGCGCGAGAGCGGCAGGCGGTGGGAGACGGTGTCCTGCGGGTGCAGGCCCCAACGGGGCAGGTGCTCGACCAGTTCGGCCAGGTGACGCAATGACGTCACCCATGATCCGTGCAGCGAGATCTGCTTGTGGATCAGCAGCGGCGAGACGTCAAACTGCACATCGCCGCCCTCCCCCACGAACACGCATCGCCCCCACTGGCGGGTGGCCTGGATCGCCAGCAGCCTGCCATCTTTCGAGCCGCTGCAGTCGATGGTGGCTTCGCAGCCCCGGCCTTCGGTGAGGTCCATGACCGCATCCAGTGCCGCTTCGCCGGCGGGCAGGACGTGGTCGACCGCGCCGAGATCGCGGGCGAAGTCAAGCCGGCCTGGCGCGATGTCGGTGCCGATGACCTCCGTCGCACCCATCGCCTTGCCGAGCATCGCCGCGGCCAGGCCCACCGGGCCCAGGCCGGTCACCAGCAGCCTGTCCAGCCCGCTGACGCCGATGCGGGTGAGCGCCTCGTAGCAGGTTCCGAATCCACATGCGCACAGCGCGCCGTCGACGTATGTCAGCTCGTCGGGCAGGCGGATGCAGGTGTTCGCCTCGGCCAGGAGGTAGTCGGCGTGTCCGCCGTCGCGCTGCCAGCCGTAGGCGGCCCGGCGGTCGCTGGTGCAGGAGATCATGTACCCGTGGCGGCAGTCCTGGCAGAGTCCGCACCCGGCGATGTGATAAACCACCACGCGGTCGCCCTCGCGAAGCGTGGAAACGTCCCGGCCGACCTCGACGACCTGCCCCGCCGGCTCGTGCCCGGCGATGACGTTCTGGTAGGCTTCCGGGCCCTTGCCGAGGTGCTCGCGGTAAATCGCGCGGATGTCGCTGCCGCAGATGCTCGAAGCCTTCATCTTCAGCAGGACCTGTTTCGGCCCGGGCGAGGGAACGGGCACGTCGCGGAACTTCACTGTGCTGTCGCCGGGCAGGTACACGCCGGTCATCGTAGCCATGCTGCGTCCTTCCGTGGTTGGGGGGCGGGTCAGGAATTGCTCGTGGCGATGAGTGTCTCCAGGGCTTCCCGGGCGGCGCCCGAGTCGATCGACTCGGCTGCGACCTCCAGGCCGGCTGGGAGATCGCCGGCCTTGTCCGCTACCGTCAGCGCCCCGGCTGCGTTGAGCAGCACCATCTGCCTTGCCGGGCCCGCCTGGCCGGCCAGCACGCCGCGGATGACCTCCGCCGACTGCTCGGCCGATTCCACGAGCAGGTCCTTGAGCTTCGCCCGCTCCAAGCCGACGTCTTCGGGCGTGACGGTTCGCGTGGTCACCTTTCCGCCTGCGTACTCCGAGACCTTCGTCGGGGCGGTGATCGACAGTTCGTCCAGGCCGTCTTCGGCGTGGAGGACCATCGCGCGGGTCGCCCCGAGCGTACCCAGCACCTGGGCTACCGTTTCGGTCAGGGCGGGGTCGAACACGCCCATCACCTGGCGCTTCGCGCCGGCGGGATTGGTCAGCGGACCCAGCAGGTTGAAGATCGTCCGCACGGCAAGCTGCTTGCGGACGGGGACGGCGTATTTCATGGCCGGGTGGTGCTTGATGGCGAAGCAGAAGCACACGCCCGCCTGCTGGAGACAGCGGGTGAGGGTCTCCGGCGGGGCATCGAGATTCACGCCCAGCGCGGCGAGCACATTGGCCGAACCCGACGCGCGGGTGCTCGTGCGGTTGCCGTGCTTGGCGACCTTCACCCCCGCCCCGGCCAGCACCATCGCCACGGCCGTCGAGACGTTGAACGTGCTGATGCCCGTTCCGCCCGTTCCGCACGTGTCGATCACGTCGGCATTACCGACGTCGACAGGCACCACGTGTTCGCGCATGGCCAGGGCAGCCCCGGCGATTTCGTCGACGTCTTCGCCTTTGGCGGCCAGGGCGACCAGCAGCCCGGCGATCTGGGCCTCGGTCCACTGGCCTTCCATGATCTGGGTAAACGCGGCGTGGGCCTGCTCGCGCGTCAGCGACGTGCCCCCCACCACGATCCGCAACAGTTCGTTGTAACGCATGTCAACCATCGAGCCGTCCACCTCGGGTTGAGCCAGAGCGAACCCCCGCCCCGACCGTCGGAACAGGGCCTTTTCCCGGGCCGGACTTGTGCACGCCGACCGGCATGATTATACAGGAACCCCTGTCGTTGCCAACCCGGCTGTCGCCTCGCAAGCCGGCCTCGCACGCCTACGATGTGCAAAGCAACGACCAACGCCCCGGAGGGCCGACGTGCCTGAGCTCAAGCTGCTGGTCATCACCGACATCCACTACGACCCCGCCGGCTCGCGGGAGATGCCCCACCGCAACTGCCAGCGGGCCCGCCAGTGGCTCCGCCGCGCCGTCAAAGACGCCCTCCGGACCGAACGACTCGACGGCGCGATCCTCCTGGGAGACCTGCTCAACGACGCCCGTGTGCAGAACGCCCCCCGCGACGTCGCCGATCTGCTGGCCGACCTCGACGAACTGCTCGGCGACCTGCCCCGAACGATCGTCCCCGGCAACCACGATTACATGGCCTCGGGCACCCTCCCGCCGGGGCTGGACGGGCGAACTCGCCTGTGGGAACTCGGCGGGTATCGATTCGCGATCTTCGCCGACCGGTACGTCGACGCGATGGTCTGCACGCGCAGCGAGGCCGACCGTCGGTGGTTCGCCCGGCTGGCCGGATCGCCCGGCCGGCCGATCGTCGCGCTGCAGCACAACCCGATGAATCCCGAGATCGTCAGCGACTACCCCCACATGCTGACCAATCGCCGGGACGTGCTGGCCGACTACGCCCAGGCTGGGGTCATGCTTTCGCTCAGCGGACACTACCACCCGGGACAGGAACTCAACGAGCGCGACGGCGTGCAGTACGCCACGCTCAAAGCCCTGTTCGCCCCGCCACACCACTACACGATTCTTACCCTGCGCGGGCAGGATGTCCGGATCGACCAGCGCACCCTCGCCCAGCCCGAGGGCGACGGCCTGGTCGACAGCCACGCCCACAGCGAGTACGCCTACTGCGCGGGCGACCTGACGACCGACGTGCTCGTCGAGAGAAGCCGGGAGATGGGGCTGGCGGGCGTCGTCGTCGCCGAGCACGCCCCGCAGCTGTACCTCCCGCGCGATGGCTTCTGGGACGGCAGGCACGTTGCCGACCCGCGAACATGGCGGAGCCCGTCCGGGTCGCGCATGGCTGGCTTCCGCCGGTTCGCCGAAGCCCGGCGGAGCGAGTTCCTGCGGTTCGGGTTCGAGGTCGAGCTCGACCGCGACGGCGACCTGACCATCCACGACGACGACCGCGTGTGGGCTGAGCTTCTGCTCGGCGCGATCCACTGGCTGCCGCGCGACGTCGAGGGCCTCTCCGCACAGCAGGTGATCGACCTGTTCGCGCGGACGTCGCTGGGGCTTATCGAGGGCGGGATCGACGTGCTCGCCCACCCGTTCCGCTACCTGGCGAGGCGGGGGATCGCGGTTCCCCGGTCGCTGCATGCGGACCTGGCCGCCGCCCTGGCCGAGCGCGGCGTTGCAGCCGAGCTGAACTTCCACCACGCCACGCCGGACTCGCCGAGCCTGGAGTTCTTCGCTGCCTGCCTGCAGCGCGGGGTGAAGATCTCCCTGGCCACCGACGCCCACCATCCCTGGCAGGCCGGCGGGCTCGGCGCGCACCGTGTGTTCCTGCGGAAGCTCACCGGCCGGGACAGCTTCCACGACGTGCTTGCCCCCCGCGACGGGCTCACCGACCCCGCCTGACGCGCGCCGTTGCGGAACCTGCTCTCCGCGGCTACATTCAATGTCCTATGGCCAGCGTGACGCTCCAATTCCTGGGCACCGACAACTGGCGGTGGCTGATCGTTCTGTCCTGCCTGGTGGCGGTGTCGCTGGTGTTGTGGGCGGGGGTGCAACTGGCCCGCAGGCGGGTGCGATACGGGCTGATCTGCCTGGCCTCGGCGGCGGGTCCTGCGGGGCTCGCGCCGGCGCTGCTGATCGATGCCGCCCGCAGCGCCTGGATCGGGCGGCGACGCCAGGCCGGGCGCTCGCTGCTTGCCGCCGCTGCCGTAGCGGTTCCCACGGTGCTGACGATCGTGCTTGCCGCCCGGGCGGGGGCGGGGCTTGCGACCACGCTGGCGGTGGCGGGCTTCACGGCCGGGGTCGCCGGGGCGGTCGGCGTGTTCTACGCGTCGGTCTACGGGCAGCTTGGCACGGGCCGGCTTGCCGGGCTGATGGCCTTGCGCGTCGCTGCCATCGCTGCGCTGGTGCTGATCCTCTTCAAGCCGGCGCTGTCCCTGCTTTCCGACGACGACGCCGGCAAGCCCTACCTGCTGATCCTGGTCGACCGGTCGGCCTCGATGTCCATCGCCGACGAGGAGAACATGCCCCCGCGGTACGACCAGGCCGTGCAGATGCTCCAGACCCAGGTCGACCGCATCGAGCGCACCTTCAGGCCGGTGTGGTACCGGTTCGCCACGTCGACCGATCCGCAGGACGGCATCGATGACCTCGCAGGCGCCCCCGCCGGCGGGGATCGCAGCGACGCCACCGACCTGGCCGAGGCGATCCGCACGGCCACCGGGGACTTCGCGCCCTCGCGCGTGGCCGGGGTGGTCCTGGTGACCGACGGCCGGGACAACGCCGGCCTCCTGCGCGACGTGACACTCGCTGCCGCCCGCGGGGCGGTACCCATCCACGCCGTGGGCGTCGGCTCGCCGACCGAATCGCCTTCGGGGCGTCGCAACCTGCGGCTGGTCGGGCTGGACGGGCCGGTCGAGGCGATCGTCGACAACCAGGCGACGCTCCGGGCCCGGGCGCAGATCTCCGGCTACGCCGGGCGGTTTTTCAAGCTCACGCTCATCGAACCCGACAGCAGGCGGGAGATCGCGACTGCCAGCGTGACGACGTCCTCGCCGTCTGATGTGGTGCCCGTGGAACTGCACTGGACACCCCGCCGGCCCGACGACGCCAACAGCGCCGGGAGCATCCGCCGGCTTGTGGCCTCGCTCCAGCAGGAAGACACCGAAGCCGTGAAGCTCGACAACGCATCCGAGCTGCACGTGCGTCTCACGCAGCCCCGGATTCGCGTGCTGTACATCGAGGGCTCGATGAGGCCGGAGTATCGCGCCGTCAAGCGCCTGCTGGATTCCGACCGCAACGTGCAGTTCATGGGCCTGATCCGCATGTCTGCCAACACCTTCTGGGCGCAGGGCTCGATCGAGGGCAGGCAGCTTACCGCCTTGCCTTCAAGCGACGAGGATTTCCGCCTGCTGGACGTGCTGATCCTGGGCGACGTGGACAAGACGTTCCTGGCGGCAGGCGACGAGAACCGCCTGGAGCGGATCGCGAAGTTCGTCCGCGACGGCGGGGGCCTGCTGATGCTCGGGGGGCGGAACAGCTTCGGGCCGGGCGGCTATGGCGGGACGCCCATCGAGGACGTGCTGCCCGTTCGGGTGGGTACGCGCAGCGAGAACCAGGAGCTCTCGCCGCTGCTGCCGCAACTGACAGCTGCGGGGGACCGTCACCCGATTCTGGACGGCATCGAGGGGTTCTTCCCCGGCCCGGGCGGCAGGAAACCCAGCCCGGACCTTCCCGATCTGCCCGCGCTGAAAGGTTGCGTGGCGGTACCGGGCGTCAAGCGGGGCGCAGAAGCGCTGATGATCCATCCGTCGCGGCGGAACGAGTCGGGAAGCCTGGCCGTACTGGCTGTTTCGCCGGTGGTGGGCAAGGGTCGGACGGCTGCGTTCACTGCTGACACTACCTACCAGTGGGACCGGCCAATGCGGGCGATGGGCCTGAAGACGCCGTACGAACCTTTCTGGGGGCAGATGGTTCGCTGGCTGGCGGGGGTGGACACCAAGTCCCGCAAGGCCTCGGCCGCTGCGATGGTGCGCGTCGATCGCACGTACCTGCGTGTCGGGCAGGAGGCCCAGGTCACCGCTTTCGCCTGGGACCCCGACGCCGCCCAGGGCGACCGGCCCCGCATCACCTGCAAAGCCGTGGGGGGCAAGGCGCAGGAAACCACGCCGGTGACGCTGGCGACCAATCCGTCGGCCTCGCAGCAGGCGACGGGCAGTTTCGCGCCCGACCAGCCCGGCGAGTACCGGCTGGTGGTGGAGGCGACCTCCGCCGATGGCCGGCGAGAGCTGGGTCGCGACGAGATCGCCCTGACCGTCGCGCCCCAGTCGGCCGAGATGGACCAACTCGCCCGCAACGACGATCTGCTGCGCGGCGTGGCGGAGGCATCCGGTGGGAGCTTCGGCATCCTGGCCGGCCTGCCGGACCTGGTAGACCGCATCACGCGCGAGCAACTGCAGCGGTCGCCCCTCCCCGCCGAGGGGAGAACGGTCAGGCTGTTCCACTTCCCGCTGCTGTTCGGGCTGTTCGTGGTGCTCCTGACGGCCGAGTGGCTGCTGCGGCGAGGCTGGCAGCTTCAGTAGATCTCCCCGGACTTACGATCCGCCCTGGAGTTGTCGGAGTTCTCCGATTCCCCCGTCGAGATGCACGACCTGTCCGGTCATCCACGCAGAGTCGGGCGTGAGAAGGAACCTGGCCAGCCGGGCTGCTTCACAGGCCGTTCCCACGCGCCCCAGCGGATGACGCGAAGCGGCGAGCTTGCGTTTCTCTTCCGTAGCCAGAAGCCTGCCCGCCAGGGGCGTGTCGATCAGCGACAGGGCGACGGCATTGACCCGCACCCGGGGTGCCAGCTCCGCCGCGAGAGATCGTGCAAGGCCTTCCACGGCTCCCTTGGCTGCAGCGATCGAGGCGTGGTAGGGCATGCCGGTCTGCACGGCTACGGTGCTGAACAGCACGATGGCAGAAGCTTGCGGCCCATTCCGCAGGGCGGGAAGCGCCCACTGGATCGCCCGGACCGCTCCCAGGAGATTGACCTCCAGGTCCTTGCGGAAGTCGTCGATGCTCAGCCGGGCCAGCGGGCGAAGTGTGATGGTACCGGGACAGTAGGCAAGCCCCGCCAGTTCATCGGGCAGGACGTTCTCGGGAAAGCTCTCCTCGGTGACGTCCAGCGTTACGGGGGTCAGCCGATCGCGCGACGCGGCAGAAGCTGCCGACCGGCTGGCCGACCAGACGGCCTGACCTGCGTCGAGCAGGTCGGATACCAATCGCCCGCCTGTGCCCGAGGTACCGCCGACTACCAGGTAGTTGCGCGTGTCCATGGGAGATGCCGGACTCGTCCCGCCGCCGGCGGAGCAACTACAGTTTCACCGGCTTGCAGAGGACATCTTCGCGGTTGGCGGTGCGGCTGCAATATTGGCACCGGAACTTCGCATCCTTGACCAGGGCTTTGTACTCGTCGGGGTTGGACAGGTGAAAGCCCTTGTACATGCGGAAGCACAGGTGCTGCTCGTGCTCGCCGGTACATTGCTCGTGGTGGGTGGTCTGCGCGTCGGCCATGGGGTCCGCCTTTCCGGCCGGGGTTGGTCGCGTTCCGGCCTGCTGGCGCATTGTAGGCAGGCGCCATGCCCCGCGCAGGGGATTTCGCCCGGCGCAGCCTACCCCTCGACGGTGACGGTCTTCATCACGTCGCCCTGCTCGATGCGATTGACGACGTCCTGGGAGGCGTCATCGACGACCTGGCCGAACACGGCGTGCTTGCCGTCGAGGTGCGGACAGGGCACGTGCGTGATGAAGAACTGCGACCCGTTGGTGTTCGGGCCGGCGTTGGCCATCGACAGCGAGCCGGTCTTGTGGGGCAGCTGCAAGGCCGAGGCTTCATCCTCGAAGGTATAGCCCGGCCCGCCGGTGCCCGTACCCTTCGGGCAGCCGCCCTGGACCATGAAGTCGCCGATCACGCGGTGGAACGTCAGGCCGTTGTAGAAGCCCTTGCCGGCGAGTTCCTTGAAGTTGCCCACCGTCTTGGAGGCCTGCTCGTCGAACAGCTCGATGTTGATGTCACCCTTGTCGGTGGTGATGGTTGCAATGCTCATTGGGGGGGTCCTTTCGTGGGAAGTCGAAGCGGCCAGTATAGCGTCCGGCCGGTCGGTTTCTGCAAGGAAACGGCGACCCGCCCCCGCGGGGACAGGTCGCCGTGGCTGGATTCATCGGGTGCCGGGGACTCAGCTCTGCTGGGGATCTTCGCTCTTGGCGTCGTCGCCCACGCCGCGGATCGACCAGCGGGCGAATTTCATTCGGACGTTGTTGTTTTCGTCGACCTTGACGGTGACCTCGTGGGGCTTGGCCTCGATGACCGTGCCCACGACCCCGCCGATCGTGACGACCTTGTCGCCTTTCTTGAGGCTCGAAAGCATCTCCTTGCGCTGCTTCTCCTGCTTGCGTCGCTGCCGGCTGGAGAACCAGAACATCACTACCAGCACGCCCAGAAGAATCAGGGGCAGTTTCCAGCTCGAAAGGAGGCCTCCACCGCCTCCGCCGCCCGGAGCGTTGGGGTCATTCGGGTCGGCCGGGCCATTGGGGTCGGCAGGCCCGTTTGCGTCCCTGGCATCGGCGTTGGTTCCGCCGATGGGCTTGACGTCTTCGTTGGGGTCATCCTGTCCAAACGCTACCGGGGCCCCCAGCAGGAGGCAGCCGATCATCACAGCAGCGAACATCTTCCGTCTATGCATGGTGTGTCCTTTCCGTTCCGGCCGGTAGGCCCGACGTTTTTCGTTCCAGTCGAGCCGGGCATTGTCCACAAACCTGCCCCGGGCGTCAAATGGTATTGTAGTGTATCATCCGGATCCGCCGGCTGGATCGTCCTCGCCGTACATCCCCCCAAGCCATCGCTCGCAGCGCCGGCTGAACTCCCCGGCTTCGATCGCTTCGCGAATCCCGGCCATCATCCGGGCGAAGAACCGCAGGTTGTGGATGGTCACCAGCGTGGGCCCGAGCATTTCCCTGGCCATGAACAGATGACGGATCGTCCCCCGCGAGAAATGCTCGCAGGCGTAACAATCGCACCCGGCTTCGATGGGCGACGGATCGTCGGTGTGGCAGGCGTTCCGCAGGCGGATCCTGCCCGCGAAGGTAAACGCCTGGGCATTTCGACCGTTGCGCGTGGGCAGAACGCAGTCGAACAGGTCCACGCCCCGCCCGACGGCCGCCAGGATGTCCCTCGGCTCGCCGACGCCCATGAGGTAGCGGGGCTTGCCCGCGGGGAACTGATCGTCGATCGGATCGAGCGTCGCGACGAGCTTCTCGTGCCCCTCGCCGACCGACAGCCCCCCGATGGCGTAGCCGGGCAGGTCGAGTTCGACCAGCGCCTCGGCCGATCGGGCGCGAAGGTCGTCATGGACGCCCCCCTGCTGGATGGCGAACAGCGCCTGGTCGTGACCCTGGGCAGACTTCCTTCCCGCGGCGTCCCAGGCGTCGCGGCATCGACGGGCCCAGCGGGCGGAGAGGTCCACCGCGCGGGCAACGTCGTCGCGTGAGGCGTCGAAGGGCGGGCATTCGTCCAACTGCATGATGATATCCGCCCCGAGGTGGTGCTGAACCTCGACGGCCGATTCGGGCGTGAGCTGCACCTCCGAACCGTCGATGTGCGACCGGAAGGCCACGCCCTGCTCGTCGAGCTTGCGCAGATGAGCCAGCGAGAACACCTGGTAGCCGCCGCTGTCGGTAAGGATGGGCCCGTCCCAGCCCATCATCGCGTGCAACCCGCCCAGGTTCGCGACGGTCTGCGGACCCGGGCGAAGCAGCAGGTGGTAGGTGTTGGCCAGCACGATCCGGGCTCCGGCCGCACGGACGTGATCCGGCGTGACGCCCTTGATCGTCGCGCACGTGCCCACGGGCATGAACGCGGGCGTCTGGGCCGGTCCGTGCGGAGTGGTCAGCGTTCCGCGGCGGGCCCGACCGTCGCACGATAGCAGCCGGTAGTTCAGCACGTCTCAGGCCTCGCGGACGGCTTGGAACACGCGGAGACAGGTCTCCAGCAAGGCCTGCATGTCATCGACGGGAATCTGGCAGGCGGCGTCGGAAAGGGCCTTGTCCGGCGTGGGATGGGTTTCGATGAACAGTGCGTCGGCCCCGGCGGCGACGGCCGCACGGGCCAGCAGGGGCGCGAACTGTCGCTGGCCTCCCGACGCCGTACCCAGCCCGCCGGGCTCCTGCACGCTGTGGGTCGCGTCGAAACAGACCGGCGCGAATTCCTGCATCTGCGCAATGCCCCGAAGATCCGTCACCAGGCGATTGTAGCCGAACGTCGTGCCGCGGTCGGTCAGCAGAATATTTTCGTTGCCGGTCGAACTGATCTTCGCGACGGCCTGGCCCATGTCCCACGGGGCCATGAACTGACCCTTCTTGACGTTGACCGCCTTGCCGGTTCGCCCCGCCGCGATGAGCAGATCGGTCTGTCTGCAGAGGAACGCCGGAATCTGCAGGGCGTCGACGACCCGGCCTGCGACGTCAGCCTGGTCGGGCAGGTGAATATCGGTGAGGACGGGCACGCGAATCTCATCGCGCACGCGCTTCAGCCACGCCAGGCCCTCCTCCATGCCGGGCCCGCGGTAGCTGGTTGCGCTGGACCGATTGGCCTTGTCGTAGCTGGCCTTGAAGACGTACCCGACGCCCAGGCTCGCGCACAGGTCGCGCATCGCGCCGGCGACGTCGATGCAGAGCTCGGCGCTTTCGGCCATGCAGGGCCCGGCGATGAGCACAAGCCTCCGGCCGTCGATGGCCTCCGAGCCGATGGTACACGATCGTTTGTCGGTCATGGGCGTCTCCCGGGGGGTCGGTCAAGTCGGACGGGGAGTCTATCGCGCCGGAGACGGAGGGTCCAGAGCCAGCCGAGGAGGCGGGAAGCTGACAGTGCCCGTCGCGACGCGTGCACGCCCCGACGCGCGACGGTATAATCCCTCGCTGGAATCCCGCGAACCCTCAGCCACGGAGAATCTCGCATGACGCGCACCGACGACCCCCGGCCGAACATCATCTGGATCATGTCCGACGACCTCGCCTGGGCCGATTGCGGCTGCTACGGGCAGAGAAGGATCCAGACCCCCAACATCGACGCCCTCGCCGCCGGCGGCCTGCGCTTCACCCAGTGCTACAGCGGCTCGACCGTCTGCGCCCCGTCGCGGTCCAGCCTCATGCAGGGGCTCCACCAGGGACACGCCACCGTCCGCGCGAACATGCTGGGCGGCTACCGGCACTGCCTCCAGCCCGACGACGTCACCGTCGCGGACGTCTGCAAATCGGCTGGCTATGCGACCGGCCTGTTCGGCAAGTGGGGCCTGTCGAACTACGACCAGCCCGGCACGCCCAACGCCAAGGGCTTCGACGAGTTCTGCGGATACCTCAACCAGCGGCACGCCCACAACTACTACCCCACGCACATCTGGAAGAACGACCAGCGAATCGAACTGCCCCAGCACGAAGGCTTCGAGCCCACCAAGCCGCGCACCTACGACGACAGCGGCAAGCTCGTGCTCGACGAAATCGCCCAGCCCGAGAAAGCCCGCTACACGTTCGACATCTACGCCGAGGCGTCGCGCGAGTTCGTCCGCGACCACGCCGACGATCCGTTCTTCCTGTACCTGGCCTACACCCCGCCGCACGGAAAGCTCGTCGTGCCCGATCTCGGACCCTACGCCGATCTCGACTGGCCCAGCCAGCTCCACAAGGAGTGGGCAGCCATGGTCACCTATATGGACACCGAGATCGGCCGGCTGGTCGACCTGCTCAAGGAGCTCGACCTCCTGGACAACACGCTGATCTTCTTCTGCAGCGACAACGGCTACAGCCCGATGGACGAGATCCCGCGCGAGCTGATCGACCGGGGCGTGCCCACGCTCGACGAGTTCTTCCACCACCGCGGGCCGTTCAAGGGCGGCAAGGGCGACCTGCACGAAGGAGGCCTGCGCGTGCCGATGATCGCACACTGGCCGGCCGGAATCACCCAGCCGGGCGTCTGCGACCACCCGTGGGCGTTCTGGGACCTCATGCCCACCGCCGCTGAACTCGCCCAGGCCGACTGCCCCACCACCGACGGGATCAGCATCGTCCCTACGCTCACCGGCCAGCCCGACCGGCAGCAGGCCCACGAGTTTCTCTACTGGGAATTCTGGGGCGCCGGCGGCCTGGAGCAGTCCGTCCGCATCGGCGACTGCCGATGCTGGAAAGCGGGCACCGACGCACCCATCGAGGTCTACGACATTGTCCACGACGGCATGGAGACCGAGAACCTCGCACGCGCCCGGGCCGACCTCGTCCAACGGGCAGCCGAACTGATGGAATCGCAGCACACCGAGAGCGCGTACTTCCCCAACCCGGGCGAAACGATGGACGACTGGAAGGCCCGCGCCGCCCGCCAGGGCGCCCAGCTTACAGACAACATCGAGACGTTCTGAAAATCCAGGCTGCGGGAGCATCCCGAACCTTCGGAACGCACCGGTATCGGCGTGCAGACCCGGCCTCGCCGGCCGGCAGGAGGCCCGAATTCGCTTGGCGCCAATGCGATTTCGGCATATCTTCATGCCAATCAACCGGGCTGTGTGTCAACGTAATTGCACCGGCTGATCGAGTCCGCCGCATGGCATCGGCCGGGCGGCGTTGTTTCCTGCATGAAGGAGGATAGGGGATGTTCTCTCTCGCCCGCGCAATCCGTGGTCTGCTTGGTCACCGTACGAACGCTCCCGTAACCCCAACCGGGCCCATCGGCCTGGTCGAACCCCTCGAGCCACGCCTCCTGCTCTCGGGCGATGTCTACGCCGTCTGGGGGGGCAACACCGATTACCGATGGGAGCCCGAAGCCTGGGAGTACTTCTACAATATCGATCAGCAGGACTACACCCTCCTGGCCGAATCCAGCGACCCCAACACCACCTTCACCGTCGAGGGTACCTACGACTTCTATGTCTTCGCAGCCAAGGGCGAGGTAGAAGTCGACAGCTTTGCCTCCTCCGTTGGCAGCTATCCCGGTATAGGGTATACGGGCAATTGCAGTCAGATAGGGGAGATGTACGGCCCGGCCGACGGAGTCTACGGCACGGTGGGCACCCTGGGTTTCGACCAGTCCGGCTACACCGGATACGTAGTGTTCAGCAACCCCGGAACCTGGGACGGGCTCTCGGTGGTCATCGGAGACATCCAGACACCCCGCGACGTGAATTTCCACATGAGTCTCCAGACCGACTATCAGGGGTTCTCCACGGTCGACGAATACGAGGTCTGGGTCAGCGCCACCATCGACCCCGAAAGCACGCGCGAATTCACCAGCATACAGCTGCACTCGCCGCTGGGGAACTCCTACGACCTGCAACCCGACGGGCCGCTCGAGTGGGAATACGACAACGACCTGTTCGGTTCCCGCCAGGCCATGGACGACGAGTTCCCGGCCGGCAACTACACCTTCCAAATCTCCGGGCCCTGGGGCTCGGAGAACATCGACTTCTACTTCGGCAACGAATCCGGGCCCCTCGCCTGGCCGACCCAGCAGCCCGTGCCCACCAACCCGCTGACCGCGGAGACCGAGGTGTCCGTCGACCCCCTGCTGACCTGGGAACCGATCACCGACCCCGACGCAGAGTTCCTCTGGAACCACATCGAGGAAGTCGGCGACGGCAACTGGACAACCGTGTTCGGCCAGAGCAGCGAACTCGATAAAACCAGTGTCCAGGTCAACGGCCTCGCCCCGGGGCAATGGCACGAGTGGTCGATGATCCTGATCACCGGGCACGGTGACTTCACCGAGAGCAACTACTTCGTGCATGTCGGCAAGGAAGTATCCCAGGATGTCCTCTTCCGGACCGAAGGCGGAACCGCCGGCGGCGAGCCCGACCTGTTCTTCGAGGTCCGCGATTACACCCCCGGAACCTATCACCCGGGCGACCCCGTGACCTTCGATGTCCGCGGCGGCAACCAGGGAGACGGGCTGGCCATCGCCACCGACGGCCAGGGCGCTCTGCTGCCGATCGTTACCGAAGTACGCCTCAGCACCGACACCGTCTGGGGCAACGAAGACGACGTGCTGGTCTTCGCGCCGAGCGATTCCTACTGGGCCCCGGGCGATATCTTCGACGAGCCGAATGCCCCACTCGTGCTGCCCACGTCCGCCCCGGCCGGCACGTACTACATCGCCGTCTCCATCGATAGCACCGGCCTGATCGACGAAACCGACGAAACCAACAACACCTGGTGGTCCCCGGCCGCCGATTTCGTTATCGAACCGGCCGATACCGAGGTCCTCCAGCGGAATCTCTTCTACAACCACTCCAACCTCGACGGCAATGACGCCTCGGCCACCCCGGCGGACGACGCAGCCATTGCCGCTGACAAGACTGCCC